>NZ_JBFAXH010000001.1:262729-826666 GCF_040680755.1 Nocardia sp. NPDC051990 | reverse complement strand
CTCGCGACTGCCCCTTTCGAGCCACCTGCAAGCAGTCGCCAGCGGCGCCGTCGAGACTCGCGACTTCGTCGCATGCGCTTCGACGACTCGGACGCGAGACGGCCGCGAACGTCGCTTGTAAGACTCGCTCCGTGGTGGTCGGTGAGGGTGGGGCGTTCGACACCTGACGCTCGCGCGTGTGGTGTGCGCTTCGATGACTCGGACGCGAGACGGCGGCGAACGTCGCTCGTTAGACTCGCTCTGTGGTGGGTGACTCGGGCGGTAACGTTGCACCGCAAATCGATTCGCTGTGCTGATGCGGATTTATCGATCTGCGGCGCATGCCAGCTGCCCGCGTCCGGTGGTGGACGCGGGCGGCGAAATCCCCATCGAACACGTGTGTTGTGAGCGGGGTGACGAAGACGGCGAAGCAACTGTCTGAGAGGCTGGAGACGTGAATCCGTCTACAGCACAGGCGCACGTGGTCGTTGACGAGCTTGCGCGCGGGGGTGTGCGGGATGTCGTTCTCTGTCCAGGGTCGAGAAACGCGCCCCTGGCATTCGCACTGCAAGAGGCCGATACGGTGGGCCGACTGCGCCTGCATATGCGCATCGACGAGCGCACCGCGGGCTTCCTGGCCATCGGACTCGCCATTGCCAGTGGACAGCCGGTACCGGTGGTGATGACCTCGGGGACCGCCGTCGCGAATCTCGGCCCCGCGGTGCTGGAGGCGAACTACGCTCGGATGCCGCTGGTGGTACTGAGCGCCAACCGGCCCTACGAGATGCTCGGTTCCGGCGCCAATCAGACTGTCGAACAGTTCGGGCTGTTTGGTAGCCAGGTCCGGGCTTCGATCAGCCTCGGACTCGCCGAGGAGGAGTCGGGTACCGATGACAACCTGCCCTACGGACACCAGAACAGCCAGTGGCGTTCGGCCGTCTGCCGGGTACTCGCCGCGGCCCGTGGTACTCGTTCCGGCAATGCCGGGCCGGTGCATTTCGATATTCCGCTGCGCGAGCCGCTGGTGCCGGATCACACGCCGGATGAGTGGGCGCCCCAGGGCCGTCCCGGTGGCGAGGCGTGGACGAGCACCCAGTACGCGACGCTCGATGTGCCGCTCGACCTCGACCTGACGCCCGATACGGTCGTCATCTCCGGCCACGGCGCCGGATTGCGGCCGGAATTGGCCACGCTGCCGACGGTGGCCGAACCCACGGCGCCCATGCACGGTCCGCACCTGCATCCACTGGCCTTGCCGCTGCTGAAGCCGCGGCAGGCGATCATTACCGGGCGGCCGACGCTGCATCGTCAGGTCGCGAAGGTGCTGGCCGATCCAGCCGTCACCGTCTACGCGCTCACCACCGGTCCACGTTGGCCCGATGTCTCCGGCAATGTGGTCGGTACCGGAACCAGGGCGGTGACCACGGGGGCGCCGAGTGCGGAGTGGCTCGCGTACTGTCGCGAACTCGATACGAAGGCCGATCAGGTCGTCCGCGCGGAACTGGCCAACCATCCGAAGCCGACGGGGCTGCATGTCGCCGCGGTGGTGATGGACGCGCTGCGCGAGGGCGATCAGCTGCTGCTCGGCGCATCCAATCCGGTGCGCGACGCGGCCCTGGTCTCGCATCCGCGGCCCGGTGTCCGGGTGCTGTCCAATCGCGGTGTGGCCGGTATCGACGGCACCGTTTCCACAGCCGTCGGCGCGGCACTGCACCACACCGGCCGCACCATCGCGCTGATCGGTGACCTCACCTTCCTGCACGACGCCTCCGGCCTGCTCATCGGCCGCGGTGAACCCCGCCCCGCCGATCTGACCATCGTGGTGGCCAATGACGACGGCGGCGGCATCTTCGAACTCCTGGAACAGGGTGATCCGCAGTACGCCGGTGTTTTCGAGCGGGTCTTCGGTACGCCGCACGGGATGGATCTGGCCGCGCTGTGTGCCGCCTATCGGATTCCGCACAAGCAGGTCGATACCGTGCAGTTGGCGGCCGAGTTGGCCGGACATGCGCACGGGTTGCGGGTGCTGGAGGTGGCGACCGAGCGCTCCAGTCTGCGCGAGTTGCACGCGAGGGTGCGGGCCAGGATCGCTCCGTGAGCGAGCGTCAGCGAGTGAACCATAGGCACAGCTGAGCATCGCTCGGTCGAGGCGCAGGCGTGAGCTGAGATCGGCTCTGCGCGCCCCCTTTCGGTCGCTGCGGCGGAATCGCCCAGATCGCACGACTCGGACGCCGCTGGCCGGCGCCGGCTCCCGGCCAGCGGGTGATCGCCGCTGCCGTGCTTTCAGGTGCTTGCGAGCCCTTGCCGCGGCCGAGGCGGATCAGTACCCAGGCTCGGCATCGCGATCGTCATCGAGCGGCACCGGGATCGACTGTTCCACGATATCGGCCGGATTGGCGCGGAAGGCGTCTCGATCGACTGTCTCCGCGAGATCGCGATCGGCGGTGTCATCGGGGTACGCCGGATCCGGATAGGCGGCGACGGACTGTTCGACGAAGTCGCCTTCCGGGACCTCGTCCAGAGTGCGGGACGTGCTGGGTTCAGTCATCGTTCACTCCTCTCCGCGCAGGCTTTCCGGCTGGCATCCGGTGCTCCATCGAGTGAATACCCGTTGTTGTGGAATCACACAGCACAGGCGGACAACAGTCCAACACTGACGAGAATGCTCCTAGTCGGGCCGCGCGGCAACCCACCTGCTACTCGCCATCGATCGGACCCGAACCATTCGCCGGAATTCGACCAGCGCCACTGTGCGCCCCGCCATGAACCGCGCCGACCGCACCGCGACACCCGTTCGTGTCATTTCGGCCTGGCTCGATCCGGCGGCCTGGGACGGCGAGACCGAAGCGGGTGGCGTGCGCGTCCCGGCGGTCGTCATGGCCTCCGTCGCCTTGGACGAAATCGTTGTCCGCACTTAGGATCTCGCCCGCGCTACCAATCAGCAACCGACCGTCGACCCCGCCCACCTGACCATCCTGCTCGAATTCCTCAGGGACACCGCCCGAAGGCGGCCGGGGTATCTTCGGATACCGATGCGGAGCAGGCGCGCCGATTGGTCGATATCAGCATGGAAGCGGGCGTCACCATGTTCGATACGGCCGATGTCTATTCCGATGGCGCCTCCGAGGACGGCGCGGCGGGGTGTGCTCGACCTTCCTCGCCGACGCCACCGAATCCGCGGTACCGATATTTCTGCAGCGCGCACCGCATTTCCGACGGGAAATCGCGTAGCACATCGACGGCCTGCCGGTCCCACAGGTAGTTGTCGAGTTCATTGCGATTATCGCGGCGCAGCAGTTTCGCGAGCCGGTTGTCGGGATTGCGTTCGGCGATGAAGGTGAGCAGATCATGGCTGATCTTGGTGATGTCGTAGCGGGTCCGCAGCCGCCCTTGGTGCACAGCCGGCCCGCATTCGCCGGATGTAGTGTGTCACCGCGCACCTTGGTGATGACCGGCGCGCCGTCGGCACCCGCGCTGGTCTCGACGACGATGCCGCAGCCGACGCCGCAGTATGAGCACGCCGTTCTTACGGCGCTCGCGCGATGGGTGCCAGCATCGGTCATGCCACCGATCATGCGCACCGCCGATTGCGGCCGATTTATTCGACGTTATCGACAGATGACAATTGACCGCACCGCGGCCAAATCTCCCGGTGAGGTTTCCCGTGCGCCACGAAAATATGCCGATTTCCAGGTGCTCAGCCCGATTCGGCGCCTCAGCCCAATTTGTAAGCGCGGTGCAGTGCGACGATGCCGCCGGTCAGGTTGCGCCATTTCACCGACGACCAGCCCGCGTCGGCGATCCGCAGCGCCAACTGCCGCTGATTCGGCCAGGCCCGGATGGATTCCGCCAGGTAGACGTAGGCATCCGGATTACTGCTTACCGCCACCGCGACCTTCGGCAGCGCCTTCATCAGGTACTCCAGATAGATGGTGCCGAAGATCGGCACAATCGGCGTGGAGAACTCGCAGACCACCATTCGCCCGCCCGGCTTGGTGACTCGCAGCATTTCGCGCAGTGCGGCATCGGTTTCGGAGATATTGCGCAGGCCGTAGGAGATGGTCACCGCGTCGAACGAATCGTCGGCGAAGGGCAGTGCGGTCGCATCGGCGGCCACCTTCGGCACATTGCGGGATTTGCCCGCGGCGAGCATGCCCTGGGAGAAGTCGGCCGCCAGGCACCAGGCACCGGATTTCGCCAGGTCCAGCGTCGAAATCCCGGTGCCCGCGGCGAGGTCGAGCACCCGCTCACCCGGCCGCGGCGCCACAGCCTTGCGCACCGCCCAGCGCCAATATCGGTCTTGTCCCAAGGAGATGACGGTGTTGGTCAGGTCGTACCGCTTCGCGACCCCGTCGAACATCGACGCGACCTCGTGCGGCTGCTTGTCCAGCGAAGCCCGAACCGGTTCCCGCTGCTCTGTTTTCGCCACGCCCCGAACCTACCGCGTGCAACATATGCCGGGCGAGGCTCCCGCGCCGGACTGGCCCAGACGATCCGCCCCACCATCGAGCGTGTCTGAATTCTCCGTGGTCATACCGTGTCACCTGGCCGGAAGAGGCTTTCGCCAGGTCGCGAAACTCACACGCGACAGCGGATCACGCGGTGTGCGGCAACTGGGTCCGAATCCCCGTGACGTCGGCGTAGTGGCCGAGCAATTCGGTGCAGATGGCGGGCCAGGTCCGGTGCAGCACGGACTTGCGGGCGGCCGCGGCGAAACGTGCCCGCAAGACCGGATCACAAAGCGCCGCAACCGCACTGGGCAGCAGCTCGGCGAAGCGATCCACCGGCAGTAGATAACCGTTACGGCAGTGCGCGATCAGATCGCGCGGTCCGCCGGCATCCGGCCCGATCACCGGGACCCCGGCGGCCAGCGCCTCCTGCACACCCTGACAGAACGTCTCATGCTCGCCCGCGTGCACCATTACATCCAGACTCGCGTACGCCTGCGCCAGTTCGGCACCGCCGAGCTCACCGGTGAAGATCGCGGTCGGCATCATCCGCGCCAACCGGGCCCGGATCGGCCCATCCCCGACGATCACCAGCTGGATCGCCGGATCATTCGCCAGCACCGCGAGCCGCTCCACATGCTTCTCCGGGGCCAGCCGCCCGACAAACCCCACCAGCAGTTTGTCCTGCCCGCGCAACCAGGAGGCCCGTAGCTGCGGCTGCTTCGCCGACGGCGTGAACCGGCCGATATCGACTCCGCGACCCCAGCGGTGCACCCGCGCAATGCCGTGCCGTGCCAGATCCTCGGCAGCCGCGCGCGACGGTGCCAGCGTCCGTGTCGCGCCCTCGTGAATCCGTCGCGTCCAAGCCCAGGCCGCCCGACTGGCCAAACCGAGCCCATAGCTCTTCGCGAATCCGGCCACATCGGTCTGATAGATCGCGACCGTTGGCAGATCCAACCGCATCGCCGCGCCGAGACCACCCGCGCCGAGCAGGAAAGGTGAGGCCAGATGCACCACATCGGCATCGAATTCGTCGATCGCGGCGGTGATTCCGGGCTGCGGCAGGCCCACCGGCAGTGAGCTGACCTTCGGCACCATGATCGCTGGTACCCGATGCACTGGGAACCGGCGATAGGACCGCGCGGCGGCGGGCAGCCCGTGCGGTGTATCCGGCGCGATCACCAGCGCCTCGTGCCCGTGCTGGTCCAGGTGGTCCAACACCCGGAGGACGGAATTGACGACGCCGTTCATATTCGGCAGGAACGACTCCGAAACGATGGCTACTCGCACCATCCCAGGTTGGCCCGCGCAACGCGCCACGCCGTCACGTCGAAATGACCGATACGCAAAGATCCGGCGAACTGTCGGGGCTGCTCGACTCAGGCGGAGCCGGCCGCCGCGCGGGGTTCGTCCACGGGTCCCGGCGTGCGGCGCTGGGCCCGCAGCAGCAGCCACATCGTGGGCAGCGCGACCGCCCACACCACCAGAATCACCGACAGCGCGGGCTGAATCGCGACCCGCACATCCCGCCCGGCCACCCGGACCAGATCCGGATCCTTGCGGCTGTACTCCACATTGATCCGCTCACCCGCGGTGAGGTTGGTCGGATACAGCACTCCGACCTTCGGATTATGTGTCTTCCCGTCTGGTGTGACATAGATGACCGCCGAGCGCATCCGCCCGGCCGAAAGCACCTCGGCGGAGGTCACACCCTTGTCGGAGCTGATCACATAGTCGTTGCGCCAGGCGGCGAGCACCAGCAGCACGACGAGGGCGTTGAGGAAGACGGCCGCCGTCAGTACCCCGATCCTGGCCCGCCGCAGGCGGTTCGAACGCCTTTCAGACTGGCTGGTTTCCGACACCACAACAGGCTACTTGCCACCTCCGATACCGTGTGCGCGCATGTCCCGAAAATTCAGCTTCACCGTGCCCTACACCGTCCCGGTCGAAGATCTTCACCGGGCACTCACCAACGATGACGTCTGGCTGTCCCGGTTCGCGGGTGCGGAGACCGCCGAGCTCGACCTTTCGCATCCGCAGGGCGCGGACACCATCCGCATCCATATGACCGAAAAGGCAAGCGATGACAAGGTTCCCGGCATCGTGAGCAAGGTACTCGAGAGCGAATTGGTGCTCTCGCGCACCGATAATTGGCAGGCATTGGACGGCGAGATCGCCAAGGGCACATTCGAGGGTGCCACCTGCGGCATCAGCAGCGAAATGTCGGGCACCTATGAGCTGCGTCCGACTGTCGAGGGTTCGGAGATCGAGGTCGCCGGCACCATACAGGTCAAAGTTCCGCTGGTCGGCGGTGCGATCGAACCGCTCGCCGAGCAGCTGCACCAGCGGGTGCTCAAGAGCGAGCGCAAACATATCGAGGAGTGGGTCGCCGCACAGGCGCGCGCCTGAGGTGTCCCCAACGCCCCGGCGAAAGCCGGGGCGTATCGGCTCGTCGACTACCCGGCGAAATCCTCCGGAGTGAATTCCTTCGGCTCCACCAGCACCAGCCAGTTGCCGGAGTTGTCCCGGATGATCGCCTCGGTGCCATAGGGGCGTTCGGCGGGTGGCTGAATGAACTCCACGCCCTTGGCGGTCAATTCCTCGAAAGTCTTCTGGCAGTTGTCGGTTTTCAGGCCGAGCGCGCCGTTGGTGCCATTGGCCAGGGCCCGGCGGATGGCGTCGGCGAGATTCTCATCCAGCGGCGGTCCCGGAATCATCAGGGTGACTTCGAGTTCGGGGTGATCGGGATGTGCGATGCTGACCCAGCGGAATCCGTTGTCGCCCATCATCACATCGCTGCGCTCCACGAACCCCAGCTTTTCTGTGTACCACTGCTTGGCCGCGTCCTGGTCGGTGACGTGCACGGTGACCAGCGAGACATTCGTAATAGTCATGCCCAAAGGCTAGGAAACGTGTCGACCTGGACGCTTCTCCGAAATTGCTGAGCTGTGCGAACCGCTGAGCCGAGCGACTCAACTACGCGGCTTGCGATCCGAGAGCCCGTGCATGAACACATAACAGCCCGGGATGCGCGGCGCGCCATCGGCGAATTTGGCCTGATACTCCGATGGCGTCACCCCGACCAACTGCCGGAACTTACTGCTGAACGACCCGAGACTGCTGTACCCGACCAGCATGCAGACCTCGGTCACGGTGAGATTGGTCGCCCGCAGATAATCCTGTGCCCGCTCGATCCGCCGCTCGGCCAGGTAAGCCGCGGGCGTCACGCCGTATACGGCCGCGAATGCGCGCAAGAAGTGATACTTCGAAACCCCTGCGGCAGCGGATAATTCGTCCAGATTCAACGGCTCGGCATAGTTTCGGTCCGCGAGATCGCGGGCTCGCCGCAGATGCGGAAGCAGATCGAGCGCGGGCAATCCGGTCATCTCAGGTGAAGGGTGCGAGTTCGTCGAAGCGATAGGACGCCCGGCCCGCGGCCCGCCAGGCCCTGGCCGTCAGATCCAGATCCTCGTCGGTGACCAGATTGCCCATTACCCGAACCGCGGTGCGCTGCAGATACTTCGACCGCATCACCGGCGGCCCGCCCATCGGCACTGTCCGCGGGTGGGTCGCCAGTCCGGCGATTCGCCGCGCCACCGAGAACGTCCGCCCGTAGCGGGCACGCAAGAGCTCCGGCCACACCGTCGTGAGATCCGGTTCGTCCAGCAGCCCGGCGAGCATGTGCCCGCCTTCCAGTCCGTAATCGATGCCCTCGCCGTTGAGCGGATTCACACAGCCCGCGGCGTCGCCGATCAGCACCCAATTGCGCCCCGCGATATTCGATACCGCCCCACCCATCGGCAGCAGCGCGGAGGCGACCGCCCGCGGCGAACCCTCGAACTGCCACTCGTCCCGGCGCAACGAGGTGTAGTGCTCGAGCAGCGGTTTCAGTGCGATATGTGACGGCCGCCGCTCGGTGGCCAGCGAGCCGACACCGATATTCACCTCGCCATTGCCCAGCGGGAACACCCAGCCGTAGCCGGGCACCAACTCGCCGTCGGCATTGCGCAGCTCCAGATGCGAAGTGATCCACTGGTCGTCGCTGCGCGCGGATTTGATGTAGGCGCGGGCCGCGGTGCCATAGGCGTAGCGCCGATGCCAGGTGCGTCCGAGCAGTTTGCCGATCGGGGAACGGACACCGTCGGCGACGACGAGTGTCTTGCATCCGATCGAACGGGTGCCGTTTGCCGTCTGCACCGTCACACCGGTGACGCGATCATCCTCGCGGATGATATCGATCACTTTCGTGCCATCCAGCATCCGGGCCCCGGACGTCACCGCTGTCTCACGCAGCTTGTCGTCGAGTTCGGCCCGGGGAACGGCACTTCCATACCTTGGGAACGAACCGCCCGGCCACGGCAGCATGGCCTCTCGACCGAAACCCGTCAGCCGCAGGCCGCGGTTCACGGTGTGCGCGCGCAGCCAATCGCCGAGCCCGAGGTGCTCCAACTCGGCGGTCGCGCGCGGGGTGAGTCCATCGCCGCAGGTCTTGTCGCGTGGGAAGACGGCGGAATCGATGAGTAGGACATCGCGACCGGCCCGCGCGGCCCAAGCGGCGGAGGCCGAACCGGCCGGCCCGGCGCCGACCACGAGTACTTCGGTCTGTGTGGGAATCGCGCGCTGCGTCTCCCCGTCCCCGCCCGCGGGGGTGACATCCGGTGAACCCATGCGCTCAATACTTGCAGGAGCATTCGGTTCGTGTCGATGGAGCCTGCCCGCGTCGCAGACCATGCGATCGATGCCGTCGAAAAACGATATGCGACAGTGTCTGATACACCGCATAGTGACGTTGTTCATGGGCCGCGCGGCGGGGACAGGCTAGGTTCTCTACCGTGGGGTCGGACGCACCGCTGGGAGAAGAGATGAGTACATCGGCTGTGAGTGAGGAAAGCACGGTGGTGGCCGGAGTCGATCTCGGTGACACCGAGCTCGCGGAGACCGTGCGCAATGGCCTGATCGATGTCGAAAAACTCCTGATCGATGAGCTGTCCGATGGCGAGCTGTTCCTACAGGAGGCGGCGCTACATCTGGCCAAGGCCGGGGGTAAGCGATTCCGCCCGCTGTTCACCATCCTCACCGGCCAGCTCGGTCCGCGCCCCACCGATCCGGCGCTGATCACCGCGGGCACCGTGATCGAGCTGGTGCACCTGGCGACCCTCTACCACGACGACGTCATGGACGAGGCCCCCATGCGCCGCGGCGCCCCGAGCGTGAATTCGCGCTGGGGCAACAGCATTGCCATCCTCGCCGGCGACTATCTGTTCGCGCACGCGTCCCGACTCACCTCGACCCTGGGTCCCGACGCGGTGCGGATCATCGCCGAAACCTTCGCCGAACTGGTCACCGGTCAGATGCGGGAAACCATGGGTGCGCGCGAATCCCAGGATCCGGTCGAGCATTACCTGCGCGTGGTCTGGGAAAAGACCGGCTCGCTGATCGCCGCCGCCGGACGTTTCGGCGGCTCTTTCTCCGGCGCCGATGCCGAACATGTCGAGCGGCTGGCCCGGCTCGGCGATGCGGTCGGTACCGCCTTCCAGATCTCCGACGACATCATCGACATCTCCTCGGCGGCCGAACAGTCCGGCAAAACGCCGGGCACCGACCTGCGCGAGGGCGTGCACACCCTGCCGGTGTTGTACGCGCTGCGCGATGAGGGCGCCGAGGGCGACCGCCTGCGTAAACTGCTCGCCTACCCGCTGCAGACCGACGACGAGGTAGCGGAGGCGCTGTCGCTGCTCGCCCACTCCCGCGGCATGGTGCTGGCCAAGGAGAAGTTGCAGGGCTACGCGGATATCGCGCACGCGGAACTGTCCGCGCTGCCGTCGGGCCCGGCCAACGATGCCCTGGAGCGCCTGGTCCGCTACACCATCGAACGCGTCGGCTAGGCAGCACCGAGCTGGCAAGCTCACATTTCGATCAGGAACCTTCGCGCAGACCTTGGCGTTGACCAGGTGTAATGCATTCGGTGAGATCGTGGCAACGCGACAGCTGATTTCGTGAGCACATGGGTAACTCGCCGGGTGCACCCAAGGCCTGAGTAGGCACTCGACGCAGGACCTGTGATCAAGTCTCGCGGCACTGACTTGTCTGGCCTGAATACGCGGAGAGGCGGATATGCACGGTTATGCGAATGGGCTGAAGACGTTCGGGCTCATGGTCGGCCTCTCGGCCTTGATCGTGTTCGCCGGGGCGATGTTCCGCAGCCCGATGATTCTCTTCCTGGCGATCCTGCTGGCAATCGGCATGAATGCCTACGCCTATTTCTACAGCGACAAGATCGCGCTCAAAGCCATGCACGCGCAACCGGTCAGCGAGTTGGAGGCCCCGGTCATCTACCGCATCGTGCGCGAGCTCGCGACTGCCGCGCGTCAGCCGATGCCGCGGCTCTATATCAGCCCGACCAATGCCCCCAATGCCTTCGCGACCGGGCGCAATCCGCGCCATGCCGCGGTCTGTTGCACCAGCGGCATCCTGCAGATCCTCGACGAGCGCGAACTGCGCGCCGTACTCGGCCATGAGCTATCGCATGTCTACAACCGCGACATTCTGATCTCTTCGATCGCCGGCGCACTGGCCGCGGTCATCTCCGGACTGGCCAACCTGGCTTTTTTCGCCTCGATGTTCGGCGGTAACCGCAATGGTGAGGGCCCCAATATCCTCGGCGTGATCCTGGTGACGCTGCTCGGCCCGATCGCCGCGACCCTGGTCAAATTGGCCGTCTCCCGATCCCGCGAATATCAAGCCGACCAGTCCGGCGCCGAACTGACCGGCGACCCGCTCGCCTTGGCCTCGGCGCTGCGCAAGCTGGAGCGCGGGGTACAGGCCGCCCCACTGCCCCCGGAGCCGCAGCTGACGGCCCAGTCGCATCTGATGATCGCCAACCCGTTCCGGGCCGGTGAGCGTGCGGCGCGCTTGTTCTCCACCCACCCCCCGATGGCCGATCGCATCGCCCGTCTCGAGGAGATGGCGGGCGGGCACCGCAACTACTGATCGGAGACCGGACGCTCGTCACCGATCCCACCGGCGTTCAATCGTGCTCGGCCGCGAGTTCCCGCTCGTAGGCCCGTAGCGTCTCCACGAACATCTGCCGCTGCGCGGCACTCAACGGCTCGAGCACCTTCCGCCATGCCCGCGCACTGCCACCGAGCCAGGCGTTGACCGACTTCTCGTGCGCCGCCGCGATCGCGACAATCGTGCGACGGCGGTCCGTCTCGTCCGAGCGCCGCTCCAGCACGCCTTGACGGCTCAGATCACCCACCATCAGGCTGACGGTCGTCGGCGCCACCTCCAGCCGCGCGGCCAGCTCGTTCACCGTCATCGGTCCTTCGAACACCAGATTCGCGAGCAGTGACAGATGTCGCGGCGCAAGCGAAAACGATTGCAGCTCGTCGGGAACGCGCATTTTCTTGGCTCGCCCCACCACTCGCGGCATGAGCAGCAGCAAACTCCGAATGCCCGCATCCACCCCGATGCCACGCGCAGCCGTTGACATCTCCCTGCACCTCCCAATAGCCTTTGCTCACAAAGTATTTTTGCTTGCAAAGCAAAAACTGATCTCTCTAGCGAGGCTAGTACCAGCGGTCGCCGGTCCGCCCGGCGATCCGGAAGGACGCAGGACATGACGGATGCACACCCGACTTCGGCGGCAGATTTCAATGCGGCGATCATCGAGGAGTTCCGTGCGCCGCCGCGCGCCGCTGCCATCGGCGACCATCTGCGGACCGTGCACGCGCAATTGCGTCGCGATCTCGCGACGGTTCGCGCGCAACTCGACCAGTTCGGGGAGGGCGGTGAAATCCCAAGCCTGCCAATGGATCTGCGTAGTCACTGTGTCGCGTTCTGTGGCGCGCTGCATGAGCATCACAGCAATGAGGACGGCGTATTCCCGGCGTTGGCCCGCCAGCATCCGGAATTGGCTCCGGTGGTCGAGCGGCTCCAACGTGAGCACGGCGTGGTCGCCGCTGCCCTCGCTGATCTGCAGCAAATGTTGAGCACTCCCGAACCGGTCCGTTTACGAACCGAATTCGATCGTCTCGCCAAGGAATTGGAAACCCATTTCAGCTACGAGGAGGACGAACTCGTGGCCACCTTGAATGCGACCGACCCGGCAACGCTTCGACAGCGGTGAATCCCAGGAGAAATGAGAAACCCCCGTCGATCATGATCGACGGGGGCTTTCGGTGGCAGGTGTAGGATTCGAACCTACGTAGGCTTTCACCGACAGATTTACAGTCTGCTCCCATTGGCCGCTCGGGCAACCTGCCGTCGCGCTTCTCGGCGCGCAGAGCAGCTTACAACGAACCCGCACCCAGAATGCAAACCGGCTGGCCATGGCCATGCGACAGGACTACGGTCGCCCTCCGGGGTAGAACTGACGGTGACCGGAAAAACCGGCCCGTAGCGACTGTTTGCAGATCGCTGGAAGGGTCTGTCCAGACCCGTTGGACCGCCAGGACAGGAGCGAAGTGTGGCCGATTCGTCTTTCGACGTTGTCAGCAAGGTCGACCGGCAGGAGGTCGACAATGCGCTGCATCAGGCGGAGAAGGAGCTGAACACCCGCTACGACTTCCGTGGCACCGGCGCGAGTATCGAATGGTCCGGTGAGGACAAGATCGTGCTCAGTGCCGAGGCGGAGGAGCGGGTCAAGGCGGCACTCGAGGTGTTCAAGGAAAAGCTGATTCGTCGCGATATCTCGCTCAAGGCCTTCGATGCCGGCGAGCCCGCGGCCTCCGGCAAGACCTACAAAATCACCGGCACGCTGGTGCAGGGCATCGACACCGAGCATGCGAAGAAAATTTCCAAGAAGATCCGCGATGAGGGGCCGAAGGGCGTCAAGGCGCAGATCCAGGGCGACGAACTACGCGTCTCCAGTAAGAAGCGCGACGATTTGCAGGCCGTGATCGCACTGCTGAAGGGGGAGGACTTCGGTATCGCGCTGCAGTTCGTCAATTACCGGTAGGTGTTGTGGCGGCCGCCGCGTGTGTGGCCGCAAAAACCGCTCTGACCACACGGTTTGGAGGTGTGACCGGTGAGTGTGTAACCTCGTTCAAGACTTCGCCGCGCCGGAGTCCGGAATGTAGGTTACGGTGCGGGGCTAGTCATGCCCCCTTAGCTCAGTCGGCAGAGCGTTTCCATGGTAAGGAAAAGGTCAACGGTTCGATTCCGTTAGGGGGCTCGCCGGATTGCCGGTGGTGACCGACTCGGCATCGCTACAACCTCCACTCTGTGGGGCCGGGCGCGGCATCATCAAGCAATGCGACCCCATGGCGGTGTAGCTCAGTCGGTAGAGCAAACGACTCATAATCGTTGTGTCGCCGGTTCAAGTCCGGCCATCGCTACCAGAGACCGATCAGACCATCTGGTTGACCCGAAAGAAGGAATATCGTGGCCGCGAAGTCCACCGATGTCCGGCCAAAGATCACCTTGGCCTGCGAGCAGTGCAAGCACCGCAACTACATCACCAAGAAGAACCGGCGTAACGACCCGGATCGGCTGGAGCTGAAGAAGTTCTGCTCGAACTGCGGTACCCACCGGGCGCACCGCGAATCCCGCTAGTCCACCACGCGTGCCGCTGCCGCGTTGATTGAATTCCGGGTTCATCCCGGACTATCGGGTCGTGACACTTGCGAGGGCCGGACATATGTCCGGCCCTGACGTGTTTTACGACTCGAGTGCGGTGGACGTTGCGCGCGAAGCGAGTAACCGATCGACACAGCCGCCAAGCGGGCATGACGGAGCCGAGCGCTAGCGAGGCGCGGTCGTGAACGCTCCGTCGACTCCGGGGCTCGGGGTCAGATAGGTACAGTCCTCCCGTGACAATCAACACCGGTATAGACGAAGCGGTCGCAACGGACGAAGAACTCGACCCCGCGGCGCATGCCGCGGCGATGGTCGGTCATCACTACCGCGTCGACGACTACTACGAGGTCGGCCGCGAGAAGGTGCGTGAGTACGCCCGCGCCGTGCAGGATTACCACCCGCTGCACTGGGATGAGGACGCCGCGCAGGAATACGGCTACGACGGCCTGCTCGCCCCGCTCACCTTCATCTCCCTGGTCGGAATTCTGGCCCAGCGCAAACTCTTCGAGCAGATCGTCACGGGCTACGACCTGAGCCAGATCATGCAGACCGATCAGATTCTGGAATTCCACCGGCCCATCAAGGTCGGCGACCGGCTGGTCTGCGATGTCTACCTGCACTCGTTCCGGCAGGCCTTCGGCGGCGACATCATCGTCACCAAGAACATCGTCACCGCGCAGAACGATGAGGTGGTGCTCACCACCTACACCACGCTGATCGGGCGCAGCGGCGGCGATATCGATCCGAACCTGCAGGACGCGGTCCGCAATGTGCTCATGCATGGCATCGGTGAGGACGCCCCCAACCACCATCCGCGCACCGGGGCCGGCACCGACGTGCGCGCGGCGCCGGCGCCCGCGATCGTGGCGAACAAGCACGCGATCAACTTCGCCGACGTCACCGTCGGCGACGAGCTGCCCCCGCGCACCGTCCGGCTGACCCGCGGCGATCTGGTGAACTATGCGGGTGTCTCCGGCGACGCGAATCCGATCCACTGGAGTGACGAGGTCGTCAAGCTGGTCGGTCTGGACAACGTGGTCGCGCACGGCATGCTCACCATGGGGCTCGGCGGCGGTTTCCTCACCTCCTGGCTCGGCGATCCGGGCGCGGTCAAGGAGTACAACGTCCGCTTCACCAGTCCGGTCTACGTCGGCTCCGAGGAGCCTGCCGAGGTCGAGTTCACAGGTAAGGTGAAGTCGGTGGATCCGGAGACCCGGACCGCGGTCGTCGCCATTGTGGCGAAGTCGGCGGGCAAGAAGATCTTCGGACGCGCCACCGCGACGGTCCAACTGGCCTGACCTGGTCGATTGACCCTGATTGGCATATGCCGCGGGCGGTAACGTACACTCAGATTTCTGGGGTCACCAGCCGCTGCGCGCTGCTCTGCAAGGGCTGGTTCCAGGTGAGTCCGCAAGGATTCGCCGACGGGGCCGGCATCTGCCGGGGTGGCGCGCGTGTTGTGTGGCACCGGATAGTTAGACCGACAACTGAATAATGAACAGTGGTTGGACGGCTCGAGTGTCCAACCGAAGGGGCGTAGCTCAACTGGCAGAGCAGCGGTCTCCAAAACCGCAGGTTGCAGGTTCAAGTCCTGTCGCCCCTGCCCTGGATGCCAGCGACGAAAGGATCGACGTGGTCGACGAGCGGGATACTCGCCACGGCGCGCATGCGGCCGAGGACGACTACACCGCCGCGGTGGCTCGGCCGAGCGGTAAGAGGTCCGCGCGGCGCAGTCGCAATGCCGATTCGGGCTCGGTCGCCACGATCGATCGGCCGACGTCGACCAAGGCAGCCAAGAAGACCGATCGGGCCGAACGCAAGAAGACGGGTAACCCGTTCAAGCGTTTGATCAAGTTCCTGCGCCAAGTAGTCGCGGAACTGCGCAAGGTGATCTGGCCCAACCGGAAGCAGATGGTCACCTATACGAGCGTTGTTCTGGTGTTCGTGGTCTTCATGGTCGCGTTCATCAGCGGGTTGGATCTGGCGTTCATCAAGGGTGTCAACTGGCTGTTCGGCTAGCTGATCGCCGCCGACGCCGGTAGCCGACCCCGGGGCGGCGCGTTACACAGCGCGCCCGGCCCGGTACGCAAAGGATGTACGTGACGACACAGGAAGCGAGTGCCCCAGTGAGCACCCCGGAGAACGACACAACCGACGAGTTCCCGGTCGACGACGCGGTGCAGACCGTCGAGGAGTCCGTGGCCGTCGAGGATGCTGTGGTCGACGAATCCGACGCCGCTGACGCCGAAGTTGTCGAGGCCGCTCCTGTCGATGCCGAACCCGCCGATCCGGTCGCCGAGATGAAGGCCGCGCTGCGGCGCGCCCCCGGTGATTGGTATGTGATCCACTCGTACGCCGGTTACGAGAACAAGGTGAAGGCCAACCTCGAGACCCGCGTGCAGAACCTGGACCTCGAGGATTACATCTTCCAGGTCGAGGTGCCGACCGAAGAGGTCACCGAGATCAAGAACGGCCAACGCAAGCACGTCAACCGCAAGGTGCTGCCCGGCTACATCCTGGTCCGGATGGAACTCAACGATGAATCGTGGGGCGCGGTGCGCAACACCCCCGGTGTCACCGGTTTCGTCGGCGCCACCTCGCGGCCGTCGCCGCTTTCCATCGACGATGTGGTGAAGTTCTTGGTCCCGGCCGCACAGCAGCAGAAGAAGCCGGCCGCCGAGGCCGTCGCCGCGGCTGCCGCCGCCGATATCGCGCCCAAGCCGGTCATCGAGGTCGACTTCGAGGTCGGCGAGTCGGTGACCGTGATGGACGGGCCGTTCGCGACGCTGCCCGCCAGCATCTCCGAGGTCAATGCCGAGCAGCAGAAGCTCAAGGTGCTCGTGTCGATCTTCGGTCGCGAGACTCCGGTCGAGCTGGCGTTCACCCAGGTCGCGAAGATCTAGTTCCGCTTTTCGGCTCCGGCCGGTACTGCGGGATGAATCGGCCCGGCGGGTCGATTCACCAGGCTTGCAAAGAGCAAGGACACCAAAACCCTAGGAAAGAAAGATGCCCCCCAAGAAGAAGAAGCTCGCCGGGATCATCAAGCTTCAGATCCAGGCCGGCCAGGCGAACCCGGCTCCTCCGGTCGGCCCCGCGCTCGGTCAGCACGGCGTCAACATCATGGAGTTCTGCAAGGCGTACAACGCCGCGACCGAGTCGCAGCGCGGCAACGTCATTCCGGTCGAGATCTCGGTGTACGAGGACCGGACCTTCGACTTCAAGCTGAAGACCCCGCCCGCCGCCAAGCTGCTGCTCAAGGCCGCCGGTGTGCAGAAGGGCTCGGCCGAGCCGCACAAGACCAAGGTCGCGAAGATCACCATGGACCAGGTCCGGGAGATCGCCAAGACCAAGCAGGAAGATCTGAACGCCAAGGACATCGACCAGGCGGCCAAGATCATCGCGGGTACCGCTCGTTCGATGGGTATCACCGTCGAGGCCTGAGTTTCGCACTCGCAATCCCGGTGGGAGGGTCGGCCAGACCCGATAACCACTTCTGAACCACACTAAGGACAGACAATCATGGCAAAACGAAGCAAGGCGTATCGCGCCGCGGCCGAGAAGGTCGATCGCACGCAGCTCTACTCCCCGCTGGCCGCCGCGCGCCTGGCGAAGGAGACCGCAACCACCAAGACCGACGCGACCGTCGAGGTCGCCGTTCGTCTCGGTGTGGATCCCCGTAAGGCCGACCAGATGGTCCGCGGCACGGTCAACCTGCCACACGGCACCGGTAAGACCGCCCGCGTCATTGTGTTCGCGGCCGGCGAGAAGGCCGCCGAGGCCGAGGCCGCCGGTGCGGATGCTGTCGGTGCCGAGGATCTGATCGAGCGGATCCAGGGCGGCTGGCTGGAATTCGACGCCGCGATCGCCACCCCGGACCAGATGGCCAAGGTCGGCCGGATCGCACGTGTCCTCGGCCCGCGCGGCCTGATGCCGAACCCGAAGACGGGCACGGTCACCAACGATGTGACCAAGGCCGTCAACGACATCAAGGGCGGCAAGATCAACTTCCGCGTCGACAAGCAGGCCAATCTGCACTTCGTCATCGGCAAGGCGTCCTTCGATGATGCCAAGCTGGTGGAGAACTACGGCGCCGCGCTGGACGAGATCCTGCGTGCCAAGCCGTCGACCGCCAAGGGCCGCTACGTCAAGAAGGTGACGGTCTCGACGAACACCGGACCGGGCATCCCGGTGGACCCGAACCGCACCCGCAACCTCCTCGACGAGGATGCGTAAGTAGCAGCACACCAGCACCAGGGCGGGAACGCGAATCGCGTTCCCGCCCTTTGCTTTTTCGAGTGGTTGCCGGATTAATTCGCGCGCGGCGATGGTTGCCGCTGAGGTGACCACTGTTCTGCTCATCTCCGGAAGTACGCGCAGTGCTTCGACGAATACCGCCGCACTCCGCACCATTGCGGCGATCGCGCCGGAGGGTATCGAAACCTTCTGGTACGACGGGCTATCCGAACTACCCGCTTTCAGCCCGGATGACGATGGGACCGGACATCCCTCGGTTGTCGCATTGCGCGAACACATGTCCCGCGCCGACGCGGTCCTGCTCTGTACCCCGGAGTACGCGGGCACGCTCCCCGGCAGCTTCAAGAACCTGCTCGATTGGACCGTCGGGACCGCCGACCTCTATGAAAAGCCAACCGCTTTCCTCAATGTCGCCGCCCAGGGGCGTGGCGAGGGTGCGGCCGCGACCCTGACAACGGTGCTGGGGTATATCGGCGCGATCGTCGACCCGGCAATCTGCGCCCGCCTGCCCGTGGCACGCGATGCGGTCGACGCGAACGGCCTTGTCACTACTTCAGAATTCCGCACCCGCGCACTGGCGGCTCTCGACCTGCTGGTCCGTCAGGCGGTCGACCTTGCCGAAGGCGAATCGACATGACGGCCATGCCGACCAGGCCGATCATCAGGACACGGCGGCGTCCGTAGCGGTCGCCGCCGAACAAGCCGGCGAAGGTCAGGGTGTACGCATCGACGGCCCATTGGCCGGTGAGGCCGATGGCCAGTTCCACTCCGATTGAGGGCAGGCAGGGCCACATACATGATGGTGTTGTCGAGGACGACCACCAGTTCCACAAGGCAGATGACGGCCAGGGCAATGAAGCGCCGCACCTGGGTAACTCACCGGGTATGCCCAAAACTCAACTCCCGCATCGCCGTTGGTCCGCGACGTCGGTTTGGTGGTACTCACGAGCGGTAAAAGTTCCGGGGAGCCGGGGAGTGCCGTTTTGGCAGATGGGGCGGGTTCGGCTACTCTGGACCGAAGTAATCGACGAGTTCGATGACTACCCAATCCGTTCTACCGAAGACCGTTGGTTGCTGCGCCCATTCGGGTGTGGTCGAAGGTCCGGCATCGAGCCGGCGGCCCACGCAGGGAGGACCGAGGCTGGGATTCGATCCGGGCTATGCCTCGGTCGATCACCTACTGCGCCCCGGAACGCTCTGCGTTCGGGGCGTTTGCTTTATCGCCGGCCCCTGGTACTCGGCAGTTCGAATACGAACCGACATCCAGAGAGGAGGCGAAGTATGGCAAAACCCGAGAAGGTCACCGCGGTCGAGGAGATCACGGAGCAGTTCAGGAGCTCGTCGGCCACCGTCATCACGGAATACCGTGGTCTGTCGGTCGGTAAGATCACCGATCTGCGTCGCGCGCTCGGCGAAGGCGCTACCTACTCCGTCGCCAAGAACACCCTGGTCAAGCGGGCGGCCGCGGAAGCGGGCGTCGTTGGCCTGGACGACTTGTTCGTCGGACCGACCGCCATCGCCTTCATCAAGGGCGAGCCGGTCGACGCGGCGAAGGCCATCAAGACCTTCGCCAAGGAGAACAAGGCGCTCATCATCAAGGGCGGGTACATGGACGGCGCCGCGCTGTCCGTTGCCGAGGTCGAGAAGATCGCCGATCTGGACTCCCGCGAGGTGCTGCTGGCCAAGCTGGCCGGCGCGATGAAGGGCAACCTGGCGAAGGCTGCCGGTCTGTTCAACGCTCCTGCTTCGCAGGTGGCCCGCCTGGCCGCAGCGCTGCAGGAGAAGAAGCAGGCCGAAGGCGGAGCCGCCGAGTAATACCCGCCCGCGGCGGGAGCGACGGGCCCGGAGGCGCATCGGCGGGTGTCGATGAGCTCTCTGCAAGGCGTACGCGCCCACACAGGGCCCCGTGAGCGCCGCAAATTCAACACAGCGGGTGGATCGCGTGCGGCTCGCCCACATAGACAATCAACTACCGAAAGGAAATATCAATGGCCAACGTTGACGAACTGCTCGAGACCTTCGGCAATATGACCCTGCTCGAGCTGTCGGACTTCGTCAAGAAGTTCGAGGAGAAGTTCGAGGTCACCGCGGCTGCTCCGGTCGCCGTCGCCGCCGTCGCCGGTGGTGCCGCTCCGGCCGAGGCCGCCGAGGAGCAGGACGAGTTCGATGTCATCCTCGAGGGTGCCGGCGACAAGAAGATCCAGGTCATCAAGGTGGTCCGCGAGATCGTCTCGGGTCTGGGCCTGAAGGAAGCCAAGGACCTGGTCGAGAGCGCGCCGAAGCCGATCCTGGAGAAGGTCGCCAAGGAGGCCGCCGAGGCTGCCAAGGCGAAGCTGGAAGAGGCCGGCGCCAAGGTCTCCGTCAAGTAATTCGCGAGTAACTCGCCGAACGGGCGGCCTCCCATGGGGAGGCCGCCCGTTTGCTTTGTCATGAAGCGTGCGCCGCGTAATGCGAATATTGCGAGTGTTTCGGGGTTACTCTTCGGTCAGGTAAGGGTGTGCCGCTTCATGCTCATGGGATACAGTGACCGCACCCACTGTGATGCGACACACCGTGATACCGAATAGCGCGTTTCGCCGGTGGGTGGCTCGCTGAGAATTTCTGGAGGTTGGCGTGGGCGTCGAGGTCAGGACCGAGGGTGTTACCAAATCCTTTGGTTCACAGCGTATTTGGCAGGACGTCACGCTGACGCTGCCCTCCGGTGAGGTCAGCGCGCTGCTCGGCCCCTCGGGTACCGGCAAGTCCGTCTTTCTGAAGTCGCTGATCGGTCTGCTGCGTCCGGAGCGTGGTTCGATCTTCATCGACGGGACCGATATCACGACCTGCTCCAATAAGGAGCTCTACGAAATTCGCAAGCTCTTCGGCGTGCTATTCCAGGACGGTGCGTTGTTCGGGTCGATGAACCTGTTCGATAATGTGGCGTTCCCGTTGCGTGAGCATACGAAGAAGTCCGAGTCCGACATCAAGAAGATCGTGATGGAGAAGCTCGAGCTGACCGGTCTGCTCGGTGCGGAGGGCAAGCTGCCCGGTGAGATCTCCGGTGGTATGCGCAAGCGTGCGGGTCTGGCTCGCGCGTTGGTGTTGGATCCACAGATCATCTTGGTCGACGAGCCGGACTCGGGTCTGGATCCGGTGCGTACCTCTTATCTGTCGCAGTTGTTGATCGATATCAACGCTCAGATCGACGCGACGATCCTGATCGTGACCCACAACATCAATCTGGCGCGGACGGTGCCCGACAACATCGGGATGCTGTTCCGGCGGTCGCTGGTGATGTTCGGTCCACGTGAGGTGCTGCTGACCTCGGAGGAGCCGGTGGTCAAGCAGTTCCTCAACGGTCGCATGATCGGTCCGATCGGTATGTCGGAGGAGAAGGACGAGGCGCAGATGGCGCGCGAGCAGGCCCTCGTCGATGCCGGACACCACCACGGCGGCGCCGAGGAGGTCGAGGGCATCATCCCGCAGATGCGGGCCACGCCGGGTATGCCGGTGCGCCAGGCCGTACTTCGCCGTAAGGAACGTGTCCGCGAAATCATGCACACCCTGCCGCACGCGGCCCAGGTGGCGATTCGTGAGTCACTTGCGGAGAACGATGACACACAGGTAATGGCGTATCAGAATGGCGACCTGGGCGGATACCAGGGCGGGGCATTCGACACAACCGTGCGCCATAACGCAACTAACGGGTAACATCTGCGATCGTGAATTCCACCCTGGCGCGATTGCGGACTCCAATAGAGTCGGGGTTTGGCCAGGCCGGCAATATCTTTGCGCTGCTCATCGACGTTATGCGCAAGACGTTCAAACGGCCTTTCCAGTTGCGCGAATTCATCGAGCAGTCGTGGTTCATCGCGAGTGTCTCGATCTTGCCCAGCGCATTGGTTGCCATCCCGTTCGGTGCGGTTGTCGCGCTGCAGACCGGCTCCTTGATCAAACAACTAGGTGCCGAATCCTTTACCGGCGCAACCAGCGTGCTGGCCACCGTCCAGCAGGCCGCTCCCGTTGTCACGGCATTGATCATCGCGGGCGCGGCCGGATCGGCAGTCGCCGCCGACCTCGGCTCGCGCACGATCCGTGAGGAGATCGACGCACTCGAAGTGCTCGGCGTCGATCCGGTGCAGAAGCTCGTGGTACCACGTGTACTCGGCATGATGCTGGTCGCGCTGCTACTCAACGGTCTGGTGTCGGTGGTCGGCATAGCGGGTGGCTATTTCTTCAATGTCGGGCTGCAGGGCGGTACGCCCGGCGCCTACCTCGCTTCGTTCTCCGCACTGGCCCAACTGCCGGACCTGTGGATCGGCGAAATCAAGGCCTTGGTATTCGGTCTGCTCGCAGGCGTGATCGCCGCGTACAAGGGGTTGCATCCCAAAGGCGGCCCGAAAGGAGTCGGAGACGCGGTGAACCAATCCGTGGTTATCACCTTCATGGTTCTGTTCTTCGTGAACTTGATTCTGACCCTGGTGTATTTGCAAGTCGTCCCCGCCAAGGGCGCCTGACCCGTGGCCACCTCGTACCGCCCCCCGGCCCTGGCGAAAACCGCCCGCCGGGCCCGTGCGATCGCGCGCGTGCCGGTGAATGTCATCGATCGCGCCGGCGATCAGATGTCGTTCTACTCCAAGACCATTGCTTGGATTCCGCGCACCGCCTTGCATTACCGCAAGGAGGTCATGCGGCTGCTCGCCGAGGTGACCTTCGGCAGTGGTGCGCTGGCCGTCATCGGCGGCACCATCGGTGTCATCGTTTTCATGTCCGGCTCGGTCGGTGTTGTTGTCGGCCTGCAGGGCTTCAAGGCATTGGACGCGCTCGGCAGCTCGGTGCTCACCGGTTTCCTCACCGCGTACATCAATACCCGTGAGATCGCGCCGCTGGTCGCCGCGCTCGCGCTGTCGGCAACGGTCGGTTGTGGTTTCACCGCCCAGCTCGGCGCGATGCGGATTTCCGAGGAGATCGACGCGCTCGAGGTGATGGCGGTTCCGGGTGTGCCGTTCCTGGTCACCACCCGGGTGATCGCGGGCTTCCTCGCGGTCATCCCGCTCTATATCGTTGGCCTGCTCGGCACGTTCCTGGCGTCGCGAATGATCAGCATTTGGTTCAACGGACAATCCAGTGGTTCCTATGACCACTATTTCAGTCTGTTCCTGCCACCAGAAGACGTCCTCTATTCCTTCGTCAAAGTGCTGGTCTTCGCATTCGTAATAATCATGGTGCATTGCTATTACGGCTTCCATGCCACAGGCGGACCGGCCGGTGTCGGCGTCGCGGTGGGTCGCGCGGTGCGTGCGGCGATCGTGCTCGTGAATGTGCTCGACTTCTTCCTGAGCCTCGCCATCTGGGGCACGACCACGACGGTGCGGGTTGCCGGATGACCGCCCACATCATCGAAATGAGAAGCGGCAGTGAGGTGCCGTCATGAGCAAAAGCCTGCAGATGTGGCGCGCGACGGAGAAATTGCGCGTCCGGCTGCTCGGTATCGCATTCTTCGTGGTGTGCGCACTATTCCTGGCCACGACGGTCGCGATCTATAACAAGGCGTTCGTCGAGACCGTTCGGGTCCAACTGATCACCGACAGCGTAGGAAATGCGTTGACCCGCAATGCCGATGTGAAGGTGCGCGGCGTCAATGTCGGCGAGGTCAGATCCAGCCGGTCCGAGGGCGGCAAGGTGACCCTCGACCTCGCGATCGATCCCGGTAAGGCACAGCAGATTCCGGTCAATGCGACGGCCCGGCTGCTGCCGAAGACGCTGTTCGGCGAGCGGTATGTGGATCTGGTCATCCCGGACGAGCCGAGTAAGCAGCATCTGACCGAAGGCGTGACCCTGCATCAGGACACCAGCGGCAATGCCATCGAGATCAGCAAGCTGCTCGACGATGTGCTGCCGCTGCTGCAGGCGATTCCGCCGCAGGATCTCGCCTCGACGCTCGGCGCACTGTCCCAAGCGCTTTCGGGGCAGGGCGTGGCGCTCGGTGCGTCGGTGGAGAAGTTGGATCACATCTTCCGCGAGGTCAATGGGGTCATGCCGGATCTGAAGCAGGATCTGGTGAGCTTCGCCGATGTGGCCGCCACCTACTCCGACGCGCTGCCGCAGCTGGTCGACGCATTCAACAATCTGCGCACGACCAATGCGACCATCGTCGGGCGCCGCCCGCAGATCGACACCCTGCTGGCCACGCTGAATCCGACCGCCGCCAGCACCGCGGACTTCCTGATCGCCAACCGCGACAACATCATCGATGTGGCCGCCGATTCGCGGCCCGCGCTGGAGCAGCTGGCGACCTACTCGCCGAGCTACGCCTGCGCACTGGCCAACTTCGCCAAGATGAAGCCGCGCATCGACCAGATCATGGGCTTGGGCACTTCGCGTCCCGGCTCCCGAGTCAGCATCGAGTTGACCAATACCCGCGGCAAGTACCTGCCCAACCAGGACGAGCCGCGCTGGCTGGACACGCGTGGGCCCTGGTGCGTGCCGGAGTACCCGGTCTTCACCGATCCCGGCCAGTACACCGGTGGTCCCAATAATGACGGTTCCTACGCGGTACCGAGCCGCAACCCGGGTGACCAGGACAGCGGCAAGTTGCCGGTGCCGCAGTTCGGCATGTACCCGGCCGCGAATGTGCCGACCACGGCTGGTTCACCGGCCGAACAGCAGACCCTCGGCGCGATCTACGGTGCGGCGAACGGTGTTTCGCCTGACCAGGTGCCCAACTGGGTCACCCGAATCGGTGCGCCGGCATTCCGTGGCAGCGAGGTGAGCGTGCGATGAAACAGCAGATGCGCGGCCTTGGCGGGCCGCTGACCAAGCTCATCATCTTCGTCGTCGTCACACTGTTGGCGACGACGATCCTGGCACTGTCGATCGCCAACTACACCGGCGGCGGCACCGCGTTCAAGGCGCGCTTCACCGATGTCTCCTCGCTCAATCCCGGTGACGAGGTGCGCATCGCCGGTGTCCGGGTCGGCAAGGTCACCAGTGTCTCGATCGTGGACAAGCGCCAAGCCGAGGTCGGATTCGAACTGACCGACCGCAACTGGCTGCCCGCCTCCACGACCGCGACCATCAAGTACCGCAACCTGGTCGGCCAGCGCTATATCGCGCTCGAACAGGGCACGGGCGAGCAGGGCCGCAAACTCAACAAGGGCGCGACCATCGGGCTCGACCACACCAGGCCCGCACTGAATCTGACCACACTGTTCAACGGCTTCCGTCCGTTGTTCCAGACGCTGACCGCCGATGATGTGAACAAGCTGTCCTACGAGATCATCCAGGTCTTCCAGGGTGAGCAGGGCACTATCCACGATCTGGTCGCGACCACCGCGAACCTGACGAACAAGATCGCCGACAAGGACGCCGTCATCGGTGATCTGGTGCGCAACCTGACGGCCGTACTCGATGCGGTCAATGAGCGCGAGGGGCAGTTCGATCAGCTGATCGTCAATACCGAGGCGTTGGTCAGCGGACTGGCCGCCGATCGCGATACCATCGGCAGCTCGGTCACCTCACTCGGCAATCTGGCCTCGGCCACCGCGGATCTACTCGTACCAACCCGCCCGACGCTGCAAGGTTCGATCGCCGGGCTCAGCCAGCTGACCGGCACCATCGACGAGCGCAAGGACGAAGTGAATACCGCGCTGACGAATCTGCCGATCAAGATGGAAAAGCTCGGCCGCGCCGGCAGTTACGGCTCCTGGTTCCAGTTCTATCTGTGCGGTATCGACATCGTGGTCGGACCGGGCGCGGTGGACGCGCCGCAGCTCAACCTCCCGGCCGGGCTGCCGACGGTCAACCAGCCGCTCTACACCAATGCCGCGCCGCGCTGCCAGGGGAAGGGTGGTCACTGATGGACGACCGGATCCTGCTCGGCAAGCGCAGCCCCGCGTTCATGGGTGCGCTCGGCATCGTCATGGCGCTGCTCGCGACGATCTCCGCGTTCTTCCTGGACAGATTGCCGATCATCGGCGCGGCAACCAAATACACCGCGCAGTTCTCCGAGGCCGCCGGCCTCAAGAAGGGCAATGAGGTTCGCATCGCAGGTGTGAAGGTCGGTGCGGTATCGGATGTTCGGCTCGACGGCAATAAGGTGCTCGTCGACTTCCGCACCCAGGACGCGTGGATCGGCAACGAGACCACTGCCTCCATCCAGATCAAGACCGTGCTCGGTCAGAAGTATCTTGCGCTGGATCCGAAGGGTTCCGGGCCCGCCGATCCGAGCAAGGTGATTCCGTTGTCGCGCACGGTATCTCCGTACGATGTGGTGGACGCATTCAGCGATGCGGCCAAGAGCATCGATCAGATCGACACCGCGCAGCTGGCCACCAGCATGCGGGTGCTCTCGGAGGCGTTCGAGACCACACCGCCGGAGATCCGCAACTCCATCGACGGTGTCGCCCGGCTTTCGGAAACCATTGGCAAACGCGATGAGGAGCTGAAGAAGCTCTTCGCGGCGGCCAGGCAGACCACCGGCGTGCTCGCGGACCGCAATCAGCAGTTCGAGCGCCTGCTGGCCAATGGCGGACAGTTGTTGGCCGAGTTGAATATTCGCCAGCAGTCCATCGCACAGCTGCTCACCGGCGCCAAGACGGTGTCGGCCGAACTGAGCGCGCTGGTCGCCGATAACGAGAAGCAGATGGGCACGGCATTGACCAACCTCGAGGCCGCCATCGACCTGCTGAACAAGAACCAGCAGAACATTTCCAAGACGCTGGAACTCGCGGCGCCGTTCTACGGCCTTTATGCCAATGTGCTCGGCACCGGTCGCTGGTTCGACGCGGTGATCGTGAACCTGGTCCCGCCGGGTCTGCCGGAGATTCCAGGCGACCGGCCGCCGGTGCGCACCATGGGAGGTAACTGACATGGGGGTGAACTGGCCCCGTAAGGAGCCGCTCACCGCGCTGCGGGCCTCGCGTCGCGGCACCAAGGTGGGCATCGCGATCGGCGTGATCGCGGCGCTGGTCCTGGCCGGTGCCCTCTGGTGGCTCTTCGACCGGATGACCACGACCAAGATCACCGCGTATTTCGACCGCTCTGTCGGCATCTACGAGGGTTCGGATGTGCGCATCCTCGGTGTGCCGGTGGGCAAGGTGGATTCCGTTGAGCCGCAGGGCGATCAGGTCAAGGTGGTGATGCGCGTAGGCCGTGGCTACGATGTGCCGGCCGAGGCCAAGGCCGCGCAGATCACGCCGTCGATCGTCTCCGACCGCTACATCCAGCTGACCCCGGCCTATACCGGTGGACCGAAAATGGGCCGCACGGCGACCATTCCGCGCGATCGCACGGTCACCCCGGTCGAGGTCGACCAGCTGTACAAGAGTATTACCGAACTCTCGGATGCATTGGGCCCAAACGGCGCCAACGCCGAGGGGGCGGTGAACGAATTGGTGCGCACCTCCGCGGCGAATCTGGCGGGCAACGGAGAGGCGTTGGCCAACAGCATCACTCAGCTCTCGCGCGCGGCGCGATTCCTGAGTGATGCCCGCGGCGATATCTTCGACACCGTCAAGAATCTGCAGACCTTCGTCACCATGTTGGCCCAGAACGACCAGCAGGTGCGGCAATTCAATGCCCAGCTCGCGGATCTGTCGACCTTCCTCGCGGGGGAACGTCAGGATCTCGGTGCGGCACTGAATCTGCTGTCGGTGGCACTTGGCGATGTCGCCCGGTTCATCGACGAGAACCGGGATCTGGTCCAGCAGAATGCCCAGGGCCTGACCACGCTCACCGCGACGCTGGCCAAGCAGCGCGACGATCTGGCTGCTGCGCTGCCGGTGCTGCCGCTGGCGCTGAGCAACCTGATCAATATCCACAATGCCGAATCCGGCACCCTCGATATGCGCGCGAATCTCACCGATCTGCAGGATCCGTTCGGTGTGGTGTGCAAGATGCTGGATCTGAGCAAGTTGATGCCGGGCGATCCGAAGTTCGAGGCACTCGGCAAGCAGATGCGCCCGATCCTGGAGCACTGCAAGGAGATCACCGATCAGATCACCGCCGGTGTGCAGACGCCGACGCTGATCCTGCCGTTCGGCATCCTCAGCAATGAGAACGAGCAGCGCGCCCCGGTGCCGGGCACGGTCCCGGGCACCCCGTCCGATCAGCTTCCGCCCTCGCAGGGAGGCGGGCCGCGATGAACATGCGAATCCGTTCCACGGCACGCACTTTCAGCGCTGTGCTGGTGGTCGGCATGAGCGCGGTCCTGGTGACCTCGTGCTCGTCCGAGGGCATCTACGCGGTGCCGCTGCCCGGCGGCGCCGATGTCGGCGACCATCCGATGACGATTGATATCCGCTTCGACGATGTGCTCGATCTGGTGCCGCAGTCCGCGATCAAGGTCGAGGGAGTGGCGGTCGGCCGCGTCGAGAAGATCGCACTGGCACCGGACGGCTGGACCGCCAGCGTGCGCGCGCTGGTGAATTCCTCGGTCGATCTGCCCGCCAATGCGCGAGCCGAGGTACGGCAGACGAATCTGCTCGGCGAGAAGTTCATCGAGCTGTCCAAGCCCGTCGAGGAACCAGACAGCAACAAGCTCGGTAATGGTTCGGTCATCCCGGTTGACCACACCCGGCACGCGACCGAGATCGAGCAGGTGCTCGGTGCGCTGTCGTTGCTGCTCAACGGCGGTGGTGTCGCACAGCTGCAGCCGATCGTCACCGAGCTGAACAAGACCCTCGGCGGCCGCGAGGAGCGGGTGCGCTCGCTGCTGGATCAGGCCAATATCCTGATCTACGGACTGAACGAGCAGGTCGACGACATCACCAGGGCCATCGACGGACTCGCCACGCTGAGCAATCGGGTGAGCACCCAGACCGATCAGATCAGCCGGATCATCGATGAGCTGCCGCATGGCATCAAGATCCTGAACGAGCAACGGCCACAGCTGATCGCGCTGCTGCAACAGCTGGATCGGGTGGGCCAGGCCGGATTCGACGTGCTGAACCACTCGAAGGACGACCTGATCAAGGATCTGACCTCGCTGCGTCCGACGCTGCAGGAACTCGGCAAGGCCGCACCGGATCTTGTCACCGCGCTACCGCTGGTGCCGACCTATCCCTTCCCGGACTCGACGCTGGAAGGCACGTTCGGTGGTCAGGTGAACACCTGGCTCTCGGTGGATCAGCAGATCGGTGTCACGCTCAGCAATCTAGGTGTCGGTAAGGGCGATCCGGTGTACATCCCGCCGCCCTACGGCCCTGAGGTGCCGGTGAATCCGACCAATCCGTATTACGGCGGCAATGGTCCGCGACCGGGTTGGCCGACGGTTTCGCTGCTGCCGCTGCCGCCCAATATGCCTCGCTTCCCGGCCGGCCTGCCGCAGCTGCCGACCGATCCGCTCGGGGCGATTCTCGACCAGATCGGAGGTGGGCAGCGATGACTCGTCTGATGCGCTATCAGCTGGTCGCATTCGTCGTGATCGCGGTGCTCGGCGTGGTTTTCGTCGGTGCCAAATATGTTCGGCTCGATCACATGCTCGGCATCGGCGAGTACAACGTGAAGGTCGACGCCAAGCAGACCGGCGGCATCTACAAGGGTGCCGAGGTGACCTACCGGGGTGTCCCGGTCGGCCGGGTCGGCAATCTCGAACTCACCGACACAGGTGTAGCGATCAATCTCGTTCTCGATTCGAGTGCGCCGAAGGTGCCGGAGTCGGCCCGCGCGGTGATTGCCAACCGCTCGGCCATCGGTGAGCAGTACGTCGATCTGCAGCCCGATTCCGACAAGGGCCCGTATCTGCGCGACGGTTCGGTCATCACCTCGGCGACGACACCGATTTCGGTCGAGCAGCTGGTCCAGAGCGTGGATACCTTCACCCGCTCGGTCGATCTCACCGCGCTCGAGACCACCGTCACCGAACTCGGCAAGGCCTTCGACGGCAAGGGCGACGACCTCCAGGTCTTCATCGATTCGCTGAACAAGTTCACCGCGACGTTCAACGACACACTGCCACAGACGATTCAGCTGATCCGCGACGGCCGGATCGCCCTGGGTACCCAGGCCGAGCAGTCGGGCTACATCCGGCAGTTCAGCCAGGGCTTGGACGAGCTCACCGCCCAGCTGCGCTCCAGCGATCCGGATATCCGCCGCCTCATCGGCACCGGCACCGATGCCGGTCAGCAGATCACCGCGCTGCTGAACGAGAGCGGCGGTGCGCTCACCGAGGATCTGACCAACTTGCGTCAGCTGCTGCTGTCCATCTCGCCGAAGTTCTACGCGCTGCGCCCGCTGCTGCAGATGGTGCCGCAGCTGTCCATCGGCGCGTCGTCCACCGCGCCGGGCGACGGCACCAGCCACTTCGGCCTGGTGCTCGAGGTGAACAATCCGCCCGCCTGCACCCAGGGTTACGAGGGCACCCAGGCCATCCTGGCCCAGATGAAGCGGGAGAATCCGGACTTCGACGACACCCGCGACGACTTCCCGTTCAACAAGGACGCGAAATGCACTGTGCCGTTCGGCAATCCGACCGCGGTGCGCGGCGGAATGCGCGCCGACCTGGCGGACCCGAGCATTGCGCAGCCCTGGGATGCCACCCCCAAGACCGATCCCGAGAAACTGAATCTGAACCCGATCGCCGTGCAGATGGCCACCCTGCTGGGGGTCACGCCCAAGCGGTGAGCAGGACCTATGCGGCTACTCAGCAGTAACTTACGTTAGGGTGTGACGCCGTGAGCGAGCGAAGCGAGCGAACCAAGGGCACAGCGCCCGTGATGGGCACGACCGTGCCGAGCGTTAGCGAGGTACGGTCGTGAGCATCGACATGTCCAAGGAAACGCCGGCTGCTACCGGCTCAGATTCCATGGAAGCTGATGCCGCAGCGCATGACGCGACGGCATCGGATCGCGAGCGCCCGACGGTCGCGGCCGCGGATGCCGCAGGTGGCCGACCCGCGGTCACCATGGTCGCGGCCACCGCGCTGGTCGTCGCATTGATCGCCGCGGTCTGGTTCGGCACCGGCTGGGTGCGCGCGGCATTCTTCACCGACGGTCCGCGCGCCGAGGCACGCGATACCGCGCTCGCCGATGCCAGGCAGGCCGCGATCAATCTGATGTCGCTGGATCCCAATGATGTCGACGGTTCGCTCGAGCTGATCCAGTCATCGATGACCGGATCGCTGCTCGACGATGCCACCAAGACCCAGGATCAGTTCCGCGAGCAGGCCAGGCAGGCCAAGACCAGGCTGGAGTCCAAGGTCATCGGCTCCTCGCTGACCGCGCTGAACTCCGAGCGCGACCACGCTTCCGCGCTGATCGTGCTGCAGACCACCAGGACAGTCCCGGATGTCACGCCGTATTCCTACCGTCAGACCTGGGCCCTCGATCTGGTCAAGCAAGGTGAGGTCTGGAAGGCCGAGAAGGCGAGTCCATTGAGTCAGCCCATCCCGCTGAATCAGCCGACTGCCGGACAGCCCGGTGCGACGCCGTCCGAGGGCGCCGCACCCAAGCCCGGATCGTAGGAGAACCCGTCATGGCATCTCGTCGACCAGTCAATCGGGTCACTCCCCGCAACCGTCCCACCGTCGGCCGCACTGCGGCGAACACCGGGTCCGGCGCCACGCGGCGCAGCACCCGCGCGAGCGACGAAGCGACCACGAAGCGCCGGGCAAAGGTCGCCGGGGTCGCCGGTACCGCGGAATCGGCCAGCCCGGCTCCAGATCCCGCCGAGCCGTCGCGGCCGTGGTCGCAGCGGCTGCGTCCAACGACGGGTTGGAGCGTGGCCGCGGCCCTGCTCGTCGTCGCTGTGCTACTTGGCGCATTCGCGACGGTCGCGGCCTTCCGTCCTGGCATCGACGATTCGAATGCGGCCTATGTGAACAGCAAGGCCACCGAAGAGGTGACCGCGGCCGCCTCACACGCCTTGAAGACCATCTACGCCTACGACGTGAACAAGCTCGACGGCTACAAGGGTGCGGTGCACGGGGTCGTCACCGGGCAGATGCTGGCCGATTTCGACAAGTACGCCGATACCAATCTCACCGCCCTGAAACAGGCGCAGACCAGCGCCGATGCCATCGCCGACCCGATCGGTGTGACGTTGCTCACCGAGGATAGGGCCGAGCTGCTGGTGAACTTCGTGGTCAGCGCGAACAAGAACGGAGTCGCCCAGCAGAGCGCATCCGGCCCGATCGTGCTGAAAATGCAGAAGGTGGACGGCAAGTGGCTGGCCGCGGCCATCGTCGATCAGTGATTTCGGCGGCATAAGCCCAGCGGGGCAGGGGATCTGGACGATCATCGCATCGGTCTCGCCACTTGACGAGTTTCGCCGGACACGTCACGCTATTCACAACAGCGGCAGCTGTCACAGTGGCTTCATGAGCCCCGTGACTATCCCGACGCAGCCAGCGATTCGGGCATGACACGCGGTTATAACGGTCGCGGCGAGCCGCCACGCGGCGGATGGTTCGGGTGGTACTTTGACACCGCCTTGCGTATGGGTGTACGGTTGGACGTTGCGCTGGCTGCCTCCTGTCCATACCTCAATTTGCACACGTAAGTTCCACCTTCCGGTGTTACTTCTGTTGTTGCCTGTTCGGGTTTCGTTCGGGTTGTGACCAGCGGAATTCGTAGCAGACAAGCGACGGTCGCGGACCACCACGCGACCCGCGTGAGGTGCTGGAAGGACGCATCTTGGCAGTCTCCACCCAGACCAAGGCAGTTGCCGGAATCCCCGGAGCCCCGTTGCGGGTGTCTTTCGCGAAGATTCGTGAGCCCTTGGAGGTGCCCGGACTTCTCGATCTACAGACCGACTCATTTGCATGGTTGATCGGCTCGCCTTCGTGGCGTGAAAAAGCCGCGGCTCGCGGCGACGGCGGACTAACGGGCGGTCTGGAGGAGGTGCTCGAGGAGCTCTCGCCGATCGAGGACTTCTCCGGATCGATGTCCCTGTCTTTCTCGGATCCTCGTTTCGAGGAGGTCAAGGCCTCTATCGACGAGTGCAAAGACAAGGACATGACCTACGCGGCGCCGTTGTTCGTGACCGCCGAGTTCATCAACAACAACACCGGTGAGATCAAGAGCCAGACGGTCTTCATGGGTGATTTCCCGATGATGACCGATAAGGGCACGTTCATCATCAACGGCACCGAGCGCGTGGTCGTTTCCCAGCTGGTGCGTTCGCCGGGTGTGTACTTCGATCACTCGGTCGACAAGGGCACCGAGAAGGATCTGCACAGTGTGCGGGTCATTCCGTCGCGTGGTGCTTGGCTGGAATTCGATGTCGACAAGCGCGACACCGTCGGTGTGCGTATCGACCGCAAGCGTCGGCAGCCGGTCACCGTGCTGCTGAAGGCGCTGGGGTGGACCACCGAGGAGATCGTCGAGCGCTTCGGCTTCTCCGAGATCATGATGTCGACCCTCGAAAAGGACAACACCGCCGGTCAGGACGAGGCGCTGCTGGACATCTACCGCAAGCTGCGTCCAGGCGAGCCGCCGACCAAGGAGTCCGCGCAGACCCTGCTGGAGAACCTGTTCTTCAAGGAGAAGCGCTACGACCTGGCGCGCGTCGGTCGCTACAAGATCAACAAGAAGCTCGGCATCCACCTCGGCGAGCCGATCACCGCATCGGTGCTCACCAAGGAAGACATCGTCACCACGATCGAGTATCTGGTGCGTCTGCACGCCGGTGATAAGGCGATGACCGCGCCGGGCGGCGAAGAGGTGCCGGTCGAGGTCGACGATATCGACCACTTCGGCAACCGTCGCCTGCGTACCGTCGGCGAGCTGATCCAGAACCAGATCCGGGTCGGCCTGTCGCGCATGGAGCGCGTGGTGCGCGAGCGGATGACCACCCAGGACGTCGAGGCCATCACGCCGCAGACCCTGATCAACATCCGTCCCGTGGTTGCCGCGATCAAGGAGTTCTTCGGAACCTCGCAGCTGTCGCAGTTCATGGACCAGAACAACCCGCTGTCGGGTCTGACCCACAAGCGTCGCCTCTCGGCGCTGGGCCCGGGTGGTCTGTCCCGTGAGCGCGCCGGTCTGGAAGTCCGCGACGTGCACACCTCGCACTACGGCCGCATGTGCCCGATCGAGACCCCGGAAGGCCCGAACATCGGCCTGATCGGTTCACTGTCGGTGTACGCGCGGGTCAACCCGTTCGGCTTCATCGAGACGCCCTACCGCAAGGTGGTCGACGGCGTGGTCACCGATGAGGTGAAGTACCTCACCGCTGACGAAGAGGACCGCCACGTTCGCGCGCAGGCCAACTCGCCGGTCGACGCCGATGGCCGCTTCATCGAGGAGCGCGTGCTCTGCCGTCGTGGCAATGATGAGAACGAACTCGTCCCCGCCGACGAGGTCGACTACATGGATGTTTCGCCGCGCCAGATGGTTTCGGTCGCGACCGCGATGATTCCGTTCCTCGAGCACGATGACGCCAACCGTGCCCTCATGGGTGCGAACATGCAGCGCCAGGCCGTGCCGCTGATCCGTTCCGAATCCCCGATCGTGGGTACCGGTATGGAGCTGCGCGCCGCGGTCGACGCCGGTGATGTCGTGGTGAACGAGAAGTCGGGTGTGGTGGAAGAGGTTTCGGCCGATTACGTCACCGTGATGGCCGACGACGGTACCCGCAAGAGCTACCGAATGCGCAAGTTCGCCCGCTCGAACCAGGGCACCTGCGCCAACCAGCGCCCGATCGTTGACGAGGGTCAGCGCGTCGAGTCCGGTCAGGTGCTCGCCGATGGTCCGTGCACCGAGAACGGTGAGATGGCGCTCGGTAAGAACCTGCTCGTGGCGATCATGCCGTGGGAAGGCCACAACTACGAGGACGCGATCATCCTGTCGCAGCGCCTCGTGGAGGAGGACGTGCTCACCTCGATCCATATCGAGGAGCACGAAATCGACGCCCGCGACACCAAGCTCGGTGCCGAGGAGATCACCCGGGATATCCCGAACGTCTCCGACGAGGTCCTGGCGGATCTGGACGAGCGTGGCATCGTGCGCATCGGCGCCGAGGTGCGCGACGGCGACATCCTGGTCGGCAAGGTCACCCCGAAGGGTGAGACCGAGCTGACCCCGGAGGAGCGGCTGCTGCGGGCGATCTTCGGTGAGAAGGCGCGCGAGGTGCGCGACACCTCGCTGAAGGTGCCGCACGGTGAGTCCGGCAAGGTGATCGGCATCCGCGTGTTCTCGCGCGAGGACGACGACGATCTGCCTCCGGGTGTCAACGAGCTGGTCCGGGTGTACGTGGCGCAGAAGCGCAAGATCCAGGACGGCGACAAGCTGGCCGGTCGGCACGGCAACAAGGGTGTTATCGGCAAGATCCTCCCGACCGAGGACATGCCGTTCATGCCCGACGGCACCCCGGTGGACATCATCCTGAACACCCACGGTGTGCCGCGTCGTATGAACATCGGCCAGATCTTGGAGACCCACCTCGGGTGGATCGGCAAGGCGGGCTGGGATGTCGGCGCCTCGGATGGTTCCCGTCCGGACTGGGCCAGGGCACTGCCGGAGGAGATGCTGGCGGCTCCGGCCGATTCCAACATCGCCACCCCGGTGTTCGACGGCGCTCGCGAAGAGGAGCTGACCGGCCTGCTCGCCTCGACCCTGCCGAACCGCGACGGTGAGCGCATGGTCGACGACAACGGCAAGGCGACGCTGTTCGACGGCCGTTCCGGTGAGCCGTTCCCGTACCCGGTCGCGGTCGGTTACATGTACATCCTGAAGCTGCACCACCTGGTCGACGACAAGATCCACGCCCGTTCGACCGGTCCGTACTCGATGATCACCCAGCAGCCGCTCGGTGGTAAGGCGCAGTTCGGTGGTCAGCGCTTCGGTGAGATGGAGTGCTGGGCCATGCAGGCCTACGGCGCCGCCTACACGCTGCAGGAACTGCTCACCATCAAGTCCGACGACGTGGTCGGTCGCGTGAAGGTGTACGAGGCGATCGTCAAGGGCGAGAACATTCCCGAGCCGGGCATTCCGGAGTCGTTCAAGGTGCTCCTGAAGGAACTCCAGTCGCTGTGCCTCAACGTCGAGGTGCTGTCTTCGGACGGTGCGGCGATCGAGATGCGCGACGGCGATGATGAGGATCTGGAGCGCGCGGCCGCGAACCTGGGCATCAACCTGTCCAGGAACGAAGCCGCGACCGTCGACGATCTGGCGAACTAGGCGGTAGGGCCGGATGTTGTGCACGCCGACGATATCCGGCCTCCGCGCTCGACCAACTAGTGAACTTTTTGCTCGAATTCGACCCGAATAGGGGAAAGGAAGTTACGTGCTAGACGTCAACTTCTTCGATGAACTCCGGATCGGTCTGGCCACCGCCGAAGACATCCGCCAGTGGTCCTACGGCGAGGTGAAGAAGCCGGAGACCATCAACTACCGCACGCTCAAGCCGGAGAAGGACGGCCTGTTCTGCGAGAAGATCTTCGGTCCCACCCGGGACTGGGAGTGCTACTGCGGTAAGTACAAGCGCGTCCGCTTCAAGGGCATCATCTGTGAGCGCTGTGGCGTCGAGGTGACTCGTGCCAAGGTGCGCCGCGAGCGGATGGGCCACATCGAGCTGGCCGCTCCGGTTACCCACATCTGGTACTTCAAGGGCGTGCCCTCGCGCCTCGGGTACCTGCTCGACTTGGCGCCGAAGGATCTGGAAAAGATCATCTACTTCGCCGCCTACGTCATCGTCGGCGTCGACGAGGAGTTGCGTCACAACGAGCTCTCCACGCTCGAAGCCGAGATGGAGGTCGAGAAGAAGGCGGTCGCCGATCAGCGCGACGCCGATCTCGAGGCCCGCGCCCAGAAGCTGGAGGCCGATCTGGTCGAGCTCGAGGCCGAAGGGGCGAAGTCCGATGTCCGCCGCAAGGTCAAGGACGGCGGCGAGCGCGAAATGCGTCAGCTGCGCGACCGCGCCCAGCGCGAGCTGGACCGGCTCGACGAGATCTGGAACACCTTCACCAAACTGTCGGTCAAGCAGCTCATCGTCGATGAGGTGCTCTACCGCGAGCTGATCGACCGCTACGGCGAGTACTTCACCGGCGCCATGGGTGCGGAGTCCATCCAGAAGCTGATGGAGAACTTCGACATCGACGCCGAGGCCGAAGCGCTGCGCGAGACCATCCGCAGCGGTAAGGGCCAGAAGAAGCTGCGCGCGCTCAAGCGGCTCAAGGTTGTGGCGGCCTTCCAGGCCAACGGCAACTCGCCCATGGGCATGGTGCTCGACGCCGTTCCGGTGATCCCGCCGGAGCTGCGCCCGATGGTTCAGCTCGACGGTGGCCGCTTCGCCACCTCCGACTTGAACGACCTGTACCGCCGCGTGATCAACCGCAACAACCGCCTCAAGCGGCTGATTGATCTCGGCGCGCCCGAGATCATCGTCAACAACGAGAAGCGGATGCTGCAGGAGTCCGTGGACGCGCTGTTCGACAACGGCCGCCGCGGCCGTCCGGTCACCGGACCGGGTAACCGTCCGCTGAAGTCGCTGAGCGATCTGCTCAAGGGTAAGCAGGGTCGTTTCCGGCAGAACCTGCTCGGTAAGCGCGTCGACTACTCGGGCCGTTCGGTCATCGTCGTCGGTCCGCAGCTGAAGCTGCATCAGTGCGGTCTGCCCAAGCTGATGGCGCTGGAGCTGTTCAAGCCGTTCGTGATGAAGCGTCTGGTCGACCTGAACCACGCGCAGAACATCAAGTCCGCGAAGCGGATGGTCGAGCGGCAGCGTCCCCAGGTGTGGGATGTCCTCGAAGAGGTCATCGCCGAACATCCGGTGCTGCTGAACCGTGCGCCCACCCTGCACCGCCTCGGCATCCAGGCCTTCGAGCCGCAGCTGGTGGAAGGTAAGGCCATTCAGCTGCACCCGCTGGTCTGTGAGGCGTTCAACGCCGACTTCGACGGTGACCAGATGGCCGTGCACCTGCCGCTGTCCGCGGAGGCGCAGGCCGAGGCCCGCATCCTGATGCTGTCCTCGAACAACATCCTGTCGCCCGCCTCGGGTCGCCCACTGGCCATGCCGCGTCTGGACATGGTGACCGGTCTGTACTACCTGACCCGCCTCGAAGATGGCGCGAAGGGCGAGTACCAGCCGGCCACCAAGGATGCGCCGGAACAGGGCGCGTACTCCTCGCCCGCCGAGGCGCAGATGGCGGTGGACCGTGGTGAGCTGACCGTGCGTTCGCTGATCAAGGTGCGGCTCACCGACCAGCGCCCGCCGAAGGCCGTCGAGGCGGAGCAGTTCCCGGACGGCTGGAGCCGTGGCGATGCGTGGATCGCCGAGACCACCCTCGGTCGCGTGCTGTTCAACGAGTTGCTCCCGGCGGACTATTCGTTCATCAACGAGCAGATGCCGAAGAAGCGTCAGGCCACGATCATCAACGATCTGGCCGAGCGTTACCCGATGATCGTGGTCGCGCAGACCGTCGACAAGCTGAAGGACGCTGGCTTCTACTGGGCCACCCGTTCCGGCGTGACGGTCTCGATGTCGGACGTGCTCGTTCCGCCGGAGAAGACCGAGATCATGGAGCGCTACGAGGCGCAGTCCGATCAGATCGAGAAGAAGTACCAGCGTGGTGCTCTCGACCACCAGGAGCGCAACAACGCTCTGGTCAAGATCTGGCAGGAAGCGACCGAAGAGGTCGGTAAGGCGCTCCGTTCGCACTACCCGGCCGACAACCCGATCATCACGATCGTCGACTCGGGCGCGACCGGTAACTTCACCCAGACTCGTACCCTCGCCGGTATGAAGGGCCTGGTTACCAACCCGAAGGGTGAGTTCATCCCGCGGCCGATCAAGTCCTCCTTCCGTGAGGGCCTCACGGTGCTGGAGTACTTCATCAACACCCACGGTGCCCGTAAGGGTCTGGCCGACACCGCGCTTCGCACCGCCGACTCGGGTTACTTGACCCGTCGTCTGGTGGACGTCTCGCAGGACGTCATCGTGCGCGAGCACGACTGTGGTACCGAGCGCGGCATCCTGGTGCCGATCGCGGAGAAGCAGTTCGACGGCTCGCTGATCCGGGACGCGCATGTGGAGACCTCCGCCTACGCGCGGACGCTCGCGGCCGATGCGATCGACGCGAACGGCAATGTCATCGTGGAGAAGGGCGCCGACCTCGGTGACCCGGCCATCGAGGCGCTGCTCGACGCCGGCATCACCGATGTGAAGGTCCGCTCCGTGCTGACCTGCACCACCGGCACCGGTGTCTGCGCCACCTGCTACGGCCGCTCGATGGCGACCGGCAAGTTGGTGGATATCGGTGAGGCCGTCGGTATCGTCGCCGCGCAGTCCATCGGTGAGCCCGGCACCCAGCTGACCATGCGTACCTTCCACCAGGGTGGTGTCGCGGGTGACGACATCACCGGCGGTCTGCCGCGTGTGCAGGAGCTCTTCGAGGCTCGTGTGCCCAAGGGCAAGGCGCCGATCGCGGAGGTCTCGGGTCGGGTGCGGCTCGAGGACGACGATCGCTTCTACAAGATCACCATCATCCCGGATGACGGTGGCGAAGAGGTTGTCTACGACAAGCTCTCGAAGCGCCAGCGGCTGCGTGTGTTCAAGCACGACGACGGCACCGAGCGTCTGCTCTCCGACGGTGACCACGTCGAGGTCGGCCAGCAGTTGCTGGAAGGCGCGGCGGATCCGCATGAGGTGCTACGCGTGATGGGCCCCCGTCAGGTGCAGATCCACCTGGTCCACGAGGTCCAGGAGGTCTACCGCTCGCAGGGTGTGTCGATCCACGACAAGCACATCGAGGTCATCGTGCGCCAGATGCTGCGTCGCGTGACGATCATCGATTCCGGTGCCACGGAGTTCCTGCCCGGCTCGCTCACCGAGCGCGCCGAGTTCGAGGCCTCCAACCGTCGCGTCGTCGCCGAGGGCGGCGAGCCCGCGGCGGGTCGCCCGGTGCTGATGGGTATCACGAAGGCGTCGCTGGCGACCGATTCGTGGCTGTCGGCGGCATCCTTCCAGGAGACCACCCGAGTCCTGACCGACGCGGCCATCAACTGCCGCTCGGACAAGCTCATCGGCCTCAAGGAAAACGTGATCATCGGCAAGCTGATCCCGGCCGGTACCGGCATCAACCGCTACCGCAATATCCAGGTCCAGCCGACCGAAGAGGCTCGTGCCGCGGCGTACGCGGTGCCGTCCTACGACGACACCTACTACAGCCCGGAAAGCTTCGGTGCCACCACCGGTGCCGCGGTCCCGCTCGACGATTACGGTTTCAGCGACTACCGCTGACCCGGTAACAGCATTCGGCCCCCGCTCCTCTTGGAGCGGGGGCCGTTCGCGTTGCAGAACCTCGTCAGCTGCTCATACCTGCGCACCATCCTCGCCGAACACGGCTACCGGCTGCCCAGGGCGTATCACTGCTCACTATTGGCCCCGATGCCGCACTCGCGGGCAGGTTTTACCGGCGATGTGGCATTTCTCCTCGAACCCCGCGGGTACCCAGTTGCCGGACAGCAAGAGCGGATGGCTGGGGAACTGAGTGTGCGCCGCGAGTGCGAAAATCAGCACGGCCCATGGGCTGTGAACCTGGAGGAGATGTGGACTGCCGGTTCGGTCCGGATATCGGCAGATCAGCCGATCGGGACCGGGCATATCCACCATTTCCAGTCTCGCCCAATGCACCGAGAACGAATGATCGGCGTTGTAGCAGTACATCCGTCGGTCCGAAACCATGACCGAGCCGGGGCGTTCGGCCACCCAGCGCGGGTGCAGTCCGGCCTGGGCTCGGCGGCGTCGCGAACGGTTCGCCATGGCATTGCCGAGCTGGGCCGCCGCCACGAAGGACAATGAGCCGACCGCCGTCACGGTGTTCCGATTCCAGGTTCCGTCCCCGACCGCCCGCCATTGAAACCAGACGGCGGGTCCCTCGGCCAAGCATATTTCGTCGGGGTCGGTTCGAACCATGGTTGCCCGGGGCGGCAGTTCGGCAAGCCGGTCATGCAGCAGGAAGTCGATGACGCCGCAGGTGTACAGCAGATGGTCGTCCATCGTGGACCAACCCACCTGCTGCGCGATGATCCGATCGATATCGGAGGTCGGGTCGTACATCGGCCCTACCGTCCGATCGGCTGCGGACACATCGGCTTACCCTCGGCTTTCCTGGCCAACGCCGTCATGCAATATCCCATCGCGATAGCTGCGCCACCGCTGTCAATTGTGCCCAAGCCGAGCCGATCGCGCGATCGTCCGCCGGCCCCGTACGCGGTGTGCTGCCGGATTCGTAGGCTGGTGTGGCCCTGAGTGCCGGGTCCGGCCGCCGACTTCGAGACGGGATCACACCCATGACCTATGGACAACACCCCGGCTATGGCTACCTGCCGCCCCAGCCGCAGTTCGAACCGAAAGCACATCTGGGCTTCGCGGTCGTCGCCACGGTGATCGGAACACTGACCTGTCTGGTGGGGACGGCGCTCGGGCTGGTCGCGATCGTCTTCGGTACCCAGGTGCATTCGAAGTGGATCGCGGGCGATCTCGCCGGTGCGGTGGACGCGTCGAAAAAGGCGCGGGGCTGGGCGATCGGCGCCATGGTCGCGAATGTGCTGTGCGCGGTACTTGGGCTCGGCTACCTGGTCGTCACGCTCACCCAATCGTCTTCCTACTGACCCGCGGTGGACAACCGCTACTCCGCGGGGTATGAAATTGGAACATGTTTCAGTTCGGTGGGAGATGTGATGGACGACGCGACCATGGGCGATCTGGTGATGGCGGGATTTCAGAAGCTGGGGTTTGTCCAGTTCGCCGGTATCGAAGGTGTGGAGTTCAGCTCGGGCCGCAATGTCGTGTCGATCGCGCCGAAGCCCGAACATCTCAACCACAACGGTGATCTGCATGCCGCGGTGCTGTTCGGTCTGGCCGAGACCGCGGCGATGGGCGCGGCGATCTCGGGCATTGTCGATCTGATGGGTGAGACGTTCATCGTCGCCCGTGACGGCCGGATCGAATATCTGGCGCGGGCCAAAGGGGAGGCGGGTCCGTTCCTCGCGACCGCCCGGTTGACCGCCGAAACTGTGGCACAGACCCGCGCCGATATCGCGGCGCGGGTCGATGTCGAGTTGGCGGTGCCGGTGGATATCACAGACAGCACCGGAAAGTCCGTTGCCACATCAGCATTCACGGCCGTCATTCGGCCGCGCCGGAACTGACCTCGGGAGATCGGTCCGAACCCGCCCTCCCGCACCGGATTTCAGCGCTCGCTATCGAGCAGCTCCATCTGCGCGGCCGCGTAACGGTCACCCGCGATCTGATCCACGGGCACGGTGGCCTCGATGGTCGCCAATTCCTCGGCGCTGAGCTGGATATCCACGGCCCCGAGGGATTCCGACCAGCGCTGGCGAGTACGCGCGCCGAGGATCGGCACGATATCGGCGCCCCGGGTCAGCACCCAGGCAATGGCCAGTTGCGCTACCGAAACGTCCTTCTCCGCAGCGATTTTCGTGAGCGCATCGACCAATTTCAGATTCTGGTCGAGATTTTCACCCTGGAAGCGCGGACTGTGTGCGCGGAAGTCGGTCGGTGCGAAGGTCGCACCCGGACGCACCGAGTCGCTGAGCAGACCACGCGACAGCACACCGTAGGCGGTGATGCCAATGCCGAGTTCCCGTACCGCGGGCAGGATTTCGGCTGCGCCGTAGAAATCGCCGGTATCGATGAGGTTGGCGCCGGAGTCCAGTGCGGCGTGGATGGTGGCAATCGATTCGGCGTCGTCGGTGGCGCCGTACACGCCGGACATGCCCATGGCGCCGAGTCCGATGCGACTGACCGCCGGGCCGGTTTTGCCGAGCTTGGTGGTGAGCTTCGATGTCGTCATGAGACCAGCTTGACCCCTGAGCACGGGCCGCGGCAGTGATGGCTTATCGGGGGATCGGCGATCCCTGGCTGGACCGCGCGTCATGCGGGACAGTGGTGCTATGGACCGATCCGAACTGGCAGATTTCCTGCGCAGGCGTCGCGAACAGCTGACGCCCGCGGACGTCGGGCTGCCGCCGGGGGGTACGCCGCCGCACGCCGGGCCTGCGCCACGACGAGGTGGCCATGCTGGCGGGCATCTCCACCGACTACTACACCCGCCTCGAGCAGTCCCGCGGTCCTCGGCCCTCCACCCAGGTGCTGGCGTCGCTGGCGCGGGCGCTGCGCTCGAGCAATGACGAGCGCGACTATCTGTATCATCTGTGCGACCACGCCCCGCCCGGACGCGAATCCGCCGACAAACATGTCGGTCCCGGGATCATGCATGTACTCGCGAAACTGGACGACACCGCGGCCACGGCCATCACCGACCTCGGCGAAGTGTCGGTGCAGAACCGGATGCACACCCTGCTCGTCGGCGACCACGCGAATCGGCGGGGCTGGGACCGGTTCTATGCCTGGCGCTGGTTCACCGATCCGCAGTCGCGTTCGATCTTCCCGGAGGAAGACTGGGAGCGGTTGGGGCGCAACCACGTCGCGGATCTGCGCGCCACCGCGGCGCGCCGATCCGGCGATGCCGACGTCACCGAATACGTGAGCCGATTGCGTGCCGCGAGTACGGAATTCGAGCAGTTGTGGCACGAACACGCAGTGGCGGTGCGGACTTCGGATATCAAGCGGATCCTGCATCCCGAGGTCGGTGCGATTGATACGGTCTGCGAGACCCTGCTGACCCCGAACGCGGTACAGCGTCTACTCGTCTATATGCCGCGTCCGGGCACCGATGCCGCGGAGAAGCTGGATCTATTGCGCGTCATCGGGACACAGCGCCTGCTACCACGCGGCTCGCTCAGGGATTGAGATCGAAGTAATCCACCGCAGCCTGGATCGCGGGTTCGCCACCACCGGCCGCAAGGCCCGCGAACGCGCCGATGGCCCCGCCGACCACGGTGGTGATCGGGACGGTGACCACGTCGAAGACGAAGAGGCCGAGCGGGAACCCGAGGACGAATCCGATGGCCGCACCGATCGCGGCTCCGGTCAGCACCTGCGGCATGGAATTCTCGATCTGATCGAAGAAGCGCTCCTGGGTGCTCACCTCCCGTACCGGATCGTCGGTCGTCCTGATCGGGGTCAGCGAGAGCCGCGTGCCCGCCTCATCGATGGCGGGCACCAGATCGATCCGATGTCCGGCGATCTGCAGCGCGGTCGGCAGCGCGGCGACCACCTGTCCGTTGCGATCGGTCAGCGAGATGACCTTATTGTCGCGGACCAGATCCCAGTGACCCTCCGAAATGGTCGTCACCACGGCGTGGCGATTCTCCGTCGCCGCGACGTGATAGCCGATGTGCTGGAAGGAACCCTGCAGATCGAGCGGTACGTCAGCGGTCGAATTCGGTACGGGCGGTGCGGGTTCGGCGTGTGCGACGCTGGTGCCGATCGTGGTGGCCGCGAGCGCGAGCAATGCCGTCACGGTGATTCTGGAGATCCTCATCCTGCTCTTTCATCCGAGCACCGGCGTGGAATGTCCGGTTCGCTGCGGAAGAAAATACCTTGGTTCGGATTGTTTTGCGGTGCTTCGGATTCAGGTCCTAGCCGCACCGATCCGCCGCTTGCGCGGCTTCAGATGCAGACCGGGCAGCGGCGGGGCCGGGATGCGCTGTTCCGGTGTGTGGCCCGCGATATCGGCGAAACGTTCGACATCCTGCTTCTCCCAATCATTTCGGGCCGCGACGATGTCCTCATGGCTGCGGCCGACGAAGTTCCACCACATCACCAATTCCTCGCCGAACGGCTCGCCGCCGATGAGCGCGAAATGCGCGCCCTCGGCACTGTTGAGCCGCAACTCGTCGCGTCCAGTGCCGAGGTAGAGCAGTGGGCCCGCGGCGATTTCGGTGCCATCGGCGGTGACGGTGCCCTCGATCACCATGAGCGCGTGCTCGAAATCGGGATCAAGGGCGATGGTGGTGTCGGTGCCCGGTTCGAGCCGCACATCCGCGCCGACGATCGGTGTATACGCCTTGGCGGGCGAGGTGAGTCCGGCGAATGTGCCGATCAGCACGATGGCACGCAATCCGGGTGCCTCGTAGACCGGCAGCTCACGATGCTGTTCGAAATGCGGATCGATGCCGAGGCTGTTGCCGGGCAAGGCGATCCACAGTTGCAGGCCGTGCCCGGCGTGTGCCCCCGCGACGCCGTATTCGGAATGTGCGATGCCGCGGCCGGAGGTCATCAGATTCAGCTGTCCCGGCTCGATCTGCACATCGGAGCCAACCGAATCGCGGTGCCGGATGCGTCCGTCGAACGGCCAGGTCACCGTCTGCAATCCGATATGCGGATGTGGATCGATATCCGGTGACGCACCCGTCTTGGTCACCGTGGGCGAGCCGAAATGATCGAGGAAGCACCAGGCGCCGACGGTCGGCAGATCACGTTGCGGCAGTACGCGTTCCACATAGACGCCGCGCACCCCGCCGAGCGGAACTTCGCGGGCCGGATAGAGCTCCGCGACCGGACCGGGACCCGGAGTCGCCTCGCAGACCGCTTCCTCCGGATGCGGATCGAGATCACTCATCGGGTCACGCCCTTGCCGACCACATGGCCGTCGTACTGCGGATGCTTCTCCAGGTAGGCCTTGATGAACGGGCACAACGGCCGGATCACCCGGTCGCGGGCGATCACATCCTCGACCGCGTGCTTGGCCAGGACGGTGCCGAGGCCCTTGCCGGAGAACGCGCCATCGATCTCGGTGTGGATGAATACCGTCTCGTCGTCGCGCTCCTCGTACTCGCTGAACCCGGCCAGTTCGCCGCCGTAGTACACCTCGTAGCGCTTCTTCTCGTCGTTGCGAACGACCTTGCTCTCGGGCGTCGATTCGGTCATGGTCGGCTTCTCCTTCGTCGGGCGTACCGGGTGCTTGCTCAGGATCGACACGCGGTTGAACGCGCCGATCGTGGTGGCGACCCAGAGGATCGCCGAAACCTGCTCATCCGAAAGATGCTCTCGTGCCAGAGCGTACTCACGGTCCAACGTGACCTCGTCCGGCAGCGTCGTGGTGAGTTCGGCCAGCGCGAGCGCGGCCCGCTCCCGCGGCGTGAACAGCTCGGTGCGCCGCCACGCCGACAGGACGGCGAGTTCGCGCTCGGTGGCACCGGCCGCGATGGCCGCACGATGGTGCACGTCCAGGCAGTAGGCGCAGCCGTTGATCTCCGAGACGCGTAGGTTGATCAGTTCGATGAGCTTGCGGTCGAGTCCGGCCCCGGCACCGGCGGCGCGGACTGCGCTGGCCACGGTGTTCAATGCTCGAAACGCTTCGGGTGTCTGCCTATCGATGAACACACGTCTACCGGTGGACTCCATGATCCGGATAATAGAGCAGCACGGAATCGGACTGCGGTCCGGATGACCTGCTGTGCTGGGTTCCTGGAATGTTGGGTGCCCTGTGGGATTCAGGCGATCTCGTGGAACCGCCGGATTTGGAACGGCTCGAGCAGGATCTCCTCCAGAATGGCCGCGCACTCCTTCAGATGCGGGGTTTCGAAATGCGCCGCGAGCGCCGCCTCGTCGACCCACTCTTCGAGCAGCACCACGCGGCTCGGATCGCTCGGGTGCAGATATGGCTCGTAGGCGACACAGCCTGCCTCGGCGAGCGTCGGCGCGACCATATCCTCCAGCGCCTCGCGCAGTTCGGTCTCGTGACCGGGCTTGGCGGTGAACCGGACATTGAGCGTCAGAGTGGACACCGATGACTCCTGATCTGCTGCGCGGTCGGTCATTGCCGACCGAGGGAGGTGAATGACATATCCGCGTACCGGTCTCCGGCCACCGTGTCGGCGATCGGCTCCAACGTGCTCATATTTTGAGCCTTTCGCATGGTTGGGTGAGTGCGGCCGGTTTGACGGCGGCGACCTTGCCCTCGTACAGGTCGATCTTGTAATCGAGTACGGCCAGGGTCTGCCGAAGTTCGTCGATCTTGGCGAGCACGTCCACGCGGGTATTACGGAACATCTGCAACCGCTCGGGCACGGTGGGTTCCCCCTCCCGCACCAATTCGGCATAGCGGACCATGTCCGCGACCGACATCCCGGTGGTGCGCAACCTGCCGATCAATGCCAACCACTCCAGATCGCGATTACTGAACCGCCGCTTCCCGGCGTGGTCGCGCCCGATGTAGTTCATCAGCCCGATCCGCTCGTACCAGCGCAGCGTGTCGCGACTCAGGCCCGACCGATCGGCCGCCTCGCCGATCGAATACTGCGGCTTCTCCTGATCCGCATCGACAACCTGCTGATCACCGACAACCTGATCTACGGCTCGACCCACTGCACTCGCCCTTCTCGATGAATAGAACCGACGGTAGTTACCTGGAGCGCACTCCAAGCAAGCCTCAATTCTGCCGAATCAAGGAATCGGCTGCAGCCGGTTGTGGAAGAACGACGGCAGCACGTTGAGAGCGGCATGTGCCAAGTCGTAGTCGAGATCGTTTCTGCTGGTTCCAGGCGGATGGATGACAAGATCAAGCGCAGCGACGACGGTGAGGTGACCGGCCTGTACACGACCACGTCACCGTGTCCACTCCCGATCCAGCTCGATCAGTTGGGCTGAGATCCTCAGTCGCGCTCAGGGAGCTCCTGAACGGCCCATTTATTGCCATCCGGATCAGCGAAGAAGGTGAACAGGCCCCAGCCCATATCCTGCACCGGGGTGGCTTCAACACCCGCCGCGACCAGTTGCCGGTAGGCGTCCTCGGCGCTGGCGACGACCATCTGCATGCCTTCGACGCTGCCCGGTACGGCTTCGGTGATGCCCTCGCCGATGCAGATGGAGCAGCCGGAGCCGGGCGGGGTCAGCTGGACGAAGCGCAGGCTCTCGCTGACGCGGTGGTCGTGGTCGGCGTTGAAGCCGATCTTGGTGTAGAAGTCCTTGGCACGGTCCACGTCGGTCACTGGAATCGCGACGAGTTCGATTTTCCAATCCATCCGATGATCATTGCAGTGACCTGCAAGCAGTCACTGCAAGTAGCCATCGCATCGGCTCGACGGCGAGAACTGGTTTTCGCACCTACCCTGGTGACATGCCAGGTAAGGACATCGACCGGATCAGGGCCCGTTCGGCCTGGGCCACGGTCAAGGAAAGCCCATTGATCACCGCCGTCGCGGTGGCGCCATTCGTGCTGGCGCTCGGCGTCGTGTGGTGGCTGCTCGGCGGATTCGCCGCGTTCGTGCTGCTCGTCGTCCTCGGCGTCGTCGTGGTCGTCGGCGGCAAGCTACTGCACTGACAGCACCCGCGATCAGCGCGGGATATGGAAGCGCACCAGATCACCGGTGCCCTCGTCCACCTGCGCCCACGGCCGGTCGAATTCGAGTACCGCGAGCGCCGACGTGGGGAACTTCCGGCTGAGCTCGATCGCCGGTTCGGAATCGCGATTGCTCGCCAACTCCCATGCCATCCACGGCATTCCGGGCGCATGCCCGATGACCAGCAGCGTCGCGACATCGTCCGCGCTGAGCTGGACCAATTCGATGAGCGTGCGCGGCGACGCCTCATAAATGCCGGCCTCGTAGACCACCGGCGCGGTAACTCCGGTGGCGGCCAGCGTTTCCCGGGTGCGCGTGGCGGTCGAGCAGCGTACCGCATCGATCGGCGGCTGGGTCTCGCGTAACCATTGACCGGCAAGTCCGGCCTCGCGCTGACCACGCGGAGCGAGCGGGCGCTCGTGATCGGAGATACCGTTGGGATAGGCCGACTTACCGTGCCGCATGAGGATAAGAGTCCGCACCATGGACATACCGTAAGCCTCCGGAGGAGAGGCTTCGAACATACTCGAGGCAAACTGAAACCGGCATCACATCACGGCGCCTCCTGGGGCACCCGCCGCCGGCACCGCGACGTTGACGCTCCCGACCACTCCCGCCCCCTTGGGTGGCTATAGCCCAGGTACATTTCGAGGATCTGCACAATATGGCCTACGTAATCACGCAGCGTTGTTGCAACGACGCCAGCTGCGTCACCGAGTGCCCGGTCGATTGCATCCGTCCCACCCCGGACCAGCCGGAATTCGCGACGACCGAGATGCTCTACATCGACCCCGATACCTGTATCGACTGCGGTGCCTGCGTTGACGCGTGCCCGGTAGAGGCCATCTTCTCCGAGGATGATCTGACCGCGTCGCTGGCCAGGTTCCGTGACATCAATGCCGCCTACTTCCAGCGGCATCCACTCGAATCGAACTTCGATCCGATCGTCACGCCCGCGCGTCCGCCCAAGGAACTCGGCACGCTGCGCGTCGCGATCGTCGGCGCGGGGCCCGCGGCCTGTTATGCGGCCGACGAACTGCTGCGCCGCTGTGATGTCGAGATCGAGATGTTCGATCGGCTGCCGACACCGTGGGGTCTGGTGCGTGCGGGTGTCGCCCCCGACCACCCCGGCACGAAGACGGTCTCCGGGCTGTTCGAATCGGCCTTCCGGCGGGAGACGCTGCAGTACTACCTCAATGTGGAGGTGGGCGCGCACATCACCCACGAGGAACTGCTCGCCCACCACCACGCGGTCATCTACGCCGTTGGCGCTTCCGCGGACCGGCGCCTCGGTGTGCCTGGCGAGGATCTGCCCGGCAGCCATTCCGCGACCGAATTCGTCGCCTGGTACAACGGACATCCGGACTACGCGGATCGCGAGTTCGACCTGTCCGGCGAGCGCGCGGTCATCGTCGGCAACGGCAATGTCGCGCTGGATGTCGCCCGCGTACTGACGGTGGAACCGGACGAACTCGCCAAGACCGATATCGCCGACCACGCCCTGGATGCGCTGCGCGGCAGCAATATCCGCGAGGTCGTCGTGCTCGGTCGGCGCGGTCCGCTGCAGGCGGCCTACACCTCGCCGGAGTTCCTGGCTCTGACGCATCTGAAGGGCGTCGATATCATCGTCGAGGAGGCCGATCTGGCGCTCGACCCGGGCAGCCAGGCGCTGCTGGACGATCCCGAGGTCGAGCCGTCGCTGGAGCTGAAGTACACCCTCGCCAAGGAATACGCGGCGGGGCGGCGCGATCCGGCCAATAAGCGCATCGTCTTCCGCTATCTGGTCTCGCCGGCGGCACTGCATGGTGCCGATCATGTCGACTCGGTAGAGTTCGCACACAACGAATTGGTCAGCGAGAATGGCCAATTGGTGGCGCGCACGACCGATCGCACCGAAACCTTGGACGCCGGATTGGTTTTGCGTTCCATCGGCTACAAGGGCGAACCGATCAAGGGTCTCCCCTTTGACGAGCGCCGCGCTGTCATCCCCAATGAGCACGGTCGTGTCATCGGCGCGGACGGTGTTCCGCTGCCCGGTGTGTACGTGAGCGGCTGGATCAAGCGCGGTCCACGCGGTGTCATCGGTTCCAACCGCACCGACTCCGAGGAGACCGTTGAGCAGCTCATCGCCGACTTCACCACGGGCAAACTCGGTGTGCCACAGGCGGATCGGGCCGCGCTGAAGGCGCTGCTCGGACAGCGGCAGGCCGATCTGGTCGACCGTGCGGGCTGGAAGGCGATCGATACCGCGGAGAAGTCCGCGGGTAAGGCCTCGGGCCGTCCGCGGGTCAAGTTCACCACGCGTGAGGATCTGCTGAAGGCCGCGCGCGGCTGAGCCGGAGACCGGCTCTGTTCCCGGTGAACCGAGCCGGTCTTTCTTACAGTGGCATGATGCGCACGACGGTCGTGGTGGTGCCGCCGACCACGAACCACAAGCGCAGCACCGGTCGCCCGTAGTGGTCCCCCGGTTCGTAGCGGCTGCGCACGGTGACATGTTGCCGTGCCAGCACCGGCGCGACATACTCGATCACCGCGCGATGCGGCCCCGCGACCAACTTGGGGTATTCGACCAGGAACTGTTCCACGGCCTGCCAGTAACACGCATTGTTGACGTGGTTGTACTGGTCGATATCGGTAGCGCGCACCGGGAACGGCATATCGGTATCCGATTCCGGTGGGGTGGCGTCGGTGAGATACGGCCGCCAGCGCAAGCGGTGCTCATGGGTGGTCTGTGCCAGGTAGGCGAGGCCCTCGTCGCTGATCCTTGCGGGCATATTGTTGGACTCGCTGATATTGATCCAGAAGCCCTCGGTCTCGATCAATCCGCCGTTCGCGCTGGTAATGCGCACCCGCATATTCGTCCACCGGGTGGACATGCTCGAACACCACCGCAGCAGCCGCACCTCGTCGGGCCACAGGATCGGCCGGATGACATCGATCACCGTGCGACGGACGATCCAGCTCGGATCGGTGGTATGCAGAGTCGTCTGCTGCAGTTGTTCCCAGGCGATGTCCTGCAGATAACGTGCGACGGCGTCGAACCGCAAGCGGTTGTACGGATCGACATCGCCAGCCCGGATGGGCCACGCCGACGCAAACCCCATGCCCTCCTGGGGAAGCGGGGCTAGTGGCTGATCGAGTGACACTGGTGCTCCTCGCGCTGCACGGTGTGCCGCGTTCTTTACGCTGCTGTTCTGAGACGACTTTACGGGGCGTACGTCACACCCTCGCGTCGAGCCGCCTCTACTCACCGATGTCGGTCCCCCGGAGCAGTATGGGGCCATGCCCGACACGACCTGCCCGCCGAACTCGGCAAACCGGCCGAACGCGCCCTGGCCGCCGCCGGGACCGACCGTGATCTTGCCGCACTGCATGGCGTCGGTCCCACCGCCATCGCCGAACTCCGTACCGACCGCGCCGAACGTGACCAGAGCTTCGCGCCGGGTCAGTAACCGACGTAGCCGTTGCCCTGGCTCATCGCCGCGATACCCGGGACATTCGAGAGCGAGCCGTAGCGCTCGATCGCATATCGAGTGCCCGCGATGATGTTGTCGACCGGGTTCCAGATGTCGTCGTGTCCGTCCAGCTTGTAGGCGTTGAAGGTCGGGTCGATGGTCTGCATCAGTCCCTTGGATGGAATGCCCGCCGCGGCATTGCTGTCCCAGAGGTTGATGGCGTTGGGGTTGCCGCCGGATTCCTTCTCGATAATGGTAGCGATGATCGCGGCGTCGCTGTCGCTGATGTTGTAGCCCTTTTCGCGCAGTGCCTTGATGGCTTCCTCGATCCACTTCTTCTGATCGCCGGTGGGCATCGTGGTGGGGACATTGTAGGAGGCCGTGTTGCCCGAATACGAACTGCCGGAGGAGGTTCCGGAGCCGCTGCCGTTGTGGTTGCCGGATATGTAGCTGGGCTTCGACGTCGTGGTCGAGCTCGGCGTGGTGCTGGCGTACTTCGGCTGCGACACAACGGCATTCGGGTCACCGAGGCCGTTGAAGGCCTTCTCCAGGTTCTGTACGGCGGTGTCAACCTTGGCTTTTGCGTCGTTGGCGGCCTGCTCCGCTTCCTGCAGTTTGCGGGTGATCTGGTTCGACCAGTTCGCCGCGTCGGCCTTGGCACGTATCGTGAGGTTCTGGGTGTCTGCGTTCTGGTTGTCCTGGTCGGACAACGGGCCGAGCAACTCGGCGATCCGGGCTGTGGGATCGATGGTTCCGTCGGGGTTCACCGGGAAGCCGGTGATGAGGCCCTGGCCGTCCGCCGGAATCGGCGAGGCGGTCTGGATCGTATTGCGCAGCTTGACGATCTCGTCCTTGAGGTACTGCAGCCGACCCACCTCGGCCTGGAACGCCGTCTGAAGTTCGTGCAACCGCGTACTGACTTCGGAGGCGCGGGTCTGCTCGGTTCCCATCCGCGTGTTGGCCGCAGCAGCGGCGGCACCGGACCAGATCCGGTCGGTTCCGAGCTTCGCGGTGTCTTCCGTTCCTTTGCGGACTGCGGCATCCAGATCCGTCGAGATCTGAAACGCGTTGTTTCCGGCGGTGGTGAGGTGTTCCGGCTCCCACTTCGCGACATCGTCGAGGGAGAGGGTCATGGCAGTTGCACGCCGATCGTCTTCAGGTTGTTCGTGAAGTCGGTTTCGGCGACTTCGAAGGCGCCCGCGGCGTTGTGGGTGATCGAGGCGATTTTCTCGAGGCGCTCGCCGATTCGGGTCAGGCTGCGGTTGACGGCATCGGTGGCCGGTGGCACCGCGGTGCCGAATTGGGTGCCGGGCAGTGCGTTCGCCGCGACGTTGAAGCCGTCACCGGCATTGAGCTTCTTGATGCCGCCCGCCTCATCGCCGAGATTCTTGGCGAATGTCTGCAGCGCGCCCGCATCGACCCGCAACGTTCCCGGGTCTATCTGGTCCACCACGGAAAACTCCCCCTTCGTCCCCACCTCAGGTCGCGGTCAGCATAGCAAAAACAGGTGGTGTGGACAGGGGACCGAGCGGGGTCGCTAGGTTGGTCAGGACATCGGTGACGATGCGAGTGTCACCGAATGGACAGAGAGGTCGGCATATGCGCGCAGCCCAGGTCAGCAAGCTGGAGGGGCCGGAGGCGATCGAGGTCGTCGAGATTGCCGAGCCCGCGGCATATCCCGGGGGTGTGGTCATCGACGTGCATGCTGCCGGGGTGGCGTTTCCCGATGTGCTGATGACGCGGGGTCTGTACCAGATGAAGCCCGAGCTGCCGTTCGTCGTCGGCGGCGAGGTGGCCGGGATCGTGCGTTCGGCACCGGAGGGCGCGCATGTCGCGGTGGGGGATCGGGTGGTCGCGCTGACCATGCTCGGCAATGCCATCGCCGAGGTTGCGGTCACGCCAACGCAGATGGTGTTCCGACTGCCGGACAATGTGTCGTTGGCGGCCGGGGCCGGGATCCTGTTCAACGATCTGACCGTGCATTTCTGCCTGCGCAACCGCGGCAGGCTGGCCGAGGGGGAGACCGTGCTGGTGCACGGTGCCGCGGGCGGTATCGGCACCTCGACGCTGCGGATGGCGGCGGCGCTGGGTGCGGGCCGGGTCATCGCGGTGGTCAGCACCGAGGAGAAGGCGGCGGTCGCGCGCGCCAACGGCGCCACCGATGCGGTACTGACCGACGGCTGGCTCGCGGCCGTCAAGGAGCTGACCGGTGGTCGCGGTGTGGACATCGTGCTCGATCCGGTCGGCGGCGACCGATTCACCGACAGCATTCGCAGCCTCGCTCCGGCGGGCCGCCTGCTGGTGGTCGGCTTCACCGCGGGTGAAATTCCGACGGTCAGGGTGAATCGACTGCTGCTCAAGAATGTCGAGGTGATCGGCGCGGCCTGGGGCGAATGGGTGATGACCCATCCGGGCTACCTGAGCGAGCAGTGGGAAGAGGTCGAGGCCCTGCTCGCCTCCGGCAAGATCGCGCCGCCCGAACCGGTGCGCTACCCGCTGGAGCGCGCCGCCGAGGCCGTGGCCTCCCTCGACAATCGCACCGCCACCGGCAAGGTCGTCGTCACCCTGCGCTGACCGTGCGCCGGCGTAGCCGAATTCTTCGACTATTCGATGCGGGGCGCGACAAATCGTGCGCGACGGTACGGTGATCTGATCATGGAGCTCGCCAACCGGGTATTGAATCGGACGTTGCTGGCGCGCCAGCATCTGCTGGAGCGTTCGACGTTGAGCGCCTTCGAGATGTGCGAGCATCTGGTGGGGTTGCAGGCCCAGGATTCGCCACCACCGTTCGTCGGATTGTGGAGCCGCATAGCGGATTTCGATCCCGAGACGGTTTCGGCGGGGCTGGAAGACCGCTCGCTGGTGCGCATCACCTTGATGCGCGGGACGATTCATATGGTCACGTCGCCGGATGCGTTGCGCATCGCACCGCATATCCAACCCGAGCTCGAAAAGGTACCCTTCCGAAAGGGTTTCAACTACGGCGCGATGGTCGGGTTGGATCCGGACGAGGTGCGCGAGCGCGGCGAGGCCGCACTCGGTGACGGGCCGATGTCGGCGGCGGACCTGCGCGCCAAGGCTGCGGCGAGCTACCCGGATCGCGATGCCGGTGCGGTGCTGCAGACCTGGCTGTGTCAATTGCCCGTGCTGCAGACGCCGCCGCGTGGCAGGTGGAAGGACAACAGCAGACCGGTCTGGTCCCGCGTCGAACCCTGGCTCGGGGCACCGCTCGAACCCGGTTACCCTATGGCGGAGTTGGTATTTCGCTACCTGCGCGCCTTCGGCCCGGCCAGCACCATGGATATACAGACCTGGTCGAAGCTGACCGGTATGAAGGCCGCCGTCGCACAACTCGGCGACCGCCTGCGCACCTACACCGACGAACGCGGCCGCACCCTTTACGACATCGCCGATGGCGAACTCACCGATCCCGATCTGCCCGCCCCGGTCCGCCTGCTCGGCTGGTACGACAATGCGATCCTCTCGCACCAAGACCGCACCAGAATCGTCCCCGACGGTGCGGCCCCACCGCTGCGGGCATTCGCCACCGCCGTATCCCCGGTCCTGGTCGACGGCTTTCTCGCGGGCTTCTACAAGATCTTCCTGAAGAAGGGCATCGCTCGCTTGCGCATCACCCCGACCCGGAAATGGACAGCCGCGGAGCGCGACGCGGTGGAAGCCGAAGCCAACGCGCTGGTCGCATTCCTGGAGGCCGACAAGCAGCCGAGTGTCGAAATATTGGATGTGGGCGCCGATTTGCGTCCATGACCAGCGGGCGCGTCGAGCGGCCCGTGCCGCGCGGCCGGCGCTACGTCGAGCGTGATCGACGTCCGACCCGCACCGCGGGCAAGGGTTGCCCGGGTCCAGCTACCACCTGCTCGGCGATATCGGTCGCGACGAGCACAGCCGCGGTCAGCCCGACCACGGCCATGGCGGGCAGCGCCGATGACACCGCCGCGACCACAATCAAACCCAATGCCGCGACGACGCGAGTCGTGGCCACATTGCCGAGCAAGCGCCACCGGTTCACCAGCAGGGCGATCAGGAACAGTGCCGCGCCGCCCGGCGCGAGCGCGGCGGCGACACCGTGCGCGGTGTGCCCGGGATCGGCGACCGCATGACCCAGCCCGACGGCCACCGCGACCAGCCCGGCCACCAGTCCTAAATGCCCATAGCTCAGCACATCTCGCACGATCAAGCCGGGCTCGGGCATGGTCGCCAGCGCATGTTCGAGCAGCCGCGCCGAGCGATGGAAATAGATCCACCACAGCCCAGCGCCGACCAGGAAGGCCAGCGCCAGCGTGGTTACCACCGCCGGATCGAGGTCGGTCGAGGCGGCCTGCGCGCCCGCGTCAACCACCGATTCGCCCAGCGCGATAATGATGAACAGGCCGAACCGCTCCACCAGATGCGAGACCCCGATCGTCCGGTTGCGCACGGCCCTGCCGTACAGCATCGGTGCGCCCAACTGCACGACGAGCGCCCCGGTCCAGACCCAGATGCGCGAATGTTGCGGCAGCGGCGCGCTCGCGAAAATCGCTATGCCGGTGACCAATCCGATGCTGAACGGGTTGATCGTGGTCGCGAAGCCATTGGTGCGCGTGACAGCGATGAACAGCAAGATTCGCAACAGCAGATGCGCACCCGCGAAAACCATTGCGGCCCCACGTGGTTGGTCGAGCGCGGCGGGTGCGGCCACCGCCATCAGGAAAATGAACAACCCGCTACAGAACAGCACCAGACGTTGGGCATTGGTCTCCTCGACGGTGTTCACCAGGATAATGACGCCGACCCAGCCCCACCACAGTGGCGCGAGCAGGACCAGGGCGTGGCCGAGAGCGGCGATCGAGGTGTGCTGGCCGATTACATGCGCGGTCTGGGTGACCGCGAAGACCAGCACCAGATCGAAGAACAACTCAGCCCAGGTGGCGCGGGCATGCGGTGTGGCGGCGGTGGATTCGGCAGGCTCGCTCATTGAAATCCTGTACTCGGTGACACAGGAGAGCGAGCCTAGCTGGTTCAGCGCTCCGAGTTGTCCCGATACGCGGGCGCTTTGGTGGTCCCGGTGGGTGTCAGTGTGCGCAATAGCGGCAGCGTCCGGTGCGCGACCACCGTCGAAAGCACGATCACACTGTGCGAGCGCACCACCGAACTCGTCCGGTCGATGCTCAACAGCACCGCCTGCAGTCCAGCATGGGAATCCGCGCCGATCCGGCACAGCACATCGCCGGAGCCGGTGGTCGCATATGCCTCCAGCACCCCGGGAATCGCGTCGAGTTCGGCCGCGACCGTATCCAGTGCACCCTGTGCGATTTCCAAGGTGACGAAGGCCTGCACATCGAAACCCGCTGCGGTGACGTCGATCTGCGGATCATAGGAGGAGATGACGCCCGACTCCTCCATCCGGCCGATCCGCGACTGGACGGTGGCCCTGGCAACCCGGGTGCGTCGGGACAGCTCGAGAATGCCCGCCTTCTGATACTCATGCATCGCGGTGAGGATGGCGAGATCGAGTTCATCCAGTTTCGCGGGCGTGCGCGACATGACGGCCTCCGTTCGGGGCGCGACCGGCGTGGTGCGGTCACTTGTGGTGCTATTCAAATTGTCCAGCATCAGGGGTGACTTGCTAGCCGATATCGCCATAGTGGCTAACCGAAACCGATGATGTTGCCTATTCGAGGGGCTGGCGATTTCCTTGGATCATGACCATCGAGCATCTGCCGAACGCCCAGCGACAGAGCGTCCCGCAGCCCACCGACGGCGAGTTGCGCCGCCTGGTCGGACTAGTCGATCACGACGACAGCGTCGATCCGTTCCCGGTCATCGGCTGGGACGCGCTGGTCTGGGTGGTCGGCAACGCGACCCAGACCGCGCACTTCCTGGAATCCGCGTTCGGCATGCGGCTGGAGGCCTACTCCGGTCCGGAGACCGGCAATCGTGATCACAAGGCGTATGTGTTGCGCAGCGGTGCGGCCAGATTCGTCATCACCGGCGCGGTCGCCCCGGACAGCCCGCTGGTCGCGCACCACGATCGGCACGGCGACGGCATTGTCGATATCGCACTCGAGGTTCCGGATGTGGACCGCTGCATCGCCTGGGCGCGCACACAAGGCGCGACGATCCTCGTCGAACCACACGCCGACACAGACGAATTCGGGACGGTGCGCTCGGCCGCCCTGGCCACCTACGGCGAGACCAGGCATACGCTGATCGACCGCTCCGAGTACTACGGGCCATATCTGCCCGGATATGTCGCCCGCCACTCCGGGTATCAGCCGCGCGTCGGCACCCCGACCAGGCTGTTCCAGGCCATCGACCATGTCGTCGGCAATGTCGAGCTCGGCATGATGGACGAGTGGGTCGAGTTCTACCGCCGCGTCATGGGATTCACGAATATGGCCGAATTCGTCGGTGACGATATCGCCACCGAATACTCGGCGCTGATGAGCAAGGTGGTGGCCAATGGCAATCACCGAGTGAAGTTCCCGCTCAACGAACCCGCGATCGGTAAGAAGCGCTCCCAGATCGATGAATACCTCGAGTTCTACCGCGGCCCCGGCGTACAGCACATCGCGCTGGCCACCAGCGACATCCTCGAATGCGTCGACGTATTGCGCCGCGAGGGCGTCGAATTCCTCGAAACGCCGGACACCTACTACTCCGATCCCGAACTGCGGGCCCGTATCGGCCATGTCCGCGTCCCGGTGCAGGAGCTACAGCGCCGCGGCATCCTGGTCGACCGCGACGAAGACGGGTACCTGCTGCAGATTTTCACCAAACCGCTGACCGACCGCCCGACCGTCTTCTTCGAACTCATCGAACGCCACGGCTCACTCGGCTTCGGCAAGGGCAACTTCAAGGCGCTGTTCCAGGCGATCGAACGCGAACAAGCCGCCCGCGGCAATCTCTGACCGCGCCACCGGTCCGCGAGGTTACCGCCGCACTGAAACCCACGAAGCTCTGTCTTACGAAGAGTCAGGACGACTATCGCGGGGCCCCCACACATACCCTCTGTCTTACGAGCGACGTTCGCGGCCCGTCTCGCGTCCGCGCCGTAGGCGCGGCCACCGAACACAGCCGAGTCGTCGAAGCGCATGCGCCGCAGGCGCGAGTCTCGACGGCGCCGCTAGCGATTGCTTGCAGGTCGCTCGAAAGGGTCAGTCGCGCGACAGCAGGAGGCCGCGAACCCGCCGCGCCGAAGGCGCGGCAAATCAAATAGAGCCCGCGAACACGCCGCGCCCGCGCGGCCGAAAACTCAGTAGAGTTCACGGCATGCGGATCCTGTCGGCGATTATCACCGGTCTGGCCTTGGTATTGACGCTGTCGGCCTGCGGCTCGGACAGTGACTCCGATTCCTCGAACTCCCCGCTGCGCCCGCCGCCGAAGGTTGCCTCGCTCGGCCCGTTTGTCGGTGAGTGCGGACATGTCACCGACCAAGAGGTGCGCGACATCGCGGGGCTGACCCAACTCGCGCGGGTGTACCGGAATTCGGTCGGCTGCAACTTCCAATCCGCCGGACTCGCTTCGCCGAGTGTCACTTTCGCGTCCTATCGGGGCAGCCCGATCGATCGCGAGAAGGCCTGGGTCTCCAATGTCGGGCGTAATCCGGAGACCATCGATGTCGGTGGCCGCAAGGGCTTCCAGGCGCTGGATCCCACCGGGTCGGTGTGCGATCTCGCGGTGCAGCTCGATGACGATTTCTTCGAATGGTCGATGTCCTACGGACTGTTCTCCCAGCAGGGCAACCCGTGCGAGCGGACGCACAAGCTGGCCGAGTTGACTGTGCAGCGGCTGCAGTGAGGGGTATGCGGATGAGTTCACGTCCTGGTGTGCGGGTCGCGGCCGTCGCCGCCGCGGTGCTCGCGGTCGCAGTGTCCGCGGGTGGCTGCGGTAAGACCGTCAAGGGTTCGGCGCATCCGGCGGGCGGTAGCGGTGCCACCACGGTCAATACCAATTTCGACAAGCTGCTGCGCGAATGCGATGTGGTCGGGTTCGACCAGATCGGCGCGGCGGTCGGCAATGCGACGATCGTGTCTCCGTCGTTCAACGGCGCGGTGTGTATGTGGGATGTCGGGGACGCGCCGGGTGGTACGGCCATGGTGACGCTCAATTGGTACGAGGAAGGCTCGCTGAACAACGAGAAGTCCACTAACGACAAGCTCGGCTACAACACCGAGAACATCACCGTGCAGGGGCGGCGCGGCCTGAAGACGACACGTCCGAATGATCCCGACTCGTGCGGCGTGAGTGCGGGTGCGGCAGATACCGGCATCATCGGCTGGTGGATCAACTACCATCCCGGCGGGCATCCCGATCCGTGTGTGGGTGCCCAGAAATTGGTCGAGCTGACGCTGAATCTCGCGCGGTAGCCAGGCAGATGGTAGTGGGCCCGTCGGGTGTCTGATCGACCCCCACTTTGACCCTGTGTCGCGCCCACGGGTATCGTGGATCGCTGTGCCCGGAAGCATGCGGGCAAGTTTGTGCGCAAACGTAGGCCAGCGAAAGCGGCCGACCTTTCCGGCGTGCCCGGAATTCGGCATATGTCTTGCGTGCGACACGCCCGACCTCGGGACGCGAGAAACGTGGCCGGACGTGCGAGTGAATGCTCGATGACCGCAGCGTGAACGACGGACCCGGAGGCGGTAACTTGCGTGACCACGAAGGGCCCCATGAGCATCGCCAATTGAACACAGCGATGGGAGTGACGGGCCCGAAGGAGGTAGCGGAGCGTGACCACGAAGGGCCCCATGAGCATCGCCAATTGAACACAGACATGAAGTTCCAGACACCGCGTTAACTAATTAAGGAAAGCCGGTCTATGCCAACCATCAACCAGCTGGTCCGCAAGGGTCGTCGCGACAAGGTCGCCAAGACCAAGACCGCGGCCCTCAAGGGGAGCCCGCAGCGTCGTGGCGTGTGCACCCGTGTGTACACCACCACCCCGAAGAAGCCGAACTCCGCGCTGCGCAAGGTCGCGCGTGTTCGCCTGACCAGCGCGGTCGAGGTCACGGCCTACATCCCGGGTGAGGGCCACAACCTGCAGGAGCACTCGATGGTGCTCGTCCGCGGCGGTCGTGTAAAGGACCTGCCGGGTGTCCGCTACAAGATCATCCGTGGCTCGCTCGACACCCAGGGTGTGAAGAACCGCAAGCAGGCCCGCAGCCGTTACGGCGCCAAGAAGGAGAAGAGCTGATATGCCACGCAAGGGCCCCGCACCCAAGCGTCCGCTGATCAACGACCCGGTCTACGGTTCGCCGCTGGTTACTCAGCTGGTCAACAAGATCCTGCTGGACGGCAAGAAGTCCACCGCCGAGCGCATCGTCTACGGCGCGCTGGAGCAGGCGCGCGAGAAGACCGGCACCGATCCGGTCGTCACCCTCAAGCGCGCGCTCGACAATGTCAAGCCGTCGCTCGAGGTGAAGCCCCGCCGCGTCGGTGGCGCGACCTACCAGGTGCCCGTCGAGGTCCGGCCGGGTCGCGCCAATACCCTGGCGCTGCGCTGGCTGGTCAACTTCTCCCGGGCACGGCGTGAGAAGACGATGGTCGAGCGTCTCGCCAACGAGCTGCTCGACGCCAGCAACGGCCTGGGCGCTTCGGTGAAGCGTCGCGAGGACACGCACAAGATGGCCGAGTCCAACCGGGCGTTCGCGCACTACCGCTGGTGAGGTCTGCCCCGGCCCATCGTTGGTGGGGGCGGCAGGCATGCGGCATGTGAGGTCAGGCCTGGAGACGGCAGCCGGTCGTCACCACACGGGTCCCGAACATGCCGGGTCAGATACGGCCGCGGCGGCACTTCGGTGCCGCTTCCGGCGTTGACATAGTGACGACCTCGCCGGTCGTCCCCGAGAATCCCAACTAGCTGATCGCTAACAGAGCAGAGCGGGGAAGATTTCCGTGGCACAGGACGTGCTCACCGACCTGAAAAAGGTCCGCAACATCGGCATCATGGCCCACATTGATGCGGGCAAGACGACGACAACCGAACGAATCCTGTTCTACACCGGTGTGAACTACAAGATCGGTGAGACGCACGACGGTGCGTCGACGACCGACTGGATGGAACAGGAACAGGAACGCGGCATCACCATCACCTCGGCGGCTGTGACGTGTTTCTGGAACCAGAACCAGATCAACATCATCGATACCCCGGGCCACGTGGACTTCACCGTCGAGGTGGAGCGTTCGCTGCGCGTGCTCGACGGTGCCGTCGCGGTTTTCGACGGCAAGGAAGGTGTCGAGCCGCAGTCCGAGCAGGTGTGGCGTCAGGCCGATAAGTACGACGTGCCGCGTATCTGCTTCGTCAACAAGATGGACAAGCTCGGTGCGGACTTCTACTTCACCGTGCAGACCATCAAGGACCGCCTCGGCGCGAAGCCGCTGGTCATCCAGCTGCCGATCGGCGCGGAAGACACCTTCGAGGGCATCGTCGACCTGGTCGAGATGAACGCGAAGGTGTGGACCGGCGAGACCAAGCTCGGTGAGAAGTACGAGGTCCAGGAAATCCCGGCGGATCTCGCGGAGAAGGCCGCGCAGTATCGCCAGGAGCTGCTCGAGACCGTCGCCGAGTCGGACGAGTCGCTGCTGGAGAAGTTCTTCGGTGGCGAGGAGCTCACGATCGACGAGATCAAGGGCGCCATCCGCAAGCTGACGGTGACCTCGGAGCTGTACCCCGTGCTGTGTGGTTCGGCGTTCAAGAACAAGGGCGTGCAGCCCATGCTCGACGCCGTCGTGGACTACCTGCCCTCGCCGCTGGATGTCGAGTCCGTGCAGGGCCACATCCCCGGCAAGGAAGACGAGGTCATCACTCGCAAGCCGAGTGCCGACGAGCCGTTCGCCGCGCTGGCGTTCAAGATCGCCGTGCACCCGTTCTTCGGCAAGCTGACCTACATTCGCGTCTACTCGGGCAAGGTCGACTCCGGCGCCCAGGTCATCAACGCGACCAAGGGCAAGAAGGAGCGCCTGGGCAAGCTGTTCCAGATGCACTCCAACAAGGAGAACCCGGTTCCTCAGGTGAGTGCGGGTCACATCTACGCGGTGATCGGCCTCAAGGACACCACCACCGGCGACACTCTGTGCGATCCGAACAACCAGATCGTGCTCGAGTCCATGACCTTCCCGGACCCGGTCATCGAGGTCTCGATCGAGCCCAAGACCAAGTCCGACCAGGAGAAGCTGGGCACCGCGATCCAGAAGCTCGCCGAGGAGGACCCGACCTTCTCGGTGAAGCTGGATCAGGAGACCGGCCAGACCGTCATCGGCGGCATGGGCGAGCTGCACCTGGACATCCTCGTCGACCGCATGCGGCGCGAGTTCAAGGTCGAGGCGAACGTCGGCAAGCCGCAGGTTGCCTACCGCGAGACGATCACCAAGTCGGTCGAGAAGCTCGAGTTCACCCACAAGAAGCAGACGGGTGGCTCCGGCCAGTTCGCGAAGGTCATCATCGCTCTCGACCCGTTCGTCGGCGAGGACGGTGCGACCTACGAGTTCGAGAACAAGGTCACCGGTGGCCGCGTGCCCCGCGAATACATCCCTTCGGTGGACGCGGGCGCGCAGGATGCCATGCAGTACGGTGTGCTCGCGGGCTACCCGCTGGTGAACCTGAAGGTCACGCTGCTCGACGGCGCGTACCACGATGTCGACTCGTCGGAAATGGCCTTCAAGATCGCCGGCTCGCAGGCCCTGAAGGAAGCGGCCCGTAAGGCCGGTCCGGTGATCCTCGAACCGCTGATGGCGGTCGAGGTCATCACGCCCGAGGATTACATGGGCGATGTGATCGGCGACCTGAATTCCCGCCGTGGCCAGATCCAGGCCATGGAGGAACGCAGTGGTGCCCGTGTCGTCAAGGCGCTGGTTCCGCTCTCGGAGATGTTCGGTTACATCGGCGATCTGCGGTCGAAGACCCAGGGCCGGGCGAACTACTCCATGGTGTTCGACTCGTACGCGGAGGTTCCGGCCAACGTGTCGAAGGAGATCATCGCCAAGGCGACCGGCGAATAAGTCCGATCGGGGCAGGTGCAAGACTTGCCCCTATCAGCCGGGAGTCATGCACGACCCCCAAATATGTAAACCGCACTGCTGCAACTGCACGCACCAACAAGTCCAGGAGGACACCAAGTGGCGAAGGCGAAGTTCGAGCGGACGAAGCCGCACGTCAACATCGGCACCATCGGTCACGTCGACCACGGCAAGACCACGCTGACCGCAGCGATCACCAAGGTGCTGGCTGACAAGTACCCGGATCTGAACGCGGCCTTCGCGTTCGATCAGATCGATAAGGCGCCGGAGGAGAAGGCTCGTGGTATCACGATCAACATCTCCCACGTCGAGTACCAGACGGAGAAGCGCCACTACGCGCACGTCGACGCGCCGGGTCACGCCGACTACATCAAGAACATGATCACCGGTGCGGCGCAGATGGACGGTGCCATCCTCGTGGTCGCCGCGACCGACGGCCCGATGCCGCAGACCCGTGAGCACGTGCTGCTCGCCCGCCAGGTCGGCGTACCCTACATCCTGGTCGCGCTGAACAAGTCCGATATGGTCGACGACGACGAGATCCTCGAGCTCGTCGAGATGGAGGTCCGCGAACTGCTGGCCTCGCAGGAGTTCGACGAGGAAGCGCCGGTCGTGCGCGTTTCCGGTCTGAAGGCGCTCGAGGGCGACCCGAAATGGACCGAGTCGGTGCTGGAGCTCATGGCCGCGGTCGACGAGTCCATCCCGGACCCGGTTCGTGAGACCGACAAGCCGTTCCTGATGCCGGTCGAGGACGTCTTCACGATCACCGGTCGTGGCACCGTCGTCACCGGTCGTGTCGAGCGCGGTGTGATCAACGTGAACGAGGAAGTCGAGATCGTCGGCATCCGCGAGAAGAGCACCAAGACCACCGTCACCGGTATCGAGATGTTCCGCAAGCTGCTCGACCAGGGCCAGGCCGGTGACAACGTCGGTCTGCTGGTTCGTGGTATCAAGCGCGAAGATGTCGAGCGTGGCCAGGTCGTCGTGAAGCCGGGCACCACCACCCCGCACACCGAGTTCGAGGGTCAGGCCTACATCCTGTCCAAGGACGAGGGTGGCCGCCACACCCCGTTCTTCAACAACTACCGTCCGCAGTTCTACTTCCGTACCACGGACGTGACGGGCGTTGTGACCCTGCCCGAGGGCACCGAGATGGTCATGCCCGGTGACAACACCGAGATGCTCGTCAAGCTGATCCAGCCGGTCGCCATGGACGAGGGTCTGCGCTTCGCGATCCGCGAGGGTGGCCGCACCGTCGGCGCCGGTCGCGTTACGAAGATCATCAAGTGATGCACTGAATCGCTGTCGAACGGCGTCGCTCTGAAAGGGGCGGCGCCGCTTGGCGTTCCAGGGGATTCGCCGACTAGCAGTTGCTCGGTGCCGGTTCGCCGCGGAAGCGGGCGGCGAGCCAGTAGAGCACCGCGGGGCTGCCGAGGATGGCGGCGCTCAAATGTTCGGGGGCGTAGGTGAGTTCGGCCTGCAATGGCACTCCGGCCGCGCAGTATCGGCGGTCGACATTGCGGATCGAGTCGGTCGGGACGAGCGGATCAGTGGGCGAATGCCATTCGAATATCGGAATTTTCGGGATTCCGTCGTAAAGCTCCAGACTGTTCTCCTCGACCACCGCTCTGGCATTGCCATTACCGGCGAGGGACATACTGCTCGCGTAATCCCGGACGCTGTGTCCCGCGCCGGTGACGAGGATTTCATTGGTGCAACCGTTGGCGATGGCTTTGCGTGCGGCCACCCCGCTCGGGTTCAGATAATCGCTGATCGGAAAGCGGTCCGGATATTCCCGCTCCATTCCGATAGCGGCGGCCATCAGCAGTCCGAATGCCGGATGCGGATTGAAATTCACCCCCTCCAGCATTTTCACCAAATTCATCGGTACGCCACCGATCGCCGCGCCCGCGATCTCGAGTTCCGGTGCGTATGTCGGCGCCATCGCGGCGGCGAATGCGGTGGCCATACCGCCGCCGGAATATCCGGCCATCGCGATTCGGCTGTCTGCGGCGGCGAGTTCGGGAACCCGGCGCACGGCGCGGATGCCGTCCAGGGTGATCTGGCCGCCGAGCCGGGCCGCACCGTAGGCGAAGGTCGGTCCGAGGTGGTCGGGCAGCGCGATGCTCCACCCGCTCAGCAGCAGGGCATTGAGCACCACCGCCTCGCGGACCTGCAGATTCGGATCGGAGGTGTAGAGCACGCGGGAGACCGCGCACTGCGCACCGAGGCCATTGATGATGTGTTGATAGGACAGCACCGGCCCATCGGGTTGATGTGAGCGCGGTGTCAGCACTGTGATGGTCGCCGCGATCGGTCGGCCGGTGGAATTTGTGGAACGGAATTTGATCAGCGTGACGGTGGTTTCGGGAAAGATCAATATCGGCGGCTGCTGCCGCGTCGCGAGCACCTCACCTGGTTTCTTATCCGCCAGATCAGGTGGTGCCGCGTAGAAGGGGTCCGGATCCGGGTCGGGATAGATCGGCGCGGCCTGGGCCGTGGTATCGCACAGGACAGTCGTCGAAGCGCCGACCAGGAAACCGGCAATCACTGCGCGCGTCGCGAGACCGGTGAGATCTCGAAGGATTCGATTGATCTCCACAACTGGAACTTGTATCACGCGCTGTGGCCCCGCATGGAGAAGGCGAGTCTTTCAGATTTCGGTGCTCAGCCGAGCTGTGTCATACCCGCCGCGACGACTTGGGCGACATTGCAGATTTCGTCCGCGGTCGGCAGCGGCAGCCCGTCGAGCGCATGCAGTCGATCGCTGCTGGCAATGGCGAACATCGCCGAAACCCAGGCCGCGGCGCACGCGCGCAGCGTGCCGGGCTGGACCGGAGCGGGCGCGCTGGCCTGCAGCACTCGGGCGGTGATGTCGAGCAGTTGATCGCGCAGACGGCGCAACTGGTGGCGGACGTCGGGATGGGTATCGGCCTCGCGCCACATGATCACGCGCAGCACCGACGAATCGTGATCGCGCAAGTTGAGCGCGGCATCGAGATTGATCAGACTGGCCGCTGGATCGCCGGGTGTGACCACAGTGCCGATATCGGCGATGGGTTGGGCGGGTACCCGCTCGGCCATCAGGGCGGACAGGATCGAATCCTTGGTGGGGAAGTAGTAGAAGACCAGCCCCTTGGGGACACCGGCGCCCTCGGCGATGGCCGCTGTCGCGGTCGCATCGAATCCCTGCGCCGCAAAGAGTCGTTCCGCGGCATCGAGAATGAGCTGTCGGGCGTCGCCGTCGACTTCCGCGCGGCGACGACGCCCGGCTCGCTCGGATTTCGGCATGTGCATCAGTGCGGCAGTGCCATGTCGTGCAACCGACTCGACACCGTCGGCAGCGCCGCTACTGCGACCATTACCGTCACCACGCCCACTATCCATGCGGTCCAGGATGCGCCATGGTAGCCGGCGTAGCTCATCGCCCATGGCGAGACGAACAGCAAAGCGCCGAACAGTCCCATGGCAAAGTCGGCGGCCGCTAGGGTCGCCCGGTACATCTGTGTCAGGCCGGTAAGGGCAATGAGCACGCCCAAGACGATCAGCGACCACGTGCCGTTGGTGTTCGTGTTCACCCACAGGGGTGACAGCGCGGTGAAGATGCCCAGCAGAACGGCCAAGAGATCCTGTGTGCGACTTTCGGTGAACATGGCTTGCCTCCTCGGGCTCTGAACTCTCTCCTGTCTCAGATCTAACTCTGATTGACCGCCCGATCAATATAGATATGGATACGATTGCGCACCGATAGGTGCGGGTAACGCGAAGTGATGGTCCTCACGGCGATCTGCAACCAAGCAAACGTTAGGGTTAGCTTCGTGTCACTTCGGTGACGAATATCAACTCGACCCGGCGGGTGCCAGGCACTACCGAAGGGAAGGTCGCGTGAGCGAGCGCAGCGAGCGAACCATGGACACAGCCGGGTGGCCTGGTCATGCCGGAGCGGAGCGCCAGCGAGGTGGAGGCGCGTGAGTGAGCGAACTGAAGACACAGTCGGGTGGTCCGGTCGTGCCGGAGCCGAGCGTCAGCGAGGTGGCGGAATGAACGGGCCGATTGTGATCATCGGAGCTGGTCTGGCCGGTTTGCGCACGGCGGAGGAGTTGCGCCGCGCTGGATACGAGGGTGAGTTGATCCTCGTCGGTGCGGAGTCGCGGCTGCCCTACGATCGCCCGCCGCTGTCGAAGCAGTTCGTCCGCGGCGAAACCGACGACACCACTCTGCGTCCCGCCGAATTCTTCGACGAGAAGCAGATCGACCTGCGGCTGAATACCGAGGCGGTCGGTGTCGACACCGCCGCGCGCCGAGTGCGCCTGGCCGACGGCGGCATGCTCGACTACGACCAGTTGATCATCGCGACGGGTCTGCGCCCGCGCCGCCTGCCCGGGCTGCCCGATCTGCGCGGCGTGCATGTACTGCGCGACTACGTCGACGCCGCCGCGCTGCGCGATGAATTGTCCGGCGCGGGGACGGCCCTGGTGGTCGGTGCCGGGTTCATCGGCTGTGAACTCGCGGCGAGCTTCCGTGCCAGCGGAGTCGAGGTCGTGCTCATCGAACCGCAGCCGACGCCGCTGGCCTCGGTGCTCGGTGCCGAGATCGGCGCGCTGGTCGCTCGCATGCATCGGGACGAGGGCGTCGATCTGCGCTGCGAAACCGGCCTGGACACCTTCCTCTCCGATAACGATCATGTATGCGGGGCCCGGCTTTCCGACGGCAACGAGGTGGCCGCCGATCTGGTGGTCATCGGTGTCGGTTCCCGGCCGGTGACCGAATGGCTCGCCGATTCCGATATCGCACTCGCCGAGCCCTCGGCCGGAGGCGGCGTACTCGCGGACGAGGTGGGGCGCACCTCGGTCGAGGGGGTGTGGGCAGTTGGTGATGTGGCCGCCTGGCTGCACCAGACCGGGCAGCGCAAGCGCGTCGAGCACTGGACCAATGCCGGTGAGCAGGCGCGACTGCTGGCATGCGCGCTGCTCGGCGCCGAGCCGCCGACCGCGACCCGGGTGCCGTACTTCTGGAGCGATCAGTACGACGTGAAGATCCAGGCGCTCGGCACCCCGAATGCTGACGACGAAATCCACATCGTCTCCGACGACGGCCGCAAATTCCTCGCCTACTACTCCCAGCACGGCAATCTGACCGGGGTGGTCGGCGCCGGAATGACCGGTCAGGTGATGAAGGTCCGCGCGAAGATCGCCGCGGGTGCGCCGATCGCGGACCTGCTCGCGGCCAGCCAGCCGTAGCGATTACCCCCAGGTCGCGCCGAACATCCAGCTCGGCGGCCGAATAGGGTGTGGTTATCGGTTGTAATACGGTGGTCGGGTGATCGTCGCGCTCATCGATTCCGGGCTGGGGTTGCTGCCCACGGCCGCCTGGCTGCGCAAGCTGCGGCCCGACGTCGACCTGCTACTCCAGTTGGACCCGGATGGCGCGCCGTGGGGGCCCAAGCCCGAACAGTGGGTGACCGACCGGGTGGTCGACGCGGCGCGTAGTTCGGTTCGGCTCGGGGCGGAAGTCCTCGTGCTGCCGTGCAATACGGCCAGCGTCACCGCCTTGGACGAGGTACGCGCCGAGGTCGGGCCGGGCATTCCGGTGATCGGCACGGTCCCCGCGATCAAACCCGCCGCGGCGGTATGCAAATCGGTCGCGGTGTGGGCCACCGCGGCGACCACGGCCAGCCGATACCAGGCGGATCTGATCACTCGCTTCGGCGGTGATGCGAAGGTGGTCGGCATCGCCTGCCATGGTTTGGCGGATTCGATCGATCGCGGTGATCTGGTCGCGGCCCATGATTCGATCGCGCGCGCGGCCGACCAGACGCCGGATGATGTGGAGGGTGTGGTGCTCGGCTGCACCCACTATCCGCTGGTCATCGATGCCATTGTGGCCGCGCTGCCGGACGGTGTGCGACTGTTCGACAGCGCGCAAGCCGTTGCGGCGCAGACGATTCGGCGCATGGAGGCGCTCGGCAGGCCGACCACCGGCACCGGGGAAGTGTGGGTGCGCAACAGCGGTCGGCCGGGTGAATTGCCCACCAGCGCGGCGGCTTTCGAGTCGGGGCGGATTCTGGGAGCGCAGGGGTAGGACCGGCGATTCGCGACGGTCGACCCGTTGCTCGACGGTGTTGAACGACCTTGGTCTGCTCGACGATCGGAGGTTTCCTGATGGCTGAAGCCGTACCGACAGCCGGCGAGGTCCATGTGGCGCTGGCCGAGGTCGCCGATCCGGCCGGTGCCATCCACCTGCAGCGGTTCTTCAAGACCGGGCCCGGTGAGTACGGCGCGGGCGATGTCTTCCTCGGTGTGCGCGTGCCCGTCATGCGATCGATCGCGAAACGCTTTGCGGCACTTCCGCTCGACCAGATCGACGCACTATTGGACAGTGCCGTGCACGAGGACCGGTTTGCCGCGCTGATCATCCTCAATGCCAGATTCGCCAAGGCGACCAAACCGCGCACGCTCGATATCGATGCGCAGGCGGCGATGGTCGAACTCTACCTCGCCGCGGTGCGCCGCGGCCGGGTGAACAACTGGGATCTGGTCGACGTCTCCGCCGAAAACATCATCGGCCCTTGGCTACTCGACCGACCTCGCGATCTGGTCTTCGAGCTCGCACAGGCGGACTCGCTCTGGGAGCGGCGGGTGGCACTGCTGACGACCTTGGCGTTCATCAAGGCGGGCGATGCCTCGACCACCTTCGAACTCGGCGAACGACTCCTCGCCGATCGCCGTGATCTGATCCAGAAGGCGCTCGGCTGGATGCTGCGTGAGGCCGGCAAGCGCGTCGACGAGCAACTGCTCACCGGCTTCCTCGACAAGCATGCGGCGGACATGGGCCGCACCGCACTGAGTTACGCGACCGAGCGCCTCGATCCCGCCTTACGCCAGCACTACCGTCAGCTGTAACGGGTTGCGCCCGCCCGAGGCGCAGGTCCAAGGGGCGAAGCCGGTAGGGGGCGCCCCACAGGGGCTCAGAATTGGATGCGCAGGTGATCGGTGACCGGATGTGCCTGGCAGCCGAGGATATAGCCGTTCTCGATGTCCTCGGGGTCGAGGATTTCGGCATTGTCCATTTCGACCTTGCCCTCGAGCACTGTGCACGCACAGGATCCGCATTCGCCCTCTTGGCAGGAGTACGGCACATCGAGGCCCTTCGACAGCATGATGTCGACCAAGGTCTGCTTGCGCGGCCACTTCAGCTCGTGCACCTCGCCGTCGAGTTCGACCTCGACGGTGGCCGCATCGGCGGCCTCCTCATCGGTCACCTCGACCGCCGCCTGATCCGCGAACGGATCTCCCGCAAGGGAATTGAACACCTCGGCATGGGTGCGTGAGCGCGGCACCTCAAGTTGGGCGAGTGCGTCGTGCACCCGGTCCATGAACGGCTTGGGTCCGCACATGAAGGCGTGGTAACTCGTGTACGGCGCAACCAGGGCGGCCAAACCGTCGACCGTCGGCAGCCCCTGCAGGTACTCGAGCCAGTGGATCACGGTGAGCCGCTGCGGATGCTTCTCGGCCAATTCGCGCAGCTCGCCCGCGAAGATCACCGACTCGGGATCGCGATTGGCGTACACCAATACGATTCGGCCGGAGCCACGTGCCAGCGCCGACTTCAGAATGGACATCACCGGCGTGATGCCGCTGCCCGCGCCGAAGAGCAGCAGATCGTCGTCGAGATCCTTCGGCGTGAAAACGCCTGAGGGCGGCAGCACTTCGACCGCGTCGCCCACTTTGATGTTGTCGCACACCCAGTTCGACCCATAGCCGCCGACGGTGCGCTTGACCGTCACCTTGGGCTTGTCGTCGGTGAACGGCGAGCTGGCCAGCGAATAGCATCGGGCCACCGAGCCGGTCAGCTCACTGGGGATGCGCAGGGTGAGGAACTGGCCGGGCTGATAGCGGAAGCGTTCGCGCAGCTCGTCCGGGACGTCGAAGACCAGCGAACAGGTGTCCGACGTCTCGGCGATAACCGCGGCTACCCGCAGCACGACCGAACGCGAACCGTGTGGGACCTCGACGGTGGCCATGGTGTCCTCTCGAACCGAACCAAAACTAGAACGTGTTTCAGTTTCATCGTACGTCGGGATCGGGCTGACGGACAAGCTGGGCTTCCAAGCCCGCGATCAGCACCTCCATGGCGAAGTCGTAGCCGTACTTTCCGCGCAGGTCGGGCATGTATTCGGTGGCCCGTGCCACTGACTCGGGCAGTGCGATATCCGCCAGCGGCTGCGGTTCCCTGGGGTTTACCCGGCGGCGGCCGAACAGGTAGGTGTGGATCGTCGCGTATCCGGCGAGCACATTGCGGTCGTTGAAGCCGGCCTCGAACAGGATCTCCATGATCGCGGCGATCAGGTCGAGCTGCTTTCCCAGCATCTGTTCGATCAGTACATCGCCGAGTCCGGGATGCTTGCGCAGTTTCTCATCGATCTGGTCGATCAGATCCCGTAATCGGTGCTGCCACGGTCCGGAATCGGCCGGTGGCTTGCGAACTCCGGTCAGTGCCGCGGTGGCGACGAGATCGAGCAGCTCGCGCTTATCCGCGACGTAGTAGTACGGCGCCATCGGGGAAACGCCGAGCTCACGGGACAGCCGTCGCATCGACAACTTCTCCACGCCGTCCTCGCGGACCACCCGCAACGCGGCCTCGACGATCTCGGACTCCGAGAGTGTTCGATTCGCGGTGCTCCCGGGCCCGCCGTGGTTACGCATGCTGTCGCCTCCGGCCCTCGAGCTCGTACCGCGGGGTTCGATTCGCGATGCTCCCAGGGCTTCCGTGGTTACGCATGCTGTCGCCTCCGGGCCATGAGTTCGGAGTTTTTCCGCCCCCGTGCGTCTGCAATTGTCCGACTCCCATGCCACCTCTACCACTACGGGTTGAATCGCCCGTCACGTCCTGTTCAGCTGCTTGCCACCCGCAGTCTAGAGCGCGCGGCCCCGACTCGGTCGGTGTGCGTCCGTGCGGGCGCACGGGCGGACGCGTAGATTCGCTGTTCCATTTTGTCAGCTCGTGACGTTATTGTGTGATGGCGGCTACACCAGTGGCTGTGGAACCTGGTTATATCGCGGAGGTAGGCATGCCGGAGTACGGATCCATCGGACATACCGATACCGACAACACCGGACGGATCGGCGCGGCCGAGTCCCGATCGATCGAGGAAGCGCCGCTGGTCGAGGAGACCCTCATCGAAGAGGTCTCCATCGACGGTATGTGCGGCGTCTACTGACGGGCGCGGCGACCATGCTCGATCTCGATACCCGATGGGAGCTGCATCCGCGGGTTGCGCTGCGGCCGGAGTCCTTCGGCGCGCTGCTCTACCACTTCGGTACCCGCAAGCTCTCGTTTCTGAAGAGTCCGCGGATACTCGAGATCGTGCGATCGCTGCCCGCGCACGTCTCGGCGCGTGCGGCGCTGCATGCGGCGGGCGTCACCGATGACCGCACCGGACAATATGTCCGGGCATTGGATCAGCTGGCCGACTCCGACATGATCAGGCAGGCCGCGCCGGGCAGCGCTGCGACACCCGCTGTCGCGCCGCTGCCGCTGCCGCTGCCGCTCGCCGGGCAGCCGTCCACCGCCACCGGTGGGCGACTGATCGATAAGTTCGAAACCGGTTTGGCCGCACCGATCTGTCTGACGTGGGAGTTGACCTACGCCTGCAACCTGTCCTGTGTGCACTGTTTGTCCTCCTCGGGTCGCCGCGATCCGCGCGAGCTGAGCACCGAGCAGTGCAAGGCGCTGATCGACGAGTTCGAGCGCATGCAGATCTTCTACGTGAATATCGGCGGCGGGGAACCCACTGTGCGCCCGGACTTCTGGGAGCTCGTCGACTACGCGACCGCGCACCATGTCGGAGTGAAGTTCTCCACCAACGGAGTTCGCATCACGCCGGAGGTCGCCGCACGATTGGCTGCCAGTGACTATGTGGATGTACAGATTTCGTTGGACGGCGCGGACGCTGAGGTCAACGATGCGGTGCGCGGGCCGGGCTCCTATGCGATGGCGATCCGAGCGCTGGAGAATCTGGCGGCCGCGGGATTCACGGACGCGAAACTCTCCGTCGTCGCGACCCGGCACAATATCGCCCAGCTCGACGAGTTCAAGGCGATCGCCGACAAGTACGGCGCCACACTGCGTTTGACCCGCTTGCGGCCGTCGGGGCGCGGCGCCGATGTATGGGACGAACTGCATCCGCTGCCGGAACAGCAACGGGTGCTTTACGACTGGCTGGTGCGCAATGGCGAGGGCGTACTCACCGGCGATTCGTTCTTCCATCTGTCCGCCTTCGGTCAGGCGCTGCCCGGATTGAATATGTGCGGTGCGGGCCGGGTGGTCTGCCTGGTGGATCCGGTTGGCGATGTCTATGCCTGCCCGTTCGCCATCCATGACAAGTTCCTCGCCGGAAATGTGGTAGCGGACGGTGGGTTCCAGACCGTGTGGCAGGAGTCGGAGCTCTTCGCCGACCTGCGCGAGCCCAGCGGCGGTGGTGCGTGCTCCGGATGTGCCCACTACGACTCCTGCCGCGGCGGCTGCATGGCGGCGAAGTTCTTCACCGGCCTGCCTGCCGACGGACCGGATCCGGAATGCGTCCAGGGCTACGGCGAGGCGGCGCTGGCCGATGCCGGGCGGATGATCCCGCGCTCATCGGTGGACCACTCCCGGCGGGTCGCGCCGAGCCGGACCGGATCGCGTAAGTCAGGCCCGATTCCGCTGACACTGTCGGTATCTCGGCCCGCGGCGGACCGACTGTCGCCGCAGCGCCGCCCTGGGCGGGCTTGCGACGAGAGCCCGCTGAACTGATGCCGGCCGGTAGCCAGCCATGCGCTATCTCGCTGATCGACGATGGCTATCGAGCGGCAATTCGATGATTGCCCTCATGTTGCCAGCTGTCTCCGGCGAGTCGTCCGAGACCTGCCGCAGACCCGATTCGGTGGGAGTTCTTGCGCCACACGGGCGGATTCGTGCGGAATTCCGTCCTTTTTTCCGGACTGATGGTGCCAATGCGCGAATCTCCGCCTAACATGCCAGGAATGCGCCACGATCGCCTGCCCGACGGATTCGGGGTGCGGATCGATCCACGGGTACGCGCATACTCCGGGGGACGCATCCTGATCGGCGGTTCACCCGCCCGGTTGCTGCGACTTGCCCCGGAGGCCGCCGAGATGATCGGCGACGGGTACCTCGAGGTCACCGGTCCGAAGTCCGCCGTTGTTGCCAGACGGCTGCTCGACTCTGGTGTCGGTAATCCGCGCCCCCGGTTGCTGCCGTCCCTCGACGACGTGACCGTGATCGTGCCACTACACAACAATGCCGACGGCCTGGCTCGATTGCTCGCGGCATTGCGCGGACACAACGTGATCGTCGTCGACGACGGCTCGGATCAGCCCGTCCAGATCCCACCCAACCGCGGCACCCGCTGCCGGGTGACCGTGCTGCGCCACGACCGGCCACAGGGCCCTGCGGCCGCGCGCAATGCCGGATTGCGGGCCGCGACAACCGACTTCGTCGCCTTCCTGGACTCCGATGTGGTTCCGCGCAGCGGCTGGCTCGAGGTGATGCTCGGGCACTTCAGCGATCCGGAGGTCGCGCTGGTCGCGCCGCGGATCGTCGCGCTGGATCCGGAGTCGAACGCGCTCGCGCGCTATGAACACACCCGCTCCTCGCTCGATCTCGGCCGACGCGAGTCGGCCGTGCAGTCGCGCGGGCTGGTCTCGTATGTGCCGAGCGCGGCCCTGCTTGTGCGCCGCAGGGCGCTGCTCGCGCAGGACGGGTTCGACGAGTCGATGCAGGTGGCCGAGGATGTCGATCTGTGCTGGCGGCTGGAGCAGGCGGGCTGGCGGCTGCGCTATGAGCCCGCGGCGCATGTCGCGCACGATCATCGAATCTCGTTCCGCGCGTGGTTCGGTCGCAAGCTGTTCTACGGCACCGGGGCCGCGCCGCTGGGCGAGCGGCATGCGGGCATGGTGACGCCGCTGTCGGTGCCGTTCTGGACGGTGGTCGCGACCATACTGTTCGCCACGCTGACGAAGTGGGGACTGCTCGGCGGACTCATCACCATGGTGACCGCGCTGGCCCGACTACGCCGGGTCTTCACCGGACTGGACAACTCGACTCGGATCGCGGCGATCTATCTGGCGCGCGGCTACTTCGCGGGTATCTGGCGACTGGCCTCGGCCATGTGCCGGCACTATTGGCCGGTCACCATGTTGGCGATGATTCTGTCCCGGCGGATCCGGCGCATCGCGGTCACCATGGCGGTCGCGGACGGCTTGGCCGACTGGTTCACCCATCGCGACGCGGGCGGGCTCGACCCGTTCCGCTATGTGGCCTACAAGCGGATGGACGATATCGCCTACGGAACGGGCTTGTGGTTGGGCGCATTCCGCGCGCGCAGCCTGGAAGCGCTCAAGCCGAGCACGCCCCGGAGTTGAATCGAACGTGTAATGGCTATATCACCCGATGAGCTGATGTAGATGATCGACACGTTGATCATCGGTGGTGGTACGGCCGGTTGTGTGCTGGCGGCCCGGCTGAGCGCAGATCCGGAGCATCATGTGCGGCTGTTGGAGGCGGGGCCGGTGTCGACCGACCCGGCGGCACTGCTCGATGCGGCTCGGATGCCGATCGGACCCGAATCACCCTGGGTGTGGCGGTATCCCGTCACACTGTCGGGTGCGATCACCGGGAATATCGTGCGCGGCAAGGTGATCGGTGGATCCAGTGCGATCAACGGTGGCTACTTTGTGCGGGCGACGGCTACGGATTTCGCCGCATGGAGCAAGGAACTCGATGGATGGTCTTTCGATGCGGTCCTGCCCGCCTATCGTCGACTCGAGCACGACCATGATTTCGGCGACCAGCCGGGACATGGCACTACCGGGCCGATACCGGTGCGCCGTGCCGCTGCTCCCGGGCCACTGAGCTCAGAATTCGCCTCGGCCTGTGCGGCGCTCGGTTTTCCGCTGATACCCGACCTGAACGCACTGCCCGGTGTCGGTCCGGCAGACGGGTTCGGGCCGGTGCCGTGCAATATCGAGCACGGCAGGCGCGTGGATACCGGATCGGCATATCTCGCGCCCGCGCTCGCGCGACCGAATCTTATGGTGACCGGTGCGATGCTGGTGACCCGCATCCGTTTCCACGGCACGCGCGCCATCGGGGTGGACTACGTGCACGAGGGCAAGCCGGGTGCACTGGACGCGAATCGCATCGTATTGTGCGCGGGCGCAATCGAATCCGCGGCGCTGCTGTTGCGTTCGGGCATCGGCGATCCGGAACAGCTTCGGGCGCTGGATATTCCGGTAGTGCATCCCGCGCCCGTCGGCGCGTGGGTCAGCGATCACCCCGAGATCGGCATCGACTACCGCATCGATCCGCCGTACCCGACTGCCGAGGGCGTCCCGCTGAAATACGTGCTGGAACTCGACGACGTGGAAATCCGTCCGTACGCCGTAACGTTTACCCCGTATACGCAACGTTTGGGCGTGGCGCTCATGCGCCCGCATTCCCAAGGCGTGCTCCGGCTCCGCGCCGCCGATCCGACCGTGCCGCCGCACATCGATTACCGGTACTTGTCGGAGGCCGCCGATCGGATTCGGTTACGGGAGGCGGTTACCTCGGCGCGCGAGATATTGCACGCGATTCCGATGGTGCGCACGCCGGATTCGATACCGGATGATGCGTGGCTGTTCGCGAATCCGGCTACTTCGCAACATTTGTCGGGTACCTGCCGGATGGGCGGTGCGGACGATGCGCGCGCGGTGGTCGATGCGCGGTGCGAAGTGCACGGTACAACCGGTTTGTCCGTGGTGGATCTTTCCGTTGTTCCGGTGCCGCTGAGTCGCGGTCCGCACGCGACGACGGTACTGATTGCCGAGCGCGTCGCGGAATACCTCGCCTAGAGGTTTGAAAGATGGGTAGTTCACATTTGTACGAGGTCTGAACATGGTGTGACCTGGCGGACAAACGAAGGCAACCGACCTTGCCCGAGTTATGCGCGCCGGTACAGTTCGGGGCGGAAAGAAAGGCTAATGGTCAGCAATCTTGCAGGTGGGCGGCACCCACGGCACGGCGTCGAACCCGGCACGCAACTCGGCGCATTGGAAGCCTATGCCGCACAAGCACACGGGTACCTTAGCGCGGGTGGTGAGCAGCTAACACAGCTTGCCGGTCTGCTGCGTCCCGTCGTGCTCGAATCCTGGTTGCGCAGTGTGCGCGGCGGCGTCGACCCGATTGATCCGCTCGATGGACGCGGTCTGCGCGGTGCGGATCTGCAGCGCTACCGCGACGCGCATCCGATTGCCGCATTGATGCCGCTGATCGACAAATTGCTCGTACAGGACACGGCCAGAACGGGTTTGATCGTCGCGGTGGCCGATCAGTTCGGCCGGGTGCTCTGGGTGCACGGCAATCCCGATCAGGTCGGTGCCGCCGCCGAAATCGGGCTGCGCGCGGGCGATGATCTGAGCGAACGCCGCATCGGCACGAATGCCGTCGGCCTGGTGGTGCGCACCGGGCGGGCCGCGTGGATCCATGGGCCCGAACACTTTCTGCACCGGATGCATCAGATCACCGGTGCGGCTGCGCCGGTACATGATCCCGACGGCAGGCTGGTCGGGGTGCTGATGATCGCCGGGGGTGTGCGGGTGGCCAAGCCGGAGATTCTGGCCTTGGTGAAGGCCACCTCTACCGCGGCCGAAATGGATCTCTTGCTGACCGCGATGCGTGCGGGGCAGCGCGGGGCGGTGAGTTCGACCGGTGAATTCGCGGCGGCGCGCTTGGGTTTGGATGTGCTCGGACTCGGACAGCCGCTGCTGACCGTCGCGGGCGATCGAGTTCCGTTGTCGCAGCGGCACGCCGAGATTCTGCTGCTGCTCGCCGAACATCCGGAGGGGCTCGGCGCGGATCATCTGGCATTACTGCTCGACGACACGGATCTGGATAACGGCACCATCCGCGCCGCAATGTCGCGGTTGCGCGCGGTGGTCGGCCCGAACATATTCGGTTCGCGCCCATATCGGTTGCGGGTCCATATCGCAACCGATATCGAGGCACTACGGGCCGCGCTCGACTCCGGTGATGTCGATACTGCATTACGGCTGTACGTGGGTCCGGTGCTGCCGCGCTCGACCGCGCCGGGAGTTATCGATATCCGCGATGAACTTCGGGTTCGGCTGCGCGCCGCGGTACTCGGTTCCGGTGATGCCGCGGTGCTGCGTCGGTGGACTGCATGCGCGGAGGGGCGCGACGATGCCGCGGCCTGGGGCGCGTACCGGGCGACGGTAGATCGCGATTCGCCGCTGTATGCGCAGATCGAGGCCAAGATTCGGGTGCTCGATCGGCGGCTCGGCGCCGATGCAACGCGGATGCAACGTTCGCGCTCATAGTGTGCACATCTGAAAGAGTTGTGTCTCACACCAGCGATCGAATTGTGATCGCGGACACAGCTTTGCCCCGCCGCGTCGGCTCAGCTGAGCGCACTGGACGGCTGACCAACTTTTTTAGATCAAAAAGTTCCTTTTTATCAACGAAGCGCCTACTGTTCGCAATGCGGATCACATCCGTGTGATGTAGCTGACACCGCCGCGGCGCCCGCACCGCGGCAGCGAAGTTGGAGGAGCGATCAAGAGCTAGGCGCGAGCGGGCGCAATCTGTTCCGATCCCGCGTGGGTGTCGTCATGCCCCGCGCATTCGCCGAATCATCTTGTGGTGGCGTCGAAGCCATGTGGCAACGCTGAACAACATTGCCGCAGAGGCTTATTCGTGCTGCCTGAAAGCGTTCGGTCTGCTGTTTTACGCCGAACAAGGAGGCTCTGGTGCACGGTACGGAGTTGGATGGGGCCCGACCGGACGGGGCCGCGCCCTTGGCGAGTGACTGCTTATCGGACGCACCGCGGGACCAGTCGTTTCCACTCGCACCGGCACAGCTGGGGGTCTGGTACGCGCAACTGCTCGATCCCGATGTGCCGATCAATGTGGCCCAATACGTCGACGTGCCCGGCGTGCTGGATACCGCGATCCTGCGAGAGGTAACGGTCATCGCGGCGCGGGAATACGGATCGGTGCTGGTGCGGCTCGGCGAATCCGGCGGTGTGCCGCACCAGCGCGTCGATCCGGCGAATTCCGTCGATATCCAGGCAATCGACCTGCGCGAACACGCCGACCCGGTGGCCGCGGCGCACGAATGGATGCGCGCGGATGCGAGCGCGCCGGTCGATATGCTGGCCGATCGGCTGTTCGCCGGTGCCGTGCTGCGTGTCGCGGACCAGCGGACCTTCTGGTATTTGCGGGCGCATCACATCGTGCTCGACGGGTACGGCGCGCTGACCAATACACAGCGGGCGGCGCAGTTGTATACCGCCAGGGTGCTCGGCACCGAGCCGCCGGCGGTCCAGCCAGGTGCGCTGACCGAACTGGTCGATGGTGAACTCGCCTACCGGGACAGCTCGCGCTTCGAGACCGACCGGGCGCACTGGGCCGAGCGGGTGACCGGGCTCGATGGCGCGACCAGCCTGGAAGGGCGGACGGCGCCGCGCTCGGCGACCAATCTGGTCGTCGGCCGGGTATTGCCGGACGTGCTCGTCGATCGGATGAATACGCTTGCGGCGAACCAGGATTCGACGCTCGCGGTGGTACTGCTCGCCGCCTTCGCCGGATATCTCGGGCGGCTCACCGATCGGGACGAGGCGGTGCTGAGCCTGCCGGTGACGGCGCGCACCACCGCGCTGATGCGGCGGTCGGCGGGCATGCTGTCGAATATCGTGCCGCTGCGGCTTCCGGTCGACGGCACCTGGGGTGAGCTGCTGCGGGCGATGCGTGTCGAGGTGGCGGGTGCGCTGCGGCACCAGCGGTATCGGCACGAAGACATCCGCCGCGATGCCGAGCACGACGGGCGGCCCGCGCGCCGTGCGCTGTTCGGTCCGCTGGCCAACATCATGCTGTTCGGCAGCGAGCTGACGCTGGGCGATGCGGTCGGCCGGTACCACGTGTTGTCCACCGGGCCGGTGGAGGATCTGAGCCTCAATGTCTATTACGGCGAGCGCGACAGCGTGCACATCGATTTCGAGGTGAATCCGAATCTCTATGCCGCCGACGACATTGCGCGCCATCACCGGCGGTTCGTGCGGTATCTGGAGCGGTTGGTGGCCACCGAGGTCGATACGCCGCTGGCCGCGGTGGCGGTAGCGACCGAATTGGAGCTCGAGGTCAGCACCCGGATGTGGAATGCGACCGACTTCGATGTGCCCGCGGTGGTTGCCGGTGCCCCGACGCTGGTTTCGCTGTTCGAGGCGCAGGTCGCGCGGACGCCGGATGCGGTTGCGGTGCGGTTCGCGGGTGTGCCGGATCTGACATATCGGGAACTCGCGGCGCGCAGCAATAGGTTGGCACGGCATCTGATCGGATTCGGCGTCGGACCCGAGACGCTGATCGCGGTTGATATCCGTCGGTCGCCGGAGCTGGTTGTCGCGATATACGCGGTCCTTGCCGCGGGTGCGGCGTATGTGCCGCTGGATCCCGATCATCCGGCCGAGCGCACCGCGCACATTCTGGCCACCGCGCAACCGGCATGTGTACTGACAACGGATGCCACCGAGCTGGTCGGGGTGCCGGTGATTCGGCTCGGTGGGCTGGATCTCGCCGACTATGCGGATGGTCCGGTCTGGGATCGGGAACGCACCGCCGCACTGCGGCCAGGGCAGGCCGCGTATGTCATCTTCACCTCGGGGTCGACCGGGCTGCCGAAGGGGGTCGTCGTCACCCACGAGGCGATCGTGAATCGGCTCGTGTGGATGCAGCAGCAGTATCGGTTGTCGGCCGATGATGTCGTACTACAGAAGACGCCGGCCACCTTCGATGTGTCGGTGTGGGAGTTCTTCTGGCCCTTGCAGATCGGGGCGCAGTTGGTGCTCGCCGAGCACGACGGCCACCGTGATCCGGACTATCTCCGTGCCACGATCGATGAATATGGAGTCACAACAGCGCATTTCGTGCCGTCGATGCTGGAAGTATTTTTGGTACAGCAGGAGTTCACCGGACGCACGACGCTGCGCACCGTCTTCGCGTCCGGTGAGGCGCTGCCCGCCGCGCTGGCACAGCGACTGCGGGTGCTGACCGGTGTACGGCTGCACAACCTGTACGGTCCCACGGAGGCGGCGGTCGACGTCACCTTCCATGAAGTGACCGATACCGATACCCTCTCGGTGCCGATCGGCGCGCCGGTCTTCAATACCCGGCTCTACGTGCTCGATTCGCGGTTGCGGCCGGCACCGGTCGGAGCTGCGGGCGAGCTGTATCTGTCGGGGGTACAGCTCGCCCGTGGCTATCTCGGCCGCCCCGGGCTCACCGCCGATCGGTTCGTCGCGGACCCGTTCGGGTCGGCCATCAGGATGTACCGCACCGGTGATCTGGTCCGCTGGACCACCCGCGGTGAACTGGAGTACCTGGGCCGCACCGACTTTCAGGTGAAGCTGCGCGGGCTGCGGATCGAGCTCGGCGAGATCGAAGCCGTACTCGGGGCCATCGATTCGGTGGTGCGCGCGGTGGTCGTGGTGCGCGATGACGCCGGAGTGGGCGAGCAGCTGGTCGCCTATGTGGTCGAATCCGAGCCCGGCACGGTGTCTGTCGCCCATCTGCGCACCGCGGCATTGCGCGCGTTGCCCGCATACATGGTGCCTGCCGCGTTCGTAGTGCTGGACGCACTGCCGGTCAATGCCTCCGGCAAATTGGATCGGGCCGCGCTGCCCGCGCCCGAGCGAATCTCGACCGAATACGCCGAGGTCGTGACGCCGGTGCAGGCCGTGGTCGCGCGGGTGTTCGGTGCGGTGCTCGGACACGATCGGATCGGGCGCGACGATGATTTCTTCGCGCTCGGCGGCAATAGTTTGGTAGCCACCCAGGTCGCGGCGCGGTTGGGCGCCGAACTGGGCTGTCGGCTCGGGGTTCGCGAATTGTTCACCGCTACCACGGTGTCCGCACTCGCCGAACTCATCGAGCGGGCGGGTGGATCCAGTGGCGGACCGGTGCTCGCGCGGCTGCGGGCGCGACACCGGCCGCCGCTGGTTCCGCTATCTCCGGCGCAGCAGCGGATCTGGTTCCTCAACCGGTTCGAGACCGCGAGCGCCGGTTACAACATGCCGTTCGTGGTGCGGATGCGCGGTGCGGTCGATATTTCCGCGTTGCGGCTGGCCTTGGCCGATCTGGTCGATCGGCACGAGGTGCTGCGCACGATCTTCCCCGCGGTATCGGAGGGGGTGGCGGCCCAGCAGGTCGTATTGTCCGCGAACGACGTTGCCGTAGTGGGCGAGCCGGAGTCGATCGGCGCGGATGACCTGGATGACGAGCTGGCCCGGTTCGCTGCGCTCGGATTCGATCTGGAACGTGAAATACCCATGCGCGCACGGGTTTTTCTGCTCGACGACGACGACTGCGCGCTAGCGCTGGTGCTGCATCACATTGCCGCCGATGGCCTGTCGCTGCGGGTTTTGGCACGAGATGTCATGTCCGCGTATCGATCCCGGCATGCTGGCAATGCGCCGGAATGGCTGCCGCTGCCGGTGCAGTATGCGGATTACAGTCTCTGGCAGCATGAACTGCTCGGCTCCGTGGCGGATTCGGATGCGCCAGCGGCCCGGCAGTTGGAGTTCTGGACGGCCACGCTCGCCGGTGCACCCGATCTGATCGAACTGCCCGCCGATCGGTTCCGGCCCGCCGTCGCATCCGGGCGGGGTGCGGTCTTCGGGTTCGAAATTCCGGGTGACGTGCATGCCGAAGTCGTGAAACTTGCGCGTGCCCAGGGTGTTTCGAACTTCATGGTGCTGCATGCCACGCTGGCTGTGCTGCTTTCGCGGCTGTCCGGCGGTGACGACATCGTGATCGGCACGCCGGTGGCCGGACGTGGTGAACGGGCGCTGGACGACCTCGTCGGCATGTTCGTCAACACCTTGGTGCTGCGGACCGTCGTCGATGCCGCCGCTCCCTTCTCCGCGCTGCTGGCTCGGGTTCGGGAGACCGATCTCGCGGCCTTCGGCCATGCCGAATTGCCATTCGAGCAGCTGGTCGATGCCATCAACCCGCCGCGCTCGCAAGCGCGGCATCCGCTGTTCCAGGTATTGCTCGCTTTCGACAATGCTTCCGACATCGCCTTCGAACTCCCCGATTTGTCGGTCTGCACCAGTACGCTGGAGACCGGAGTGACCAAATTCGATCTCCAGCTCACGGTCACCGAAGGCTTCGCCGGTGCCGGACTCGGGGAAGGTCCGGCACCGGCGGGGATCCGGGCGGAATTCACCTACGCCACCGATCTATTCGACGAAGCCACCATCGCGGATTATGCGCAGTGGTTGGTTCGGTTGCTGCGCGCGATCGTGATCGATGCCGAGCTGGTGGTGGGGGATCTGCCGCTGCTGGACGTGGCTGGTCGGCAGCGCGCGATCCACTGCGGAATCGCCGAGTCGTCGAGCAGTGCCGCCACGCTGCTGGCCGCATTCGAGACACAGGCGCGGCGGACGCCCGAGGCGGTCGCACTGGTCGACGGGGACGGTGCGCTGACGTATGCCGAGTTCTCGGGGCAGGTGAATCGGCTTGCTCGTCGGCTGATTGCCGCCGGGGTCGGGCCCGAGGCGCTGGTCGTGCTGAGTATGCGGCGTTCGGTGCAGTTCGTTGTCGCCGCCTATGCCGTACTGACCGCGGGTGGCGGGTATGTGCCGGTGGATCCGGATCAACCGGCGGCGCGGCGTGCGCACGTTCTTGCCGCGGCTCGGCCGGTGTGTGTGCTGACTCGGGCCGATGACGGGTGGGCGACTGGATCTTCGGAGTCGGTCCTGGTGGTCGATGCCTCGGATTGCTCGGGCTATTCGGATGCACCCGTGCGGGATATGGACCGAGTGCGTCCCTTGCGGGCGACCAATACGGCGTACGTCATTTTCACCTCCGGATCCACCGGCAAGCCGAAAGGTGTTGCGGTACAGCATGCCTCGGTGGTCAATCAGATCGACTGGATTGCCGACGAATACGGCATCGGGGCCGACGATGTGGTGCTGTTCAAGACTCCGGCGACCTTCGATGTGTCGGTGTGGGAGTTGTTCGCGCCATTGGCGCGCGGTGGGCGCATGGTCGTCGCCGAGCATGACGGGCATCGGGACACGGCGTATCTGGCCGCGACCATTGCGGCGCAGCGGGTGACGATGACCTCGTTCGTGCCATCGATGCTGACGATGTTCGCCGATGCCAGTGGAATCGCCCAGATCGCGTCGTTGCGTGTGGTTTTCGTGGCGGGTGAGGCGATGACCGGTGAAGCCGCGGCCCGCTTCGCCGCGGTGTGCCGGGCCGAGCTGCACAATCTATACGGCCCAACGGAATTCACCGTGCACGCGACCTATGCCGCGGTCGATACTGCCCTGCCCGGGGCGGTGCCGATCGGTCGGCCGGTGCATTCGAGTCAGGTGTTGGTGCTCGACGCCCGGTTGTGGCCGGTGCCGGATCTGGTCGTCGGCGAACTGTACCTGTCCGGTGTTCAGCTGGCGCGCGGGTACCACGGTCGAGCGGAGTTGACCGCCGAGCGGTTCGTGGCAAATCCGTATGGCCCGGCTGGAGCCCGGATGTATCGGACGGGTGATCTGGTTCGGCGCAATCGTGCCGGGGATCTGGAGTTCCTGGGACGCAGTGACTTTCAGGTGAAGCTGCGGGGGCAGCGGATCGAGCTCGGTGAGATCGAGGCGGCGCTCGTCGCCGCCGACGATGTGCGTGCGGCCGCTGTTCGGGTGTTCGCGCATGCCGCGGGTGAGCTGCTGGTCGCCTATGTGGTCGCCGCTATTCCAGAGGCGAAGCTGGCCGAGGTGCTCGGACAGCGGCTGCGCGCTGTGCTGCCTTCGTACATGGTGCCGACGGCCTATGCCGGACTTGCGGAAATGCCGCTGACCAGTTCGGGCAAGTTGGATCGCAAGGCATTGCCCGATCCGGTGCTGGCCGCGACGACGTTTCGGGCGCCCGGCACGGCGGCCGAGCATGCGGTTGCCGAGGTATTCGCGGCGGTGCTCGGTCTCGACCGAGTCGGATTGGACGACGACTTCTTCGCGCTGGGCGGAAACTCCCTGGTCGCCACGCAGATTGCCGCGCGGATCGGGGCGGTGGTCGCTGCCGATATTCCGGTGCGGCTGTTGTTCGAGCATTCGACGGTGGCCGCTTTGGCCGCACATCTGCCCGATTCGGGGACCGCGCGCGGCCGACGGGCGGTGGTCGCGCAGGCCCGGCCCGAGGTGGTGCCGCTGTCCTATGCACAGCAGCGGATGTGGTTCCTGAATCAGTTCGATACCGCCTCGGTCGCGAATAATCTGACGGCCGCGGTGCGACTGGTCGGCACGCTCGATCTCGGCGCGCTGACCGATGCGGTCGGCGATGTCATCGCCAGACATGAGGCGCTGCGCACCAGATATCCAGCGGTCGACGGCATTGCGCAGCAGGAAGTGCTGCCGGTGGATCGCAATGCGGTTTCGCTGGTGCCGGAGCCGGTCGATGCGGTGGATTTGATCGACCGGGTTCGAGCGGTGGCGGCAATGCCTTTCGCGATCGATCGGGCGGCGCCGGTTCGACTCACCTTGCTGCGCACCGCGACCGAGCATGTGCTGGTTGTCGCCATCCATCACATCAGCGCGGACGGTTGGTCCATCGCACCCCTCACTCGGGATCTGATGGCCGCCTACGCCGCGCGTCGCGCGGGCGCGGAGCCGAACTGGGTGGCGCTGCCGGTGCAGTACGCCGATTACACACTGTGGCAGCGGGAAATGCTCGGTGCCGAGGACGATCCTGATTCCCTGCTCGCCGAGCAGATCCGTTATTGGTCAACTGAATTGGCCGATCTGCCCGATGTGCTGGCCCTGCCGGGGGATCGGCCGCGTCCCGCGGTCGCGTCGGGTCGTGGTGCGCGCCACGCCTTCACCATCGATGCCGCGATCCATCGGCGGCTGCGGGATGTGGCGGAGGACGCGAACGCCTCCCTGTTCATGGTGCTGCATGCGGCCTTCGCCACGCTGCTGGCGAAACTGGCCGGGCAGCGCGATATTGCGATCGGAACCGCGGTCGCGGGTCGCGGTGCCGCCGCGCTGGACGGGCTGGTCGGCATGTTCGTCAACACCCTGGTGCTGCGCACCGATGTGCGACCGGAACTTGCCTTCGCTGACTTGATCACCGCGGTCCGCGACGGTGATCTGCGCGCCCTCGCACACGCCGATGTGCCGTTCGAGCGGCTGGTCGAGGTACTCAATCCAGAGCGTTCCGCGGCACGGCATCCGCTGTTCCAGGTCATGCTCGACTTTCAGAACACCGCCCAGACCAGCCTGGAGCTGGCCGGGGTCGCGGCCTCGGTGCTCGATATCGATACGCGGACGGCGAAATTCGATCTGCAACTGACGCTGACCGAGACCATCGACGCGGCCGGTGCTCCGGCGGGGATGGCCGCGACTTTCGAGTACGCCACCGACCTGTTCGATGCGCGAACAGTTGCGGCGTTCGCGATTCAGCTGTGTCGCGTGCTCGATGCGATCGCGGATCCGCACGTGCTGATCGGCGATATCGATGTGCTCGATGCCCGCGAGCGGGCGCTGATCCTCGACAGCTGGAATGCGACAACGCATCCAGTGGATTCCGACGCGACGCTGGTATCGCTGTTCGAGGCGCAGGTCGCGCGGACGCCGGATGCCATTGCGGTCACCTTCGAGGATGAGTCGCTCACGTATGCGGAATTCGCGGGTCGGGTGAATCGGCTCGCGCGACCGCTGGTGTCGATCGGTGTTCGTCCGGATACCGCGGTGGCCATCGGCATGCGGCGATCGCTGGATCTGGTCGTGGCCATATACGCGGTGCTCACCGCGGGTGGTGCCTACGTTCCGGTGGATCCGGAGCATCCGGCCGAGCGAATCACCGAGACGCTGCGGTCGGCGCGTCCGGTGTGTGTGCTGACCCGCACGGGTGATGGGCTGGATCTCGGCGCCGAGGAACGTTCGCGCGCGTGGACGGTGCTCGATGTGGATCTGTTCGACACCTCCGACTACTCGGATGCGCCGGTAACCGACGATGATCGGCTCGGCTCCCTGGTGTCGGGCCATGCCGCGTACGTGATATTCACCTCCGGCTCGACGGGGCGGCCGAAGGGCGTCGCGGTTTCGCATGCGGCGATCGTCAATCGTCTGGTGTGGATGCAGGACACCTACCCGCTGACCGTCGATGATGTCGTGCTGCAGAAGACACCAGCCACCTTCGATGTGTCGGTGTGGGAGTTCTTCTGGCCCTTGCAGGTCGGGGCGCGTTTGGTGGTCGCGAAGCCGGATGGGCATCGTGATCCGGCGTATCTGGCGTGGGTCATTCGGCGCGAGCGAGTCAGTGTCGCGCATTTCGTGCCGTCGATGTTGGTGGTGTTCGTCGCGGAACCCGCAGCGGCCGACTGTGATTCGCTGCGGCTGGTATTCGCATCGGGGGAAGCATTGGCGCCCAAGCCCGCGCATCGGCTGCGTGAGCTGACCGGTGCGGCGGTGCACAATCTGTATGGCCCGACCGAGGCGGCGGTGGATGTCACCAGCCATGAGGTCACCGCGGCCGATGTGGATACCGTGCCGATCGGTGCGCCGGTATTCAACACCCAGGTTTATGTCCTCGATGCTCGGTTGCGTCCGGTGCCGGCCCGGGTCGCGGGCGAATTGTATTTGGCCGGTGCGCAATTGGCGCTCGGATATTTCGGACGACCGGATCTGACGAGTGATCGGTTCGTCGCGAATCCGTTCGGCGATGGTGCACGGATGTATCGGACCGGGGATCTCGCGGCCTGGCGTTCGGATGGGGTGCTCGAGTATCTGGGACGCACGGATTTCCAGGTCAAGCTGCGTGGTTTGCGGATCGAACTCGGTGAGATCGAATCCGCGCTCACCGCCGTGGCTACCATCGCGCAGGCGGTGGTTGTGCTGCGGGATGGGCGGCAACTGGTCGCATACCTCGTCGGGGAGGCCGGAGCGCGGGTCGATACCGATGCCGTGGAATCCGCTCTGCGCGGGCAACTGCCGGCATATATGGTGCCGTCGGCGTTCGTCGTACTCGATGAATTTCCGCTCAATGCTTCCGGCAAGTTGGATCGCGGGGCCCTGCCAGCCCCGGTATTCGAGGCGGCTGTTTTCCGTGCGCCCGTCACGGCGACCCAGGAAATCGTTGCCCGAACCTTCGCGGAGGTACTGGATGTCGAGCTGGTCGGCCTCGACGATGACTTCTTCGCCCTCGGTGGAAATTCGCTGAACGCCACCCAGGTCGTCGCGCGGTTGGGGGCGGCGCTGGATATGCGGCTGCCGGTGCGGATGCTGTTCGAAGCATCGACGGTTGCGGCATTGGCGGCCGCGACCGAGGTACATGAGGACCGCGGCTATATCGCGTTGACCGCGCGCCCGCGACCAGCGCGGATTCCGCTGTCGTCGGCGCAGCGGCGCATGTGGTTTCTCAACCGGTTCCTGGCCGACGATCCGGCGGGTGCCGTCGACAACATTCCCGTCGCGTTGCGGCTCACCGGTGATCTCGATATGGAAGCGTTGACTGCCGCGCTGGCGGATGTGATCGCGCGGCACGAGACGTTGCGGACGGTCTATCCCGACGGTCCCGATGGTGCGGAGCAAATGATTATCGCTGCGGCGCAGGCTGTTCCGGCGTTGCAGCCAGAGCTGATCACGGAAGCCGAACTCGGGGCGCACCTTCGCGCCTTCGTGGCGACACCGTTCGATCTGACCACCGAGCTACCACTGCGAGCCCGTCTGTTTGCGGTCAGCGCTGGTGATGCGGTGCTTGCCATGGTGCTGCACCATATTTCGGCCGATGGATTCTCGCTCGGACCGCTCGCGCTCGATCTCATGACCGCCTACGCCGCACGTCGAGATGGCACCGAGCCCACATGGGCGGCATTGCCCGCACAGTATGTCGACTACACGCTATGGCAGGCCGAAATACTGGGTGACGACGCGGATCCGGCGTCGCGGGCACACCGGCAGCTTGCCTTCTGGCGGCGTGCGTTGACGGGTCTGCCCGAACAACTGGAACTGCCCACCGACCGGCCGCGCCCCGCCGTCTCGTCGTATCGCGGTGCCACCCACCGGCTCCGCATCGACTCCGATCTGCACAGTGAACTGCGCGAACTGGCCCGCAAGCGGGAGACGACGCTGTTCAGCACGATGCATGCGGCGCTCGCGGTCCTCTTGTCCCGGCTGTCGGTCAGCGAGGACATCGCGATCGGTACACCCGTCGCGGGTCGCGGTGATGCCGCGTTGGACGGGCTCGTCGGGATGTTCGTCAACACGCTGGTATTGCGTACCCACATCGATACCAGGGCGCGCTTCGAGACCGTGCTGGATACTGTGCGCGCACAGGATATCGACGCGCTTTCGCATGCGGATGTGCCGTTCGAGCGGCTGGTCGAGGTCATCGCGCCGACGCGCGCCCAGAACCGGAACCCGCTGTTCCAGGTGGCGTTGACCTTCCAGAACTTCACATTGCCGTCGCTCGAACTCGCCGATCTCGTGCTGCGTCCGGTCGAATTCGATGCGGCGGCGGCCAAATTCGATCTCCAGTTCACGGTGGCCGAATCCGATGACGCCGATGGTCGTGCGGATGGCATGGATATCGAGATCACCTATGCGACCGACCTTTTCGATGCGGGCACGATCGCGGTGCTGGGTCGCCGCCTCACTCAGGTGCTGGCCGCCATTGCGGCCGATGCCACGGTGGTGGTCGGGGATATCCAATTGCTCAGCGCCGAGGAACAGTATCGGGCGCTGCACGAATGGTCCACTCCGACGGGGACTTACGTTACCGAGACGGCCACGCTGACCGAGCGATTCGCGCTGGCCGCCGCACTCGATCCGACGGCCGTCGCGGTCCGTGCGGGCACCCGATCGTTGACCTACGCCGAACTCGACGCCTGGTCGAACCGTCTGGCCCGGCGGCTGATCGCGGCTGGGGTCGGACCGGAAGCGCTGGTGGCGGTGGCGCTGCCGCGGTCGGTGGAACTGGTCGTCGCATTGGTCGCGGTGATCAAGGCGGGGGGTGGCTATCTGCCGATCGATCCGAACTATCCGGCGGATCGGATCGAATATGTGCTCGACGATGCACGCCCGATCTGCGCGATCACCAGCACCGCAACCGAATTGACACCCGGTTGGTTCGGTGGGCCGGTGCTCGATATCGCCGCCGCGAATCGGGGTTCGATCGATTCCTCCGCCATCACCGGGGCGCAGCGCCGCGCGCCGCTGAATCCGGCGCATACGGCTTACGTTATCTACACCTCCGGATCCACCGGGCAACCGAAGGGTGTGGTCATCCCGCACCGCAATGTTTTGCGACTGCTGGACAACACCCAGTGTCGCTTCGATTTCGGTCCCGCCGATGTCTGGACGCTGTTCCACTCCTACGCATTCGACTTTTCGGTCTGGGAGCTCTGGGGTGCGCTGCTGCACGGCGGCACACTCGTGGTGGTCGACTACTACACCTCACGCTCACCGCAGCAGTTCGCGGAACTGCTCGCGGCGGAGCGGGTGACGGTGCTGAACCAGACCCCGTCGGCCTTCTATCAACTGATCGCCGCCGAGCCGCCCGACGAACTCGCCTTGCGTTATGTGATCTTCGGTGGCGAGGCGCTGGAACCGCAGCGACTCGGCGGCTGGTTCGCCCGGCACCCGCGGTCGCCGCGACTGGTGAATATGTACGGCATCACCGAGACCACCGTGCATGTGTCCTATCGGCCGATCGAGGCGGACATCGGCTCGGCGAGTGTGATCGGTGGCGCCGTACCCGGATTGGTCGTACGGGTCCTCGATGCGCGCCTGCGGCCGGTGCCGGTCGGTGTACCCGGCGAAATCTATGTCTCCGGTGGTCAGTTGGCGCGTGGCTATCTCGGGCGGCCCGCGCTCACCGCCAGCCGGTTCGTGGCCGATCCGTACGCCGAGGCGGGTGCCCTGGCCTACCGGTCCGGTGACCTCGCACGATGGACGGCCGACGGCGAGTTGGAGTACCTGGGCCGGGCCGATCAACAGGTGAACCTGCGCGGGTTCCGCATCGAGCTGGGCGAGATCGAGGCGGCGCTGCTGGCGGCGAGCGCGGCGGTGCGCGAGGTGGCGGTGGTCGTGCGCAGCGATCTGGTGGATGAGCTCCGCATTGTCGCCTATGTGGTCGGTTCCGACGTGATCGACACCGCGGAGTTGCGACAGCAACTCGCGCGCCGGTTGCCCGAGCACATGGTGCCCGCCGCGATCCTGGTGGTGGATCGAATTCCCTTGACCGTCAACGGGAAACTCGATCGGGCGGCGCTGCCCGCTCCGGTGTTCGAGGGCACCGCATACCGCAAGCCCGGCACGTTCGTCGAGGAGATTGTCGCCGGAGCCTTCGCCGATGTACTCGGGCTGGCCGATGTCGGTGCGGATGACGACTTCTTCGCCCTCGGTGGTTCCTCCCTGCTGGCCGCGAAGGCCGCGGCCCGCATCGGTGCCGCGCTCGGGTGCACCGTCGGCGTGCGCGCGCTGTTCGAATCGCCGCGGGTCGCCGACCTCGCCGCCGCGGTCACCGCGAGCGACTACACCGCGACCAGGCCCCCGCTGGTGGCCGGCGCACGTCCGGACCGGATTCCGCTCTCCCCGGCCCAGCAGCGGATGTGGTTTCTCAATCGGTTCGACCAGCAGTCCATCGCCTACAACATTCCGGTGGCGCTGCGGCTCACCGGCGCATTGGATATCGCGGCGCTACAAGCCGCGGTCGCGGATCTGATCGGCCGACACGAGTCGCTGCGGACCCGGTATCCGGAGGTGGACGGTACGGCGACCCAGCTGATTGCGCAGGTCGCGCAGGCGATTCCGTCGTTGTATCCGATCGATATCCCCGAAGTCGGACTGCCGGAACGGATTCGGGAGCTGGCCGCCACCACGTTCGACGTGACCGTCGATATCCCGGTGCGGATGCGGCTGTTCCGGATCGCGGGGCGCGCGGAGTACGTATTGGCGGCGGTGTTGCATCACATTGCCGCGGACGGATCCTCGCTCGCGCCATTTGTCCGCGATCTGATGCTTGCCTACCGCGCGCGCCTGGATGACAGCGCGCCCGGCTGGACGCCCCCCGCCATGCAGTACGCCGATTACGCACTGTGGCAGCGCGAGCTGCTCGGCGGCGAGGATGAGCCCGAATCGCTGTCGGCGCAGCAGATCGCGTACTGGACCCGGACATTGGACGGCTTGGTCGATCAGCTGGCCCTGCCCACCGATCACCCGCGACCGGTGCGCCAGAGTCTGCGCGGCGCGAAGGTGGAGTTCGCGATCGACGCGCGCTTGCACAGCGCGCTTGTCATGCTCGGAAGACGCAGCGGTGCAACACTGTTCATGGTGGTCCATGCCGCGTTCGCGGCATTGCTCGCTCGGCTGTCCGGCAGTTCGGATATCGCAGTCGGCACCCCGATTGCGGGACGCGGCGATGCCGAACTCGACGATGTGATCGGCATGTTCGTCAATACCCTGGTATTACGGACTCGAGTCGATGGCGGTGCCAACTTCGATGCACTGCTCGAGCGGGTCAGGGCTGCCGATATCGCCGCCTTCTCGCATGCGGATGTGCCGTTCGAGCGCCTGGTGGAGGTGCTGAATCCGGAACGATCCACGGCGCGGCATCCGCTGTTCCAGGTCGGGCTTTCGTTCCAGAATCACGAGCGCGGCGAACTGAAGCTACCCGGGCTCGAGGTGAGCAAGATCGAATTCGACAGTGGGGTAGCCCAATTCGATCTGCATCTGTTCGCTGTCGATCACTACGGTGCGGATGGTGCGCCCGAGGGTATCGATCTCGCGCTCGGGTACGCGACCGACCTGTTCGAGTCCGCCAGTGCGCAGCGGATGGCTGATCAGCTGTTGCGAGTGCTCGAATCGATTGTTGTCCAGTCGGATACGGCTGTGGGTCGGCTGGATTTGCTGGGCGCGGCAGAGCGTGCGCGGTTGCTCGAGCAGTGGAACCGGACCGCGCATCCGGTGGCCGCTGCGACGTTGGCGGATCTCATCGATTCTCAGGCCGCACTGACGTCGGAGCGGGTCGCATTGATCGATGCGAGCACGGAATCAGTGCTCACCTATGCCGAATTCGACGCGGCGGTCAACAGGCTGGCGCGCAAGCTGATTGCGGACGGGGTCGGCCCGGAAACGACCGTTGTGCTCGCCATGCGGCGTTCGGTCGAGTTGGTTGTCGCCATGTACGCGGTGGTGCGGGCCGGTGGCGCGTATGTGCCCATCGATCCGGATCATCCGGCCGACCGGATCGCGTACGTCATCGAGACTGCCGGGCCGGTGTGTGTGCTCACCACCTCACACGACGGTTTGCCCATCGAAACAGCGCTTCCCACAATGGAAGTAGATCGGCTCGAGTTGGCCAACTATGCGGCGACTCCGATTGCCGATGGCGAACGGGTGCGACCGTTGTGGCCGGAGCACCCGGCATATGTGATCTTCACATCCGGCTCGACCGGACTGCCCAAAGGCGTCACTATGTCGCACGCGGCGGTCGTCAACCAGTTGTCCTGGCTGCGTGACCGATTCGCACTCGGACCGCACACGAGTGCGTTGCTCAAGACTCCGGCGACCTTCGACCTATCCATATGGGAGTTCTGGTCGGTCCTGACGACGGGCGGTCGCTTGGTGGTGACCGAGCCCGGCACCGAACGCGATCCGGACCGGCTGTGGACGCTGATCGAACGACATGCGGTGACGACACTGCACGCCGTCCCGTCGCTGGTCGGCATGCTGCTCGCGGCATCGGATGCCCCGCTACCGGATGTGCTGCGGCAGGTGCTCGCCATCGGTGAGGCGCTGCCGCCCGCCACCGCGATCGAATTCCGTCGTCGGGCCGGACATTCCGGCGCGCGACTGTTCAACCTGTACGGCCCGACCGAGGCGGCGGTGTCGATCACGGCTTTCGCAGTCGATGCCGACCCGACCCATATCGTGCCGATCGGCGCGCCCGCCTGGAACAGTCGGGTCTACGTGCTCGACGTACGACTGCAACCGGTTCCGGTGGGTGTGCCCGGCGAGTTGTATTTGGCCGGTGCGCAATTGGCGCGTGGCTATCAAGGTAGGCCGTCGCTTACGGCCGAGCGCTTTGTGGCGGATCCCTTCGCCAGCCGCGGGGAAACCACGATGTACCGGACCGGCGATATCGTCCGCTGGCGTTCGGACGGCACGCTGGAGTACCTGGAGCGGGCCGACTTCCAGGTCAAGATCGGCGGCTTCCGGATCGAGCTCGGTGAGGTGGAGGCCGCGCTGCTGCGGCTGCCGGAGGTGCGCGCCGTGGTCGCGGTGGCGCGCAACGACGAGCCCGCCGGAGCTCGGCTCATCGCCTACGTCGCGGTGCCGGAATCGACGGCACCTGGTGAACTGGCCGGTGCATTGCGTGCGGCGGTGGCCACCGAGCTGCCCATCTATATGGTGCCCGCCGCGATCGTCGTGCTGGAGTCATTGCCGCTCAATGCCAATGGCAAGGTCGATCGGGCCGCATTGCCGGAGCCGACATTCGCCGCCGCCGCTTTCCGCGCACCGATCAGCGAGCTCGAGCGCCTGGTCGCGGCCGCCTTCGTCGCGGTAACCGGAGCGGAGCAGGTCGGGCTGGATACCGACTTCTTTGCGGTCGGCGGCAATTCACTGCTGGCGACCCGGTTGGCGGCGCAGTTGGGTTCGGCGCTCGGCGTGCGGGTGCCGGTGGCCGCGGTATTCGATGCACCGACTGCCGGGCTGCTCGCCGCGCGACTGGCCGACCTCGGCGACGCCGATGCCCGGCCCGCGCTCACCCGGCGATCCGGCACCGCACCCGCCCCGCTATCGCTGGCACAGCAGCGGATGTGGGTGGTCAATCGGCTCGCCCCCGACTCTTCGGCCTACCACATTCCCGCAGCGTTGCGCCTGATCGGCGCACTGGATACAGCCGCACTTCGCGCGGCGATCCTGGATGTGATCGAACGCCACGAGACCCTGCGCACCCGGTACCCGGATGCCGAGCCCGAACCGGTGCAGCAAGTGCTGGAAGTTGCCGATATCGCAGTCGATCTGGCACCGATCCACGTGGCACCGGGCGATATCGACGCGCGCATCGCCGAATTCGTTGCCACCGGTTTCGATATCACCGCCGCACCACCGGTCCGCGCGGCATTGTTTCGCACCGATGTCGACGAGCACGTGCTGGTGGTGGTGCTGCACCACATCAGCGCCGACGGCTATTCGATCGCACCGATGACGCGGGATCTCATGCGTGCCTACCTCAGCCGGATCGCGGGCACTGCGCCCGACTGGGATCCATTGCCGATCCACTACGCCGATTACAGCGTGTGGCAGCGCGCGGTGCTCGGTTCCGACCGCGATCCGGACAGTCTGCTGTCTCGGCAACTCCGTTATTGGACAACGGAATTGGCAAGCCTGCCCGAGGTACTTCCGTTGCCGACCGATCGACCGCGGCCGGCGCGTCGGGATATGCGCGGTGCCACGGTCGATTTCGAGGTCGACGCGCAGCTCGCCGGACGGCTGGAGACCGTCGCCCGTGCGCACGGTACGACGCTGTTCACCCTGATCCACAGTGCGTTCGCGGTCCTGCTCGCCAAGCTCTCCGGCACCGCGGATATCGCGATCGGTGCACCGGTGGCGGGGCGTGGCGAACGTGCGCTCGACGATCTGATCGGCATGTTCGTCAATACCGTTGTGTTGCGCACCGAGGTCGACGCACGCACCGGCTTCGCGGATCTGCTTCGGCAGGCCAGGGATCGCGATATCGCGGCACTGTCGCATGCCGATGTGCCGTTCGACCGGGTGGTCGACGCCGTGGGTACCAGGTCCAGTGCGTATACGCCGTTGTTCCAGGTGTTGTTCACCTTCCAGAACATGCCGTCCGGCCACGTCGCACTGCCCGGCCTCGAGGTCGAGGTGCTCGATCTCGCGCTGGCGGAGGCCAAATACGATGTGCAGCTCACCGGCATCGAGTTGTTCGACGCGGCCGGTGCGCCGGCCGGATTGGATATGCGATTCGGTTACGCGACCGACATTTTCGATGCCGCGACGGTCCGGCTGTTCGCCGAGCGGCTACTTCGAATATTCGAGGTCGTCGCGGCCGACCCGGCCATCGCCATCCGCGCCATCGACATTCGCGGTACCGACGAACGGTCACGTACCGGAGTCGAACAGCCGGACAGTCTGCTCGCGCTGATCGCGGCAGCCGCCGAAATCGATTCCGGTGCAGTGGCTTTTACCCATGACATGCATACGGTGACCTACGGCGAGCTGGCCGCCAAGCTCGCGACGGTCGCCAAGGCCATGGGCGCGACCGCGAAACCGGAAGCGCTGGTCAATATCGCCCTCGCCGGGCTGGTGCCCGGCCTCCTGGCCGCCCTCGGCGGCAGTGGTCTCGCCGCGGTGCTGCGGACCCTGCACACCGAGGCGCGGGCCGTGCTCGCCAACTCGGGGTTGGCACTCGATTCGGAAGGAATCCGCTGATGTCCAAGGCAGAATCGGTCGCATTCAGCAAACTCGGCAATCGCCGTGCCGCCTACGATCACTCGGCGCTGCGCCGGGCATATGGACTCGATGACTTACCCATCCTGATCGATAAGGTCGCCGAATTGGATCCGGAGCGGGTCGCCCTGCGGCACGACGGGATCACGATCACCTACGGTGCGTTGGCCACCGAGATCACGGTGTTGGACGAGGCCATGGGTGGCGGTCTCGGTGCCGACGCATTGGTATCGGTGGTGGTTTCCGGTCAACTTCCTGCCCTGCTCGAGTCGGGAGACGGCGCACTCGGCGCCGTGCTCGAGCAATTGCTCGATGACGCCCTGATGACGGCGGCCCATGTGCTGCCGTCGGTATTCGCGCCGATCGAGACCCTGGTCAGCGAATTCGACGCGCAGGTGCGCCGGACCCCGGACGCGGTGGCCTTGGAATTCGCGGGTGCGACGCTGACCTACGCGGAGTTCGACGGACGCGTGAACGCCCTCGCGCGGCGGTTGATCGACCTGGGCGTCGGCGCGGACAGTCTGGTGGGGCTTGCCGTGCGACGCTCATTCGACCTGCTGGTCGGCATGTACGCGATTCTGAAGGCTGGTGGTGCGTATGTGCCGATCGATCCCGAGCATCCGGCCGAACGCATCGGGTACGTGCTCGAGGTCGCCGCACCGGTCCTGGTACTCACGACGACCCACGACCAGCCCGAACTCGGGCCGGATATCCGGGTTCTGCGGATCGATGAATTCGACACCGCCGAGGCGATGACGTCGCTGGATCATGACGGCCCGCGGCTCTCGGCAGACAATACCGCCTATGTGATCTTCACCTCCGGCTCGACCGGACGCCCGAAAGGCGTTGCGGTATCGCACCGTTCGATCGTGACCAACCTGCGGTGGCGACAACGGCTGTATCGACTACGCGGCGACGATGTGGTGCTACAGAAGACGCCGTTCACCTTCGACGTCTCGGTGTGGGAGTTCTTCTGGCCATTGCAGGTCGGCGCGCGGCTGGTGATCGCGGCACCGGATGGTCATCGTGATCCGGCATATCTGGCGCGCACGATCGCCGAACGTCGGGTTACCATCGCACATTTCGTGCCTTCGATGCTCGCGGTATTCGTGGCCGAACCGCAGATCGACAGCGCGGCACGAACCTTGCGGCTGGTCTTCGCCTCCGGTGAGGCGCTACCGGCTGCCACCGCGGCTGCCTTCCGCGATATCAGTGGTGCGACACTGCATAATCTGTATGGCCCCACCGAGGCCGCCGTCGATGTCACCGCGCACGAAGTCACCGCCGCTGATAGCACGACCGTGCCCATCGGTGCACCCGCGGACGACACCGAATTGCTGGTGCTGGATGACAATCTGCGGCCGGTGGCAAGTGGCGTCGTCGGTGAGCTGTATCTCGCGGGGGCGCAACTGGCCCGCGGGTATGTGGCTCGTCCCGGACTGACGGCCGACCGCTTCGTGGCCAATCCCGAAGGTGCGCGGGGTGACCGGATGTACCGCACCGGCGACCTGGTCCGCTGGCGTGCCGCGGGCGACGGCGGCCCGGACGAATTGGAATATCTGGGCCGCATCGACTTCCAGGTGAAACTGCGTGGGCTGCGCATCGAACTCGGCGAGGTCGAGGCGGCGTTGCTACGCAATGCGCAGGTCGCGCAAGCCGCGGTGCTGCTGCATCGGCATGCGGGCGGCGATCATCTGGTCGGTTATGTGGTGGCCGACCGTGGCGTCACTCTCGATCCAGCTGCGGTGCTGGAATCCACCCGCCGGGACCTACCGGACTACATGGTGCCGTCGCTGGTGCAGGTTCTCGACGAAATGCCGATCAATGCCAATGGCAAGCTGGATCGGCGCGCACTGCCGGAACCGGTATTCGGATCGGACGCGGCCGCATACCGGGCACCATCGACCGAGGCCGAGGCGGCCGTCGCCGAGATCTTCGGCGAACTGCTGGAGCTGGACCGGGTCGGCGCGGACGACGATTTCTTCGCACTCGGCGGCAATTCGCTCATGGCCACCCGCGCCATTGCCCGAATCGGGGCCGCACTCGGCATTGCTGTCGATGTCCGCGATTTTTTCGACCGCCCGACGGTAGCGGCGCTGGCCGGGCTGGCACGGACCGGAGTCGCACGACCGGCCCTCACGGCAGCCACACGACCGCAGCACATTCCGCTGTCCCCGGCGCAGCGGCGCATGTGGTTTCTCAACCGATTCGGCACGCACATCGAATCCACCTATGTCTTCGATACCGCCGCCGTGGACAACATTCCGGTCGCGCTGCGGCTACGCGGTGCACTCGAAGTCACCGCGCTGTCCGCGGCGATCACTGATCTCGTCGCCAGGCACGAGATCCTGCGCACCGTGTACCCGCAGACCGCCGATGGTCCGGCACAAGTGGTGCGACCGGTACACGCCGCCTTCGACCTGTCGCCGAGCGATATTCCCGAGACCGAACTCGCCGCCGCCGTATTGGCCAGCGCGGTACAGGGATTCGATGTCACCGAGGAGATCCCGGTCCGGGTTCGGTTGCTGCGCAGCGGACCCGAGGACCATACCGTGGTCCTCGTCGTGCATCACATTGCCGCTGACGGTGTCTCGATGGGGCCGCTGATGCGCGATCTGGTCACCGCGTATGCGGCCCGCCGCGCCGGACGCCGGCCGGACTGGGCGCCGCTGCCCGTACAGTACACGGACTACGCGCTGTGGCAGGGACAGGTACTCGGCGACGAGGCCGATCCGGACTCGGTTGCCGCGCGCCAGCTCGGATTCTGGGCCACCGAACTGGCCGACCTGCCCGCACAGCTGGATCTGCCCACCGATCGGCCGCGCCCCGCCGTCGCGTCCTATCGCGGGGCGACCCATCAGTTCGCTATCGATGCGGAGCTACGCCGTGCGATCGACCAGCTTGCCGCCCGCAACCGGGCCACGCCCTTCATGGTGGTCCATGCCGCACTCGCCGTCCTGCTCGCGCGGCTGTCCGGCACCTGCGATATTGCCATCGGCACCCCGGTCGCGGGCCGCGGCGATCGCGCACTGGACAACCTCATCGGCATGTTCGTCAACACCCTCGTGCTGCGTACCGAGGTCCGCGGTGAGCTGAGCTTCGCCGATCTCGTCGCCCATGCGCGTCAGCGCGATCTGCATGCCTTCGCGCACAGCGATATTCCGTTCGAGCGCCTGGTCGAGGTGGTGAATCCGGCTCGTTCCCAAGGCAGGCATCCGCTGTTCCAGGTCGCGCTGTTCATGCAGAACATCGGGCCGATCGCATTGACGATGCCCGGCCTGGACGCGGAGCTGATCGATTTCGATCCCGGCTTCGCCAAATTCGATCTGCAGCTGACACTTTCCGATACAGGTGCCGACGAATCCGGCTACCGCGCCGAATTCACCTATGCCACCGACTTGTTCGATGCCACGACCGTGCGTGAATTCGGCCGCAAATTCCTCCGGCTGCTGCGCACCGTCGCCGCCGAGCCGGATCGCGCGGTCGGCGATATCGAACTGCTCGATGCGGGGGAACTCGATTACGTCACCGCCAGCTGGAATGCCAGCGGGCACAAGGTCGCCGATCGCTTTCTGCACGAAGGCTTCGACAGCCAGGTTCACCGCACGCCGAATGCCGTTGCCCTGGTGTCCGATACCACCGAATTCACCTACGCCGAACTGTCCGAGCGGGCCAATCGCCTGGCGCGCCTACTGATCGGCACCGGCGTGGGCCCGGAATCGCTGGTAGTGCTCGCGATGCCGCGCTCTGCCGAGTTGGTTGTCGCGATGTACGCGGTGCTGCGGGCTGGTGGCGCCTATGTGCCGGTGGATCCCGAGCATCCGGCCGAGCGCATCTGGCACATCCTCGACACTGCCCGGCCGCATTCGGTACTGACCATGCGCGGCTCCGGTTTCACCCTGCCCGCGACCGTGCCTCCGAGCGTGCGCCTGCACCATATCGATGAACTGGACTTGTCGGAATACTCGGCGGCCAAGATCGCCGACCGCGAGCGTCGTGCGCTGTTGCGGCCCGAGCACCCCGCCTACGTAATCTTCACCTCCGGCTCGACGGGCCGACCGAAGGGCGTATCGGTCGAGCACCGCGCCATCGCCAACCAACTCGCCTGGATGCATGCCGAATATCGGCCGCGCGTCGGCGATGTCTATATGCAGAAGACCGCGACCACCTTCGACGTTTCGCTATGGGGCTATTTCCTGCCGCTGCGCGCGGGCGCGACCCTACTGCTCGCCGCGCCCGATGGCCACCGCGATCCGCGTTACCTCGCGGAAACCATTGCCCGCCACGGCGTCACCCTGACCGACTTCGTGCCATCGATGCTCGCGGTTCTCACCGCCCATGCCGAGGCGAACGAACTCGATTCGCTGCGCGATGTTTTCGTCATCGGCGAGGCCTTGGCGCCGGAGACCATCGCGGCCTTCGACGCGGTGAGCGATGCCGCGCTGCACAATCTGTACGGCCCGACCGAGGCGGCGGTATCCATTACCTACCGCGAGGTCACGGTCGCCGACGAGCTGGTGTCGATCGGCGAGCCACAGTGGAATTCCCAGGTGTACGTGCTGGATGCGCGACTGCATCCGGTGCCGGTCGGGGTGCCCGGCGAATTGTATTTGGCCGGTGACCAGCTGGCTCGCGGCTATCACGGTCGAGTCGATCTGACCGCGGATCGCTTCGTGGCCAACCCCTTCGGCGCGGCGGGTACGCGCATGTACCGCACCGGGGATCTGGTGCGCTGGAGTGCCGATGGGGAGCTCGTCTACCTCGGCCGGATGGACTTCCAGGTGAAGTTCCGCGGTCAGCGCATCGAGCTCGCCGAGATCGAGACGGCACTGTTGGCGGTCCCGGAGGTGAGTCAGGCCGCGGTACGGCTGATCGCGGGTGATAGCGGCGACTATCTGGCGGGGTACGTGATTCGCACGCCGGGCAGTGCTTTGGATCTGGATGCGGTCAAGGTGGGGGTGGCCCGGCGCCTTCCCGGATATATGGTGCCGACCGCGCTGGTCGAGCTGTCCGAATTCCCGCGCAACACCAGCGGCAAACTGGACCGCAAGGCACTGCCACGGCCGGTGCTGCGGCAGCGGAGTTTCCGGGCACCGACCAATGCGGCACAACGTCTGGTCGCCGCGGTATTCGCCGAGGTATTGCGGGTGGAACGAGTCGGCCTCGACGACGACTTCTTCGCGCTCGGCGGCAGTTCGCTCGACGCCACCCAGGTCACCGCGCGGGCGGGGGAGGTTATCGACACGCGCATCCCGGTGCGCGCCCTGTTCGACGCCTCGACGGTCGAGGGATTCGCCGCCGCCGTCGACGAACTCGGCAGGGCAGGTGCGACGGCACGTCCGCTGGTGCGCCGCGAGCGTCCGGACCGCATCCCGCTCTCGCCAGCCCAGCAGCGACTGTGGTTTCTCAACCGGATCGAAACCCAGGACGGCGCCGCCAGTGCGTACAACCTCCCGGTCGTGCTCCGGCTCACCGGCCGACTCGATGTCACCGCGCTGGAGCGTGCGGTGCTCGATGTGCTGTCCAGGCACGAATCCCTGCGCACCATCTACCCGGACGGTGAATCCGGTCCATACCAGTCGATTCTGGCAGCGACCGATATCGGCCTGACCCTCAATCCGGCACCTGTCGAACCTGCGGATCTGACCGCCGCCATTGCCGCGATCACGACCGCCGGATTTGATGTGACGGCCGAACTGCCGTCGCGCGTAGCGTTATTGAGCGTCAACCGGGTCGACGACCGGCGCGGCATCACCGGTGACGAGTACGTGCTGGTCTTCGTTGTCCACCACATCGCGGCCGACGCACTCTCGATGACACCGCTGATCACCGATCTGGTGCACGCTTACCTGGCCCGATTGACCAGCCGCAGACCGGATTGGCATGAGCTTGCGGTGCAGTACGCGGACTACAGCCTCTGGCATCGCGAACTGCTCGGCGCCGCGGACCGGCCGGGCGATCTGGCCTATCAGCAGTTGCGATTCTGGCGCGCCGCCCTCGACGGCATGCCGACCCAACTCGCACTACCGACCGACCGGCCCCGCCCCGCACAGCCCTCCAATCGCGGTGCCGCGGTGGATTTCGAGGTCGAGCCCGAATTGGCCGCCGCCCTGCGCGTACTCGCACATCGCAGCGGCGCAACGCTGTTCATGGTGGTGCATGCGGCCTTCGCGGCGACAATGGCCAGACTGAGTGGCACCGATGACGTGGTGATCGGCTCGCCCGTCGGCGGTCGCGGCGAGCGCCGACTCGACGCGCTCATCGGCATGTTCGTCAACACCGTGGTGTTGCGCACCCCGGTCGATGCTTCGGCCACTTTCGCCGAACTGCTCGCGGGCGTGCGTGACGGCGATCTCGCGGCCTTCGCCAATGCCGATCTGCCGTTCGAGCAGCTGGTCGATGCCATGGCCGTAGACCGGAGCACCGGCGCGCATCCGCTGTTCCAGGTGCTGTTCAGCTTCGGTACGGCGCCACGCATTGTCGCGGGCAGTCGGGCGCTCGAGGTGCCGTGGCTGACCGTGGAACCGATCGAATCACCTGATCCCACCGCGAAATTCGATCTGCACCTGGTGGTGAACGAACGCACCGGCGATCACGGGCTCACCGGCAGCCTGCGCTACGCCACCGATCTGTTCGACGCGCCGACCGTCGCCGCCTTCGTCACCCGCTTTCGGCGGGTGCTCGCCACCGTGGCGGGTACGCCGCAGACCCGGATCGGCGATATCGAGTTGCTGGCCGCCGACGAACGGTCGATCGTGGACCGCTGGAACGGCACGGCGCGCGTCATCGACGAAACACACACGCTCGCTTCATTATTCGCTGAGCAGGTCGCTCGGAGCCCGCACGCGTCCGCGCTCACCTTCGAGGGCACAACGCTGTCCTATGCCGAACTCGCCGGACGGGTGAACCGGCTGGCACGTTGGCTCATCGCACAGGGTGTTGGCCCGGATTCTCTTGTCGCACTGGGCATGCGCCGCTCCATCGATCTGGTGGTCGGCATGTATGCCATCACCGCGGCGGGCGGTGGCTATGTCCCGCTGGATCCGGATCATCCGGCCGAACGCATCGGCCATATCCTCGAAACCGCTGCTCCGCTCTGCGTGCTGACCGCTGGTCTGGATCTGAATATCGCTGTTGCGCAGGTTCGTATCGATCGACTCGACCTATCCGGGTACGCGGGCGTACCGGTCACCGATGCGGATCGGCGCGCGCCGCTGCGGGCCGCCAATACCGCCTACGTCATCTTCACTTCTGGCTCCACCGGTCGGCCCAAGGGCGTCGCGATGAGCCACCGCGGCATTGTGAATCGGCTGTTGTGGATGCAATCGGCGCATGTCGCGCTCGACAGCAGCGACACGCTACTACAGAAGACGCCGGTGACCTTCGACGTTTCAGTACCGGAGCTCTTCTGGCCGCTGCAAGTCGGTGCCCGGCTCGTGCTCGCTCGTCCGGATGGTCATCAGGATCCGGTGTACCTGGCGGATCTGATTCGGCGCGAATCGATAACGGCCGCACACTTCGTGCCGTCCATGCTCGCTGCCTTCGTCGCTGACGATCTCGATGTGCCCACACTGCGGCACCTGTTCTGCTCGGGCGAGGCATTGCCCGCGCCGATCGCGCAGCGAGCGCGGGCGATTACCGGCGCACGCGTGCACAACCTGTACGGGCCCACCGAAACGGCGGTCGAGGTCAGCGCATACGAGGTGACCGATGCCGATGGCGGTCCGTTGCCCTTGGGCGGGCCGATCTGGAATACCCGTGCGTATGTGCTCGATGCGCGATTGCGCCAGGTTCCGGTCGGTGTGCCGGGCGAGCTGTATCTGGCCGGGGCGCAGTTGGCCCGCGGCTACCTCGGTCGGGCCGATCTGACCGGTGAGCGCTTCGTGGCCGATCCATTCGGTCCGGCCGGTGATCGGATGTATCGCACCGGCGATCTGGTCGTCTGGCGAGCGACGGCGGATGGCCGTGGTGTGCTGGAATTCCTCGGCCGCGCCGACTTCCAGGTGAAGATTCGCGGCCTGCGCATCGAGCTCGGCGAGATCGAGTCGGCATTGCTGTCGATTGCCGCAATCGTGCAGGCCGTCGTTCTGGTTCAACACGACCACGGCGACCAACTGGTCGCCTACCTGGTCGCGGACGGTGAACTCGATACCGACCGCGTTCGAGCCGAACTCGCGCGCCGGCTGCCCGCCTATCTGGTTCCGTCGGCCTATCTGGTGCTCGACGACTTTCCGGTGACAACCTCCGGCAAGCTGGACCGAAAGGCATTGCCCGCACCAATTTTTGCCGCCACCGAATACCGCGCACCGAGCGATCTCACGGAATCCCTTGTCGCCGAGACGTTCACCGCGCTGCTCGGCGTTGACCGGGTCGGTGCGGATGACGACTTCTTCGCCCTCGGCGGCAATTCGCTCATCGCCACCCAACTCGCGGCCCGGCTCACCAAGGCGACCGGCGCGGACGTGCCCGTGCGCACCATCTTCGACGCCCCGACCGTGCGCGAGTTGGCGCGTCGGATCACGGTCGAGCAGCCTGTCGATGTCGAGGCCGCACCACCGCCCCTGCCGCCATTGACGGCTCAGGATCGCAACGAGCCGATTCCGCTATCGATCGCCCAGCAGCGCATGTGGTTCCTGAACCGATTCGACTCCGCGAGTGGTGGATACAACATTCCGTTCGCGCTGCGCCTCACCGGTGTGCTGAATGTGCCCGCGCTGGAACGTGCGATCGCGGACGTGATCGCCAAGCACGAGACACTGCGCACCATCTATCCCGAACACGATGGGGCCGCGACGCAGGTGGTGCTGCCCGCCCGGACCAGGTTGGTCGAACTCGTCGCTCGTCCGGTGTCGGCGGCGGAGTTACCCGAACTCATCGCGACCGCCGCCCAGACGGGATTCGATGTCACTACCGAAGTTCCGCTGCGTGTGCGGCTACTGCGACTCGAAGACGGCGGGTCCCGTCAGCAGCTGCACGTGCTGCTGTTCGTCGTGCATCACATCGCCGCCGATGGCTGGTCTTTCGCTCCGCTGACCAGGGATTTGGCTACCGCCTATGTGGCCCGCTGCGCGGATGTCGCACCGGCGTGGAGTCCGCTGACCGTGCAGTACGCGGACTTCGCGATCTGGCAGCGCAATGCACTGGGACATGCCGACGACAAGGGTTCGGTGTTGGCCCATCAACTGCGGTACTGGACCGGTCGGCTCGCGGGGGTGCCCGAGGTGTTGACGCTGCCTGCCGACCGCCCACGGCCCGCGGTCGCCGCCAACCGCGGCGGTGCCATCACTGGTCGCCTGGATCGGGTATTGCACCAGGGCATAGAGGACCTGGCGACCGCACATCGCGTCACCCCGTTCATGGTGCTGCACGCCGCGCTCGCCGTACTGCTGAGCCGCCTGAGCGCGAGCGACGATATCGTCATCGGTACGCCGGTCGCCGGTCGCGGTGACGAAGCCCTGGACGAGCTGGTGGGCATGTTCGTCAATACCTTGGTCCTGCGTACCGAGGTGCGCGCGGATGCCACGCTCGGCGAGCTTTTGGCCACGGTCCGCACCGCCGATCTGGCCGCCTTCGACCACGCCGCCGTGCCGTTCGAACAGCTCGTCGATGTCGTGAATCCCGTTCGTTCACAGGCGCATGCGCCGTTGTATCAGGTCGCGATGACACTGCAGAACCAGGCCGCGCCGGACTTCCAACTGCACCGTTTGAATATTGCCGCCCTTGATATCGGACCCGCGCCGATTCAGCTGGATCTGGACTGGACGCTGACCGACCGCTACGACGCCGACGGTGCGGCCGACGGCATCGATGTGCATCTGCATTACGCGCTGGACCTTTTCGACGAGGTAACCGTCGATGGGTTCCTGGCTGGTTTCGAGCGGGTCCTGCGCGCCATGGTGCGTGACGTGCGAACCCGCGTCGGCGATGTCGAGCTGATGTCGATGGCTGAACGCGGACTGCTGCTGTCGGATCGCAATGCCACCGCGTGGCCGCTGACTGCCGAGACCCTCGACGATCTGCTGACGGCCCGGGTGGCCGCGACACCCGATGCCGTCGCGGTGGTTTTCGAGGGCACCTCGATGACCTACGCGGAATTCGAAACCAGGGTGAATCGCCTTGCGCGTTGGCTCATTTCGGCGGGTGTCGGCCCGGAAACAATCGTCGGACTCGCCGCGCTGCGGTCGACCGACATGCTCGTGGCGATATTCGCGATCGTGCGCGCGGGCGGTGCCTACCTGCCCCTGGATCCGACCCATCCGGCCGACCGGATCGCGCAGGTGATCGATAGTGCCGCACCGGCTCTGGTGTTGGTCGTCGGCGGTGCGGTATTGCCCGACCTCGGTGATATCCGCGTTGTCGATCTCACCGACCTCAGCGGTTTCGACGCCATGCCGATCGCCGCCGCGCCAGCGCGCCGCGACAATACGGCGTACGTGCTGTTCACGTCCGGCTCGACCGGGCGACCCAAGGGCGTCGCGATTACCCACCGCGCCATCATGAATCAGCTGCGGTGGCTCGAATCGCGCTACGGTGTCACCGCGGCCGACCGTATTCTGCAGCGTGCCCCGCTCACCTTCGATGTCTCGGTGTGGGAGTGCTTCCTACCGATCGCGGTCGGTGCTCCGCTGGTAATCGCCCGTCCGGGTGGCCATCTCGACCTGGCCTACTTCGCCGGACTGCTGCGCGAACACCGGATCACCATTGCCGAATACGTGCCGTCGGTACTCGCGGCGCTCATCGGCGAGGGCATGGGTGACGCGCTGCGCTCCTTCCGCCATCTGCACTGCGGTGGTGAGGCGCTTACGCCGGACCTGCTCGCGTCGATTCGCGTACACGTCGGGGGCGCGGTGCACAATGCGTACGGCCCGACCGAGGCGGCGATCTCGGCGATCTATCACGAATTCACCGACGCCGACGCCGAATCCGGCCGGGATATCGCCATCGGACGTCCGTGCTGGAACACCCGCGCCTATGTGCTGGACGCACGGTTGCGGCCGGTTCCGATCGGTGTCACGGGTGAGCTGTATCTCGCGGGCGACCAACTGGCCCGCGGTTACCACGGGCGCCCCGGATTGACCGCTGAGCGTTTCGTGGCCGATCCATTCGGTGTGCCGGGCAGGTTGATGTACCGCACCGGCGATCTGGTGCGCTGGAATCGCGGCGGCGATCTGATCTACCTGGGCCGCAATGATTTCCAGATCAAATTGCGTGGTCAGCGGATCGAACTCGGGGAAATCGAGTCGGCGCTGGTTGCCGTGGCGGGCGTAACGAATGCCGCGGTGATATCGACGCGCGACACCGCCGGCCACGACTGCCTGGTCGGCTATATCAGTGGGGCGGAACTGTCCGCGGACGCGGTGCTCGCGCAGTTGCGTACGCGGCTGCCCGGGTACATGGTGCCCGCGCAGCTGGTCGTGCTCGACGAGATGCCACTCACCACGGTCGGCAAACTCGATCGCGCCACGCTGCCGGTAGTAGAGGTCGCCGGAACCACTACGGGATACCGCGCACCGCAGGAAGGCACCGAATCGGTACTCGCCGCACTGATGGCGGATCTGATCGGCGGCGTGCGGATCGGCGCGGATGACGATTTCTTCGCGCGCGGCGGTAATTCGCTCGTGGCCATGCGCCTTGTCGCACGGGCGAACGCCGCCTTCGGTAGCGCACTGACCGTGCGCGAGATCTTCGAAGCACCGACCGTCGCCGAATTGGCACTGCGGGTGACTCGCGCGGATACCACGCGCCCCGCCCTGGTGGCACGGGATCGTCCGGAGCGTATTCCGTTGTCGCTGGCACAAACTCGGATGTGGTTGCTGAACCGGCTCGATCCGGAATCCGCCGTCTACAACATACCGATCACCATTCGCCTGACGGGTGCGTTGGACGAAGCGGCCCTGCGGGCCGCCGTGGGTGATGTCATCGCGCGGCACGAATCGCTGCGCACCGTATTCCCCGCGGACGAGATCGGTCCCGTGCAGGTGGTGTTGACCGAAGCGACCGAATTGGAGCTGTGGCGGGTCGATATCGCCGAATCCGACCTCGCCGCTGCGGTTGTCGGCATCGCCGGAATCGGGTTCGATCTGCGCACCCGGATACCGGTGCGGGCCAGGCTGTTCCGGGTTTCTTCCGACAATCATGTGCTTGTCGTTGTGGTGCACCACATCGCCGCCGACGGTGTCTCGACCGCCCCGCTGGCGCGGGATCTGATGGTGGCGTACAGCGCACGCACCGCAGGCGCAGCACCGCAGTGGCAGCCACTGCCGGTCCAGTACGCGGACTTCACACTGTGGCAGCACGAGGTGCTCGGCTCGGCCGACGATCCGGACGCCGTACTGGCCCGCCAGATCGCGCATTGGCGCACCGAACTCGACGGACTCGCGCTGGTACTGGAATTGCCCGCCGATCGGCCGCGCCCCGCCGTGGCGACCGGCCGTGGCGCCGCGGTCGAGTTCGCCGTTACCGCGGAGCTGACCGCCGCGATCGCGGAGCTGGCAGGTAAATACGGGGTGTCGTCGTTCATGGTGGTGCACGCCGCCTACGCGGCACTGTTGGCCCGCCTGGCCCGCGTGGACGATATCGCGATCGGCACCCCCGTCGCCGGTCGGGCCGAGGCGGCGCTGGACGATCTGGTCGGCATGTTCGTCAATACCCTGGTGCTGCGTACCGAGGTGGGGGCCGAGGCGACCTTCGCCGAGCTGCTCGGGCGGGTGCGTGCCACCGACGTACGGGCCTTCGCGCATGCCGATCTGCCGTTCGAGCGACTGGTCGACGAACTGAATCCGGTTCGCGCACAGGCACATTCGCCGATTGTGCAGACATTGCTCACCTTCGAGCATCGCGACGATACGGTGCTGCGCCTACCCGGGCTCGAGGTCGCCGCATATCCGATCGACAACCAGGTCGCGCAGTTCGATCTCGCGCTGGAACTCGCCGAGTACGCGGCGGGCGAGGGTACCGCGCTGCGTGCGGTCATGCGCTATGCGACGGATTTGTTCGACCGGGCCACGGTCGAATCATTCGCGGCCCGGTTCGTGCGCCTGCTCGAGGCCGTCGTGGCCGATCCCGCCGTACGTGTCGGTGATATCGAGCTGCTGGATCGGAACGAGCTGTCCCTGCTCGATCGGTGGAACGACACCGCGTTCTCGGTGGACAGCACGCAGACGCTGGTTTCGCTGTTCGAGGAACAGGTGCTGCGTACGCCCGACGCGGCCGCGGTGACATTCGAGGTTCGGAGTCCGGCCGACCTGTCGCCCGGCCACCACCCCGCATCGAGTCGCTACGCGACGCTGACGTATGCCGAGTTCGCCGACCGGGTACATCGCCTGGCGCGCTGGCTGGTCGGGCATGGTGTCGGGCCGGATTCGGTCGTCGCGCTCGGCATGCGGCGCTCGCTCGACATGGTGGTCGGCATGTACGCGGTGACTGTTGCCGGTGGTGCGTACCTGCCGCTCGATCCCGACCATCCGGCCGAGCGGATCGAATATGTGCTCGAGACAGCGCGGCCGGTGTGGGTGTTGACGTCGGACAATGATCTGGAAATGGTTGCGGCACACCAGGTTCGGATCGATCGCCTCGATCTGAGGAGATATTCACCCGCGCCGCTGACCACCATGGATCGGCTCGGCGTGCTGTTGCCGGGCCACACCGCGTATGTCATCTTCACGTCCGGTTCGACCGGCCGTCCGAAGGGCGTCGCGGTCTCGCATGCCGCGATCGTCAACCGGCTGGTGTGGATGCAGTCCGAGTACGGGCTGCACGCCGCGGACGCGGTATTGCAGAAGACCCCGGCGACCTTCGATGTCTCGGTATGGGAGTTCTTCTGGCCGTTGCAGATCGGCGTGCGGCTGGTTATCGCACGGCCCGACGGTCATCGGGATCCGGCCTATCTGGCGCGGTTGATCATCGATGAAGGAATTACCGTCGCGCACTTCGTGCCCTCGATGCTCGCGGTGTTCCTTGCCGAACCACATGCGCGCGAATGTGGCACACTGCGCGCGTTATTCGCCTCCGGTGAGGCGCTGCCCGCACCCGTCGCTCAGCGGGCGCGCGAGCTGACCGGTGCCCGCGTGCACAATCTGTACGGACCGACCGAGGCCGCGATCGATGTCACCTGGCATGAGGTCACCGATGCCGATGTGACGTCGGTGCCGATCGGCAAGCCGGTATTCAATACCCGATTGCTGGTGCTGGATGCCCGGATGCGTCCGGTGCCGGTGGGTGTGCCAGGTGAGTTGTACCTGGCCGGTGCGCAATTGGCGCTCGGCTATGTGGCCCGGCCGGAGCTGACCGCGGCGCGTTTCGTCGCGAATCCCCATGGTGGCGTGGGGGAGCGGATGTATCGAACCGGTGATCTCGTCCGGTGGCATGCCGACGGTGAGCTGGAGTACCTGGGCCGCACCGACTTCCAGGTGAAGCTACGCGGGTTGCGGATCGAACTCGGTGAGATCGAATCCGCGCTCACCGCACTGGATAGCGTCGACCAGGCCGTCGCCGTGGTGCGCGGCGATGAGCGACTCGGCGATCAGCTGGTGGCGTACCTGGTCGCCGACTCCGCGGTCGATATCGACGACATTCGCGCGGAACTGGACGCCGCACTGCCTGCCTATATGGTGCCGGCGGCCTTCGTCGTACTGGCTACCCTTCCGCTCAATACCTCCGGCAAGCTCGACCGCACCGCGCTGCCCGCCCCTGTATTCGAGACCGCGGGCTACCGTGCCCCGGCAAACGAGACCGAGCAGATCGTTGCCGAAATCATGGGCGAACTGCTCGGCATCGACCGAATCGGTGCCGAGGACAACTTCTTCGCACTCGGCGGCAATTCCCTGATCGCCACCCAGTTGGCCGCTCGGCTCGGTGCGGCTGTGGCTGCCGAGGTCCCCGTGCGGATGGTGTTCGAGGCATCGACCGTCGCTGGACTGGCCACCCGCGCCGCCCGGCTCACCGGCACCGGCAATCGCCCGCAGCTCACCCCGCGCCGACGTCCCGACCTGATTCCGCTCTCACCCGCACAGCAACGAATGTGGTTCCTCAACAGCTTCGACCCCGGCGAAACCGTGAGCAATATTCCGGTCGCGCTGCGGCTCACCGGAGCTATCGACACCGATGCGCTCGCTGTCGCGCTGGCCGACGTGGTCGCCAGGCAGGAAACCCTGCGCACCGTATACCCGGATGTCGATGGCACCGGATATCAACGGATTCTGGACCGCACGCACGTGCCCGGCATTGTCGAGCTGGATTCGGCGAATGTCGCAGCGGCATTGCTGGACCTGGTTGCCACACCTTTCGACGTGACAACCGAGGTACCGCTACGCGTCGGCCTCGCCACGCTGTCGGATCGTGAATACCTGCTCGCCCTCGTGGTGCATCACATTGCCGCAGACGGCTTCTCCATGGCCCCACTGGCCCGCGATATCGCCACCGCGTATGCGGCACGCGCCGCAGGAACCGCACCGGTGTGGACAGAACTCCAGGTGCAGTACGCGGACTATGCACTCTGGCAACGCGAGATCCTCGGAGCCGAGGACGATCCGGAATCGGTGGCCACACAGCAGTTGCGGTATTGGACCCACGTACTCGCCGGGTTGCCCGCTCAGCTCGATCTGCCTGCGGATCGGCCACGCCCCGCCACTGCCAGCCATGCCGCGGCAAGCACCACCATCGGGCTCGATGCCACGATCCGTGCCGGCATAGCCGCCATTGCCGCCCGATACGACATCAGCCCGTTCATGGTTGTCCATGCGGCGCTGGCCACCCTGCTCGCACGCTTGTCGGGCCTGGGTGACATTGCCATCGGCGCGCCGATCGCGGGCCGCGGTGCCGCCGCGCTCGACGATGTCGTCGGCATGTTCGTCAACACCCTGGTGCTGCGTACCGAGGTGGCGGGTTCGGACTCCTTCGCCACCGTCCTGCGTCGCGTCCGCGACGGCGACCTGGATGCCTTCGCCAATGCCGATGTGCCGTTCGAGCGACTGGTGGAGGTATTGGATCCGCCGCGCTCCGAGGCGCGGCACCCGCTGTTCCAGATCGCGCTGTTCTTCCAGAATCTCGCACCCGTATCGGTGGAGCTGGCGGACGTCACCGTTGCCGAGCACGAGATCGATTACGAGACAACACGGTTCGATCTACAACTGACCGTCGCCGATGATGCGGTGCGCCTCACCTATGCCACCGACCTCTTCGACGAATCGACCATCACGACCTTCGGCGCACGCCTCATTCGGCTGCTCGGTGCGGTGATCGACGATCCGGAACAGGTGGTCGGCGATATCGATCTATTCCGGACCGATGAGCTGGAACGGGTGGTGACCGCGTGGAACGATTCCGCGCACACGGCGTTCGTCGCGGAAATGCTGCTCGACGAATTCGAGCAACAGGCCGCCGCGACACCCGACGATATCGCCGTGGTCTGCGCGGCTGACGGGACCGCCATGACCTACGGCGAATTGGACCGCAGCACCAACCGGCTCGCCCGCTATCTGATTGCGACCGGTGTCGGCCCGGAGTCGCTGGTGGCATTGGCGATTCGGCGTTCGACCGATCTGGTGGTCGCGATATACGCGGTGCTCAAGGCGGGCGGTGCTTATGTTCCGATCGACCCGGACCATCCGGCACAGCGCATCGCCCACATCATCGACACCGCCGCACCGATCGCACTGCTCACCACCGAGCGTGATCGGCAGGGCTACGGATATGCCGGTGCGACAGTATGTGTCGACAGTGTCGCGCTCGACGGCTATGCCGGCGATCCGATCGCGGTCGATGAGCGGAGCGCACCGATCCACCCGCAGAACCCGGCCTACGTGATCTTCACCTCGGGTTCCACCGGAAAACCCAAGGGTGTCAGCGTTTCCCACGCCGCGATCGTCAACCAGATGACCTGGATGCAGTCGCAGTACCGGCTGACCGCCGAAGACGTGTACCTGCAGAAGACGGCGACCACCTTCGATGTCTCACTGTGGGGTTACTTCCTGCCGCTGCGCATCGGTGCGACGCTGGTGCTGGCCGCTCCGGACGGCCATCGCGATCCGAGCTATCTTGCGGCGGCAATCGGCGAATTCGGTGTCACTATCACCGATTTCGTGCCGTCGATGTTGAGTGCCTTCGCCGGGCATGTCGAAACCACCGGAGCACGTGCCGATCTCGACACGTTGCGCACGGTATTCGCGATCGGCGAGGCACTGCCCGCCGAAACGGTCCGTGCCTTCGGTGTGGTGAGTTCCGCGCGCCTGCACAACCTCTACGGCCCGACCGAGGCCGCGGTGAGCATCACCTACCGCGATGTCACGGGGGAAATCGACCGCACCGTCATGCCGATCGGCAATCCGGAATGGAACAGCCGGGTATACGTGCTGGATGCCCGGTTGCGACCGACATTGCCCGGGGTCACGGGGGAGTTGTATCTCGCCGGCACCCAACTCGCCCGCGGCTATCACGGCAGGCCCGATCTGACGGCGGATCGCTTCGTCGCCAATCCATTCGGACCTGCCGGTGAGCGCATGTATCGCACCGGAGATCTGGTGCGCTGGGACACCAGTGGCGTCACTGCCGAACTGGTGTACCTGGGCCGCACGGACTTCCAGGTCAAGTTCCGTGGCCAGCGCATCGAACTCGGCGAGATCGAGGCAGTGCTCGCGGCCGTGCCCGGTGTTGCGCAGGCCGCAGCCCGCGTGGTCCTCACGCCTACCGGCGATCAGCTCGTCGGGTATGTGGTCAGCGATGCGCAGGACGAAAGCGACCTCCGCGTGGCCGTTACGGCGGCGGCGGTGGGTGCGTTGCCGTCGTACATGGTGCCATCGGCGATCATCGTGCTGGCCGCCTTCCCGCTCAACACGTCCGGCAAATTGGACCGAAAAGCATTGCCGGAGCCGATATTCGACGGCTCGGCCTATCGTGCGCCGATCACGCCGGCCGAACGGCTGGTGGCCGCGGCCTTCGAGGCCGTACTGGCACGGTCGCCGATCGGTGCCGACGACAACTTCTTCGACCTGGGTGGCAACTCACTGATCGCCACCCGGGTCCTGGCCCGGCTCGGCGAGCGGCTCGGTCGCCTGCCCGTGCGGTTGCTGTTCGAGGCACCCACCGTGCACGCGTTCGCGGCCCGCTTGGCCGCCCGAGCGGACGCGGCCGACCAGGTCGTACCACTGATCGCCGGGCCGCGCCCCGAGCGGATACCGCTGGCACCGGTACAGCGCGGTATGTGGTTCCTCAACCGGCTCGATCCGGACTCGGCCGCCCACAATATTCCGGTCGCGGTGCACATCCGGGGCGAGCTGGACGAGGCCGCGCTGGGTGCCGCGTTCACGGATGTGATCGCTCGACACGAGGTGTTGCGCACGGTGTATCCGGCCGATGCGAATGGCATCGGATACCAGGTGATCCTGCCCGCCGAACCCGCTCCGGTGTCGCTAACGATCGAGACACCGGCCGGGCCGCTGGCCGAGCGCATCGCCGAATTCCTCAGCGCTGGTTTCGATATCACTGCCGGGGTGCCGGTGCGCGCGATACTGCTGCGCGAGCACGCGACCAGCCATGTGCTCGTCGCGGTGTTGCACCACATTGCGGCGGACGGGTATTCGATGGGCCCGCTGCTGCGAGACCTGTTGTCGGCCTATCTGTCCCGAGTCGTCGGCAGCGTTCCGGTCTGGCCGGAACTCGCCGCACAGTACGCCGATTACGCGCTTTGGCAGACGGCGGAGCTGGATTCGGTTGCGGCCGAACAACTCACCTACTGGACCGAAGCTCTGCGCGATCTGCCGCAAGAGCTGGCATTGCCGACCGATCGGCCACGCCCTGCCATCGCGTCCAAGCGCGGCGCCGCGGTGCGCGCCCGCGTCGGCGGTGGTGTCGGGGCCCGTATTCAGGAACTTGCCGCGCGGCACAATGCGACGCCCTTCATGGTGGTGCACGCCGCACTCGCCGTATTGCTGTCGCGGCTGTCGGGTTCCGGTGATATCGCCATCGGCACCCCGGTCGCAGGCCGCGGCACGGCGGCATTGGACGACCTGATCGGCATGTTCGTGAACACGCTGGTGCTGCGCACATATCCGGACCCGGCCCGCTCGTTCGCCGATCTGCTCAACGAGACAAGAGCGACGGATCTGGCCGCATACGCTCATGCGACCGTCCCATTCGAACGCGTCGTCGATGAACTCGGCATCGAGCGCTCGCAGTCCAGGCATCCGCTGTTCACCGTCGCGCTGAGCTATCTGAATACCGGTGCGGCGGAATTCACGCTGCCGGGCCTGGAGCTGACGCCTGTCGAATTCGATGAACCGGTCGCGCGATTCGATCTCCAGTTCACCGTCGCGGCGGAACTGGATGCCAATGGGCATTTCGCGATCGAACTCGACTACGCGACGGACCTTTTCGTTGAATCGACCGCCGCCGGACTGCTTCGGCGATTCGTCCGCGTCCTCGGCACACTCACAGCGCAGCCGTCCGTGCCGGTCGGCGCGATCGATATGCTGTCTCCGGCCGAACGCGCCGAACTGCTCGGCAGGCGGGGCGGTGAACCGGTGCCGCCGCAGACCCTCGTCGAGCTGATGGCCGCTGCGGTTGTACTGAATCCCGATGCGCCAGCGCTGATTTCGGATGACGGTCAGTTGACCTATCGCGCACTGGACGAACAATCGTCCCGTCTGGCGAGAATGCTCATCGGCCACGGTATCGGTGCCGAGGATTTCGTCGCCGTGGCCATCCCACGTTCGGCGGAATCCATGCTCGCGGTCTGGGCGGTGGCCAAGACCGGTGCGGCCTTCGTCCCCGTCGACCCGACCTACCCGGCGGATCGCATCGCACACATGCTGTCGGATTCCGGTGCCACGGTGGGCCTCACGCTGACCACATGCCGCCCTGCGCTGCCCGGCACCGCCGAATGGCTGATACTCGACGCACCGACCACGGCGGCCCGTATGCGGCATTCGAGCGCGGCACCCCTGACTCCCGGCGAGCTGACGCGTCCGGTGTGCGTGGCCAATCCCGCCTGGATGATCTACACCTCGGGTTCGACCGGCACTCCGAAGGGTGTGGTGGCCACCCACGGCGGACTCGCGGGCGTCGCGCGGGCACAGCGGGATCGCTATCAGGTCACGGCGACATCCCGGGTCCTGCACGTGGCATCACCGAGCTTCGACGCCGCGATGCTCGAGCTCCTGCTCGCCCTGCCCGCCGGGGCCGCACTGGTAATCGCACCCGCGGGCAGCTACGGTGGCGCCGAATTGACGGCGCTTATCCGGGAACAACGGGTGACTCACGCCTTCATCACCCCGGCTGTGCTGCAAACACTGGATCCGAACGAACTACCCGAACTCACCCACCTGAGCGTCGGCGGCGAGTCCTACGGTCCGGATGTGGTGCGGCGCTGGGGAACCGGACGTGGCTTCTACAACGCCTACGGCCCGACCGAGACAACGATCATCACCACTATCAGCGCACCGCTTCGGCCCGGCGAATTCGATATGGGCACCACCATTCACGGCATGTCCGCGGTGGTGCTCGATACTCGATTGCAACCCGTCCCGGACGGGGTGACCGGCGAACTGTACTTGCGCGGTCCGGGTCTGGCTCGCGGATATCATGCACGGCCGGCACTTACCGCGGATCGTTTCATCGCCGATCCCTATGGTCCCGTGGGCGGACGTCTGTACCGGACCGGTGATCTGGTGCGCTGGACCGCATCCGGCGCCATCCAGTACGTCGGACGCGCCGACCATCAGGTGAAGGTGCGCGGTCTGCGCATCGAACTCGGCGAGATCGATGCGGTGCTCGCGGCCCATGAGAGCGTCGAATTCGCCGTGACCATCGGGCATACCGATGCCACGGGAACCGTTTCCCTGGTCACGTATGTGGTAGCCGACCGGGCGATCGATACCGCGGAGCTCACCGCCTTCGCCGCGCGCTCACTGGCCGCCTATATGGTGCCCGCCGCCATCATGGTCCTCGACGAGATCCCGCTGACGCCGGTCGGCAAGCTGGATCGCAAGGCACTGCCCGCACCCGAGTTCCGCACCGCGATCTTCCGCGCTCCAGAGACCGCTGCCGAACAGATCGTGGCCGAGGTCTTCGCCGAAGTACTGGGCCTCGCGGCGGTCGGCCTCGATGACGATTTCTTTGCCGTCGGTGGAAACTCGTTGACCGCAACACAATTGGTTGCGCGCCTGAGCGCACGATTCGACACTTCGGTCGGTGTGCGACTCGTCTTCGAGAACTCGACGGTATCGGCCTTGGCGGCGGCCCTCGATACCGCCGAGCCACTGCGCCCACGTCCGAGACTGACCCGGCGCACCAGCACCGACCTGGTCCCGCTCTCGCTGGCCCAGCAGCGCATGTGGCTCCTCAACCGCCTCGACCGCGAGTCCACCGCCTACAACATTCCGCTGGCGGTGCGGCTCACCGGCGATCTCGATATTCCGGCACTCAATGCGGCCATCACCGATGTGGTCGAACGTCACGAAGTGCTGCGCACTGTATACCCGCAGCACGAAACCGGTCCGGTACAAGTGGTTTTGCCGATGGCCGAGGCGGGAGCGCCGGTGCTGGCACCCATTTCGGTACCCATCGATGATCTGTCCTCGGCGGTCGCCGACTTCGTCGGCGGCGGATTCGATGTCACGGACTCGGTTCCCTTGCGCGCCAGGCTGTTCCGTTCGGTGAGCGGCCCGACCGCCATCGTCGAACATGTGCTGGTCGTGGTCGTGCACCACATTGCCGCGGACGGCTCGTCATTGGTCCCGCTGGCGCGTGACGTGATGACCGCCTACGCCGCACGCAAACACGGTGTCGCGCCGGAATGGACTCCACTGCCGGTGCAATACGCGGATTACAGCCGCTGGCAACGCGATCTGCTCGGCAGCGAAGACGATCCGGATTCGCTGATCTCCCGGCAACTCCGGTTCTGGACCGAAACTCTCACCGGACTACCCGCACAACTCACCCTCCCGACCGACCGTCCCCGACCCGCCATCGTCGCCACCCGCGGCCGCCACATCGATTTCACCATCGACGCCGACCTACAGGCGCGGCTGGCGGATTTGGGCCGGAACTCCGGAGCGACACTGTTTATGGTCGTGCATGCCGCCTTCGCCGTACTGTTGGCCCGCCTGTCCGGCGCACCGGATATCGCCGTCGGAACCCCGGTCGCGGGCCGTGGCGCGGCCGAACTCGACGATGTGGTCGGCATGTTCGTCAATACCCTGGTGCTGCGCACCCGAGTCGATACGGCCACCGGCTTCACCGAACTCCTGGATCGGGTCCGCACCGCGGATGTCGCCGCCTTCTCCCATGCCGACGTACCGTTCGAGCGCCTGGTGGAGGTGCTGAATCCGGAGCGATCGACCGCGCGGCATCCACTGTTTCAAGTCGGCTTCTCCTTTCACAACCAGGCAGAGGCGCACTTCGCGCTGGACGGATTGACCGCCACGGCGGCCGATTTCGACTCCGAGGTATCGCAATTCGACCTGCATCTGGTCGTCACCGACAGGTATGACCAGGATGGGCATGCGGCGGGTATGGCCGCATCGATCACCTACGCGACCGCGCTATTCGACGACGCCACGGTCGCCGGCTTCGCCGGACGACTGCAACGCCTGCTGACCGCCATCTGCGCCGAACCGCGGGTGCCGGTCGGGGATCTGGCGCTGCTGGACACCGCCGAACGCGACCGGATGCTGGTGTCCTGGAACCGGACCGAATACGAATCCACTCCGGCCACCCTCATCGCCGCTTTCGAAGCACAGGTCGCCGAGACGCCCGATGCGGTGGCAATCGTCGATGACGCCGTAACGGTCACCTACGGCCAGTTCGCCGCGCGGGTGAACCGGCTCGCCCGCGCACTCATCGGCCGCGGCATCGGCCCGGAATCACTAGTGGCCCTGGCGATTCCACGCAGCATCGAACTGTTGGTCGCGATGTACGCGGTGGTGACGGCGGGCGGTGCGTATGTTCCGCTCGATCCGGCCCATCCGCTCGACCGCACCACGAGCGTACTCGCCGCCGCCGCACCCGCGCTGGTGCTGACCTCGGCCGAGCGGCCCATGCTGCCCGAGTCGGTGGCGGATCACGATGTGGTGCTGGATATCTCGATTGCCGCCGGGGTTCTCGACGGCAGTCCGATCCGTGCGGCGGAGCGGCGGACCACGCTGACTCCCGCGCACACCGCCTATGTCATCTTCACCTCGGGATCGACCGGAACCCCGAAGGGCGTCGCTATCCCGCACGCCGCCATCGCACACCAGTTGGATTGGCTGCAATCGGAATACGCGCTCGACACCGACGACGCCACACTACTGATGACCTCGGCGGCCTTCGATCTATCAGTCTGGGAGTTCTGGTGGGCATTGCGCGCCGGTGCCCGAGTGGTGCTGGCACCGCAAGGCGCGCAACGTGATCCGGCCAGCGTGATCGATCTGATCCGGGGCGCCTCGGTCACCACCGTGATGCTGGTGCCATCGCTGCTGGCCATGTTGGCCGAGATCCGCGGTGATCAGCGACTGCCGAGATCGCTGCGGCGACTGCTCGTCATCGGCGAGGCACTGCCCGCCGCGACGGTAGACCGAATCGGCGCATGTACCGCCGCCCGCATCGATAACCTATACGGCCCCACCGAGGCGGCGGTCTCGGTGACCCGATTCCGTACCGGCGCCGGTATCCGCCAGACGGTGGTTCCTATCGGCACACCGGGATCCGGAAATCAGGTCTACGTGCTCGACGACCGGCTGCATCCGGTGCCGACGGGCGTGACCGGTGAGCTATACCTGGGCGGCGCACAGCTGGCCCGCGGCTATCACGGCCGGCCCGACCTGAGCGCGGAACGGTTCGTGGCCAACCTATTCGGCGCACCGGGCACCCGGCTGTATCGAACCGGCGATATGGTCCGCTGGGGTGCCGACGGCAATCTCGAATACGTAGAGCGCCGCGACTTCCAGGTGAAGGTACGCGGCTACCGCATCGAGCTCGCCGAAATCGAGCACGCGCTGCGCTCGCGTCCAATGGTTGCCGACGCCGTCGTCCTCGCCCATCGCGGTGACCTGCTGGTCGGGTACTTCACCGCCACCGAGCCGATCGATCCGAATGCGCTGCGCTCCGCGCTGACCGAAACCCTGCCCAGCTACATGGTTCCGCCGGTGCTGATCCAACTGTCCGCCCTGCCGCTCAACGCCAACGGCAAGGTCGACCGGACCGCACTACCCGAGCCCGAGTTGGGCACCCCAGCGTTCCGGGTTCCTGAAACCGAGTTGGAGCTGCTGGTCTGCACCGTCTTCGCGGAAGTATTGGCGGTCCAGCGAATCGGCATGGACGACAACTTCTTCGAATACGGCGGCAATTCGCTTCTGGCCACTCGACTGGCAACCCAGCTGAGTACCGCACTCGCCGAACAGATCCCGGTAGTCTGGCTGTTCGCCGCGCCGACGCCCGCGGACCTGATCACGCAGTTGGAATCGCACCGCCGCGGCCGTGGTCGCGTCGACGCTCAGGCGGCCTTCGATGTGCTACTGCCGCTGCGCCCCGGGGGTTCTCGGGAACCGCTGTTCTGCATCCACCCGGTCGGCGGCGTGGCCTGGTCGTTCGCCGGTCTTGCCGCACATATCGATCCGCAGCGCGGCATCTACGGTATCCAGTCCCCGGTGCTGAATTCGGCGGCGGCGCTGCCGGATTCCATCGAGGACTGGGCCGCGCACTATGCTCGCGAGATCCGCGCGGTACAGCCGGAGGGCCCCTACCATCTGCTCGGCTGGTCACTGGGCGGTGTGCTTGCGCACGCCGTCGCGAACCAATTGCAGGGCCAGGGCCACCATGTCGCGCTGCTGGCCATGATGGACAGCCCGCTGCACATCACGGTGGACGAGACGGCGACGGTACCGCTGGCCGATCTGCTCGGCGGGCTACTCGGCGAACAAGCCGACGACGCCGACACCGAACTCGATCGCACCCAACTCGCCAGTCGCATCGCCGAACTCCCGGAGCCGTTCGCCTCCTTCGGATTCGACCGCCTCGGCCGTCTCCTCGACGCGGGTACGCACTCGTTGGAGCTCATCACCCGCTACCGGCCACGGCCCTATAAAGGCAATCTCGTCTACTTCACCGCCGCACTCGACGACCCCACCGGGGCCACCGGTGCGGCCAGCTGGTCCGACGTTGTCGACGGCATCGTGCACAACCACGCCGTCCAGGCCACGCACTGGCGCATGACCTCTGAATCCGCCCTCGCCCGCATCGGCCACGTCCTGACCAACGTCTTGGCGCACGCCGACCGGGCCTGAACACTCCCACCAGGAAGGCCGACCAGATGACCAACCCCTTCGACGACGATGGCGCCCAGTACTACGTCCTGATCAATGCCGAGGGCCAGCACTCGCTGTGGCCGATCTTCGCCGCCGTCCCCGGCGGCTGGACCATCGCCTACGGCGCGGCCACGCGCCACTCCTGCCTGGAGTACGTCGAGGCCCACTGGCTGGACATGCGTCCCAATTCACTCATTACCGCGATGCAGCCCGAGGCCAACTGAATAGGCGGGGCGCACCGGTACGGACATCCCCCCTGCCGGCCGGTGCGGCCCCGCCCCCTGGCCCGGGTGCCGCGGGGTATCACCGATCATCCGAGCCAGCTTCCCACCGGGGCCAGGAAGCCGTCAGGTCACCTCCACCGAGGACGATTGGCTGATACCGGACAGCTCGATTCATATCTGAGCGGCAGAAGATCACCCGGTGGTACCAGGGGGCCTCCCTAGGGAGATCTCCGGGAGCGACCCCGATGTGCGGGACGGGAAGTATCACTAGCGTCGAGGCATGCGCCTTGTGACGGTAGGTATTGCTGTTGGTGTGGTTGCTCTGCTCGCGGGATGTTCGGCGGATCCCGCTGCGCCAGTGGAGGTTTCGGCTGATCGGATTCAAGCGGTGCAGGCAGATATCGATCGGGCGGTGGCGGACGGGATCACCGGGATGATCGCGACGCTGACCGAGAACGGGCAGACGGTCACCCTCACCAGTGGTGTTACCGATATCGGAACCCGCGCGCCGATTCCAGTCGAGCCGCCGCAGCGCGTGCGGATCGGCAGTATCAGCAAGACATTTGTCAGTTCGGTGGTGCTGCAGTTGGTGGCAGAGGGGAAGATTCGGCTCGATGAGCCGGTCGATACCTATCTACCGGGGGTGTTGCGTGGGGAGGGGATCGATGGGCGGGTAATCACGGTGCGCCAGATCCTGCGGCACCAGAGTGGTCTGCCGGAGTTCGCCGATGATCCGCGGGTGGATGAGTATCAAGCGGCGGTGGACGGACGGACCATGACTCCGGCGGAGCAACTCGCGATCACCCTGAGTAAGCCAGCGGATTTCGCGCCGGGGACGCGGTTCGAGTACAGCAACTCCAACTACCTCGTTGCGTGCGTGCTGATCGAAAAGGTCACCGGCGCACCGTATGTCGATGAGCTGAATCGGCGCATCCTGCGGCCGTTGGCGCTCGACGACACCTACCTGCCGGGACCGGGCGAACTCGATATCCGTGGCCCACATCCCAAGGGGTACGCCGATATCGACGGTGTGGTCACCGATGTGTCACGCATCGAACCGTCGGTGCCGGGGGGTGCGGGCGCGATGGTCGCCACCGGCAATGATCTGAACCGCTTCTATCAGGCGCTGCTGGCCGGACAGGTGGTCCCGGCCGCCGAACTGCGGGAAATGCGGACCGGTGTGCCGATGGGACAGGCGGATATGAACTATGGGCTCGGCATCGACTCGACCCACTTGCCCTGTGGCGCAGAGTATGTCGGGCATACCGGCGGCATCACCGGATTCGTCACCGTCTCCGGCGCGACGCCCGATGGTAGGGCGGTGACCTACGCCTACACCAAGTCGCCGAAAGCCATGCCCGATCTCACGACCATGCTTTCGCACGCCCTGTGTCCCTGATGAAGAACGCCGCTATGGTGGGTGATGTCGCCGCCGCGCCGCCAATGCCATCGTGCTACACGCCGTCCCCACTCGAACCGGTCGCTGCCGCATCCTGAAAACAGCCTGCCGAACCCGCACCAGGCGCGGAGGAGCATCCCGCCGGACAGCGTCACATCGGCGAGGGCGGCCAGGTAAGCCCAGTGCATCACAGCGCCCGGCATCGGGACGGCACAGTGCAGCACCAGCATTGCGCTGCTCATCGCCGCGGTCATGGCCCAGGCCCCGGGGGACGGCCGGGTCCACAGGTGCCAGGCGCACCACAGGCAGCCCAGCGACATCAACGCCGGCATGACAACCAACCACACTGCGGTGCAATGGGTTCCGTCGCAGGCGGCATGCAGAGTCGCCGAGAGCAGTGACAGGGCCGCTCCCGCCCGGCCCGCTCGGGACCGGGCGGGGACTGACGGGTAGTGCATCACTGCACCGGGTGCGCGCAGCAGTCGTGCGGTGCTTCCTTCTGCTGACGGCCGGCTTCGCCCCTGTCGATGGCGCCGGCGACCTTGCCCAGCCAGTCCGAGGCGGTCTCGTCAACCGTGGCGGTGTACTCGTCGTTCCAGTTCCACCACTCGTACGCCGGTGTCTGGGGGTAGCCCTCGGGCGAATCCTCCCAGTCCTCCTGGCGGCCGAGGGCCGTCATGTCCAGGTAGCTCCAGGTGTTTCCGAAGTACTCGTCGCCACGGCGGTTGATGAAATACGTGCGATACACCCGGTCGCCCTCGCGGATGAAGGCGTTGGTGCCGTGCCATTCATCGACGCCGAAGTCCACATCGAACTCGTCGGTGATGGTGTACCACGGGATCCCCGTCCAGCCCATCCGGGCCTGCACCTTCTCGATCTCGGGTTGCGGTGCGCGCGAGGCGAATACGAGCGTGGTGTGGCGGGCGTTCAGGTGCGCGAGATTGCCGACGTGGTCGGCCATCATGGAGCAGCCGCGGCAGGCGTGATCGGGCCAGCCGAGCACGCCGGGCTCGAAGAATGCGCGGTACACGATCAGCTGGCGGCGGCCTTGGAACAGCTCGAGCAGGCTCACCGGGCCCGTTGATCCTTCGAACACGTACTGCTTGTCGACGGCCAGCCAGGGCATGCGGCGGCGCTGGGCAGCCAGCGCGTCATGGGCCCGCATCACCTCCTTCTCCTGCACCAGCAGCTTCAGACGCGCTGCCTCCCACTCGTTCTGCGAAACGATCTCCGGTGTCTTCATAGCGATATTCCTGTTCGATTTCGGATTGTTGATCAGGCCCGGTCGAGGATGTTCTTCAACGCGTCGAGTGGGCCGTCCCAGTCACGCGCCATCGCAGCGAGGAATTGTTGCGCCACTTGCATCGGCGCGGAACATAGTCGGTAGCGCACCCGGCGGCGCTCTCCCGGCTCCGCGGTCACCAGCCCGGCCTCGGACAGCAGCGCCAGGTGCTTGGCGATCGCCTGCCGGGTGATCGGCAGCCGGGCCGCCAGGTCGGTCGCCGTGGTGGGCCCGGCGGACGCCAGCGCGGCGAGGATCGCACGCCGGCTGGGGTCCGCCAAGGCCACGAAGACCTGCTCGGCAATCGCCTCCTGGTCAGGCCGCATCGAGGTAGCCGGCCAGCTCACCGAGCTCGTTCTGCCAGCCGCGGGTGTTGCCCTCGAACGCCGCCTTGTAGGCATCCTCCGCGAGCTGAGCGAAACCGGACTCGACCACGGTCAGTCGTGTACCCGCCGCCACCGGCTCGAGCATGAACTCCACATAGGTGCGGCGCGGATCCTCCTCGGGCAGCCCGAAGATATGCCAGGTGAACCCGAATACGTGCGGTTCCTCCACCCGCTCCACCCGCATGTCCGCGACGTGTCCCCCCTCGTTCCAGCGCATCCACCCCTTGCCGCCCGGGCGCAGCTCGATGCCGGCCTCATTGCCGAACCACGTGCCCAACCCCTCGGCCGTGGTCAGTGCCGTCCACACCTTCGCCGGCGGGTGTGCCAGCTCGATCGTCCGCTCGATGCGATCGGGAAATCCCATAATCACCTCCATAAGTAGCAACTCACTGGTTGCAATATTATTGCAACCGACAGGTTGCGTCAACCTCGGCCTTCAGCCCGGGACGGCTCCTGCAGCCCGGCCGCCGGAACGGGACCATTCACCAGCTCACCGAGTTCACCCACGACGTTCTCGCCAGCTGACCCACCGGCAACACCGATGGCCGGGCACTCTGAATCCGCACGTGATCGTCTCGACCGACTCCGTTCTTGGAACTTCCCCGGTCACACATCACGCACCAGGCACATGGCTCATGCAAGTGGATCTTGGCTCGCCGGACGACGCCGCCAATGTACGGATCGTCCTGTCTCCGGCACGCCCATCGAACAAAGAGGAGTAACGCAAATCTCGAGCTGGAACTTTGCCCAGCTCCCGATGTGGAAAACCGTTGTCCGCCACCGGGGACTCAAATGGCCACCAACATGGGGCCTTTCATAGGCTCGCGCTATGCGCGTACTTGTCACGGGAGCGGCGGGTTACCTGGGCCGAGCCGTCGTTTCGGCCTTGACCGAGGCTGGGCACGACACTGTCGCCATGGTGCACTCGCAGCGGTTGAACATCGTGTCTGCCACTGCGATTCGAGTTGCCGACCTGTTCGACTCCGAGGCTCTCCAGCGAGCCGTGGACGGCATTGACGCGGTATGTCATCTGGCCGGGCTGACCCGCGTGCGGGAGTCGATGGCCGACCCGCTCCGGTACTTCGGGGTCAATACCGCCGGGACCATCGCGTTGCTCGATGCCATGGCGACCGCCGAGGTGCCGCGGCTCGTATTCGCCTCGACCGGTGCGATCTACGGCGATGTCAGCGGCCGACCGATCACCGAGGAACTGCCCGATAACCCGCCACATCCCTATGCGACCAGCAAGCTGGCTGCCGAATCCGTCATCGAAACCCATGCCGCCGCCGCTGTCGTACTTCGGCTGTTCAATGTGGCGGGCGGCTGCGATCCGGACCCCACCCGGCTCATTCCGCGGGTGCTCACCGCCGCGGCACGGAATGAACCGTTGGAGGTCAATGGCGACGGCACCACTGTCCGGGACTACCTGCACGTTTCCGATGCCGCGTACGCGTTCGTTGCCGGACTCGAACACCTGCCGCCGCCGGGCGCGACCGAGCGGTACGTCATCGGTAGCGGCCGGGGCACGAGCGTTCGCGGCGTTGTTGCCGCGGTCGAAAAGATCTCGGGACGTCGCGTGCCGCTCATTCATCGTCCAGCGGTACCGGAGCCGAGTTCGCTGGTTGCCGATCCGGTCAAGGCTGTGGGCCAATTGGGTTGGGTGTCAAAGCATTCCGATATCGAGACGATCGTTGATGCGATGTGGCGTGCTCGCTCGGGCTAGGCGCTTGTCCAGCTCGGATCAGGTGGTGGCAGCCGGATCGGTCCTGCGTCGCACTGCACTCGATCCGCGCTGACCGTTAACGCACTGCTGGCGTACGCGCGTCTTAGTGTGTCGGGCTGGTTGCTGAAGTCGCTCGACATCGGTGTTGGTTGCGGAAATGGTCCTGCCGGAGTGCGGCGGCGACACCTGCTCTGGTTCACTCAAGGGCTGCCCGGCAAGATCGCGGAGCTGTTCTTCATGCCAGCTCGAGCGCTCGCGGAGGCGATCTCCGACTTCGGTGGCGGGATCGGGCAGCTGACCAATTTTCGTCGTATTTCGCTCCCTCGGCGGCGTGTCGCTGTAAGTTTGCCATCAGTTGCCTGTAATGCGGCCTGGCTAGTCGACGGATGCCCCGCACAACTCGTGGAGGTATAGATCGTGACTCGTCTGTTTCTATTTTTCCCCCGCGGCATGCGCCGCGGTTGGTCCCGTGTCCTCGGTGCATTCGGGGGTGTGGCACTCGCGCTGCTGCTGGCGCCGACGGCAATCGCGGCGCCGCTGTATCCGGTGCCCGATCCGGATCCGTTCTACGCCGCCCCGGCGGATCTGGGGGCGCACAGCCCCGGTGACGTGCTCGAGGTGCGGGGATTGCCGCCGGTGCCTCTCTTCCCCGGCGCCACCGCCACACTGGTCAAGTTCCGGTCCACCGACTCGCACGGTGCGCCGATCGCGGCGACCACCACGGTCGTTACCCCACTCTTCCATCAGCCCGATGCGCCGTTGCTGTCGTATCAGCATTTCATCAATTCGCTCGGTACCGAGTGCGCGGTATCGCACACGCTCTACAGTGGCGATCTGAATCTGTCGGCGTCGGTGGGGATGTTGAATGCGGTGCTGCAGCAGGGTTGGAGTATCGCGATGCCGGATCATCTCGGACCGCAGTTCGCCTTCGGAGCAGCGCGTTTGGGTGGCCAGATTGTATTGGACGGCATCCGGGCGGTGAAACGGCTGCCCGAACTCGCCATGCAGCACAGCCCAGTGACGCTGGCCGGATACTCCGGTGGCGGATTGGCCACCGCATGGGCGGCAGCGCTGCAGCCGTCGTACGCATCTGAGCTGCAGCTCGCCGGCGCGGCCATCGGCGGCGCCCCGATGAACCTGGTGGAGATGGCGCAGGCGCTGGGCTTCGCGCCGCACCCGGCCTTCGGGCTGGCCATGGCAGCGGCGATCGGTCTGGAGCGGGAGTATCCGGACCAGTTGCAGACCAGCTCGGTTCTCAACCAGCGTGGCCTCGATCTCCGTGGCGCCATGGCCAACAGCTGCACCAACGACATCCTCGCCGTCGGCGCCAATGGCAGCGCTGGCGATTACGTCACCACCACTTCGTGGGTCGACAGTCGCGTCGCCCGGTCGGTGGTGGAGGACAACAGTCTGGAGCTGTATCCCGGGGTGCCGGAAATACCGATGTTCGAATGGCATTCGCCGGCCGATCCGCTGGTTCCGATCGACGCCATCAACGGCACCAACCGCCATTGGTGCAATGCCGGGGTGCGGTTGCAGACGCTGGAGGTGCCCGCACCCGAGCATTTGTCCGCGGCGGTAATGGGCGCCCCCGAGGTACTGACGTGGCTCGAGGGCCGGGTGCGCGGCGAGCCCGCGCCTGCGACCTGCTGAGATGGACTGCACGTCATCTGGCAGCTCGACAATCGGATGTGCGGAATATGCATCGGGTGCGCTGACGCCGACCGTTCGAGATTCGGCGACCGAGCCGCGATCAACGGCCGAAGAGGATGACTCGCATCAAGTATGCGATGCGAGTCTGTGAGCACAGCGGGTTATCGGGGCCGAGCCATTGACCGAGGTCGACAACCAGTGCCAGCGCGGCATGCACGAGCACCCGCGATTCGGCTGCGGTGAGTTCCGGCCGGACGCGGATGAGCAGCTTGGCCCACTCTTCGACGTTGAGCCGCTGGATATTTCGCAGGACGGTGCGATCCTCCGTTGGCACATTGCTGATCTCCGCGTAGTAGACGAAGGTCAGCTCGCGCTCGGCGAAGGAACCCTGCACATAGAGCTCGATCAGGGTGGTCAGCGCCTGTTCCGGGGTATCCGATGTGGCTATGGCGGGTCCGATGGCGGCTGAAACCCGGTCTGCCGCACGACGAAACGCGGCGGCGAGTAGGTCGCCCTTGCTGCGGTAGAAGCGATAGACCGCCGAGGAGGCGGGTAGGCCCGCGGCATTGGCGATATCCTCCACGCTCACATTGGGATACCCGTGTTCATGGAACAGTTCGATGGCCCGCACCAGCAACAGCTCGTGTTTGAAGGTGAGTGGAACCTCTTTCGCGCCAAGGGCTTCGGTGTCATCGCCGGGCGCGGGCAGAGCGCACGCGGTTACCGCATGGCAGGCCGAGCGCAGCAGGGCCGCCAACGCGCGCACGGGCACCGCGACATGATGATCGGAGATGCTGCCGATGACGCTCATCGCGGCGGCCGAGAGTACCGTGCGGTCCCTGTCGGGTAGCTCGGGGTGGGTCTCGGCCAGCAGTTCGCGGGCGACCGAATCGGTGGTGATCAGGTGATCGATGAGGATCTGGCGATCGGCGTCTTCCAGATAGCGGTTCTGCCAGCGCAGCAGTGCGGCGCTGCGGCGATTCGCAATGGAGGCCGCGATCAGGGCGGCGAGGATGTGGTCCAGGCGCTCGGCGGCGGGCCGGTCGCGTAGTTGCTCGGGCAGGCGCACGGCCTCGGTACTCAGTCCGGCCAGTCGCAGCGCCTCCTCTCGGAACAGGGCGTATTTGCTCGGATAGTGCCGATACAGTGCGGTAGAGCTGATATCGAGGCGCGAGGCGATGTCCTCCATGCTCACGCCGTGGTAGCCGAACGAGCCGAAGGCCTCCGCAGAGACCGCGGCGATCTGCGCTCGTCGGTCGCGCGGGCGGCGGCGCACCTCGCGCGATTGCGTGGTGCGGCCTGCGGTCGCGTGCTCGGTTGCGCGACGATCCTCGGCATCCATCCCGCGATGTTAGCCCAACCGGACGTTTACTCGATGCCTCTTCCCAGGGCTGAAATCGAAATGAACGGAAGATCACAAATAACCTATAATTTGCTTATTGCATTGGCAATTCAAGTTCAATGATTGAGAATGAGCACTAACATATGCGGGGCACGGCGATAGCCGGCGGATCGGAGTAAGGGGGCAGACTACGAGCGGGCCGGGCGGCCGAACAGGACCAGCTGCATGAGCAATCGAACCCGGGCCGGGGAGACGATCGGTTCGGTGCTGAAGGTTCGTCCCAAATCGACCACCAATGCGAAGGCCGCGTGGATCAGGAAGCGGGCCTCGGCGGGGGAAAGCTCCGGTCGCACATCACGCAGCAGCCGCGCCCACTCCTCGACGTTGAGTCGCTGGATATTTCGCAGCACGGTGCGCTCGTCGCTCGGAACATGCTGGAACTCCGTGTAATACACGAACAACAACTCGCGTTCGGAGAACGAACCGTCGACGTACTGTTCGATCAGCGTGGTCAGTGCCTCTTCGGCATCGGCGGTCGCCGCCACCGCCGGGCCGATCGCGCCGGAAACCCGGTCGGCGGCCCGTCGGAATGCGGCCGCGAGCAGATCGCTCTTGCCCCGATAGAACCGGTACACCGCCGAAGCGGCGGAAAGCCCTGCGGCAGTGGCTATTTCCTCGACACTGACATTCGGGTAGCCGCGATCGTGGAAGAGTTCGACGGCCTTGCGTAGCAGCAGCTCATGTTTGAACGAATCCGGAATCTCCGCCGCCGCCGGCAGTTCGACATTCACTTCCAGCACGGGCAACTCGGCGGGCACGATCGACCAGCAGGCCGAAGTCAACAGCCGGGCAAGGGATTTCGCGGGCAGGCCGGCATGGTGATCGGCGATGCTGGTGATCACGCTGAGCAGGGCGGCGCACAACACCCGCAGCTCATCCTCGGCAAGTTCCGGTCGCAATGCGGCCAATTGCATACCGATCGCGTCGACGACGGCGAGTTTCTGGTCGGTCAGGACCGTCAGATCCTCCGGTTCGAGATAGCGGCCCTCCCAGCGCACCAGGGTGACGGTCGACCGATTCTCGATCGTGACGCGGATCAGGGCATCGAGCACATGGCGCAACCGCCGCTCCGGCGTCCTGAATTCACCCACCCCGCCGACTCCGTCGGCTATCATCCCCTGGCCCGCCGCCTCCGGCAACTCGACCGATTCCGTCATGACCCGGCCCACCCGCAGCAATTCCTCGCGGAACAGCGCGTACTTGCTCGGATAGTGCCGATACAGCGCTGCCGAACTGATGCCGAGTCCGGATGCGATGTCATCCATGCTCACGCTGTGATAGCCCAGTGCACCGAACGCAGCCGCCGAGGCCGCCGCGATCTGAGCTCGCCGATTCTTCGGCCTGCGCCGAATCTCCCGCGGTGCCGAGTCGCCACTGACCGCCTTGCGCGCCGTACCGCGGTTGTCGACACTCATGCGGCCATGGTATCGACACCCTCGACCGTCCCGGCTGTCCAGGTCGGTCTGGTTTGCGCAGGTGGATGCGGCTGACATGCGGCCGAACTCGGGAGGAAGTGCACGAGGCGTTGGTGCAGGTAGTGGCAGCAATGCAGGCTGGCAAAGCGGTCACGGTCGCGCCGCATAGCATGAGCTTGACCACGCAGCAGGCCGCCGACTTGTTGGGCGTTAGTCGCCCTACTGTGGTCAAGCTGATCGAAAACGAACAGCTGCCTGCAGAGCGAGTCGGCAACCGGCGACGGGTACGGCTGCACGACGTCCTGAGCTATCAAGAAGAACACCGGCAGCGCAAGTACGCAGTACTTGCCGCGACCAGCGTCGACATCGACGACACCGACGATCCCGAAGTGGTTCGCCAGCGCTTGAAGGAAGCCCGCCGTGCAGTGGCAGCGCGACGAAAGGCCAAGGGCTGACACAATCGTCGCGTGTTCGCCGTCGTTCTCGATACTTGCGTGCTGTGGCCGAGTCTGCAGCGAGATTTCCTGCTCTCGCTGGCGATCGAGACGCTAGTGCCGAAGCGGCAGAACCGCTGTGGTAGCGAAAGAATCCGCACATCCGGGTTGTCCAGATATCGTAGGCGGCTCATGCTCTGGAGTGCATGAGCCGTGCTGGTGTTCTCCGCGCCGATAGCTGTCGGTTCAGTTCCGAGTGGGGCGGATGGCGGCGTACCAGTCGAGTAGTTCGGGACTGTCCACGGCGCTGCGTTCGACGACTCGGGCCGGATCGGCGCCCTGGAAGAGCTTCTTGATGGGGACCTCGAGTTTCTTGCCGGTGCGGGTGTGCGGAATGCCTGGGGCGACGATGATTTCGTCGGGGACGTGGCGGGGGGAGAGCTCGGTGCGGATGGTGGTGTTGATGCGGGTTTTCAGGTCGTCGGTGAGGTCAGTGCCGGGAGTAAGGGTGACGAACAGCGGCATCCAGTAGCCGCCGTCGGGTTGTTCGGCGCCGATGACCAGGGCCTCGGTGACTTCGGCGAGGCGTTCGACGGATTGGTAGATATCGGCGCTGCCCATGCGGATGCCGTGCCGGTTGAGGGTGGAGTCCGAACGGCCGTGCACCACGATGCTGCCGCGTTCGGTGATGGTGATCCAGTCGCCGTGGCGCCAGATGCCGGGGAACATGTCGAAATACGCTTCGTGGTAACGGATTCCGTCCGGATCGCGCCAGAAACGCACTGGCATGGACGGCATGGGTTTGGTGATGACGAGCTCGCCGACCTCGTCGCGGACCGGCTTGCCGCCGGCGTCGAAGGCCTCCAGCGCGACACCCAGGTAGGGCGCGGAGAGCTCACCCGGCCAGGTCGGTACGGTCCGCGCGCCGCCGATGAAGGCGGAGACCACATCGGTGCCGCCGCTGATCGAGGCGATCTGGACGTGGTCACCGATATTGTCGCCCAACCACATCGCCGATGCGGGCGGCAGTGCGGAACCGGTGATGCCGACCTGCCGCAGCGCGGTGAGATCGTGGTCGGTGCGCGGCACCGCACCCGCCTTGATGCAGGCGAGCACGTAGCCCGGACTGGTGCCGAGGACGGTCGCGCCGACCTGGGATGCGATATGCCACAGCGCATCCGGAGTCGGGTAGGTGGGACTGCCGTCGTAGCAGACAATGGTCGCACCGACCAGCAATCCGGCGACCTGGAAGTTCCACATCATCCAGCTCGGGCTGGTGTACCAGAAGAAGGTATCGTCGGGTCCGATATCGGCTTGCAGCGCAACGGCTTTGAGGTGCTCCAGCAGCACGCCACCGTGCCCGTGCACGATGCCCTTGGGTAGTCCGGTGGTGCCGGAGGAGAAAACGATCCACAGCGGATGGTCGAAATCGACCGTCTCGGTTTCGATGACAACGGCCTCGGTACTGGTGGCCGCCTCGGTCCAGGCCAGTGTGTCCGAAACCGGCAGTCCCAGCTGGGAGACGACGACCGTCGTCTCGACGGTATCGAGCCCGGCCCGCAGTGCCGCGATATCGTCGCGCTTGTCATGCGTCTTGCCGCCGAACCGGTAGCCGTCGGCGGTGATCAGCACGGTGGGCTCGAGCTGGCCGAGCCGATCCAATGCGGCCTTGGGTGAATAGTCCTGACCGCAGGCGCTCCACACCGCACCGATGCTCGCGGTGGCCAGAAAGGCGATTACCGCCTCCGGAATATTCGGCAGGTATCCGGCCACTCGATCACCCGGCCGCACGCCGAGCGCGCGCAGTGTGCGCGTGAATGCCGCGGTGCTGTCGATCAATTCGCTCCAGGACACCTCGCGCACCGGAGCGTCCTCGGTCACCGCGACGATGGCGGGCCGATCGGTGCGAGACTGCCGTACGACCTGATCGACATAGTTCAGCCGGGTATCCGGAAACCACTGTGCGCCCGGCATTTCGGCGCTCGCCAGCACCTCGCCCGCGATCGGGCCCAGCTCGAAGTAATCCCACAGCGCCGCCCAGAAGCCCGGCAGATCGTCGACCGACCACTGCCACAGCGACCGGTAATCCGGTGCGGACCTTCCGGTGCGCGCCGCCACGAACCCGGCGAAGTCGGTGATGCGCGCCTTCGCGATATCTGATTCGGTCGGCACCCATTGTGGTTGCACCGCATTACCTCCTGGGGAGAATCTTCGGAAATCAGGTGTGGTTCGTGCGTCGTACGATCTGCTCGGCCTGCCGCAGCACCGGGGCATCGACCATCCGGCCCTCGAATGCGAAGACGCCCCGGTGCTTCGAGACCTCATCGAGTACCCTTCGGGCCCAATCGATTTCGTCCTCCGACGGTGCGTAGGCCGCCCGAATGACCGGCACCTGGCTCGGATGGATCGCCACCTTGGCGTCGAAGCCGACCGCGACCGCGTCCAGTGCTTCGGCGCGCAATCCGTCGAGATCACGGATGTTCAGATACACCGAATCGAGCGCGAACTTGCCGTACGCCTTGGCCGCAAGCAGCGTGGTCGACCGAACATGACGTGCCACATCGCGATAGCTGCCGTCGGCATGCCGACTGGAGTTGCCGCCGAGCCCGGCGACCAGATCCTCCGCACCCCACATGACCCCGATCGCATTGCGCGCCGCTACCGCTCGCCCGACCGCCATTGCGCCGAGCGGCGATTCGATCAGTGCGATCACCTCGTAGTCGGCGAGTGCGCCGAGCTGTTCGGCGGATTCGGCCTTCGGCAGCATGAGCCGCCGATACTCGGTCCGCGCCATGGCCGCGAGATCCAACTCGTGCTCATCGGTGCCGACGGCATTGATCCGCACCACGGTGGTCTCGGGATCGAGCGGAGCCTCGATGAGCGCCTTGCGCGCCGCCGCCTTGTCTGCGGCCGCGACGCCGTCTTCGAGATCGATGATCACCACATCGGCTGCCGCGGCGGCCTTTTCGAAGCGTTCGGGGCGGTCGGCCGGGCAGAACAGCCAGGCCGGTCCTGGCATGTGCCAACTCATGCTGACTTCGGTTCCTTGCGTACCAGCGTCTTGCGTACCGCCGTGGCCACGATATCGCCGTGTTGATTGCGCGCCGTATGGGAAAAGGTGACGATGCCCTCGCCGGGACGGCTCTTCGATTCGCGCTTGTCGGTGACCACGGTTTCGGCATACATGGTGTCGCCGTGGAACAGCGGCTTCGGGAAGGCGATCTCGGAAAAGCCCAGGTTCGCGACGATCGTGCCCTGGGTCAGCTGCGCGACCGAGAGGCCGACCAGAGTGGAGAGGGTGAACATCGAATTCACCAGGCGCTGGTGGAACGGCGGCAGTTGATCACTGAAGGCCGCGTCCAGGTGTAGTGCCTGGGTATTCATGGTCAACGTGGTGAACAGGACGTTATCGGCCTCGGTAATCGTTCGGCCCGGCCGGTGCTCGTACACCACCCCGGTCTCGAACTCCTCGAACCACAGGCCGCGCTGCACCACCCGGCGTGGGGCGTCTGTCTCGGTCATAGGCCCAGCTCCCGTCCGATCAGCATCAACTGCACCTCCGTTGTGCCCTCGCCGATCTCCAGGATCTTGCTGTCGCGATAGTGCCTGGCCACCGCGTATTCGTTCATGAAGCCGTAGCCGCCGAAGATCTGGGTGGCATCGCGGGCATTGTCCATGGCCGCCTCACTGGCCACCAGCTTCGCGATGGAGGCTTGCTTCTTGAAGGGTTTGCCCGCCAGCATGAGCGCGGCGGCGTCGTAGTAGGCGGTACGCGCGGCGTGGGCGCGCGCCTCCATGCGGGCGATCTTGAAGGCGATGGCCTGATTGCGGCCGATCGTCTGACCGAAGGCCTCGCGTTCCTTGGCGTAGCGCACACTCTCGTCGACGCAGCCCTGGGCCGCTCCGACCGACAGTGCCGCGATGGCAATGCGGCCCTCGTCGAGGATGCGCAGGAAGTTGGCATAGCCGCGACCGCGTTCGCCGAGCAGATTCTCCTCGGGCACCCGGACATCGGTGAAGCTCAACGGATGGGTGTCCGAGGCATTCCAGCCGACCTTGTTGTAGGCGGGTTCGGCCACGAAGCCGGGGGTGTCGGTGGGCACGAGGATTGTCGAGATCTCCTTCTTGCCGCCCGACTGCCCGGTCACCGCGGTCACCGTCACCAGTCTGGTGATATCGGTTCCGGAGTTGGTGATGAACTGCTTGCTGCCATTGATGACCCATTCGCCGCTATCGGCGATCGCGGTGGTCCTGGTGCCGCCCGCATCGCTGCCCGCGCCGGGTTCGGTGAGGCCGAAGGCGGCCAGATTGCGGCCACTTGTCAACTGCGGCAGCCATTCCTGCTTCTGCTTATCGTTGCCGAAGCGGTAGATGGGCATGGCGCCCAGCGAAACACCGGCCTCCAGCGTGATCGCCACACTCTGATCGACCTTGCCGAGTTCCTCCAGCGCCAGGCACAGCGCGAAGTAGTCGCCGCCCATGCCGCCGTATTCCTCCGGGAACGGCAGGCCGAACAGACCCATATCGGCCATGCCCGCGACAACCTCGTACGGAAACGTATGGTTCGCATCGTGTTCGGCGGCTACCGGGGCGACCACCGACTTGGCGAAATCGCGCACGGTCAGTGCGAGGTCGCGGTAGTCCTCGGGCAGTGTGCCGGTGGACAGAAAGTCACTCATGCGGAAATTCCTTCTCGCTCGGCGGTTTCGGGTTCGGTGGGGGTGGCGGCGATGCGCACCAGCGGCTGGTCGAGGCGGACCTGCGTGCCCGGTTCGACCAGCACTTCGACGGTGCCCGCGACCGGTGCGGTGAGCGTGTGCTCCATCTTCATGGCCTCGACCACCACGACCGGGGCACCCACGGCGACGGCGGCACCGTTGGCAACCGGCACCGCGATCACCGAACCCGGCATGGGACTGCGGATTTCGGCGTCACCGACGTGTTCGGCGCCGCCGCGGACATTCACCTCGGCCACCTCGCGCAGCACCGAAACACCGGACGGCCCGGCCACCCAGAGCTGTCCGTCGTGCTCGGCGACGCGGTACTCCCGGCGCAGGCCGTCCAGTGTCACGACAAGCATGCCGTCGGTGAAATCGGCAGTGAGCGAGACTGATTCGCTGCTGTTGAGGTGCACCTCGGCGGCCTCGGGAGCGCCGGTCAGGTAGACGTGCTCGATGCGGTCACCGCCGGACAGCCTGATGGTGGTCGGCGCGGGTGTGCCGATGCGCCACCCGGACGGGATATCCCACGGATCGCTCGCCGCCGCGGGCCAGCGCCGCAGCCAGTGATAGGCAGCGGCGGCGATGAATTCGTCATCCCCGACCACGGCGGGCCGGAAGTCGCCGACGCGGCGATCCAGCAGTCCGGTATCGAGCTTCCCGGCGGCCACATCCTGGTCGGCCAGCAGGAAGCGCAGGAACTCGATATTGCTGGTGACGCCGAGCAGCACGGTATCGCTCAATGCCCGATCGAGTTTCGCGAGTGCGGTATAGCGATCGGCGGCATGCACGATGACCTTCGAGAGCATCGGGTCGTAGTCGCTACCGACGACGGTGCCGATGCGCAGGCCCGAATCCACCCGCACGCCGGCGCCTGCGGGCTCGGACAAATCGAGCACCGTGCCACCGGTGGGCAGGAAGCCGCGACCGGGATCCTCGGCGTAAACGCGCGCCTCGATCGCATGTCCGACGAGTCGCAGCTCATCCTGGTCCACCGCGAGCTTCTGCCCGGCCGCGATGCGCACCTGGCACTCCACCAGGTCGATCCCGGTGATCAGTTCGGTGACCGGGTGTTCCACCTGTAGGCGGGTATTCATCTCCATGAAGAAGAACTCGTCCGGCCGGTCGGCGGACACGATGAATTCGACCGTGCCCGCACCGACATAGTCGACGCTGCGCGCGGTATTGCACGCGGCCGCACCGATGCGGTCCCTGGTCGCGGCATCCAGCAGCGGCGACGGCGCCTCTTCGATGACCTTCTGATGCCGCCGCTGCAGGCTGCATTCGCGTTCACCGAGGTGGACGACATGACCGAATTGGTCGGCCAAGATCTGCACCTCGATATGGCGTGGCCGGGTGACGAATCGCTCCAGGAACAGAGTGTCGTCACCGAATGCCGCGGCCGCCTCACGCCGGGCGCTGGCCAGGGCGGCGGGCAAGGCCGATGGTTCCTCGACCAGCCGCATCCCCTTACCGCCGCCACCGGCCGACGGCTTGACCAGGACCGGATAGCCGATATCGGTCGCGGCGTCGATCAATTCGGCGTCGGTGAGACCCGGTCGGGCGATACCGGGGACGACGGGCACATCGAAGGCGGCGACGGTGTTCTTCGCCGCGATCTTGTCACCCATGATCTCGATGGCCCTGGCGGGCGGTCCGAGGAAGACGATGCCCGCCTCGGCCAGCGCGGCAGCGAAAGCGGCGTTCTCGGAAAGGAATCCGTAGCCCGGATGCACGGCCTTGGCCCCGGTGCGCACCGCCGCGGCGACGACCTTCTCGATATCGAGATAACTTTCCCGGGCCGGCGCCGGTCCGAGGCGCACCGCGGTATCGGCCTCGCGCACGTGCCTGGCCTGCGCATCCGCATCGCTGTAGACCGCGACGGAGCGAATCCCCATGGCGCGCAGGGTGTGGATGACCCGCACCGCGATCTCGCCGCGGTTGGCGACGAGCACGGTGTCGAAATCGATGGGATGGGATTTGTTCATCATAGCGATCACATCCGGAAGACGCCGTAGGAAACGGGTTCGAGCGGTGCCTGCGCACACACCGAAAGGGCAAGTCCGAGTGCGGTTCTGGTGTCGGCGGGGTCGATGACACCGTCATCCCAGAGTCGTGCGGTCGAGTAGTACGGATTGCCCTGATGTTCGTACTGTTCCCGAATCGGCGCCTTGAACGCCTCCTCGTCCGCGGCCGACCACGGCGCTCCGCTGCTGTCGAGTTGATCTCCGCGCACCGTCGACAGCACCGAGGCGGCCTGCTCACCGCCCATCACCGAAATTCGCGCATTGGGCCACATCCACAGAAAGCGCGGCGAATACGCGCGCCCGCACATAGAATAGTTGCCCGCGCCATACGATCCGCCGATCACCACGGTGAGCTTCGGCACGCGCGCGCAGGCCACCGCGGTGACCATCTTGGCGCCGTGTTTGGCGATACCACCCGCCTCGTAATCGCGCCCGACCATGAAACCGGTGATGTTCTGCAGGAACAGCAAGGGAATCTTGCGCTTATCGCACAGTTCGATGAAATGCGCGCCCTTCATGGCGGATTCGCTGAACAGCACACCGTTATTGGCGATGATGCCGACCGGATGGCCGTGGATGCGGGCGAATCCGGTGACGAGCGTCTTGCCGTATTCGGCCTTGAATTCGTGGAATCCGTCGTCGCCGTTGTCGCCGCCGTCGACCAGCCGGTGGATGACCTCGCGCACGTCATATGGTGTGCGCAGATCGACGGGGACCACGTCGTACAGTTCGGACTCCGGCTTCGCCGTCGCGACGGTCGGTGTCACCTCCCACGGGGCGGTCGGGCGCGGGCCGAGCGTGGCCACGATACGGCGCACGATGCGCAGCGCGTCCTGGTCGTCTTCGGCCAGATGATCGGTGACTCCGGAAGTGCGCGAATGCAATTCGCCGCCGCCCAGTTCCTCGGCGGTGACCACCTCGCCGGTCGCGGCCTTCACCAGCGGCGGTCCGCCGAGGAAGATCGTGCCCTGATTGCGCACGATCACTGCCTCGTCGCTCATCGCGGGCACATACGCACCACCGGCGGTGCAGGAACCGAGTACCGCGGCGATCTGCGGTATGCCCTTGGCGCTCATCGTCGCCTGGTTGTAGAAGATGCGCCCGAAGTGCTCCCGATCCGGGAAGACCTCGTCCTGGCGTGGCAGGAACGCGCCGCCGGAGTCGACGAGATACACACACGGTAATTGGTTCTGCAATGCGACCTCTTGGGCGCGCAGATGCTTCTTCACCGTCATCGGGTAATAGGTGCCGCCCTTGACCGTGGCGTCATTGGCCACGATCACGCATTCCCGCCCCGAGATCCGGCCGATGCCGGTGATGATGCCGGCGCCGGGACATTCGTCGTCGTACATGCCGGTCGCGGCCAGCGGCGAGAGTTCGAGGAACGGGCTGCCCGGATCGAGCAGCTGATCCACCCGCTGCCTGGGGAGCAGCTTGCCACGGGCCACATGCCGTTCGCGCGCCTTCGCGGGCCCGCCGAGTGCCGCGGTGGTCAGCCGGGCGCGCAGATCCGCCAGTAGCGTCCCATGTGCCGTGCGATTGTCGACTCCGACCTGTTCGGTCACCGTCATCCCGCCGTCCTGCCATCCAGTTAGTCGCCGATAACTGGAATTCAGGTTAATGTTGATTAACCGAGATGTCCAGATGTACCGAAAGGAGCGGGTGTGACCAGCATCGACCCCGTCGCGCTCACTCGCAGGGAACAGCTGAAACTGCAGCGAAGGGGGCAGCTGCTCGATGCGGGTGCCCGGCTCATCGCCGATCGCGGATTTTTCGGCATGCGCCTGGACGACCTCGGCGCGGCGGTCGGAATCAGCGGCCCTGCGGTCTACCGGCACTTCCCGAATAAGGAGGCGTTGCTGGTCGAACTGCTCGTCGGGGTCAGTCAACGGCTGCTCGACGGTGGCAAAGCGGTGGTGGCGGGGACCGAATCGGCGCGCGAGGCGCTGTGCGGGCTGGTCGATTTCCATCTGGACTTCGCGCTCGGCGAGCCCGAACTCATCCGGATTCAGGACCGCGACCTCGAGAATGTGCCGGCCGGCCCCAGGCGCGAACTGCGCCGCACCCAGCGTCGGTACGTCGAGATCTGGGTGGCGGTGCTGCGGCAATTGCATCCGGAACTGCCGGAGGAAACCGCGCGGGTGCAGGCCCACGCGGGCTTCGGCTTGATGAACTCCACGCCGCACAGTGCGACCAACGCCACCGCTACCCGGGCCCGGCCGATACTGCGTCGCATGGCGCTGTCCGCAATGGGTCAGGCTGCGCTGGGCTGATCGATCGCTCACCCCTTTCACAGCCGAGTCGTCGAAGCGCATACGACGCAGTCGTTTGTCTCGACGGCTCGGACGCGAGACAGCAGGGGGCCGCGAACCCGCCGCGCCGCAGGCGCGGCAAATCCAACACGGCCCCGCCAGGATCACCGCGCTGTCCACCCGCCGTCCATGGTGTAGGACGCGCCGGTGACCATGCCCGCATTCGGCGAGGCGAGCCAACCAACCAGGGACGCGACCTCTTCCGGTTCCACCAGACGCTTGATCGCGCTCTCGGTGAGCAACACCCGCTCCAGCACCTGCTGCTCGTCGATGCCGTGCGCCTTGGCCTGATCGGCAATCTGCTTGTCCACCAACGGTGTTCGGACATAGCCGGGATTGACGCAATTGCTGGTGACGCCGTGACGGCCGCCCTCGAGCGCGGTCACCTTGGACAGGCCCTCCAGTGCGTGCTTGGCCGTCACATACGCGACCTTGTATTCGGACGCGCGCAACCCGTGCACCGAGGACAGATTGATGATCCGCCCGAAGCCGCGTTGATACATCCGCGGCAGTGCGGCGCGGATCAGCAGGAACGGCGCTTCGACCATGAGGGTCATCAGGTTCCGGAATCGCTCCGGTGGGAAGTCCTCGATCGGGTTGATGCTCTGTACTCCGGCGTTGTTCACCAGGATGTCCACGTCCAGGGTGAGTTGTTCCAGTGCCGTGACATCGAGAAGGTTTATGGCCCAGGCTTTTCCGTCGATCTCGGCCGCGAGTGCCTTCGCACCGACGTCATCGATATCGGCGATGGTGACGGTGGCGCCGCGTGCCGCGAATTCTCTGGCGCAGGCGGCGCCGATGCCGCTTGCGCCGCCGGTGATCAGGGCGGAACGTCCGGTCAGATCACTCATGTGAGCTCCGCTCCAGGTTGTCGGCCGGCGTTGCCGGAATGGGTGCCGCTTGTGCGGCAAGGGTTTTCGCGTCGGCGGTGTCGAGGCTCTCCAGCGCGATACCTTTCGTTTCGCGGGCGAACAGGACCGCGATCGCGGTGATCGCCGCGGCAGCGGCCAGGTACAGGGCGATCGGCACCGCTGAGTTGTAGGTATTGAGCAAGCGCACAGCGATGATCGGGGCGAGCGATCCGGCCACGATCGAGGTGACCTGATAACCGAGGGAGACACCGGAATACCGCATCCGGGTCGGGAACATCTCGGCCATGATCGCGGGCTGGCCCGCATACATGAAGGCGTGGAATATCAGGCCGATAATGATCGCGGACATGATGATCACGTTGTGACCGCTGTCCATCATGGGGAACGCGAAGAAGCCCCAGGTGCCCGCGGTGAGCGCACCGACCAGATATACCGGCCGCCTGCCGAAGCGATCGGAGAGGCTGCCTGCCAACGGAACCATGACGAAGTGCACGGCATGGGCGGCCAGCAGCCACCAGAGGATGACCTTGGTATCGACGTGCACATGCACCTTGAGATAGGTGATGGTGAAGGTGACCACCAGGTAGTAGAGGATATTCTCGCCGAACCGCAGACCCATGGCGGTGAATACACCGCGCGGGTAGCGCCGCAGCACCTCGACGACACTGAGCGAGTTTGCCTTGATCTGTTCGATTTCCTGCTGTGCCGCAACGAAAATGGGCGCGTCGGTGACTTTGGTGCGGATGTAGTAGCCGACCAGCACGACCACCGCGGACAGCCAGAAGGCGACCCGCCAACCCCAGCTCAGGAAGGCCGCGTCGGATAGCGTCGAGGTCAATGCGAGCAGCGCGACCGTCGCCAACATATTGCCCAGCGGCACCCCGGCCTGCGGCCAGCTCGCCCAGAAACCGCGGCTTCTGTTCGGACTGTGTTCGGCCACGAGCAATACCGCGCCACCCCATTCGCCGCCGACCGCGAAGCCCTGGATGAATCGCAGAACGACCAGCAAGGTCGGTGCCCAATAACCGATTTGAGCGAAGGTCGGCAGACAGCCCATGAGGAAAGTCGCGCCGCCGACCAGCACCAGGCTGAACTGCAGCAGCTTTTTGCGGCCGTATTTGTCACCGAAATGTCCGAAGACGACTCCGCCCAACGGACGTGCGGCGAAGCCGACGGCGTAGGTGATGAAGGCGGCGAGGATCGCGTCGAGATCGCTGGTGCCCTTGGCGAAGAACACCTTGCTGAAGACGAGCGTCGCCGCCGTGCCGTAGAGGAAGAATTCGTACCACTCGACCACGGTGCCCGCCATGGACGCGGCCACCACCCGCCTCAGCCCGGCCGGTATCCCGCCGGGATCGTTTGCCGTCGGCGGCTTCACATCGCGCACACTCATCGAACATCTCCTTCATGACCGGGGGCACATCCGGCAACAAGATGTGACGGCCCCCACATGTCGTGGTCAGGACGAGTATTCGTGCACGTATCTTCGGCCGCAATGACCAGTTGTGCAGTGCACATCTGCAAGAATGCAGATATGAGTACGGTCGCCTCGGGCCCCAACCGACCCAGTGCGGATGATTTGCTGGTTTTGCTGGCCGTGGGGCGGTCCGGGCGTTTCGTATCCGCCGCCGAGGAGCTCGGGATCAACCACACCACCATCTCGCGCCGTATTGCCGCACTGGAGCAGACACTGGGCGGGCGGGTGCTCACCCGGGTGACCGGTGGTTGGGAATTGACCGAACTCGGGCGGGAGGCATTGGCGGCGGCCGAGGCGGTGGAGTCCGCGGTCAAGTCGCTGGCTACCGATGCCGATGGCACTCGGGTGCTCGAGGGTGTGGTCCGGATTTCGGCGACCGACGGATTCAGTGCCTATATGGCCGCGCCGGCCGCTGCCGAGGTGCAGCGGCGGCATCCGAAGATCTCCGTCGAGGTCGTCGCGACGACCCGTCGCGCGTCCCAGCAGCGTTCGGGTCTGGATATCGAAGTAGTGGTGGGCAAACCGCAAGTGCACCGCGCCAGGGCAATTCGGTTGGCCGATTACTGCCTCGGGCTCTACGGTTCGCGTGACTATCTCCGTGAACGCGGGACACCGACGGCAATAGCGGATCTCGCGCGCCACTCGCTGGTCTACTTCATCGATTCGATGCTGCAAGTCGACGATCTGGACCTGGCCTCCAGTTTCGCGCCCGCGATGCGTGAATCCGTGACTTCCACCAATGTTTTCGTGCACGTCGAAGCGACCCGCGCGGCCGCGGGCATCGGTCTACTGCCCTGCTTTATGGCCGATCGGCACGACGACCTGATTCGGGTGCTCGGCAAGGAAGTCTCCGTTCGGCTCACCTACTGGCTTGTCGCCCGCACCGAGACATTACGCAGGCCCGAGGTGGCGGCGGTCGTCGACGCGATTCAGGTTCGGGTGCGCGATCAGCGGAGTGTTTTGCTCGGTTTATCGATGTAATCGCTCGATAGCCGGCCTGATCGAAATGTTCTGCGCATCGTGCCGTGGCCACCGACAGGAAATCCGAGCGGGCGAGCAGGTTTCAGGAGGGCTCGTCCGGGGTCAGGGTGCCATCGGTCATGCGGTAGACGGCATTCATCTGGTGGAGGTGGGTGCGGTCGTGGGTTACCAGGAGGGTGGCGGCGTTGTGGGTGCGGGCTACGGTGAGGATGAGTTCGATGATGGCGGCGCCGCGTTCGGTGTCCAGGGCGCTGGTCGGTTCGTCGATGACGAGCAGGGCCGGGGCGTTCATCAGGGCGCGGGCTATGTTGACGCGTTGGCGTTGGCCGCCGGAGAGTTGGGCGGGGCGTTTGGCGTAGTGGTCGGACAGGCCGACGGCGTCGAGTAATCCCATTGCCTTGGTTCGGGTTTCGCGGCGTTCAGCGCGCGAGGTGAAGAGGCGCTGGCCGAGGTGGGACATGGCCTCCAGTTGTTCGACAGCGGTCAGGGCTGGGATGAGGTTGGGCTGTTGGAAGACGATGCCGATGGACGAGCGGCGTACGGCGGCGGCTTCACGACGGGTCAAAGTAGTGAGATCCACTGTGCCGTCAGAGGTTTCGAGGGCTATGTGGCCGGAGTCGGGGCGGATCAGGGTGGAGACCACGGCGAGCAGGCTGGATTTTCCAGAGCCGGAGGGGCCGGTGATCGCGGCGATGGTGCCGCCGGGGACGTGCAGGTTCACCTCGTTCAGCGCGGTGAGGCGGCCTGCGCCGTCCGGGTAGGTGAGGGTTGTTTCGCTCACGGTGAGAGCGGTTTTCGTCATGGTTGTGGTGGTCATGGGTTACTCCGGAGATCAGCGGGCCGCGCCGAGGGCGGTCAGCGGGTCGGTGGTGAACAGGAAGCGCAGGGCGAAGGCGGCGCCGAGCAGACCGAGGACGATCAGGGCCGCCGCCGGGAAAAGGGTTGTCGAAAGGCTGAGCACGAAGGGCAGCGCGTCACCGATGAATAGTGCTGCGGCAATGGTGATTCCGAGTCCGACCGCGACACCGGCGGTCAGCACGATGGCCGCTTGGGCGAGGGCGTCACGGACCAGCGCGCCGGATGTCGCGCCGAGTGCCTTCAAAGTCGCGATATCGGGCATGCGCTGCACCGTCCACACGGTGAAGAATGCGCCGATCACCAAGGCCGAGATGGCGAACAGCAGCACCGTCATCAGTGTCAGCGAACCGTTTTCGGCCTGATAGGAACTCAATGCCGATAGCGATCCGGAGACGCTGGTCGAGGTCGTGTGCGCAGATGAGTTGACGGCGGCGGTATCCGGGATGTCGGATACGGCGAGCACCGTGGCGGCACCACCGCGCGGACTCACCGATTGCCAGTCGGCGAGCGTCATCCAGACGACGGGGGTGTGGCTGTACCAATCGTCGCCCTGCACCGCCGCCACCCGGAAGGTGCCCGCGCCGAGTGTGACGGTGTCACCGGCGATGGCATCGAGGGCCTTGGCCGCGCCGGTGCTGAGCACAATGGTGCCGGGATCGGTTGCGACACGGTTGCCGACTGCGGTTCCGGCGGTACCGAACAGTGCGACCTGGGCGGGCTTGCTCGCGCCCGGCCCCGAGACCGCACCCTGCGCCCGGCTGATGCCGATCGGGTCCACGGTGGTTGCGGCGGCCTGCCAGGTCTTGACCTGCTGCTCGGTCAGCGCGGAGGTGTCGAAGGAGGGATCCGCGCCGTTATCGGCGAAGACCAGGGCATCGGCGTGGATCGCATCGATGGCCGAGATGTTCTGGTGCGCGAGTCCGGCGGTGAGACCGCTGAGGAAACTCACCAGCAGCGCCACCAGCGTGACGACCAGTGTGATGAGCAGAAAACGGCCGCGTGCGGCCCGCAGATCTCGGAGTGCGACGAACATGCCATCAGCTTGCCGGGCGCCCGCGCCCCCGCCATCGCGCACGCGGAGGAATGCGCCCCGATCGAACGTTGGTCGGTGTTTTACGCCTTTCGATGGATGCCGCCCGGATAGCCGCACATAAGCTGGCAACGTGCATTCGTCGCCGTTCACACCTGTCTTCACCGCGCTGCGGCTGGGGCTGCATGTCCTGGTGACGACGCTGGCCGTGGTCGTCGCGGTGCGCGCACTGCTGCCGGGCGCCGAACATCGACTCGGCGTCGTTACGCTGACCGTGGCGTTCCTGGCTGTGTACTTCGCGGGTGCGTTGGTCGGCCGCCGCCCGGCGGGCATCGGCAGCTGGCTGGCGGTGCTGACGGTGCTGTGGCTCGGCCTGGTGGTGCTCGCACCCGATGCCGGATATCTCGCATTCGGAATGTTCTTCCTCTACCTGCACCTGCTGCCACGCCCATGGAGTCTGCTCGCGGTCGGCGCGGCCATGGTGGTGGCGGTGCTCGGTTTCGGGGTGCATCGCGGCTGGTCGGTGGCGGGTGTGATCGGGCCGATGATCGGTGCGGCCGTCGCGGTGGGAATCGGGCTCGGTTATGCGGCGATGTTCCGCGAATCCGCCGAACGTCAGCGCCTGATCGACGAATTGCTCAGTACCCGAGCAACTCTCGCGGACCAGGAGCGTACGGCGGGTAAGTTGGCCGAGCGTGAGCGGCTGGCGCAGGAGATCCACGACACTGTCGCGCAGGGGTTGAGCAGCATTCAGCTCCTGCTGCACGCCGCGGAGCAGTCGGCACCAGATCATCCCGCGCTGCAACAGATTCGGCTGGCCCGCGAGACGGCGGCGGAGAATCTGGCCGAAACCCGAAGGCTGATAGCGGAATTGACCCCCGCCGCCCTGGAGGGGCAGAGCCTGGCGCAGGCGCTCGAGCGCATCTGTCGACGCGCGCAGACTCCGGAAATGCTGACCCAGATGGTCGTCGAGGGCACCCCGGAGCGCCTGCCTATGCCCGTCGAGGCCGCACTGGTTCGGATCGCGCAGGGGGCGGTGTCGAACGTGGTGCGCCACGCGGGCGCGAGCCGGATGCGGTTGACCCTGACCTACGCCGATACCGATGTGTACCTCGACGTGGTCGACGACGGAACAGGCATCGATCCCTCGGTGCTCGACCGCGCACCGACGGGCACCTTCGGGCTGGCCGCCATGCGTAGTCGCGTCGAACAGCAGGGCGGCACAATGGCGGTCGAGTCCGAGCCCGGTCACACCGCGGTCACCATCTCGTTTCCGCTCGAGCCGACAGCCACGGAATCCGGTTCCGACGCAGTCGATTCCAGCCCGTCCGCGGCCGCCTCGGGCCAGGGCACACCACAGGCAACCGACTAGGAGCACCGTCTATGATTCGCCTACTCCTGGCCGACGACCACGCCATCGTGCGCGCGGGCCTGCGCGCATTACTGGACAGCAATGCCGACATCACCGTCGTCGGTGATGCGGCGACCGCCGAGGCCGCCGTCGCCTTCTGCGCTACCACCCCGGTCGACCTGGTGCTGATGGATCTCAGCTTCGGCCCCGGCCGTTCCGGCGTCGATGCGACCGCCGAATTGCGTGCGCTCGCACAGCCGCCCAATGTTCTGGTCGTCACCAACTACGACACCGATGCCGACATTCTCGGCGCCATCGAGGCCGGAGCCTGCGGGTACATCCTCAAGGACACCCCACCGGTGGAACTGCTCGCGGCGGTGCGCTCGGCGGCGGCGGGGGACAGCGTGCTCTCGCCCGCGGTAGCCTCCAAGCTGATGACCCGCGTGCGCCGCGCCGACACCACCCTGAGTCCGCGCGAAATCGAGGTGTTGCGCCTGGTGGCCGATGGCAGCTCGAACCGGGAGATCGCCAAGGAACTCTTCCTCAGCGAAACCACCGTCAAATCCCACCTCGTACACATCTACGCCAAACTGGGCGTCCGCTCGCGCACCTCCGCCGTCGCCCGCGCCCGCGAACAAGGCGCCATCTGAACAGCCGCGGGCAGTATTCGGCGATGCGCGGCCCGCCGGGCGCGGAACATGGACGTAGGGCTGGCGGATGGCCTCCGTTCGGATCCCGCAGTGCGCGAATTCCTCTCTCACTCCACGACCAACAGAGCATTGCACTACTGGCCGGCGCCGGATCTCTGGCCTGGGGACCTCACCTGTCTAATCTTGTCGTCGGGGTTGGTCCGGCACGGTCGATCTCGGCCGTGCCAGAACGGTTTCCACCGGTATGGCCACGAATCCGTAACCGACGACCACGATTCGATCGCCAGCCGGGCTCCAGTACAAGGATGGGTAGCTGTCCTGGTCGTCGAACAACTCCGGCGGAAGCGGGATGTGCGTGCCGTCCTCTGGGAAGTAAAGCACCCCGATATCACCGTCGTCGTTGTTGCCGAACTTCAGCAGCAGACCGCCTTCCGGTCCCGGGCGAACGGCCATCACATTCGTCCACGCCTCGACATGCCGGATCGGTGTGCCGCCGCGATGGATCTCGTGCAGTTCGCGACCCGAGAGGTAGTAGAAGCCGTCCGCCCCGGCGGGCACCCAGGTGAACTCGACGTGCGAGCTCTGCGCGCCCATCTCGAAGGCGCGGATGCAGCCGGTGCCGGCGGCGTCGAGTTCGTAGCCGTTTCCGTCCCAGATCAATACGGTGCCACCGTCCGCCAGCCGTGCGGCTCCGGTCATGGGACGCTCGGCGTCGCCGAGTACGCTCTTCACCACCGCCGCGTCCAAGATTCCCGGAATCTGTTCCCACGCACCGGATTCCGCGAGCCACAGCGGGCCGGGCAGCGGGTCGCCGACCTTCATGCCGCCGAACCGCAGCAGGTGCCTCTGCACCTCGTGAAACACCACGGGCCGTTCGTCGAGGAAGTAGCACTCATGGGCGTAGAGGTCGGCCTCGCCCGGTCCCTTGGCCGGCAGTACCCGTGGCTCGTCCTCGGATCCGTCCACCAGGATCGGCACGAACACGCGTGGTCGCGCCTTGGTGTCGACGGTGGAGTGCGCCAGCCACCCGCCCGTGGGGGACTTCGCCGCCGATACCCAGAATTCGTTGCGCCGCAAGGCCAATCGCGGCGGCCACGCCTCGAGATCCCACAGCTCCACCCGCGGCCGAGTGCCATCGCTGTGCGACAGCAGGAATCCGTCGACGATATCGTCGAGGACGCTCGCAATCGGCGAGGACGGCGCGGTTTCCACTGCCGCGGCCGGTGTCCCGTCGTTCCCCAGGTACTGCGCCCACATCAGTTCCGGATCCCCTGGGAATTCGCCTGCCGCCGGCACCGCGAGATCGGTTGCCTCCCAATACCCGAGCTTGCGATCGGCCGCCGCCCGTAGGGTCGCCACCATCCCTCGGTACTTCCGCTGACTTCCCTTCGGCAGCGGCGCGAGTTGCACCTCCACCCACGCCAGCACCTCGGCGACATGGTCGGCGGGCACGTAGAGCCCCGTCGAGTAGTTCCCACTGAACCACCCCCACGGGAACCGCCCACTCAATTGCGGATGCGCCGCGACGACTTCAGCGAACAGCCCGTTCGGCGAGTACTCCGGCTTCGGTGCGAACTCCTCCGGGAACACCCGCCCCGCTTCGACCGCCAGGCTCAGCGCCTGCCCCCGCTCGTACCGGTATGGGAGCATCGAGGCGCTGAACATGACCGCGGCCACGCAGACGGCCTCCGCCGCCGCCCGCCCGTCCTCCCCCGACAGCAGTTTCCGCACTTGCCGCCACACGTCCTCAGCCCCCGGATGCACTCGATCCAATGCCGTCGGCTCCGCAGAAGTTCCGAGCAGCCGCGGCACGAACCGCTCCCGGATCGCGGCCTCGTCCACCAGATGCAGTGTGCAGTCGTATCCCACGCGCTCCTCTATCTCTCGTCTCAGTGCCTCACATACAACCACTCGCGTACGACACCCGCGCGGCCCGAAAAATGGTGTCGCTCTCCGCGTCCCACTGCCACCTTTGTTCGTGCGATGGTGCCGCCGTGAGCGTTCGGCAGCACATCTTCGCCTGGGATTCGACCGCGGTGACGGTGCGGCCGACGAACTCGGCCAACCCAGTTGTCCGTGCGGCCGCACGCGCGTCTGTCATTTCATCTGCTTTCTCGGACGCGAGACCCAGCACCATTGACGGTGGATCTGGTGCTCGACGAGGCGGTCATGCGGCGCATTGTCGGTGGCCCCAAGATGATGTCCGCGCAGCTCCGCCACCTGGCAGAGCTTCCACATAACGTGCGGGTGCAGGTGCTCCCTGCGGTGCGTACCCGCGCCGTCGCCCGCGCCCGCGAACAAGGCGCCATCTGAACAGCCGCGGGCGGTATTCGGCCCGTCGCGCGGGATATGGACCTAGAGTTGGCGGATGGCCTCACTCTCGGATCCCGCAGTGCGCGAATTCCTTTCTCACGGCACCCGAACCGCAAAGGTCGCGCTCGTGGCCGCCGATGGACGCCCGATCGTAACGCCGGTCTGGTTCATCCTCGAGGGTGACGAACTGGTCTTCAATACCGGCAAAGCCACGGCCAAGGGCAAGGCCTTCGCCCGCGATCCGCGCATCGCGATGGTGGTCGACCTCGAGGAAGCGCCGTACTCGTCCATTCAGCTTCAGGGCACCGTGACCCTGTCCGAGGATCCCGACGAACTCCTGCGCACCGCCACCGAGATCGGTGGCCGCTACATGGGCGCGGACCGCGCGGAGGAATTCGGCAAGCGCAATGGCGTCCCGGGCGAACTGGTGGTCCGGCTGCGCCCGACCAAGGTGATCGCCCACTTCGACGCGACGGCCTGAGCCCGCCATAGACTCACCCCAATGACCGTGCACTTCATCGGGGCCGGGCCGGGCGCTGCGGATCTGCTGACCGTCCGTGCGGTCGAACTGCTGCGCACCACCCCCGTCTGCCTCTACGCGGGCACCTACCTGGACCCCGAGGTGCTGGCGCACTGTGCCCCCGATGCCGAACTGATCGACACCCAGCACCTGGACATCGACCAGATCACCGAGTACCTGGTGCAGGCCCACCGCTCCGGTAAGGATGTCGCCCGCCTCTGCTCCGGCGACCCTTCCATCTATTCGGCCCTCACCGAACAGACCCGCCGCCTCGACGCCGCGGACGTGCCATGGGACGTCACCCCCGGCGTCCCCGCCTACGCTGCCGCGGCCGCCCTGCTCGGCACCGAGCTGACCGTCCCCGAAGTGGTCCAATCGGTGGTCCTCACCCGCACTCGGGCCCAATCCACCGCCATGCCCGAATCTGAGAGCCTCGCGAACTTCGCCCGGACACAGGCCACGCTGGTGCTGCATCTGGCCATTAGCCGAATCCGCCCGCTGGCGGCCGAGCTGATTCCGGCCTACGGCGCCGATTGTCCGGCCGCGGTGGTCTACCGGGCCAGCCAACCCGACCAACTGGTCCTGCGCGGCACCCTCGGCGATATCGCTGACCAGGTGGAATCCGCGGATCTGCGCCAAGCCGCCGTCATCCTCGTCGGCCGCGCCCTCACCCCGAATCTGGACTGCGCCCAGTCCCATCTCTACGACCCGGCCCGCGATCGCCACCGACCTTCGCAAGCAGTGTGAGATCAGTGACAGTCACCCAGCAAACTTGCGATGATCCCCCGGCCTGGGGTGATGTTGCCCAGCTATGGGAGCTGATTGGTCGGGGGGCGAGGGCGACGGTAGATTGTCTCGGTGATCTGGATTGATCTTCCCGGCGGAGCCGGTCGGTGGGTAGTGGGCATGGTCGCGCTCATGTAACGAGTTCGGCCTGGCGGGCAGATAGTGCCAATGAACATTTTTGCTTGATTGATGAGAACTGAACGCGGGAACACAGACGCCACGCTCGGATAGGTGCGCGTCCGTGTTCCGGTGTTCGTCGGGGAGCGCTCGTGTGGTGTTCCGGAAGCGAGGTTACGGTTGGACCGGCTGGATTTCGGCGGAAACGGCGAAACTGGTGACACACGGGCGGACGCTACGCAGGAGGCCGCGGAGTACTTTCCGTTGTCGCCAGCACAGCTGGGCATTTGGTATGCGCAGCATGTGGATCCGCAGGTCCCGATCAATATCGCGCAGTACGTAGACGTCCACGGCGATATTGATCGGCCCTTGTTGCGGGAAGCCAGCATCATCGCCTCGCGCGAGCTCGGCTCGGGCTTCCTGCGGATCGTCGAACGCGACGGTGAGCCGCTGCAGTACGTCGACTATTCGATCCCCGATTCCGACGATGTCGGCTACGTCGATCTGCGTGCCGAGGACGACCCGGTGGCCGCGGCCCACGCCTGGATGCGCGCCGAGTACAGCCGTCCGCTGGATATGGTCGATGACCGCCTGATGATGACTGCCGTCCTGCAACTCGCGGACCGGCACTGGTACTGGTATACGCGGGTGCATCACATCGTGCTCGACGGTTTCGGCGCGATGACGTACATGAAGCGGTTCGCCGATATCTACACCTCGCTGGTGAATGACACCGAGCCGCCGCCGTACAAGGCCGTCGATCTGCGCGCCCTATACGAATCCGAGTTGGCCTACCGCGACAGCACTCGCTTCCAGTCCGATAAGGAGCATTGGGCGCAGCGGGTAGCCGGGCTGGAGGACGGAACCAGCCTGGTCGGTCGGTCCGCGGCACCGGCGCCGCTCAACGGGGTGTCGAGTGCGGCATTGTCCGTGCAGCAGGAGGCGCTGCTCGCCGACGCGATTACCCGCCACGACAATTCCCCCGCTGGTCTGCTGATCGCCGGTTTCGCCGCGTATCTGGCCCAATGGACCGGTGCGCAAGAGGTGATCCTGAGTCTGCCGGTGACCGCGCGCACCACTGCCGCGATGCGCCGCTCCGGCGGTGTGACCTCGAATATCGTGCCGTTGCGGCTGCGGGTCGGCTATGACACCACCGTCGCCGAACTGTTGCGCTCGGTAACCGTCGAGGTATCGGGCGCGCTGCGCCATCAGCGCTACCGGCACGAGGACATCCGGCGTGACAGCGCGGGCGCCAATACCGGAAATGGTGTCGGCGCGGAGTTCTTCGGTCCGTGGGTCAACATCATGTTGTTCCACAACGAGGTCGTGCTCGGGGACATGGTCGGTGAGTTCAACGTGCTGTCCACCGGCAGCATCGAGGACCTCGGTGTCAATTTTTATCAGTCGGTCGGCGGCACCCGTTCACATATCGACTTCGAGACCAACCCGAACCTCTACACCGAGGCCGAAGCCGCACAGCATCATTCGCGGTTCCTCGAGTTCTTCAGCCGGTTCCTGGCCGCCGATGCCGACGCCGTGGTGTGGGAGCTGCCCACCGCCACCGAGAACGAGCGCGAACTGACGCTGCTGGAGTGGAACGACTCCGAGCAGGACGTCCCGGAAACCACCCTGGCGGCCCTGCTGGATGCCCAGACTCAGCTGACCCCGGACAATATCGCCCTCGATTTCGAGGGCACACAGCTCACCTATGCGGAGTTCGCCGCGCGGGTCAACCGCCTGGCCCGGTTCCTGATCGCCGACGGCGTCGGCCCGGAATCGCTTGTCGCGCTCGGTATGCGACGTTCGCTGGATCTGGTCATCGGTATGCACGCGGTGCTGAAGGCCGGTGGCGCGTATGTGCCGATCGATCCGGACCATCCGGCCGAGCGCACCGCCTACATCCTCGAGTCCGCGGCACCGGTCTGCGTACTGACAGTCTCCGCCGACGAACTCGAGCTGCCGGAATCGGTGCGCCGGGTGGAAATCGACACCCTGGACGTGTCGGCGTACGACGCCGCGCCGGTGACGGATTCGCAGCGCCGCGCACCGCTGCGGCCGGACAATACCGCCTATGTGATCTACACCTCGGGTTCGACCGGACGCCCGAAAGGTGTCGCGGTAACCCATCATGCGATCGTCAACCAGCAGCTGTGGATGCTCGACGAGTACCGCATCAGCGCCGACGATGTGTACCTGCAAAAGACCGCGACCACCTTCGACGTCTCGCTGTGGGGTTACTTCCTGCCCCTGATGGTCGGCGCGAAACTCGTTATCGCGACCCCGGACGGGCATCGCGATCCGCTGTATGTCGCCGAGACGATCGAGCGGCACCGGGTCACCGTCACCGACTTCGTGCCGTCCATGCTGACGGTGTTCGTCGCCCATGCGACCGCCGCCCAATGTGCCACGCTGCGTGCGGTTTTCGTCATCGGTGAGGCGCTGCCGCCGGAGACCGCCGCGAAATTCAGGGAGATCACCACTGATTTCTCTGCTCGCTCCGCAGGCTCGGCTCCCGCTGGTCTGCACAACCTGTACGGCCCCACCGAGGCCGCGGTTTCGGTCACCTACTGGGAGGCAACCGCCGCCGATACCGTCACGGTGCCGATCGGTATTCCGGAGTGGAATGTCCAGGTCTACGTGTTGGATTCGCGGCTGCGCCCGGCGGCCGTCGGCGCACCGGGTGAGCTGTATCTTGGTGGGCGTCAGCTGGCGCGCGGTTACCGCGGTCGTCCGGACCTGACCTCGGATCGTTTCGTCGCCAGCCCGTTCGGCGGCGATGGCGAGCGCATGTACCGCACCGGTGACCTGGTGCGCTGGAATGCCGCGGGCACCCTGGAATACATCGGCCGCACCGACTTCCAAGTGAAATTCCGCGGTCAGCGCATCGAACTCGGTGAGATCGAAACCGAACTCCTTGCCCATAGCGCAGTTAGCCAGTCCGCCGTGCTGGTGGTCGATACCGCCACCGGTCAGCAGTTGGTCGCGTATGTGGTGCCCGCGCCAGGACAGTCGATCGAATCGATCGAACTCACCAGGTTCGTCGCGGAAAAGCTGCCGAGCTACATGGTGCCCGCGGCGATCATGCTGCTGGACGCCTTCCCGCTCAACACCTCCGGCAAGCTGGATCGAAAGGCCCTGCCGGAGCCGGTATTCAGCGTGGACGCGGCCGGATTCCGGGCTCCGCGTACCCCGGCCGAGCAGATCGTGGCGGCGATTTTCGCCGATGTGCTCAGCCAGGAGCGCATCGGCATCGATGACAACTTCTTCGATCTTGGCGGCAACTCGCTGGTCGCCACCCAGGTGGTGGCCCGGATCGGCGCGGCATTCGGCACCCGGATCGGCGTGCGCGCGCTGTTCGAGACCCCGACCGTGGCCGGTCTCGCCGCCCGCGCCGAATCGGCCCAGTCCACCGAGCGGCCGCGCCCGGCCCTGGTGGCCCAGCAGCTGCCCGAGCGGGTGCCGCTGTCACTGGCTCAGCAGCGGATGTGGTTCATCAACCAATTCGACTCCACGGTGCCGACCTACAACCTGCCGTTCGTGGTGCGGCTGGGCGGTCAGGTCGATTTCGGCGCGATGCAGGCCGCGCTCACCGATGTGCTGACCCGCCAGGAATCGCTGCGCACGATTTTCCCGAACTCGGGCGACGGCGCCTATCAACAGGTGCTGCCGATCGAGGAGGTCGACCTCGGTGTCACCGTGCAGCCGCTCGTGGCATCCGAACTACTCGACGTGCTCACCGAATTCGCCTCCGCCGGCTTCGATGTCTCCACCGAGTTGCCCATTCGGGTGCGCCTGTATCAGATCACCGGTGCGTCCTCCGATGAAACGCCCGAGTACGCGCTCGCCTTCGTCGTGCATCACATCGCGGCGGACGGCTTCTCGTTCGGGCCGCTCGCGCGCGACGTCACTGCCGCGTATCTGGCCCGTGCGGCCGGAGCCGCGCCCACCTGGGCACCCCTGCCGGTGCAGTACCGCGACTACACCTTGTGGCAGCGCGAATTGCTCGGTGCCGAAAGCGATTCCGATTCCCTGGCCGGCCGTGAGATCGCCTACTGGCGTAACGCGCTGGCCGGACTGCCGGATCAGCTGGATCTGCCCACCGATCGGCAGCGTCCGCCGGTGCAGAGCTTCCGCGGCGCGCAGTTCAATTTCGACATCGATGCCGAACTACACACCCGGCTGAGCGCACTGGCCCGCGCCGAGGGCGCGACCCCGTTCATGGTGCTGCACGCCGCGCTGGCGCTGCTGTTGGCCCGGCTGTCCGGCACCACCGATATCGCCATCGGTACCCCGATCGCCGGACGTGGCGAACAGGCGCTCGACGACCTGATCGGCATGTTCGTCAATACGCTCGTGCTGCGCTCGGAGGTCGAGCCGAGTCGGTCCTTCACCGAATTCCTCTCGCGCACCAGGGAAGTCGATCTCGCGGCCTTCGCATACAGCGGCGTTCCGTTCGAACGGATCGTCGAGGTGGTCAACCCGACCCGATCCCAGGCGCGGCACCCGCTGTTCCAGGTGATGCTGTCGTTCCAGGAAATGTCACACGGCACGCTGGAACTGCCCGGACTGTCGGTATCGGCCGCCGAACTCGAAGTCCACATCGCCAAATTCGATCTGCTCTGGACGCTGACCGAACAGCGCGGCAGCCAGGGTGAGCCCGCGGGCGTTTCGGTTGCCGTCTCCTACGCCACCGATCTGTTCGATGAGGCGACGGTATCGTCGTTCGCCGATCGGCTGGTGCGGATTCTGCGCGGGGTCACCGCGGATCCGGCGGCGATCGTCGGCGATATCGATCTGCTCGACGAACGCGAGGTCGAGCTGGCCCGCGACGGCTGGCACGGCGCGCCGCGCGAGCTAGAGGCGGCGGGCACGGTCAGCGATCTGTTCACCCGTCAGGTGGCCGCGACACCGGATGCGATCGCCGTGGTCGACCGCTCCGTCGACAGCTACACCCCGGCGGTCGGCGCGTCATTGACCTACGCGGAGTTCGGATCTCGGGTACACGCGCTCGCGCGCTGGCTGATCGGGGCTGGCGTCGGTCCGGACGTGCCGGTCGCGCTCGGTATGCGGCGCTCGGTCGAACTGATGGTCGCGATCCACGCGGTGCTCGAGGCCGGCGGCACCTATGTGCCGCTCGATCTCGATCAGCCTGCCGAACGCATCGCCCATGTGCTCGATTCCGCGGCGCCGGCCTATGTGCTGACCACGTCCCGGGATCAGTTTGCGCCGCCGGAGCTGGCGACGCTGGTTGTCGACGAGCTCGAGCTGTCCGGTATCTCCGACGCCCCGGTGACCGATGCCGAGCGCATCGCGCCATTGCGTCCGGAACATTTGGCGTACGCGATCTTCACCTCGGGTTCCACCGGTCGCCCGAAGGGTGTCGGGGTATCGCATGCCGCGCTGGTGCACCAGATGCGCTGGCTCATCAGCGAATTCGGGATCGGCGCCGACGATGTCGCGCTGTACAAGACGCCGGCCACCTTCGACGCGTCGGTGTGGGAGCCGTTGGCGCCCTTGCTCTCCGGTGGCCGCACCGTGATCGCCACCCACGACGGCTACCGCGACACCCAATATCTGACCGAGGTCATCGCCGCCGAACAGGTCACCATCGCCTCGTTCGTGCCGTCGTTGCTGACCGTATTCGCCGCTACCGTCGATTCGCCGGCACTGAGCTCGGTGCGCATGCTGCTGGTCGGTGGTGAGGCGTTCACCGGTGAGGCGGTGGAGGCGTTCCGCAAGCTCGGTCGCCCGGATATCACACTGATCAACCTGTACGGCCCAACGGAATTCACCGTCAACGCCACCCACGCGGTCGTCGGCGAGGTGGTGCGTGGCGCGGTGCCGATCGGTGCGCCGGTCTGGAATACCCGGGCCTACGTCCTGGATACGCGGCTGCATCCGGTGCCGCCGGGTGTCGCGGGTGAGCTGTACCTGTCGGGTCCCCAGCTGGCGCGCGGCTATCTCAGCCGCCCGGATATGACGGCCGACCGCTTCGTCGCGAACCCGTTCGGTCCCAGCGGTTCTCGCATGTACCGCACCGGCGACCTGGTGACCCGCGATGCCGCGGGACAGATCGTCTACAGCGGCCGCACCGACTTCCAGGTGAAGCTGCGCGGCGTCCGGATCGAGCTTGGTGAGATCGAATCCGCTTTGCGCGCCCATCCAACGGTGGCGCAGGCGGTCGCATTGGTCCGATCCGACAACCGGCTCGGCGAACAGTTGGTCGCCTATGTGGTGCCGACCGAGGCCGAGCCGGCGGCCGGCTTCGATTCCGCGCTGCGCACACATCTGGCCGCCATGGTGCCCACCTATATGGTGCCCGCGGCCTTTGTGACGCTCGAGGCGATGCCGCTCAATGCGAACGGCAAGCTCGATCGACGTGCCCTGCCCAAGCCGGTCTTCGAGGTGCACACCTTCCGTGCGCCGAGCACGCCCATCGAGGAGATCGTCGCCCAGATCTTCGGCGAGGTGCTCGACCTGCCCCGCGTCGGCGTGGACGACGACTTCTTCGACCTCGGCGGCAACTCGCTGATCGCCACCCAGGTCGCCTCGCGCATCGGCACCGCACTCGATACCCGGGTACCGGTGCGGATGGTGTTCGAGGCGTCCACGGTGGCCGCGCTGGCGGCCCGGGTGGAATCGCACGCCGGTGCCGGTGCCCGCAGTGCGCTGGTCGCACGAGAGCGCCCCGAGGCGGTGCCGCTCTCGCTCGCGCAGCAGCGCATGTGGTTCCTCAACCGCTTCGATACCGCATCGGCGGTCAACAACATTCCGGTCGCGATCCGGCTCTCCGGTGATCTCGATGTCGCCGCACTGCAGGTCGCGGTGATCGACGTGATCGACCGGCACGAGTCGCTGCGCACTGTCTTCCCGGAGACCAAGAACGGTCCGATTCAGGTCGTGCTCGACGCGGCGCAGATCGTGCCGGACCTGACTCCGTACCGGGTCACCGAGGAGACCCTGGTCGAGCATCTGATCGACCTGGCCTCCATGGCCTTCGACGTCACCGACGAAGTGCCATTGCACGCCAGGCTTTTCGAGATCAGCGAGTCCGAATTCGTACTCGGCATGGTGGTGCACCACATCTCGGCCGACGGTTGGTCGATGGGGCCGCTGGCGCGCGACGTCATGGTGGCCTACGCGGCGCGCACCTCCTGGGAGTCGCCCGCGTGGTCCGCGCTGCCGGTGCAGTACGCGGACTACGCGCTGTGGCAGCGCGAGGTGCTCGGCGCCGAGGACGATCCGGAATCGCTGATCTCCAGCCAGATCCGGTACTGGACCGAGGAACTCGCCGATCTGCCCGACGAACTGGTGCTGCCGTCGGACCGCCCGCGTCCGGCGATCGCCTCCTATCGCGGTGGCACCTACGCGTTCGTGATCCCCGCCGAGACCCAGCGCGCGCTGATCGATCTGGGGCGCAAGCACAATGCGTCGCTGTTCATGGTCATGCACAGCGCGCTCGCTGTGCTGCTGGCGCGGGCCAGCGGTACCAGCGATATCGCCATCGGCACCCCGGCCGCCGGTCGCGGTGAGGCCGCGCTGGACGACCTGATCGGCATGTTCGTCAATACCCTCGTATTGCGCACCGATGTCGCCGGTTCGGCGAGTTTCGTCGATCTGCTCGCCCAGGCCAGGGAAACCGACCTGCAGGCGTTCGCGCATGCGGATCTGCCGTTCGAGCGCTTGGTCGAAATTCTCAACCCGGCCCGTTCGCAGGCGCGCAACCCGCTGTTCCAGGTGATGCTGGCGTTCCAGAACGTCAAGCAGGCCAATCTCGAATTGCCCGGACTGTCGGTCAACGGCATCGATTACGATGCGCGACTGGCCAAATTCGATCTGCAGCTGACCCTGCAGGAGACCCAGGAATCGGGCAAGGCGGCCGGTATGTCGGCCGAAATCTCCTATGCCCTCGATCTTTTCGACGAGGACACGGTGGCGGCCTTCGCGCGGCGCCTCGATCGGATCCTGGCGGCCATCATCGCCGATCCGACCGTGCCGGTCGGCGATATCGAGCTGCTCGACGATCAGGAGACCGCGCTCGCGGTGACCGGCTGGAACGACACCAGGCACGATTTTCTGCCGCGTCGTCAGCCCGGCCGCACCCCGCGTCGTGCCGGTATCCGTCAGAGCGGGCTCACTCTGGTGGGCGAATTCGCCGCGCAGGCATCCGCCACGCCGGATGCGGTCGCGATCGTGGACCCGGCGACCGGAACCTCGCTGACGTATGCCGAATTCAGTACCCGTGTGCACCGGTTGGCGCGACGGTTGATCGAAGCCAGTGTCGGACCGGAAAAGCTTGTCGCCCTTGGTCTGCGGCGTTCGGTCGACCTCGTGGTCGCGGCGTACGCGGTGCAGGCGGCGGGCGGCGGCTATGTGCCGTTGGACCTGGATCAGCCGACCGAGCGGATCAGCTATGTGCTCGAGTCGGCGGCACCGGTCTGTGTGCTGACCACCTCGCGGGACAACTTCGAAAGCGGCGGGCTGCCCACGCTTTCCATCGATGAGCTGGAGCTGTCCGAGTACTCGGACGCGCCGGTTACCGATGAGCAGCGCATCGCGCCGCTGCGGGCGGAGAACGCCGCGTATGTGATCTTCACGTCGGGTTCGACGGGTCGGCCGAAGGGTGTGGCGGTGCCGCACGCTGCCGTTGTGAACCAGATCCGTTGGATCACAGGTGAATACGGCATCGGTGCCGATGACATCGTCTTGTTCAAGACCCCGGCGACGTTCGACGTGTCGGTGTGGGAGCTGTTCGGGCCGTTGAGCACCGGCGGCCGGATTGTGGTCGCGAGCCCGGACGGGCATCGCGACCCGCAATACCTGGCGGAAGTCATTGCGGCCGAACGGGTCACCATGACCTCGTTCGTGCCATCGATGCTGACCGTCTTCGCGGGTAGTGTGGCCGCCGCCGGCGGTGCGGCACTGGAGTCGTTGCGCGCATTGCTGGTCGCCGGTGAGGCCTTCACCGGTGACACCGTCGCCGCGATTCGCAATGTCAGCTCCGCCGAGCTCTACAACCTCTACGGCCCGACCGAATTCGCGGTGCACGCGACGCACGGTCCGGTGGCGCAGGGTCTGATCGGCGCGGTGCCGATCGGTCTGCCGGTGTGGAATGCCCAGGCGTACGTGCTCGATGCCCGCCTGCATCCGGTCGCGCCGGGTGTCGCGGGTGAGTTGTATCTGGCCGGTGCGCAGTTGGCGCGCGGCTACTTCGGGCGTACCGATCTGACCGCGGATCGCTTCGTGGCCAACCCGTTCGGCGTCTCCGGATCCCGGATGTACCGCACCGGTGACCTGGTGACCCGCAATGCCGACGGTGCGATCGTTTATCTGGGCCGCACCGACTTCCAGGTGAAGCTGCGCGGTCTGCGCATCGAACTCGGTGAGATCGAAACCGCCCTGACCGCACATGATTCGGTGGCCCAGGCGGTCGCGCTGGTGCGTGCGGATGCCAGGACCGGCGATCAGCTGGTCGCCTATGTGGTGCCCGCCAGTGGCGGCACGGTCGACCTGGACGAACTGCGCGAGCACCTGACCGAGCAGCTGCCGTCGTACATGGTTCCCGCCGCCACCGTGGTGCTCGATGCCATGCCGTTGAACCCCAATGGCAAGCTGGATCGGCGCGCGCTGCCCGAACCCGTCTTCGAGGCCAAGGAATTCCGCGCACCGTCGACCCCGATCGAAGAGATCGTCGTCGACATTTTCAGCGAGGTGTTGAGCCGCGACCGCATCGGCATCGACGACAACTTCTTCGATCTCGGCGGCAACTCGCTGATCGCCACCCAGGTGGTGGCGCGGCTCGGCGCGGCACTGGATACCCAGGTTCCGGTGCGCCTGCTGTTCGAGGCGCCGACCGTCGCCGGACTCGCCGCGCGCATGGAGGCCAGTGCCGGGGCCGGTGCCCGCCAGGCGCTGACCGTGCGGCAGCGTCCGGAGTACCCGCCGCTGTCGCTGGCCCAGCAGCGGATGTGGTTCCTCAACCGCTTCGACGCCGATTCGGCCGCCGACAATATTCCGGCGGCGGTGCGGCTGCACGGACATCTCGATCTGCCCGCGTTGCGCGGCGCGATCGCCGATGTGATCACCCGGCACGAATCGCTGCGCACGATCTACCCGTCCCACGAGGGTGTGGCCTACCAGCAGGTGCTCGCGGCCGCGCAGGCGATGCCGGAGCTGGAGATCCTCCCGGTCGCCGAAAGCGAATTGGGTAGTGCCCTCTACGAATTCATCGGTCGCGGATTCGACATCACGACCGAATCGCCGGTGCGGATTCGGCTCTACCAGGTCGAGCATGCGCCGCTGAGCAGCAATAAGTGGCGCGACAACACCCAGAACCACGTGCTCACGGTCGTCGTGCATCACATTGCGGCCGACGGCTTCTCGATGCGTCCGCTGGTCCGCGATCTGATGTCGGCCTACATCGCGCGCAGTTCGGAATCCGCGCCGGTCTGGCCGCCGCTGGCGGTGCAGTACGTGGATTACGCACTGTGGCAACGCGAAACGCTCGGCTCGGAGGACGATCCGACCTCGCTGATCTCCGAACAGCTCGGCTACTGGCAGGAAACCCTGGCCGGATTGCCCGAGGAACTGCGCCTCTCGCCCAAGCCGCGGCCGGTCGTCGCGTCGTATGCGGCGCGCACGCATCGATTCCAGCTGCCCAGCGCGCTCGTTGAGGCGCTGAACCGCGTCGCACACGAGCACAGCACCACACTGTTCATGGTGGTACACAGCGCCTTCGCGACCCTGCTCGCGCGGCTGAGCGGTTCGGATGACATTGCCATCGGTATCCCGGTGGCCGGTCGTGGTGAGCAGGTCCTCGACGATCTGGTCGGCATGTTCGTCAACACGCTGGTGCTGCGTACCCAGGTCGATCCGACCGAATCGTTCACCGACCTGCTCGCCCAGGTCCGCGAACGCGATCTTCAGGCCTTCGCGCACGCCGACGTGCCGTTCGAGCGGCTGGTCGAGGTGCTCAACCCGGCCCGCTCGCAGGCCAGGCATCCGCTGTTCCAGGTGATGCTGTCGTTCCAGAACCTCGGTCGCACCTCGCTGGAGCTGCCCGGACTCGCGGTGTCCGAACTCGGCATCGACCCGCCAACGGCCAAGGTCGACCTGCAGCTCACGCTGAGCGAGGGCGCGGAATCGGAGATGGCCGCCGAACTCGTCTACGCCACCGACCTTTTCGACGACCGGTTCGCCGAGACCTTCGCCGATCGCTTCGTCCGGGTCCTGCGCGGCATCACCGCCGCACCGGCGATCGTGTTGGGCGATATCGACCTGCTCGACGACACCGAGCGGTCCCAGGTGCTCGACCGGTGGAACGACACCGAATTCCCGGTGGACGCGGCGCTGACCTCGCCGGTCGGCGATGCAGCCGCGACGCTGGTTTCGCTGTTCGAGGCGCAGGCGGTGCGCACGCCGGACACGGTCGCGGTCAGCTACGAGGGGACAAGTCTGTCCTATGCCGAGTTCGCCGCCCAGGTGCACCGCTTGGCGCGCTGGCTGAAGCAGAACGGCGTCGGCCCGGAATCGTATGTGGCCCTTGGTATGCGGCGTTCGATCGAGCTGGTCGTCGGCATGTACGCGATCAATGCCGCCGGTGGTGCATACGTGCCGCTGGATCCGGATCATCCGGCCGAGCGCATCGATTACATCCTGGAGACCGCGCGACCGGTCTGCGTGCTGACCGCGGGCACCGACCTGGAGACCACGGTGTCGCGCCAGGTCCGCATCGATGAACTCGACCTTTCCGAGTTCTCCGATGAACCGCTGACCGACGCGGATCGGCATCGCCCGCTGCGTCCGGGCAATACCGCGTACGTGATCTTCACCTCGGGTTCGACCGGTCGGCCCAAGGGTGTGGCGGTCTCGCACGCCGCGATCGTCAACCGCCTGGTGTGGATGCACGCCGAATACGGTCTGTCCGCCGATGACGTGGTGCTGCAGAAGACTCCGGCGACCTTCGACGTGTCGGTGTGGGAGTTCTTCTGGCCGTTGCAGGTCGGTGCCCGCCTGGTCGTGGCCAAGCCGGACGGTCACCGCGATCCGGTCTATATGGCGCGCGTGATCGTCGACGAGCAGGTCACCACGGTGCACTTCGTGCCGTCCATGCTTTCGGTCTTCTTGAGCACGATCGCGGCCTCCGCGGGTCCCTCCGTGGTTACGCAAGCTGCCTCCTCCGGGCCCGTCGCTCCCGCCGCGGCCGAGGACCGCGCGGCCGAATGCACCAGTCTGCGCAATGTTTTCGCCTCCGGTGAGGCGCTGCCCGCTGTGGCCGCGCAGCGCCTGCGGCAGCTGACCGGCGCGCGGTTGCACAATCTGTACGGCCCCACCGAGGCCGCGGTCGACGTCACCTTCCACGAGGTGACCGATGCCGATATCAGCTCGGTGCCGATCGGTGCGCCGGTGTTCAACACCCAGGTGTACGTGCTGGATTCGCGATTGCGTCCGGTGCCCGTGGGTGTCCCGGGTGAGCTGTATCTGGCGGGTGCGCAGTTGGCGCACGGCTATGTCGGCCGCCCGGACCTGACCACCGAACGTTTCATCGCGAACCCGTTCGGTACGGCCGAGCGCATGTACCGCACCGGTGACCTCGTCACCTGGACGGCGCGCGGTGAACTGGAGTACCTGGGCCGCACCGACTTCCAGGTGAAGCTGCGTGGTCTGCGCATCGAACTCGGCGAGATCGAGTCGGCGCTCACCGCGCAGGACGCGGTGGCGCAGGCGGTCGTGCTGGTGCACTCCGATGAGCGGACCGGCGATCAGCTGGTCGCCTACCTGGTCTCGAATCCGGACCGGGCCATCGATCTCGAGACGGTCAAGAACACCCTCGGTGCGCAGTTGCCCGCCTACATGGTGCCCGCGGCCTATATGGTGCTCGACGAGTTCCCGCTCAATGCCTCCGGCAAGCTGGATCGCAAGGCGCTGCCCGCACCGACGTTCGCGGCCAAGGTATTCCGCGCGCCCACCACTGCGGTGGAGGAGATCGTCGCGGGCACCTTCGCCGAGGTGCTCGGATTGCAGGGCGCCGGCCACCGCGTCGGTCTGGACGACGATTTCTTCGAACTCGGCGGCAACTCGCTGATCGCCACCCAGGTCGCCGCCCGACTCGGCGCGGCACTGGACACCCACATCCCGGTGCGCGCGCTGTTCGAGGCTTCGAGTGTCGCGGCGCTGGCCGCACTGGTGGAATCGGCCGCCGGTGCAGGCGGTCGGGCACCGCTGACTCCGCAGCCGCGCCCCGAGCTGGTCCCGCTCTCGCTGGCCCAGCAGCGGATGTGGTTCCTGAACCGCTTCGACAACCGCACCGCGGTCAATAACATTCCGGTCGCCGTTCGGCTCACCGGCGATGTCGATCTCGCGGCGCTGCACGCCGCCATCGGCGATGTGCTGGCCAGGCACGAGGCGCTGCGCACCATCTACCCGGAGGTCGAAGGCACCGGCTACCAGCACGTCCTGCACACCGACGAGGTGCGCTTCGAGCTGGCGACCGAGACGATCACCCCCGCAGCGGTGCCCGCGCGCATCGTCGAGCTGGCGAGCGTGCACTTCGATGTGACCACCGAGGTGCCGTTCCGGGCCAACCTGCTCAGCATCGATGCGGACAACCACATCGCGGTGCTGGTCATGCACCACATCAGTGGTGACGGCTTCTCGCTGCGTCCGCTGCTGCGTGATGTGGTGCTGGCCTACACCGAGCGCAGCCGCGGTGAGGTGCCCGCCTGGGCGCCGCTGGATGTCCAGTACGCCGACTACGCGCTGTGGCAGCGCGCGGTGCTCGGCAGCGAGGACGATCCGGAATCGCTCGCGGCACAGCAGCTCGCGTACTGGACCGAACAGCTGGCCGACCTGCCCGATCAGATCGAACTGCCCGCCGACCGCTCGCGACCCGAGGTCGCCTCCAACGCCGGTGGCACCCATGGCTTCTCGGTCGACGCCGAATTGCGCGCGGCACTGGCCGAACTGGCCCGCGCCCGCGGCGTCACGCTGTTCATGGTCATGCACGCCGCACTGGCGACCTGGGCGGCCCGGCTGTCCAACAGCACCGATATCGCCATCGGCACGCCGATCGCCGGGCGCGGTGAACGCGCGCTCGACGACCTGGTCGGCATGTTCGTCAATACGCTGGTGTTGCGCAATGCGGTCGAGCCGAGCGCCAAGTTCAGCGATCTGCTCGCGCAGGTGCGTCGGACCGATCTGGCGGCCTTCGCCAATGCCGATGTGCCGTTCGAGCGGCTGGTCGACGTCATCTGGGGGCGGCAAGGCGGCCCCGCCGCCGGGGTGGGTAAACACAGTCCGGCCCGGTCGCAGGCGCACCACCCGCTGTTCCAGGTGGCGTTGACCTTCGAGGCCGCCTCGGCCGCGGATATGGGCACCGTCGCGCTGCCGGGTGTCGAGCTGTCGGTGGTCGAATTCGATGCCGGCACGGCCAAATTCGATGTGCAGCTGACCGTCGGCGAGACCGCTGACGGTGCGCTGGGCCTGTCGTGGAACTACGCGACCGAGCTGTTCGATCCGGAGACGGTGGCGTCGTTCGCCGATCGCCTGGTCCGGATTCTGCGGAGTGTGGTCGAGAATCCCGAGATCGTCATCGGTGATATCGACCTGCTGGGTGAGGCCGAGCGGCTGAATGTGTCGCAGCGTTGGGTGTCGTCCGGATTCGACAGCCTGGCGCGAGCGACCGGCCCGGAGGCGGCAACCGCACGCAACCGGGGGGCCGTCAACGCGGCACGCGGCAAGGTGTACGCGCACACGGAGGGCACCAGAGGCGCCGCAATCCGACACAGCACAGCGCGATTCAACGCGCCGGGTACCACGCTGGTGGATTTGTTCGACCAGGCGGTGGCGGCGCATCCGGACAACACGGCGGCCAAATTCGGTATCGAATCGCTGACCTACGCGGAGCTGGATCGGCGCGCGAATGTGTTGGCGCGCAGGCTGATCGCCGACGGCGCGGGTCCCGAATCGCTGGTCGCGGTCATCCTGCCGCGCTCGCTCGATCTCGTGGTCGCACTGCTCGCGGTGGTGAAGACCGGTGCGGGCTATGTCCCGGTCGATCCGACCTATCCGGCCGACCGTATCGCCTATGTGCTCACGGATTCGCGTCCGACCAGTGTGATCCTCGATTCCACGGTCCAGGTGAGCGTGCCCGCCGAACTGCCGACCGTGGTCCTCGACGGATTCGCGGTGGAGGCCGGCAATGTCGAGGACGCCGACGATGCCCCGATCACCGACACCGACCGCCTCGCCGCGCTCGGCCCGGACAATGTCGCGTACGTGATCTACACCTCCGGCTCGACCGGCCGCCCGAAGGGTGTGGCGGTCGCGCACCGGAATGTGGTGCGGCTGTTCGCCAATACCGATCGTGACTTCGGCTTCGGCCCCGGCGATGTCTGGACGCTGTTCCACTCCTACGCCTTCGACTTCTCGGTGTGGGAGCTGTGGGGTCCGCTGCTGTTCGGCGGAACCCTGGTCGTCGTCGATTACTACACCTCGCGCTCGCCCGAACAGTTCCTGGAACTGCTGCGGGTGGAACAGGTCACGGTGCTCAACCAGACGCCGTCCGCGTTCTACCAACTGGCCGAGGCGGATCGCAATGCCGCATCGGATGCCGAGCCACTGGCACTGCGTTACGTGGTGTTCGGCGGTGAAGCCCTCGAACTGCGCAGGCTCGCGGATTGGGTCGCCCGGCATGGCGACGGTGCCGACCGGCGCTACGCGGGCTCCGCGCCGACCGCTCCACTGCTGGTCAATATGTACGGCATCACCGAGACCACGGTGCACGTCTCCTACCGCGCACTGGACGCGGCGACCATCGCCGCCGCCTCGGGCAGCGTGGTCGGCCGCGCCATCGCTGGTCTGCGCGTGTACGTCCTCGACAACCGGCTGCGGCCGGTTCCGGTCGGCGTCGCGGGCGAAATGTATGTCACGGGACCGCAATTGGCCCGCGGCTACCTCGGCCGCCCGGACCTGACCACCACCCGTTTCGTCGCGAACCCGCTCGCCGACGCGGACGCCGCGGGCACCCGCCTGTACCGCTCCGGCGACCTCGCGCGCTGGAACCGCTTCGGCGAACTCGAATACCTCGGCCGCGCCGACGATCAGGTCAAGGTGCGTGGCTTCCGCATCGAACTCGGCGAGATCGAATCCGCCATCCTGGCCCAGCCTGGCATTGCCCAGGCCGCGGTCATCGTGCGCGAGGACCAGCCGGGCGATCAGCGGATCGTGGCCTATGTGGTCGCCGAACCCGAGGTGATCCCGGACCTCGACGTGGTGCGCAGCGGTGCGGCGCAGCGACTTCCGTCCTATATGGTGCCCGCGGCACTGGTGCGGCTCGAGTGGATTCCGTTGACCGTCAACGGCAAGCTGGACCGTCGCGCGCTGCCCGCGCCCGCGGTGCAGGCCAAGGCCTTCCGCGCCCCGGTGACGCCGGTCCAGGAGACCGTCGCGGCTGTCTTCGCCGATGTGCTCGACCTGCCCAGGGTCGGTGTCGACGACGACTTCTTCGACCTCGGCGGCAATTCGCTCATCGCGACCCGGGTGGTATCCCGGATCGGCGCGGCGCTCGGCACCACCGTCCCGGTGCGCGCGCTGTTCGAGGCATCCACTGTGGAGGCGCTCGCGGCCCGGGTGGAATCGCATGCCGACGGCGCCGCGCGCGCCCGGTTGATCGCCCGGCCGCGTAAGGCCGACGAACTGGTGCCGCTGTCGTTCGCACAGCAGCGCATGTGGTTCCTGAACAAGTACGACACCACATCCGCGGCCTACAACATCCCGGTCGCCATCCGGCTGACCGGCACATTGGATACGGATGCACTGCGACTCGCGGTGGCGGATGTGGTGCGCAGGCACGAATCGCTGCGCACCCGCTACCCGGAGCATGGCGGAACCCCGGTCCAGGTAATCGTGCCCGCCGATGCGATCGCACTCGACCTGCAGCCGGTTTCGGTCGATCCGGCCGAGCTGATCGCGGTGGTGACCGAATTCGTGACCACCGGATTCGATGTGTCCGAACAGGTTCCGCTGCGGGCCAGGCTCTTGCGCGCCGGTGCCGACGAGCATGTGCTCGTCGTCGTCGTGCACCACATCGCGGCCGACGGTTTCTCCATCGGCCCGCTGACCCGCGACGTGATGCTGGCCTACACCGCGCGCACCCAGGACGCCGCACCCGGCTGGGCGCCGCTGCCGGTGCAGTATGCGGACTTCGCCAGCTGGCAGCGTGAAGTCCTCGGCTCGGAGGACGATCCGACTTCGCTGATGGCGCATCAGGTGGCGCACTGGCAGCGCGCACTCGACGGCGTCCCGGACGAACTGCCGCTGCCCACCGACCGGCCGCGCCCCGCGATCGCCTCGCATCGCGGCGCGACCCTGCGGACCGATCTGCCCGCCGAACTGATCGTGGCGCTGGAAGGTATTGCGCGCCAACGCGGTGCGTCGCTGTTCATGGTGATGCACAGTGCGCTCACGGTGCTGCTGGCCCGTTTGTCGGGCACCGACGATATCGCCGTCGGTTCGCCGATCGCGGGACGTGGTGAGCAGGCGCTCGACGATCTGGTCGGCATGTTCGTCAATACCCTCGTGCTGCGGACCGGTATCGACCAGTCGGAATCCTTTACCGCGCTGCTGGACCGGATGCGGTCGACCGACCTGGATGCCTTCGGCAATGCCGACGTACCGTTCGAACGGCTCGTGGAACTGCTGGCGCCGCAGCGTTCGCAGGCGCGCAACCCACTGTTCCAGGTGATGCTCGCATTCCAGAACCTGGAGCGCACCGCACTCGAATTGCCGGGTCTTTCGGTGGCCGCGCTTGACCTCGAAGAGAATGTCGCCCGCTTCGACCTGCAGTTCACCCTGTCCGAATCCGGTTCCACCGGAATGACTTTGGCGCTCACCTACGCCACCGAATTGTTCGACGAGTCGACCGTGGCGCTGATCGCACAGCGTTGGCGGCGGGTGCTGGAGGCGATTGCCGCCGACCCGACGATCACGGTGGGTGCCATCGATGTGCTCGACGCGCAGGAGCGAGCCGAGCTGATCGCCCGCACCGGTGCACCCGCGGTGCCCGCGCGCACCCTGCCCGAGCTGCTGGCCGAGGCCGCCGCGCTGGATCCGAACGCGACCGCCGTGGTGTTCCAGGGGACACGTGTCTCCTACGGCGACCTCGACGAGCGATCGAACCGGTTGGCGCGCTTGCTCATTGCCGAGGGCATCGGGACCGAGGACCTGGTTGCCGTCGGCGTGCCGCGGTCCGCGGATTCGGTCTTCGCCGCCTGGGCGGTATCGAAGACGGGTGCGGCATTCGTCCCCGTCGACCCGAACTACCCGGCCGAGCGCATCGCGCACATGGTGACCGATTCCGGTTCTCCCGTCGGTCTCACCGTCGCGGCGGTCCGCGACGGCCTGCCCGACTCAGTGCGCTGGCTGGTGCTCGACGAGCTCGACCTGGACGGATTCGACGGCGCTGCGATCACCGACGCCGACCGGGTCCGCCCGCTGCGTCCGGCGCATCCGGCCTACGTCATCTACACCTCGGGCTCCACCGGTGTGCCCAAGGGTGTGGTGGTCACCCACGCCGGTCTCGCGAACTTCAGTGTCGAGCAGATCGTGCGCTACGACCTCGATTCCGGTTCGCGCGCACTGCATTTCGCCTCGCCCAGCTTCGATGCCTCGATTCTCGAACTGCTGCTCGCGGTCGGCGCCGGCGGTGCGCTGGTGGTGACGCCACCCGGCGTGTACGGCGGTGAGGAACTGTCCGAGCTGATCCGCACCGAGCGGGTCACGCACGCGTTCATCACCCCTGCCGCGCTGGCCACCTTCGATCCGACCGGTCTGGACTCGTTGCGGGTACTGGTCGCCGGTGGTGAGGCGGTACCGTCGGATCTGGTCGCGAAATGGGCGGTGCCGCTGGAGAACGGGTCCGTCCGCAGCTTCCACAATGGTTACGGTCCGACCGAGACCACCATCATGACCAATATCAGCGCTGCGCTGGTGGCCGGTGACACGGTGGTGATCGGTGCGCCGATCCGCGGCATGCAGTCGCTGATCCTGGATGCCCAGCTCCGGCCGGTGCCGGTGGGTGTCGCGGGTGAGCTGTATCTGTCGGGCATCCAGTTGGCGCGCGGTTATCACGCCCGCGCCGGGCTGAGCGCCGAACGCTTCGTGGCCAACCCGTATGTCGCTGGTGCGCGCATGTACCGCACCGGTGACGTGGTTCGATGGACGAACAACGCTGAGGTCGAGTATGTGGGCCGCTCCGACTTCCAGGTGAAGGTGCGTGGCTTCCGCATCGAACTCGGCGAGATCGACGCGGCCCTGGCCGCGCACGAGACTGTCGACTTCGCGGTCACCCTCGGCCACAAGGGCGGTGCGGGCGCCACTTCGCTGGTGTCGTATGTGGTTGCGGCGCCGGGTCATTCGATCGATGTCGCCGAGCTGACCGCGCACGTCGAGCAGCGCCTGCCCGCGTATATGGTGCCGTCGTCGGTGATGGTGATCGACCATATCCCGCTGACCCCGGTCGGCAAGCTGGACCGCAAGGCCCTGCCGGAGCCGGTCTTCGCGACCGAGGTGGTCTTCCGCGCACCGCGCACGCCGATCGAGCACACGATTGCCGAGGTCTTCGCTGAGGTGCTCGGCCTCGAGCGGGTCGGTGTCGACGATTCGTTCTTCGCGCTCGGTGGCGACAGCATCGTGTCGATCCAGCTGGTTTCGCGGGCCAAGGCACGCGGTGTGGTCTTCACCCCGCGCCATGTCTTCGAGCAGCGCACCGTGGCCGGACTCGCCGCGGTCGCCGAAACCGCCGACAGCACCGAAACCGCCGTCGCGGCACTGGCCGAGCTGCCCGGTGGTGGTATCGGCACCATGCCGCTGACCCCGGTGGTCCGGTTCATGGCGCAGCGGCGCGGTTCGTTCGGCCGGTTCAACCAGACCATGGCACTCGAATTGCCGGTCGGCATCGATCGTGCGGGCATCGCGAAAACCGTTGCCGCGGTGATCGATCGCCACGACATGCTGCGGGCGCGTCTGTACCGCGCGGAGGACGACTGGATCCTCGAAACCGCCGAACCCGGCACCGTGGATGTGGACGCGCTGATCGAGCGCACCGAATTCGCCGCCGATATCGACGATGCCGGACTGTTCGGCATCGCCTCCGCCGCACTGGATGCCGCGCTGGATCGACTCGATCCGGCCGCGGGCGTGGTGATTCGATTCGTCTGGCTGGAACCGTCGGATGGCAGCCGCGGCGGCCGGCTCATCGTGGCCGCGCATCACCTCGTGGTGGACGGTGTTTCCTGGCGCATCCTGGTGCCGGACTTCGTCGCCGCATGGGGCCAGCTCACCGCTGGTCAGGAACCGCAGCTCGTCGCACCCGCGACCTCGATGCGGTCCTGGGCGGACGCACTGCGCCGCGAGGCCGAAAGTGCCGAGCGGGTGGCCGAACTCGACTACTGGCGTTCGGTGGTCGGCACGCCGGATCCGCTGCTGACCGACCGTCCGCTGGATCCGACCGTGGATACCTCGGGCGCCATCGAGAAGCTGCAGGTCGAGGTGTCCGCCGAGGTCACCAAGGCGCTGCTGACCACCGTGCCCGCCCTGTTCCACGGCGGCGTGAACGACGGTCTGCTCACCGCGCTCGCCCTGGCGACCGCGAAGTGGCGCGCGCGCCGCAGCACCGGCCGCATCGACGATGCGCTGCTGATCCGGCTGGAGGGCCACGGCCGCGAAGAGGGCATCGTGCCCGGCGCGGATCTTTCGCGCACCGTCGGCTGGTTCACCGCGATCTTCCCGGTCCGCTTCGACCTGTCCGGCATCGATATCGATGCCGCGCTGACCGGCGGCCCGGCGCTCGGCAAGGCCATCAAGGCGGTCAAGGAGCAGCTGCTGGCGGTGCCGGACAAGGGCATCGGCTACGGCCTGCTGCGCTACCTGAACGCGGCCACCGCCACCGAACTGCCCGTCGAACAGCCGGGCCAGGTGAGCTTCAACTACCTGGGCCGCGTCTCCGAGGGCGATGTGCCCGAGGCACTGCGCGGCTTCGGCTGGATCCCGGCCGCCGAACTCGGTGCGCTCGGCGGCGCCTACGACGCGGATATGCCCGCGATGGCGCCGCTGGATATCAATGCCATCGTGGTCGGCGACAAGCTGACCGCCAATATCGGCTACCCGACCACCCTGCTCGATGCCGAGCAGGTCCGCGAATTCGGCGAACTGTGGACCGCCGCACTGGAAGCGGTTGCCCGGCACGCCAATTCGAACGGCGCGGGCGGGCACACACCGTCCGACTTCGCCCTGGTGCGTTCGACCCAACGCGATATCGACAACTGGGAGCAGCGCTTCCCGGCACTGGCCGATATCTGGCCGCTGTCCGCACTGCAGGCGGGTCTGCTGTTCCACGCGCGCTTGGCCGCCACCTCGGTGGACGTCTACACCGCGCAGGCTGTGCTGACGCTCACCGGCCACGTGGATCCGACCCGATTGCGTTCGGCCGCACAGGCTCTGGTGGATCGCTACGAGAACCTGCGCACCGCCTTCGTCACCGATAGCGATGGCAATCCGGTGCAGGTCGTGCTCGACAGCGCCCGCGTCGCCTGGGCCGAGCACGACCGGATCGAATCCGGCGATGCCGCCGATATCATCGCCGCCGATCGCACCCAGCGGTTCGATCTGACCGCGCCACCGCTGATCCGCTTCACGCTGATCCAAACCGCTTCGGACCGTTGGCAATTCGTGGTGTCCAACCACCACATCCTGCTCGACGGCTGGTCCATGCCGCTGCTCATGCGGGATCTGCTGGTGCTCTACGCGGCGCACGCCGATGCCAATGTGCTGCCCGCGGCGCGCTCCTACCGACACTTCCTGGAATGGACCAGGCAGCAGGACCACGCCGCCTCGGTGGCCGCGTGGACGGTTGCGCTGCGCGGTGTCAGCGAACCGACGCTGCTGTCGCGCCCCGATGCGAGCCGCGAAATCACCGCGTTGTCCGGCGAATACTTCTTCGAGCTGGGCGAGCAGGCGACCGCGCGACTGACCGCACTCGCGGCCTCGCTCGGCGTCACCCCGAATACCGTGCTGCAGGTCGCCTGGGGCCTGTTGATCGGCCGGATGACCAGCCGTGACGATGTGCTGTTCGGCACCACGGTTTCCGGCCGTCCGGCCCAGCTGTCCGGCGTCGAATCGATGGTCGGCCTGTTCATCAACACCGTTCCGGTGCGGGTGCGCTTCGATCCGTCGGAATCGGTGGAGCAGTTGCTCACCCGGACCCAGGGCGAGCAAGCGGATCTGCTCGATCACCACTACGTCGGCTTGGCCGATATCCAGTCCGCCGCCGGTATCGGCGGCCTGTTCGACACGCTGGTGGTCTTCGAGTCCTACCCGGTCGATGCCGAGGGCATCCGGGCGCAGGCCGCCGATATCGATGGCATGGCCGTGGTCGACATGCAGGCCGCCGATGCCACGCACTATCCGCTGACCCTGATCGCGCAGCTGGACTCCCGGCTGCGGATTCGCGCGGGCTACCTGCGCGACCTGTTCGACGAGCCGACGGTGCGCCGCATCGCCGATCGACTGGTGCGGGTGCTCACCGCGATCACCACCGAGCCGGCCGCGCCCGTCGGGGATATCGAACTGCTCGACACCGCCGAGCGCGAGCTCGTGGTGTCCGGTTGGAACGACACCGCACACCAGGTGGATGCGGCGGCCACGCTGGTCTCGATGTTCGAGGCCCAGCTCGCCGCCACGCCGGACGCGACCGCGCTGACCTTCGAGGGGACGAGTCTGACCTACGCCGAGTTCGGCGCCCAGGTCTTCCGCCTCGCGCGCTGGCTCATCGAACGCGGTGTCGGCGCGGAATCGTATGTGGCCCTTGGTATGCGCCGTTCCATCGATCTGGTGGTCGGCATGTACGCGGTGACCGTGGCCGGTGGCGCGTATGTGCCGCTGGATCCGGACCATCCGGCCGAGCGCACGGAATACATTCTCGCCACCGCTGATCCGGTCTGTGTGCTGACCTCCGGTGACGACCTGAAGATCGATACCGCCCAGGTGCGCATCGATCTGCTCGACCTGTTCGGGCTGTCGGACGAGCCGGTGACCCAGACGGAACGGCGTGTGCCGCTGCGGCCGTCGAACACCGCGTACGTGATCTTCACCTCGGGTTCGACCGGTCGGCCGAAGGGTGTGGCGGTCAGCCACGCCGCGATCGTGAACCGTCTGGTGTGGATGCAGTCGGCCTACGGGCTGACCAGCGCCGACGCCGTATTGCAGAAGACGCCCGCCACCTTCGACGTTTCGGTGTGGGAGTTCTTCTGGCCGTTGCAGATCGGTGCGCGCATGGTCATCGCGAGGCCGGACGGGCATCGCGATCCGGCTTACCTCGCCGAGATCATTACCGCGGAGCGGGTCACCGTCACCCACTTCGTGCCGTCCATGCTGTCGGTCTTCGTCGCCGATGCCACTGCGGCACTGAGTGATCCGACGCGCGCGGTGCGTTGTGATTCGCTGCGGCTGGTATTCGCCTCCGGTGAGGCGCTACCGCCCAAGCCCGCGCATCGCCTGCGCGAACTGATCGGCGCGGCGCTGCACAACCTGTACGGCCCGACCGAGGCCGCGGTCGACGTCACCTTCCACGAGGTGGTCGCGACCGATACCGACACCGTGCCGATCGGTGCACCGGTCTTCAATACCCAGGTGTACGTGCTGGATTCGCGGTTGCGTCCGGTTCCGGTCGGTGTCGCGGGTGAGCTGTATCTCGCGGGCACCCAACTGGCGCGCGGTTATGTCGCGCGTCCGGATCTGACCAGTGATCGGTTCGTGGCGAACCCGTTCGCCACCGATGGCGCGCGCATGTACCGCACCGGCGACCTGGCGGCCTGGACGGCCGACGGTGAGCTGGATTACCTGGGCCGCACCGACTTCCAGGTGAAACTGCGCGGTCTGCGTATCGAACTCGGGGAGATCGAGTCGGCGCTGACCGCGCTGGACGAGATCGCCCAGGCCATCGTGGTGGTCCGCAGTGATCAGCACACCGGCGATCAGCTCGTCGCGTATGTCATCGCGACGCCGAACCTGCGCCTGGATATCGAGTCGGTGCGCGAGGATCTGGCGCGGCAGTTGCCCGCGTACATGGTCCCGTCGGTGGTCATCGTGCTCGATGCCTTCCCGCTCAACGCCTCCGGCAAGCTGGATCGAAAGGCATTGCCCGCACCGGTATTCGAGGCCGCGGTGTTCCGCGCGCCGACCACGCCGGTCGAGGAGATCATCGCGGCCACCTACGCCGATGTGCTCGGCCTGGAACGCGTCGGCCTCGACGACGACTTCTTCGCACTCGGCGGCAACTCGTTGAGCGCCACCCAGGTCGCCGCCCGGCTCTCGGCCGCACTGGATACCGATTTCGGTGTCCGCGAACTGTTCGAGGCGTCCACGGTGGCCGCCCTCGCGGCCCGCGCGGAGTTGCGGGCCGGTGCCGGTGCGCGCACGGCCCTGGTGCCACAGCAGCGCCCCGAGCGGGTGCCGCTGTCGCTGGCACAGCAGCGTATGTGGTTCCTCAACCGCTTCGATCCGGAATCGGCCGTGGACAATATCCCGGCCGCGGTGCGGCTGTCCGGTCTGCTCGACCGGCAGGCACTGCAGATCGCGGTCGCCGATGTGCTGGCCCGCCACGAATCGCTGCGCACCTTCTACCCGGAACAGGACGGCACCGCCTACCAGCAGACCGTCTCCACCGGCCGGGTGATCCCGGATCTGACGCCGATCGATGTCACCGAAGCCGAACTGCCGCAGCGCGTTGCGGAGGTCATCCTGACCGGCTTCGATGTCACCGCCGAAGTTCCGTTCCGGGCCAAGCTGTTCGAGATCAGCCCGACCGAACATGTGCTCGCCCTGGTGGTGCACCACATTTCGGCCGACGGCTTCTCGATGGGGCCGCTCACCCGCGATGTGATGACGGCCTACGCGGCCCGCGTCGAGGGCGGCGAGCCCGCCTGGCGGCCGCTCGAGGTGCAGTACGCCGACTTCGCGCTGTGGCAGCGGGCGGTGCTCGGCGCCGAATCCGATCCGGAATCGGTGATCTCGGCGCAGATCGAATTCTGGTCCGAGACCCTGCGCGGCCTGCCCGAACAGCTCGACCTGCCCGCCGACCGGCCGCGTCCGGCGGTGGCATCGGGTCGCGGTGCCACGCACGTCTTCGAGATCGATGCCGAAACCCACGGCAAACTCACCGAACTCGCGCGTACCCGGGGTACGACATTGTTCATGGTCGCGCACACCGCGCTGGCTGTGCTGCTGTCGCGGTTGTCCGGCGAGGAAGATATCGCGATCGGTACGCCCATCGCCGGACGTGGTGAGCGCGCGCTCGACGATCTCATCGGCATGTTCGTCAACACCCTGGTGTTGCGGACCCCGATCGACGGCACGGCCACCTTCACCGAACTGCTGCGCACCGTGCGCGCCATCGATATCGGCGCATTCGGACATGCCGACCTGCCGTTCGAGCGGCTGGTGGAGATCCTGAACCCGGCCCGTTCGCAGGCGCGGCATCCGCTGTTCCAGGTGATGCTGTCGTTCCAGAACACCGGCCAGAACAGTCTGGAGCTTCCGGGACTCACGGTCAGCGCGGTCGATCTACCGATCGATGTGGCCAAATTCGATCTGCAGCTGGTGCTTTCGGAGCAGACCGCGACCCCGATCACCGCCACCAACGGTGCCGGTACCACCGTCGCCCCATCGGGCATCGCCGCCGAATTGATCTACGCCACCGATCTTTTCGACGCCGACACGATGGCGGCGTTCGGACAGCGGTTCAACCGGCTGCTGCGAGCCGTCGCGACCGAACCGGATCGGGCCATCGGTGATATCGATCTGCTCGACGCGGACGAAGCCGAACTGGCACTGCGTGGTTGGAACGACACCGAGCGCGATCTCGCTGCGGTCGGCACACTGGTCGACGAATTCGCCCGGCAGGCGGCGGCGACGCCGGATGCGGTCGCGATCGTGGATCCGGCGACCGGAACCTCGCTGAACTACGCCGAATTCGGTGCCCGCGTGCACCGCTTGGCCCGCCGCCTCATCGCGGGCGGGGTCGGCCCGGAAAGCCTGGTGGCACTCGGTCTGCGGCGCTCGGTGGACCTCGTGGTCGCGGCCTACGCCGTGCACGAGGCCGGCGCCGGTTATGTGCCGCTCGATCTCGATCAGCCCGCGGAGCGGATCGGGTACGTGCTCGAGTCCGCGGCACCGGTCTGTGTACTGACCACTTCGCGTGACGACTTCGACGGCACCGGTCTGCCCACACTCGTCATCGATGATCTGGATTTGTCCGAGTACTCGGACGAGCCGGTCACCGATGCGGAGCGGACCGCGCCGCTGCGGCCGAGCAATCCGGCGTACGTCATCTTCACCTCCGGTTCGACCGGTCGGCCGAAGGGTGTGGCGCTGCCGCATGCCGCTGTCGTCAATCAGATCCGTTGGATCACCGGTGAATACGGCATCGGTGCCGATGACGTGGTGTTGTTCAAGACCCCGGCGACCTTCGACGTGTCGGTGTGGGAACTGTTCGGCCCGTTGTCGACCGGTGGTCGGATTGTGGTCGCGAGCCCGGACGGCCATCGCGACCCGCAGTACCTGGCCGAGGTGATCGCGGCCGAACGGGTCACCATGACCTCGTTCGTGCCCTCGATGCTCAGCGTCTTCGCGAGCAGTGTCGACGCGGCCGTGGGTCGCGACGCGCTGGCATCGCTGCGCGCACTCCTCATTGCCGGTGAGGCATTCACCGCCGATGCTGCGACCGCTATCCGCCGGGTCAGCTCGGCCGAGCTCTACAACCTGTACGGCCCGACCGAATTCACTGTCCACGCGACCCACGGCCCGGTGGCCGACCAGGTCGACGGCGCGGTGCCGATCGGCCTGCCGGTGTGGAATTCGCAGGCATACGTACTGGATTCGCGTTTGCACCCGGTCGCACCGGGTGTCGCGGGTGAGCTGTACTTGGCCGGTGCGCAGTTGGCGCGCGGCTACTTCGGTCGTGCCGATCTGACCGCGGATCGCTTCGTGGCCAACCCGTTCGACGCACCGGGCGCTCGCATGTACCGCACCGGTGACCTGGTGACCCGGGCCACCGACGGTGCCATCGAATACCGCGGCCGCACCGACTTCCAGGTCAAGCTGCGTGGTCTGCGCATCGAGCTGGGGGAGATCGAAACCGCCCTCACCGCACACGATTCGGTGGCCCAAGCCGTGGCACTGGTGCGTTCGGATGCCAGGACCGGTGATCAGCTGGTCGGCTACGTGGTGCCCGCGAATGGCGCCACCGTCGACATAGCTGAACTGCGTACGCACCTGACCGCGCAACTTCCGTCGTACATGGTCCCCACGGCGCTCATGGTGCTCGATGCCATGCCGCTGAACCCCAACGGCAAACTCGATCGCCGCGCGCTGCCCGAACCCGCCTTCGAGGCCAAGGAATTCCGCGCACCGTCCACCCCGATCGAAGAGATCGTGGCCGACACCTTCGCCGAGGTGCTGGGTCTGTTGACCGCGGACGGCGCGCGTCCGGTGGGCTTGGACGACGACTTCTTCGACCTCGGCGGCAACTCGCTGATCGCCACGCAGGTGGTCGCGCGCCTCGGCGCCGCACTCGACACCCGCATTCCGGTGCGGATGCTGTTCGAGGCGCCGAATGTCGCCGCGCTCGCCGCGCGGATGGAGGGGCAGCAGGGTAGCGGCCGACGTCGAGAACTGACGGCCGGACCACGGCCGGAACAGATTCCGCTGTCGCTGGCCCAGCAGCGGATGTGGTTCCTCAACCGCTTCGACAACCAGACCGCCGTCAACAACATTCCGCTGGCCGTCCGGCTCACCGGCGCACTCGACACCGATGCGCTGCGCATGGCCGTCACCGATGTGATGGACCGGCACGAGGTGCTGCGCACCGTCTACCCGGAGACCGCGGACGGTCACGGTGTGCAGGTCGTACTGCCCACCGGTCAGGTCCACCTCGACCTGACCCCGGTCGTGGTGTCCGAGACCGATATTCGCGCTCGCATCAGCGAGCTGGTGCTGACCGGCTTCGACGTGACCGCCGATGTTCCGGTGCGCGCCAAGCTGTTCCGGCTCGCGGCGCCGGCTGGAGCGGAGCCTGCGCAGCGACCAGACGACGCTGGAGCGGAGCCTGCGCAGCGACCAGACGACGCTGGAGCGGAGCCTGCGCAGCGACCAGAAGACACAGACGGCTCGATGTCAGGCACCCACGTGCTGGTCTTGGTGGTGCACCACATTTCCGGTGACGGCTGGTCGGTGCGTCCGCTGGCCCGCGATGTGATGGTCGCCTACGCGGCCCGCAACCGCGGCGAATCGCCTGCCTGGGCGCCGCTGCCGGTGCAGTACGCCGATTTCGCGCTCTGGCAGCGCGACACCCTCGGCTCCGAGGACGATCCGGAATCGCTGATCGCCCAGCAGGTCGCGTACTGGTCGCGGAATCTGGCCGGGCTGCCCGACCAGCTGGATCTGCCATCGGATCGTTCGCGTCCGGCCGTCGCGTCCAACCGCGGTGATGTCTACGAATTCGGCATCGACGCGCAGTTGCTGACCGAGCTCAACGCGCTGGCCCGCGCGAATGGCGCGAGCCTGTTCATGGTGGTGCACGCGGCGTTCGCTGCCCTGTTGTCGCGGTTGTCCGGCAGCGACGATATCGCCATCGGCACCGCGATCGCGGGTCGCGGTGAGGCCGTGCTCGACGATGCGATCGGCATGTTCGTCAATACCCTCGTGTTGCGCACGCCGGTCGATGCGGGTGCGTCCTTCACCGATGTGGTCGCGCGGGCACGGGAAACCGATCTGGCCGCCTTCGGCCACGCCGACCTGCCGTTCGAGCGCCTGGTCGACATCCTCAACCCGGCTCGTTCGCAGGCCCGGCATCCGCTGTTCCAGGTGATGCTGTCGTTCCAGAACACCGGTGAGGCGTCGTTCGAGCTCCCGGGTCTCGAGGTGGCCGGTGTGCCGCTCGACGTGGTGACCGCGAAGTTCGATCTGCACCTGAACCTCGCCGACCGGTTCGACGCGGCCGGGAACGCGGACGGTATGACCGCCGAATTCGCCTACGCGACCGATATGTTCGACGCGAAGACGATCGCCGGTGTCGCCAAGCGCCTGGTCCGCCTGCTGCATGCGGTGGTCGCGGATCCGGCCGTCGCGGTCGGTGATGTCGAGCTGCTCGATGTCGACGAGCGTCGCAAGGTGCTCGAAAAGTGGAACGAGACGGCCGCGGTCGTCGATGCTCAGGCCACGCTGGTCTCGATGTTCGAGAGGCAGGCGGCCCGGAGCCCGCAGGCGACCGCGCTGACGTTCGAGGGGACGAGTCTGTCCTACGGTGATTTCACCGCTCGGGTGAATCGTTTGGCCCGGCACCTGATTTCGCTGGGTGTCGGACCCGATTCGATGGTCGCGCTCGGCATGCGCCGGTCCTTCGAGCTGGTGATCGGCATGTACGCGGTGAGCGTGGCCGGTGGCGCGTATGTGCCGCTGGATCCGGATCATCCGGCCGACCGCACCCGGTACGTGCTCGACACCGCGCAGCCGGTCTGCGTGCTGACCACCGCCGCCGACGAGTTCGACGCGGGTACCACAACGGCGCTGGATATCGCGGCACTGGATCTCTCGGCATACCCCGCCGAGCCGCTGAGCGATGCGGAACGTCTTGCGCCGCTGCGGCCGTCGAATACCGCGTACGTGATCTTCACTTCGGGTTCGACCGGTCGGCCGAAGGGGGTCGCGGTCAGCCATGCCGCGATCGTCAACCGCCTGGTGTGGATGCAGGCCGAATACGGGCTGGATCGCGGCGATGTGGTGCTGCAGAAGACCCCCGCCACCTTCGATGTGTCGGTATGGGAATTCTGGTGGCCGCTGCAGGTCGGCGCGCGCCTGGTCATCGCGCGGCCGGACGGCCATCGCGATCCGGCCTACCTGGTGCGCACCATTGCCGACGAGCAGGTCACCACAGTGCACTTCGTGCCGTCCTTGCTGTCGGTCTTCGTGGCCGACGATCGGGTGGGCGAATGCTTCGACCTGCGTAATGTTTTCGCCTCCGGTGAGGCGCTGCCCGCGGTGACCGCACAGCGGTTGCGCGAGCTGACCGGTGTCTGGCTGCACAACCTGTACGGTCCGACCGAGGCCGCGGTCGACGTCACCTATCACGAGGTGACCGATGCCGATACCGTCTCGGTCCCGATCGGCGCTCCGGTGTTCAACACCCAGGTGTACGTGCTGGATTCGCGGCTGCACCCGGTTCCGGTCGGTGTCGCAGGTGAGCTGTACCTCGCGGGCGATCAGCTGGCGCGCGGCTATGTGGCGCGTCCGGATCTGACCGCGGATCGCTTCGTCGCCAACCCGTTCGGCACCGGCGCGCGGATGTACCGCACCGGTGACCTCGTCACCTGGACCGCCAGTGGTGAGTTGGAATACCTGGGCCGCACCGACTTCCAGGTGAAGCTGCGCGGTCTGCGTATCGAACTCGGCGAGATCGAATCGGCGCTCACCGCGCTGGAGCCGATCGCGCAGGCGGCCGTGGTGGTCCGCTCCGATGACCGCCTCGGCGATCAGCTGGTCGGCTATGTGATCGCGGCGGCGGATCGTGCGGTCGATATCGACCAGGTGCGTGCCGAACTCGCGGGTGAGCTGCCGGCGTACATGGTGCCGACGGCCTTCGTCGTCCTGGACGCGTTCCCGCTCAACGCCTCCGGCAAGCTGGATCGCAAGGCGCTGCCCGCGCCGGTGTTCGAGGCGAAGGTGTTCCGCGCACCGTCCACCCCGATCGAGGAGATCGTGGCGGGCGTCTTCAGCGATGTGCTCGGGGTCGCGCGCGTCGGCCTCGACGACGACTTCTTCGAACTCGGCGGCAACTCGCTGCTGGCCACCCAGGTGACCGCGCGCATCGGCGCGGCGCTGGATACCCAGCTCGCGGTCCGCGATCTGTTCGAGGCGTCGACCGTCGCCGCGCTGTCGGCCAAGGCCGAACACAATGCCGGATCCGGCCGCAGCCGGCCGCGGCTGGTCGCGGGGGAGCGCCCGGCCCGGGTGCCGCTCTCGCCCGCGCAGCAGCGGTACTGGTTCCTCAACCAGTTCGATACGACCACCTCGGCCGTGGACAATATTCCGCTCGCGGTGCGGTTGTCCGGCGCGCTGGATGTGGCGGCAATGGAGCAGGCGCTCGGCGACGTATTCGCCCGGCACGAGGTGCTGCGGACCACCTACCCGAGTTCGGCCAGTGGCCCGCACCAGGTGATCCTGCCCGCCGATCAGGCCACCCCGGAGCTGACCGTCATCGATATCTCGGAGTCGGACCTGGTGGGCACGGTGATCGAATTCGCGCTCACCACCTTCGATGTCACTGTGCAGGTGCCACTGAAGGTGGCCCTGTTCCGGCTCGCCGAGCAGGATCACGTACTGGCGTTCACGGTGCACCATGTCGCGGCCGATGGTTCGTCGATGGGTCCGCTGGCGCGCGATGTCATGGCGGCGTATGTGGCGCGGGCCCAGGGCGAGATCCCGCAGTGGCAGCCGCTGCCGGTGCAATACGCCGATTACGCGCTGTGGCAGCGTGCGGTGCTCGGCTCCGAGGAGGATCCGGAATCGCTCGCGGCACAGCAGGTCGCCTACTGGCAGTCCGCGCTCGCGGGTATGCCCGATCAGCTGGAGTTGCCCGCCGACCGGCCGCGCCCGCCAGCACAGTCGTTCCAGGGCAAGGCGATTCGTTTCGAGATCGCACCGGACAAGCACGCCAAGCTGCATGAGCTGGCGCGGGCCAATCACGCCTCGCTGTTCATGGTCGTGCACGCGGCGCTGGCCGTCCTGCTTGCGCGGCTTTCGGGTACCGACGACATCGCGGTCGGCACACCGATCGCGGGTCGCGGTGAACGTGAGCTCGACGATCTGATCGGTATGTTCGTCAACACCTTGGTGTTCCGTACGAACATCAAGCCCGGTGATACCTTCGCCGACCTGCTCGCCGATGTGCGCGAGCGGGACTTGGAGGCGTTCGCGAACGCCGATGTGCCGTTCGAGCGGTTGGTCGAGGTGCTCAACCCGGAGCGCTCGACCGCACGCAATCCGCTGTTCCAGGTGGGACTTTCGTTCCAGAACCTGGCCGAGACCACCTTTACGCTGCCCGGCCTGTCGGTCAGCGCGGTGAACTTCGATTCGCAGCTGGCCAAGACCGATCTGCACGTCACGCTGTACGACCGCTACGCCGAGGACGGCACGCCCGCCCAGATTCTCACCGAATTCGGTTATGCCATCGACCTGTTCGATGAGGCGACGGTGCAGGGCTTCGCCGACCGCTTCGTCTTGGTGCTCGATGCCGTATTGGCCGATCCGGATGTGCGGGTCGGCGAGATCGATCTGCTCTCACCCGCCGAGAACGCGCGAATTCTGGGCGGATGGAACGACACCGCGCATCCACTCGATATCGACGCCTCGACCACGCTGGTGTCGCTGTTGGACGCCACGGTGGCGGCGAGCCCGGATGCGGTGGCGCTGGTTGCCGACGACACGACGCTCACCTACGCCGAATTGGCTGCCAGGACCAACCGCCTTGCGCGCCACCTGATCACCCTCGGTGTGGGTGCCGAGGACCGAGTGGCGCTGGCCATCGGGCGCTCGGTGGATCTCGTCGTCGCCATGTACGCGGTGGCGAAATCGGGTGCGGCGTATGTGCCGATCGATCCCGATCAGCCCGCCGAGCGCACCGACTACATCCTGCGCACCGCGGCACCGGTCTGCGTGCTGACCACCGGCCGCGACGCTTTCGACAGCGCCGTGACCGAGGTGGTGTCGATCGACGAGCTGGATCTGTCCGGCGTCGCGGCCGGTGCGATCTCCGACGCTGAGCGGCTGCGTCCGCTGGCTGCGGCGAATACGGCGTATGTGATCTTCACGTCGGGCTCCACCGGCCAGCCGAAGGGCGTTGCGGTGCCGCATGCGGCGATCGTCAACCAGTTGCTGTGGAAGACCGCCGAATTCGGCCTCGGTGCCGATGACGCGGTGCTGCTCAAGACTGCGGCCACCTTCGACCTGTCGGTCTGGGAGTTCTGGTCGGCCGCCGTCTGCGGTGGTCGTCTGGTCATCGCCGACGCCGATGGTCATCGCGATCCCGCCTACCTCAACGATCTGATGCGTTCCACCGGCGTCACGACACTGCATGTGGTGCCGTCGATGCTCGACGCGCTGCTCACCGAATCCGGTCGCCACCTGCCGCCGTCGTTGCGGCGGGTGCTGGCGATCGGTGAGGCGCTGCCCGCGATGACCGCACAGCGCTTCCGGCTGGACAACGCGGCCGAGCTGTTCAACCTGTACGGCCCCACCGAGGCCGCGGTGTCGATCACCGCGCACACCGTCACCGATGCCGACACCGTGTCGGTGCCGATCGGTGGCCCGGAGTGGAACAGCCAGGTGTACGTGCTGGATTCGCGGCTGCGTCCGGTTCCGGTCGGTGTCTCCGGTGAGTTGTATCTGGCCGGTGCGCAATTGGCGCGCGGGTACTTCGGACGCGTGGATCTGACCGCGGATCGCTTCGTGGCCAACCCGTTCGGCGCGGGCGCCCGGATGTACCGGACTGGTGACCTGGTGGCCTGGAATGCCGCCGGTGAGCTGGAGTACCGCGGCCGCACCGACTTCCAGGTGAAGATCCGCGGCTTCCGGATCGAGCTCGGTGAGATCGAGGCGGCCCTGTTGCGGCAGCCCGAGGTTTCGGCCACGGCGGTGCTCGCACACACCGACCCGAATCTGGGTGACCGGCTGGTCGCCTATGTGGTGACCCGATCCGGTGAACTCGACAACGGGCAGCTGCAATCGGCATTGGCCGCCGAGTTGCCGTCCTACATGGTGCCGACGGTCTTTATCGCGCTCGATGTGCTGCCGTTGAACGCGAACGGCAAGCTGGATCGCAAGGCGCTGCCGGAGCCCACCTTCGAGAAGGCGGTCTTCCGCGCGCCGGTCACCCCGATCGAGGAGATCGTCGCGAACACCTTCGCCGAGGTGCTGCACCTCGGTTCCGGAGCGCATGCGCGCCAGCTCGGCCTGGATGACGACTTCTTCGCGTGGGGCGGCAACTCGCTGCTCGCGACCCAGGTCGCGGCCCGCCTCGGCGCGGCACTGAACACCCGTGTCCCGGTGCGGCTGCTGTTCGAGGCGCCGACTGTCGGCGCACTGGCCATCCGGGTCGAGCAGCAGGCCGACGGGCATGGGCGGCACGCCCTGGTCGCCGGTCCACGGCCGGAACAGATTCCGCTGTCGCTGGCCCAGCAGCGGATGTGGTTCCTCAACCGCTTCGACACCCAGTCCGCGGCCTACAACGTCCCGATCGCGGTGCGACTGACCGGCGCGCTCGATGTGGACGCACTGCGCGCCGCGATCACGGATCTGGTGCGTAGGCACGAGGTCTTGCGCACCATCTACCCGGAGACCGAATCGGGACCGGTGCAGCTGATTCTGCCGGTGGGACAGGCGATTCCGGAGCTGGACATCCGGACGGTCACCCCCGATCAGGTCGAATCCGCCGTGGTCGAGTTGATTTCGGCGCCGTTCGACGTCACCGCCGAGGTGCCGGTGCGGGTGCGGTTGTTCGAGATCGAAACCGAGAGTTCGGCTCCCGAGTTCGTGATCGCGATGGTCGTGCATCACATCGCCGGTGACGGCTCCTCGATGGGACCGCTGACGCGCGATCTGATGACGGCGTACGCGGCGCGCTCGGCGGGTGTCGCACCCAACTGGGCGCCACTGGCGGTCCAGTACGCGGATTACAGCATTTGGCAGCGCGAGCTGCTCGGCAACGAGGACGATCCGGATTCGCTGATGTCCAAGCAGGTCGCCTACTGGCGGACCGCGCTGGCCGAGCTGCCGGAGCAGTTGGACCTGCCCGCGGATCGTCCGCGGCCCGCGGTGCAGTCCTTCGCCGGTGGCACCGTCGCGGTGCGCATAGACGCCGATACCCACCGCGGTCTCGGCGAGGTGGCGCAGGCCGAGGGCGCGACGCTGTTCATGGTGGTGCACACGGCGCTGGCCGTCCTGCTGTCGCGGTTGTCCGGCACGCAGGACATCGCGATCGGTACGCCGATGGCGGGCCGAGGTGAGGCCGCGCTGAACGATCTGATCGGCACATTCATCAATACGTTGGTGTTCCGGACCCGACTGGATTCGGCCGAGCCGTTCACGGATCTGCTCAGGCGGCAGCGCGAAACCGATATCCAGGCGTTCGCGCATGCGGATGTGCCGTTCGAGCGGTTGGTCGAGGTGCTGAACCCGGTGCGGTCGCAGGCGCGGCATCCGCTGTTCCAGGTGGGTCTGTCGTTCCAGAACCTGGCCCAGACCACCTTGGAATTGCCGGATCTCACGGTCTCCGCCGTGGAGTTCGATACCCGCCTGTCGCAGTTCGATCTGCACCTGATCCTCACCGACCTGTACGACGAGTCCGGTGCTCCGGCGGGCATCAGCGGCATATTCACCTACGCCACCGACCTGTTCGACCGAAGCACGGTCGAAGGGTTCGCGGACCGGTTCACCAGGCTGCTCGGCGAGATCATCACCGCGCCGCGCACGGTGGTAGGCGAGCTCGAGCTGCTCACTCCGGTGGAGCGGGAACGGATGCTGGCCGGCTGGAACGCCACCACGCGTCCGGTGGTGCCCGAGCTGCTGCTCGACGGGTACCGGCGCGCCGCCGCGACGCGTCCGGATGCCGTCGCGGTGGTGTACGAGGGCGCTGAACTCACCTACCGCGAATTCGACGAACGGGTGAACAAGCTTGCCCGCCTGTTGATTTCGCGGGGTGTCGGTGCCGAGTCGCTGGTCGGTCTCGCCGTTCGGCGCTCGCTCGATCTGGTCGTCGGCATGTACGCGATCGTCGCGGCCGGTGGCGCGTATGTACCGCTGGATCCAGATCATCCGGCGGAGCGAATCGCGCACATCCTGGATACCGCCCAGCCCGCGTGCGTGGTCACCACCGCGGCCGACGCGGTGCCGGTCCCGGCGGACATCCCGGTGCTCGAACTGGATTCGCTGGAGCTGGACGGGTTCTCGTCCGCGCCGATCGAACCCGGTGAGCTGCTGCGCCCGGTCACCGAGGACAACCCGGCTTATGTCATCTTCACCTCGGGTTCGACCGGTCGTCCGAAGGGCGTCGCGGTATCGCACGGGGCGATCAACAACCAGATCGAATGGATGCTCGCGGAGTACCCGCTCGGCCCGGATGACGTGTACTTGCAGAAGACCGCGACCACGTTCGATGTGTCGCTGTGGGGCTACTTCATGCCACTGCGCGCGGGCGCGAAGCTGGTGGTCGCCACCCACGACGGCCATCGTGACCCGGTCTACGTGGCGGATGCGATCGCCGCGCACGGGGTTACGGTCACCGACTTCGTGCCGTCCATGCTGACGGTGTTCGCCGCACAGCTGGCAGCAGGCTCCTGCCCGACCCTGCGGGACGTATTCGTGATCGGTGAGGCGCTGCCGCCGGAAACGGTGACCGCGTGGCGGGCCGTTTCGGACGCGGTACTGCACAACCTGTACGGGCCGACGGAGGCTGCGGTGTCGGTGACCTACTGGCCCGCGCGCGATACCGATGTGCGTACCGTGCCGATCGGCTTGCCGCAGTGGAACACTCAGGTGTTCGTCTTGGATTCGCGGCTGCGGCCGGTGCCCGCCGGCGTCGCCGGTGAGCTGTACCTGGCCGGTGATCAGCTGGCCCGCGGTTACGTCGCGCGCCCGGATCTGACCTCGGATCGCTTCGTGGCCAACCCGTTCGCGCCCGGCGAGCGGATGTACCGCACCGGCGACCTGGTGGTATGGCGTGCTCCCGCGGGTGCGGGTCAGCGCCTGGAATACCTGGGGCGCACCGACTTCCAGGTGAAGTTCCGCGGTCAGCGGATCGAGCTCGGCGAGATCGAGACGGCGCTGCTGGCACATGCCGCGGTGAGCCAGGCGGTGGCGCTGGTGGCCGCCTCGACGCTGGGTGATCAGTTGGTCGCGTACGTGGTCCCGGCCCCGGGACAGTCGACCGACCAGCGGGAGCTGCTGGCCGCGGTATCGGATGCGCTTCCGGCATACATGGTTCCGGCGGCCATCGTCGTGCTCGACGCCTTCCCGCTGAATTCGAGCGGCAAGCTCGACCGCAAGGCGCTGCCCGAACCGAGCTTCACCAGTCGCGAATTCCGTGCCCCGGCAACGCCGGTGGAGGAGATCGTGGCGGGCGTCTTCGGCGATGTGCTCGGTATCGAGCGTGTCGGTGCCGACGACGACTTCTTCGCGCTCGGCGGCAACTCGCTGGTCGCCACCCAGGTGGTCGGCCGGTTGAGCGCCGCGATCGGTGGGCGGGTGCCGGTGCGCGCGCTGTTCGAGGCGCCCACCGTGGCGGCCCTCGCGGTGAAGCTGGAGCAGCTGTCCGGTGTCGGCGAGCGGCGGGCGCTGGTCGCCGCCGCGCGGCCGGATCCGGTGCCGTTGTCGCTGGCGCAGCAGCGGATGTGGTTCCTGAACCGTTTCGACACCGAGTCGGCGGCCTACAACCTGCCCATCGCGGTCCGGCTGACCGGTGCGCTGGATGTCGATGCGCTGCGGGCGGCGATGGCGGATCTGGTCGGCAGGCACGAGATTCTGCGGACGGTGTACCCGGAGACCGCAGGTGCCCCGGCGCAGGTGATTCTGCCGGCGGCGCAGGCCGTTCCGCCGCTGGAGCTGCGGCCGATCGCGGCCGCCGAGCTGGAATCCACGGTGATCGCGGTGATGGCGGCGCCGTTCGACGTCACCACCGAGGTGCCGGTGCGGGTCGAGCTGTTCCAGGTGATGGACGCACCCGCCGCTGTGCCGTCGGATCCTTCCGCAGGCTCCGCTCCTGCCCCAGCCGAGTTCGTGCTGGTGCTCGTTGTGCACCACATCGCGGGTGACGGTTCGTCGATGGGCCCGTTGACCCGGGATCTGATGACGGCGTACGCGGCCCGCTCGGTCGGCGAATCCCCGACGTGGGCGCCGCTGCCGGTGCAGTACGCGGACTACGCCATCTGGCAGCGCGAGCTGCTCGGCAGCGAGGACGATCCGGAGTCGTTGGCGGCCAAGCAGATCGCCTACTGGCGGTCGGCATTGGCGGATGTGCCGGATCAGCTGGATCTGCCCTCGGATCGTCCGCGTCCAGCCGTGCAGTCCTTCACCGGCGGCAAGGTCGAGCTGAGCATCGACGCGGAAACCCATCGTGCGCTGGTCGGTCTGGCCCGCGCCGAGGGCGCGACGTTGTTCATGGTGGTGCACACCGCGTTCGCGGTACTGCTCTCGCGGCTCTCGGGCACCGATGACATCGCGATCGGCACCCCGATGGCCGGCCGTGGTGAGGCCGCACTCGACGATCTGATCGGCATGTTCGTGAATACCTTGGTATTCCGTACCCAGCTGGATCGCGACGAGCCGTTCACCGAGCTGCTCGGCCGGCAGCGCGAAACGGATATCCAGGCGTTCGCGCATGCGGATGTGCCGTTCGAGCGGTTGGTCGAGGTGCTGAACCCGGTGCGGTCGCAGGCGCGGCATCCGCTGTTCCAGGTGGGTCTGTCGTTCCAGAACCTGGCGCGGACCAGACTGGAACTGCCCGGACTCACGGTGGCCGGATTCGATATCGACACCCAGTTGTCGCAGTTCGATCTGCATCTGATCGTGGCGGACAGCTACGACGAGGATGGCATTGCGTCCGGTATCGGCGGGTACTTCACCTACGCGACTGACCTGTTCGACTCCGATACCGTCCGTGGGTTCGCCGATCGCTTTGCCCGCGTGCTCACGGAGATCATCGCGGCGCCGCGCACCGCGGTCGGCGATCTCGAGATCATGGCCGCCGACGAACGCCGCGCACTGGTCTCCGGCCGGAATGCGACAGCGCACCAGGTGGACTCGTCCGCGACGCTGGCGTCGCTGCTGGATCGAACCGTTGCGGCCACGCCCGACGCGGTGGCGCTGGTCGGCGACGACGGCACCGCCGTCGCCTATGGCGAGCTCGCTGCTCGGGTGAATCAGCTTGCCCGGCACCTGATTTCGCTGGGTGTCGGACCGGAAGCGCGAGTGGCGCTCGCGCTGCGCCGCTCGGTGGACCTGGTGGTCGCGATGTACGCGGTGACCCAGGCCGGTGGCGCGTACGTGCCGCTGGATCCGGATCAGGTGGGTGAGCGGACCGACTACATTCTCGAGACCGCTCGGCCACTGTGTGTGGTGACCAACGCTGACACCGATTTCCAGACCTCGGTGACCGAGGTGGTCCGGATGGACGCACTCGCGGATGTCGCGGACGCGCCGATCACGGATGCGGAGCGGATCGCGCCATTGCACGCGGCGAATACGGCGTACGTGATCTTCACCTCCGGTTCGACCGGCCGCCCCAAGGGCGTCGCGGTGCCGCATGCGGCCATTGTCAACCAGTTGCTGTGGAAGACTGCCGAATTCGGCCTCGGCGCCGCGGACGCGGTACTGCTGAAGACGGCCGCGACGTTCGACCTGTCGTTGTGGGAGTTCTGGTCGGCGGCGGTTTCCGGTGGCCGACTGGTCATCGCGTCCGCCGACGGGCATCGCGATCCGTCCTACCTCAACAGGCTGATGCGTGATGCCGCCGTCACCACCTTGCATGTGGTGCCGTCGATGTTGGATGCCCTGCTGACCGAATCGGACGGGCAGCTGCCCGAGTCGTTGCGCCGGGTGCTCGCCATCGGTGAGGCGCTGCCCGCGGCGACGGCGCAGCGGTTCCGGGAGTCGAACGCGGCCACCCTGTTCAACCTCTACGGCCCGACCGAGGCCGCGGTCTCGATCACCAACCACGAGGTGACCGATGCGGATACCGTCTCGGTGTCGATCGGTGCCCCGGAGTGGAACAGCCGTGTCTATGTGCTGGATGCGCGGTTGCGTCCGGTGCCGGTGGGTGTTTCGGGTGAGTTGTATTTGGCCGGTGCGCAATTGGCGCGCGGTTACTTCGGGCGGGTCGATCTGACCGCGGAGCGGTTCGTGGCCGACCCGTTCGAATCCGGTGCTCGGATGTACCGCACCGGTGACCTGGTGGCCTGGAATGCCGCCGGTGAACTGGAGTACCGCGGCCGCACCGACTTCCAGGTGAAGATCCGCGGCTTCCGGATCGAACTGGGCGAGATCGAGGCGGCCTTGCTGCGGCAGGCCGCGATCACCTCGGCCGCGGTGCTCGCGCATACCGACCCGACGCTCGGTGACCGACTGGTCGCCTATGTGGTTTCGGCCACCGGCGAGCTCGATAAGCCCGCGCTGCAATCGGCGTTGGCCGCCGAGTTGCCGTCGTACATGGTGCCGAGCGTCTTCCTGGAGCTCGAGGCCCTGCCGCTCAATGCGAACGGCAAGCTCGATCGAAAGGCGTTGCCGGAGCCCACCTTCGAACATGCCGCATTCCGCGCGCCGGTCTCCCCGGTCGAGCAGATCGTGGCCGGTGTGTTCGCCGATGTGCTCGGCATCGAACGGATCGGCGCCGACGACGACTTCTTCGCACTCGGCGGTAACAGCATCCTGTCGATCCAGCTGGTATCGCGGGCGAAAGCACTCGGTGTGGTGTTCTCCGTGCGCGACGTCTTCGACCGGCGCAGCGTCGCCGGACTCGCCGCGATCGCCACCTCGACCGCCGATCTGCGGCAGGCGACCGTGGCCGAACTGCCAGGCGGTGGCATCGGCGAGATCCCGCTGCCGCCGAGCATCGCGGCGGTGCTGGCGAACGGCACGGCGTACCAGCGCTTCTCCTACGAGACGGCGGTGGCACTGCCGAGCGAACTCGATGGGGATCGGCTGCGTGCGGCGATCGCCGCCCTGGTCGACCGGCATGATGCGCTGCGCACACGCTTGCGCCCGGCGGGCGAGGGCTGGGAATTCGAAGCGCTGGAGCGCGGTGCCATCGATATCGATGCGCTGGTGCACGAGGTCGCCTTCGATACCACCCTCGACGAGGACTACGGCTATGACGAGCTCATGCGGCTCGCCGATAACGAACGCGCGGCCGCGGCGGATCGCCTCGATCCGGCCAACGGTGTGCTCGCACAGTTCGTGCGCTGTACGGCTGACCGCCTCGACGGCGGCAACTTCCTGCTCGTCGTGGTGCACGGCTTCGCGGCCGATCCGAAGTCCCTCGGCATCCTGGCCGGCGATCTGCTCGCCCTGATCGCCGACGACCAGGTCGCCCTGCCGGAGGTCGGTACCTCGCTGCGGCGCTGGGCCTACGGCCTGACCGAGCAGGCGAGTGGCCGCACCGCCGAACTGCCGTTCTGGCAAGAGGTTGCGGCCACATCTGAGCCGCTGCTCGGTGCGCGGGCCTTCGATCCGGCGTTGGATACCGTCGCCACCACGCGACGGGTTCGCGTCGAGGTGCCCGCGGAGATCTCCGAGGTACTGCTCACCACGGTTCCGACCCGATTCCACGGCGGCGTGCCGGACGGGCTGCTGTCGGCATTGGCCATGGCGCTGCTGCGCTGGCGCGGTGCACAGCACGGATCGGAAGTGCTGATCCGGCTCGACGGTGACGGAAGGGTGGCGGTCCCCGGTGCCGAATTGTCGCGCACCGTGGGTGCTTTCACCGCCGTCTACCCGGCCCGGCTCATGCTGGGCGGGATCGATCTGGCCGACGCGTTCGACGGCGGCGATGCCGCCGGTTCGGTCATCAAGTCGGTGAAGGAACAGCTGCGCGCGGTGCCGGATCAGGGCGTCGGCCACGGGCTGCTGCAACTGCCGCCGGCAGGTCAGGTCGGCTTCCGGTACCAGGAAGTGGCGGTCAAGACCGAGCGGGATGCCGCGATGCCCGCGAACGGGGCGCTCGATATCGCGGTGACCGTCGGCACCGAGGAAGATGGTCCACGGCTGCTGGCCACCTTCGAGTTCCCGGTCGGTCTGCTGTCCCCGGAGCAGGTGCAGGAGTTGGCGGACCTGTGGGTCGGCGCGCTCACCGCGCTTGCCGTGCACGCGCGGCGGCCGGATGCCGGTGGTCATACGCCGTCGGATCTGCCGCTGGTGCAGGTCGGCCAGGCCGATATCGATCTGTGGGAACGGACCTACCCGGGCCTCGATGATGTCTGGCCTGTCTCGCCGCTGCAGTCCGGTCTGCTCTTCCACGCGCTGATGACCTCGGCCACCCTGGACATCTACACCATCCAGGCCGTGGTGCGGCTGGCCGGAACGGTGGATGTGGCGCGGCTGAACGCGGCCGCGCAGGCGATCCTGGATCGGTACCCGAATCTGCGCACCGCATTCGTCACCGACTCCACCGGTCAGGTCCGGCAGGTCGTGCTCGATCGGGTCGAAGTGCCTTGGCGCGTCGTGGATCTCACCGAACTGCCGGAGGCGGAGCGGGACGCGGAACTGCGTCGCCGGATCGAGGCGGACCATGCGGAACGCTTCGATATGTCCACCCCGCCGCTGGTGCGCTACACGCTGTTGCGCACCGCGGCCGAGCAATGGTCACTGGCGATCACCACGCATCACGTACTGCTCGACGGCTGGTCGATGCCGCTGCTGATGCGGGATCTGTTGGTGCTCTACGCGACTCGTGGTGATCAGTCGGCACTGCCGCAGGTCTCCTCATACCGGGACTTCCTGGACTGGCTCGCCACGCGCGACGAGGACGCGTCGTTGCGGGTCTGGGCCGAGGCCTTCGACGGCGCGACCGAACCGACCGAATTGGCCGTGCCCGCCCGGACGGCCGAGACCTACGAGACCGCGAAACTGATCACCCGGATCGACGTCGACCGCACCCGTCAGCTGACCAAGCACTGCGCCGGACTCGGCATTACGGTCAACACCCTGGTGCAGGCGGCCTGGGGCATCCTGCTCGGCAGGCTCACCGGCCGCGCCGATGTGGTGTTCGGCGCCACGGTGTCGGGTCGGCCCGCCGAACTGACCGGCGTGGAGTCGATGGTTGGTCTGTTCATCAATACGCTTCCGGTGCGGGTGCGTATCGATGACCGCGCGGCCATCGGCGATCAGCTCGAGCGGTTGCAGCGCGACCAGGCCGACCTGCTCGATCACCACTACGTCGGCCTCGCCGATATCCAGCGGGCCGCCGGAATCGCCTCGCACTTCGACACCCTGTTGGTGTTCGAGTCGTACCCGATCGATCGGGAGGCGATCGCCGCGGCGAGTTCGATCGATGGCATGTCGGTGACCGATGTCGGTGTGGACAGCGCGACGCACTACCCGCTCACCCTGCAGGTGACCGCGGAGTCCACGCTCGAGTTCACCCTCGAGTACCTCATCAACCGGTTCACCGCCGATGAGGTGGAAACCCTGTCCACCAGGCTGATCCGGGTACTGGACGCACTGATCGGCGATCCCGCCGGGCTGGTCGGCGATATCGATATCCTCGATGCCGGTGAGCGGGCTCAACTGCTCGTGGAATCCGGTATCGGGGCCGCGGCGCCCGTGTTGGAACCGGTGGGCCGGGTCGGGGCACGCACGGTGTCGCGGGTGCTCGCCGAGGTGGTCGAGGCGGATCCCGAGGCACCCGCGCTGCTGGTGGACGGCGACGAAATTGCCTACCACGTGCTGGATCGCCGTTCCTCGCAACTGGCCCGGGTGCTCATCGCACACGGTGTCGGACCCGGCGACGTGGTGGCCCAGGCGCTGCCGCGTTCGGTGGATGCGGTGGTCGCGGTCTGGGCCATCCAGAAGGCCGGTGCCGCCTGCCTGTTCGCCGGTGATCTGACCACCGCCGAAATGGTCACCGCCGGAGCCATTTTCGGTATCACGCTGGAACCGGTCGATGGCCCGATCAACTGGCTGGTGCCGAGCGATCCGGCGGTGCAGGCCGAATTAACCGCCGCCCCGGTGCATCCGGTCTCCTACGCGGATCGGGTGCGCCCGCTCGGCGAGGAACACCCGGCCTTCGTGGTCCTCGCGGCCGACGGCACGGCACGCGCCTTCAGTCAGACCGAGGCGCTCGAACAGGCCGAGCGGGTGCGCTCGGAATACGACATCGATTACGAGTCGACGACATTCACCACCGCCGTCTCGGGTCGAGTCGCACTCCTGGAGTGCATGGCGGCGGCCATCGCCGGTGCGTTGTCGGTGCTGCCCGGCGCGGACGAGATCGCGGATGATCTGGCCGACGGCGAGGTCAGCCACTGGTTCGTCGCTGTGGACGAGCCAACCGACGCGGCGGACGAGAACGTGCGGATCGTGGTCGTCGAGTAGTTCGAAATACCGGGCGAAGCCGTTGCCACTGTGTGGCAACGGCTTCGCTGTTATTCGAGTCCCGCTACCCACCACGCATCACACGCCGACCGGCTACCGAGTAGTTCTCTGATGCCCGCTGAGCCACGAGTCGGACCTCGGAGAAACCTTCCGGAGCAGACTCGTCGTTCAAACGTGCGGTCCAACTGGGAACTCTCCGAGTCGTGTTCAACAGATAATATGCGGATTCGGTTCTGGCAGAGGGGGATTCGGCGGTGATGGAGCGGTCGAGGGCTGGAGGACGGTGTGCGCGCAACATATAGCATCAATCCGTGAAACTCGGAATGCTCTCTTTCATAGGTGCTCTCACCGCTGCTGTGGTGTCCGTCGCGGCTCCCACCGTCTCGGCCATCCCGACCGGCTCAGCCGGAGGCGGGGACGGCCGAGCAGTGGTGATCATCGACGGCACCCTGGAGCTGAGCGACCTGGACTCGTGCTGGGCTAGTGGCTTCGCGCGTGACATACGGTTCCAGAACCGCAGCACGCGCAATTTCCTGGTATATGCCTCCGCGGACTGCACAGGTGAACCCACCGCGACCGTGGCTCCAGGTGGATCCGCGACGTATTACGGCTGGTCGGCCACGGCGGCCAAGTAGACAGCGCTTGCTGCGCAAGTTACCAACGTAGTTGACTCCGGACGAACCTGGTTTCGTCCGGAGCTTGCTACTGCTCGAACGATGCGGATTCGCGCGCGAAGGCGAACTCCGTTGCAGTGGTGGGTAATTCAATCGAACGGCCCGGAACGTACTGGTCCGCTTCATATTGTCGAACTCAGATCTGACGCACCGGGTGGCGGCCGGAGATGCCGTCACCCCTGCGCAGTCCCTTCGAATTCACCGTGGATCCGGGTTCACTGATGCCATGAGCTGGACACCACGGCTCCAGGGATGGCCTGCTCGATGCCGGCATGGCGCATGCTCTGACGAGCTTCGGGCGTCCGATGGTCAGTGCCGGGCCTTGGTGCTGGGAACCAGCGCGAGCAGTTCATCGACCGACCATTGGTCATCGGCGTGTTGACCGAGTTTGCTGGCAAGCACACGCCCGTCGGGCGCGATGAGGAAATCGCCGGGGAGGCCCAGGCGGCCGCCTTCGGGTTTCGCTGGGGGAGCGGGCTTTTCCTTGCGGCGGACGGCCATGCTTACGGTGACGACACTGCGAAGGATGGTGGGCCAGGCGCGGGGGTCGAGGAGGGCGCGGGGTTGGGCTTCGATGCCGAATTCGCGGTAGAGGGTTCGGGTGGGGTCGGCGACCAGGTCGAAGGGGAGGTCGCCTTCGTATTTGCGCAATTCGGCTGCGCTGGAATGGAAGACGACGATCTCCCGGATATCGGCGGCGCGGATTTCGGCGTGCCGGACCGCGAACGAGCGTAGGTGCAGGTTGCAGATCGGGCATCCGGCGAAGCGGCGGAATTGCAGATGGGTCAGGCAATCCTGATCCGGAATCCGAAGTGTGCTGTCGGCGATGGTGACCAGTTCTCGGGTAGGCACCGTGGTCGGCAATGTCATGGAAACTCCTTTCGTAGGTGTACTTCGTACGCCTACGATAAGTATGGGCGTACCTTGTACGCTGTCAACCCGTGCCCCGCCCCCGCTCGCTGACCAGCCCCGCCATCGCAGCTGCCGCCGTCGCGGTGCTCGACCGCGACGGTCTGTCCGGCCTCACCATGCGTGCGGTCGCCAAGGAACTCCGCATTGCCACCATGGGCCTCTACCGCTACGTCGCCGACCGCGACGAACTCGAGCTGCTGGTCGTCGACCATCTCCTCGCCGATATCGACCTCACGCCACCGACCGCCCCGGACTGGCGCGATCGCGTCGCGACCCTACTGGATCGGATGCGCACAACGGCATCCGCTCATCCGGCAGCGGTCCCACTCATCGTGCGCCACCGTCAGTCCGCCCCCAACAGCCTGCGCTGGATCGAGGCGATGCTGACCGTCCTCACCGATGCGGGCTTCACCGGCATCGGCCGCGTCCTGGCCCAACGCACCCTCATGGCCTTCCTGCTCGGTCACCTCCAGAACGAGCACTACGGCCCACTCTCCGGCGCGGGCACCGCCGCCATGACCCGACTGGCTCCGGCCGACTATCCCGTGCTCGTCGAAACCGCTACCGACGCCCGAGATGTCAATGCCGAGACGGAATTCCGCCTCGGCATCGACATCGTCCTGCGTGGCCTTGCCCCGTAGTCAGGTAAGTCCTGGAATGGACATGGTCGCCCCCATGATGCGGTGGCCCGCATCGTTCAAATGCAGACCGTCGCCACTGTCGAGATCGGGTCGAATGAAGTCGGGATCATTCGGATCCTCGACGGCGGCCGCAATATCGAACACCGCATCGAAAATCCTTGTGGTACGGAGCCATTCGTTGACTGCACCGCGCGCCGCCCGCCCCTCGGCGACATTGAGGTCCGGATAGATGGCACCTGCGAAGGGGCCGATGGTATTGGCGTACACCGCGAGTCCGGCCGCATGGGCCCGTCCGGCCAATTGCCTGAAACCGGCGATGAGCGCATCAGCCGACGATGTGGTGTTGTCGAGGATCAGATCGTTGATGCCGAAGTTCAGCACAACATGAGTCACGCCGGGAACTGCGAGTACATCGCGGTCGAAACGGGCCAAACCGTGCTCGCCGATCTGGTCGGTCAGCAAACGGTTTCCGCCGATGCCCTGATTGAGAGCCCAACCGCTGGTGAGGCGTTCACTGAGGACATCGACGCTGCGATGGTTCGTACCCGAGGTGGACCCGACCCCTTCGAACCAGGAGTCGCCGAATGCGACGACGATCGGGGCGTTCGTCGAGGTGAGCACGTCGACGCCGGTCACGAAGAAGCGTGAGGTGGTCTCCTGCGCATCCGACAGTGCGGCAGCGGCAGCCTGATCGCCGGCGGCGACGAAACCGGATTCCATCGGCAGGTGCGAAAAGGGAGCCAGGCCAGTCTCTTTCGGCAGATATACGCTCAGCGTCAGATCCGTGCCCGCCGTCGTCACGAAATCGACTGGGTCGCTGACGATATCGGCCCCCGCCGGAATGGTCACCTGCGCCTTGCCGTCGAAGCGCAGCTCGGTATCGGTCTCCGCGACGATCTCGGCCCCGGACTTGCGCATCGCGATCCGCGCCGCGCCGACAATCACCGGTGTCGCGCCATAGCGATTCGTCAGCCGCACCCGCAGCTGCTCGCCGCTCCCGATCAGGTGCAGCACCTGACGCACCGTCTCATCGGCGAAGCCGCGCGGCTCGGCCAACCGAATTCGCTCGGTGGGGTCGACCAGTGTGCAGCGGAAGCCCGCGACCCAGCGCGCAGAGGTAGTCATCGGAATCTCCATTTAGTTGCGGTGAGGAATATTGCAGTGACAACAATCTAGGGTGCGCATATTCCCCGTGTCAACTATCCCCACCGCAACTATCTCGGCTAAGCTCGGCACCGTGGATGCAGAACTCTTCGACGACCCCAGGCTCACCACCATGGGTCTGCTCTACGAGGCGTACGACGGCCTGACCCGAAAGTTGGAACCGACCTGGAAGAAACACGGTCTGTCCGGCCTCGACGTCAACGCACTCATGCGGCTGAGCCGCTCACCGGACCGTCGCCTGCGGATGACCGATCTCGCCGCCCAGACCAACCTGTCCACCAGCGGCGTCACCCGCCTGGTCGATCGCTTGCAGTGCAACGGTTTCGTCCGCCGCGAACTCGACCCGGTGGACCGCCGTAGCTCCTACGCCGTGCTCACCGCCGCCGGTGCGACCCGCTTGGCCCGCGTACTCCCCGAATACCTCGAGGTCATCGAGCGCTGGTTCACCGGTCTGCTGCCCCCTGACCAGCTCGACGCCTTTGTCACCGGTCTGCGCACCATCCGCGATCAGGTGAGTCCGGAAGCCACTGCGCGCGAAGCCGATTGAAGCCCTGGATGTCGGCGTCGGTTGTCAGTTGCGGGCATGACGATCACAACGCACGATTCTGATCGTCGGCGGCCAGCCACTGCGGGACGGATTCGCGGCGTTCGGCGAAATGTGGGGTCCACGGCCGAATCCGCCCGCCATCACCATGGCAGGACTCGCCGTGCCAGGGGCGGTTATCGAGACCGAGACCGAGGCCGTCGCCGCCGCTCCGGTGTGACCGCTGGTTGCAGGAGGGCTGGCAGCGCTCAACTCATCGTCGCCTGCCCTCGCTCGACAAGGGAGCGTTGTGGTGGTTCATCGGTCACTCTCCGATGTCGTGTCACCGGTAGGCGAGCTGGATCTACGGCGGGCCGCTCGTCGACGTGCTGCGTCGTGCGCCGTGCGAAGAAGACTTACCGCCAATGCGTGCGTCTGCGCGTTCGGGTTGACGATCGAGATCCAGCCCTGTGTGCGATACACCGGATGAGGCAGGACGGTGTCGACAGCCGTGAAGTCGACTACGCCCGTGCTAGCTCGGGGATCCTCGCCAATGAGTTCGGAGAAGGCGCTCCTGCCGACGTGAATGTTCAGCCGCCATCGGCCCGGCTGATCGAGGTCACACGAATTGTCGTCAGGGTAGTTTTTCGTGACGATGGTGGCGTAGGGCTGTTCACGTTGCGGCACTTGGCCATCGGGGGCGTAGTAGAAGAAATGGTCGCCCCACGCAATCTCGGGGAACGGGCTGCCGTCGGTCGGCGCAAGCTCGAGGACACCGTCGAACGCTCGGATCGTCTCGAGGAGTTGGTCCATACTCATGGTTCAAGTGTGCGGTTGAAGTGCTTATGGAGGCTTGACTCATGATCGTGACCATCGGGCAGCAGAGTTGCTGACGGTCTCGGCGGTGGCAGCGGCGACCGGCTACTCCGTCCAGCAGGTCCGTGACTTGGAGCGGCTCGGTGTCATTGCATCCGCGACCCGGGCGGGTAACGGATACCGACAGTTCTCCGCAGACCACGTCCGCGACCTCGGCGCCTACCGCGATCTCGCCCATGCCGTTGGACCAGTTGAGGCACGCCGAGCGATGCGCGGAATCCGCTCGCTGCCAACCGACCAGGCGACCGCTCTGGTGTCCTCCTTCCACGCACGGCTCAACCAGGAACGAGAGCAAGCGCTCGCTGCCCGCGAAGCGCTGCAGGCCATCCACAACGAGGTCGAGACCGACGCCAGCCCCGTAGCAGCAGATGCGATGACCATCACCGAACTGTCACAAGCACTCGAGGTGCGTGCCTCCACCCTCCGCTTCTGGGAGCAGCAGGGGCTGGTGCGGCCGGAACGGATCATCACCCGAGCAGGATCGGTTCGTCGCTATCAGCTCACAGCGATCCGAGAGGCACGCATCACAGCAGCCCTGCGGGCTGCCGGCTACCGCATTCCCGACGTCCAGAAAGCAATCACGGCGATCCGGGACCTGGACGACGCAGGTCACTCGCTCGAAGCGCTCGACGCACGTCTGATCGCCATCGCCCAGCGTGGACTCGCGCTCATCCGTGCAGGAGCGACGCTGGCCCAGATCATCCGACCAATCGCTGAGAAGGAGCGGCAGCGCCAGTCATGAGCTCGCCCCGGTCCCAACAGCCGTGACCCGCAACAGCTAATCGATCGCCGCGGTGAGGCGATCGGTGAGTTCGCGGATGCTGGCGATCAATTGGGGGGGTCGTGTTGTGCGCGACTCTAGCCTTTGCCGCGTGTGGCTTTGAACTCGAAGCCCCAGTTGTACATGCGTGCGATTTCGCGCACACCGCCGCCCGGATGCCCCGAGGGCGGCCGGATGAAGGTGCCGTCGCGCCGAACGATCAACTCGCCGTTGACAGCCGCAGGCTGGTGTTGCGTCTGCCCGGTCCCCGGATCATCGACCAAAATCCCGAACTCGGTAGCCAGCCCGGCCAATCCGGTCGCATACCCCTGACCAACCGCCCGGAACTTCCACGCCCCTTGCCGTCGATACAGCTCCCCGAGCACGAACGCGGTCTCGGTGGTCGCACCGGTGCTGTCGAACCGCGCCGCCTCCGCGCCGCTCACCGCATCGAGCACAGCGGATTGACGACATCGGCACCGCGACATCGGCGCCCTTCATCATCGACACATCTGCCAAGGTATATGACCTGAGCGCGGCCCGTCTCGGTCACCGCGGCCCCGGCTATCAGCGGGTGGGCGGCGCGATCTGCCAATGTTGTTGCAGCGCACCGGCGATCTCCGGCAGCACGGTGATGGGCACGCGCTTGCGCCGCAACATGGCCCGAATCTCGTTGACCTGCTCGCGTTTGCGCATGTCGTACGCTCCGGCGACCGGCCGCCGCACCGGCGGGATGGACAGCAGTACGAGTTCGCCGTGCCGTTCGTCGCCGCCGATCAGATCCAGCGCGAGAGACCAGCGGGCCCGCTCGTCGAGTGCGAACCGTCCGGCCACCACCCGCTCCCAGTCGATACTGGATTCCTGCCACGGGGTGCGCTGGTAGATCGCTCCCTCGGTAAGGACGACGACATCGCGCCCGAACAATGCGGCCAGAATTGCGATTCCCGCGACCGCACCGGCCAGCAGTCCGGTGAAGATTCGGTTGACCCCGAATCCGGCCACGGTCGCACTGCAGACCAGCACGGTGACCACGATCCCGAGCGTCCCGTACAGCATTGCCCGCCCGGTCGGAACCACACCCGCGCGTACCATCGACATCTCGTCCTCCTGCGTACCGCACACCAACCTAGTTGGTGGGTTGACCGGTGGCTTCCCGACGCGGGCGAGGTCCCCAATATCTCCGACGACAGCTCAGGACGCCAGCGCGACCGCCGCCTCACCGGTGTAGACGAGGAACTGCAGACTCTGCTGGAAGTAGAGCTGCACCGATTGCGCGTCGTGGGTCAGGTAGCCGATGGAGAGGTCCTGGCCGAGCTGAAGATCGAAGTCGCCGCCGCGCGTGGTCAGCACGAACGCACCGTCGATGGCCGGGGCCCAGATGATCTCGCCGTCCGGGAGGAGGCGTTCGATATGGGTGCGGATCGGGTGACCGTGATCGGAGGTCTCACTGACCGCCGTGTACAGATCCGCGCTCAACAGCGCCGAATACGGACCGTCGACGCCCGCCAACCGCAGCGCGCTCAGCGCCTGGGCGACGGACTCCGGCACCAGTCGCGGATCGCTGGGCAGTGTGATCGGGGAATTGGACGAACTCGCCCGAATGCCGGTGATATTCGCGGCCTGATAGCCCTCGAAAATGGCCCGGTCCTCGGCGAAGGCGATCTTGCGCGCCGCTTCCTTGACCGCATCCAGATCGGTGTCCTGTGCACCGCGCTCGACATCGTCGAGTTCCTCGCGCGACAACGTGAACGGCACCCGCAACTCGACCAGCGGTGCGACCACGCGCTGGCGGGCCTGCACACCCTCATCCGGTGCGGTGATGACGGTGGTGCGGCCGAGGCCGACCGCGGAGTAGTCGGTGCCGTGCGGTCCGGACAGATCGACCACCCGGCGACCGGCGATATGGCGCTTGAAGGTGCGCGTCGCCTCGTGTTCGATGGCCGTCCATGCCTCGGCGGTGATCGGCGCGAGTTCGCGATAGAGATTGTTCATGACTGCGTGCTCCTTTTCAACATGCCGATACCCAGAGAACCGTTGCTGCCAACACGATTCGGCGATAGAGATTCAAGCGCGGTCGCGGCGACCTCGGGTGCGTCGGGGAGGTCGTCGAAGAAGTCGAGGGGCGGTGTGAAGAACAGCGTGCCGGTCACCGCGATGGAGAAGTCCAAGATCCGGTCATAGGCCGCCTCCGCCGTCCCGACGAACATTCGAGACAGCATGGTTTCGGTAATGCTCGGGCTGGCCGCGTAGGCGATGTAATACGTGCCGAATTCGCCGTCCTTGACGCTGCCGAAGGGCATATTGGCGCGCAGGATCTTTCGTTCGGTGCCGTCGGCGTCGGCGACAGTGTTCACCGCGACATGTGAATTCGCGGGCTTATCCGCATCGGAGAGCTCGAAATCGTCGAGTTTGGTGCGTCCGATCACCCGCTCCTGCTCCTCGACCGAAAGCGCCCGCCATTGCGCCATCGTGTGCAAATACTTCTGCACGATGACATAACTGCCGCCCGCGAAGTCGGGATCCGCATCGCCGATGACGGCCGCATCGACGGCCGCGGCACCCTCCGGATTCTCGGTACCGTCCACGAAGCCGAGCAGATCGCGCTGCTCGAAATACCGGAAGCCGACGGTCTGATCGACAATGGTGACCGCGCCCTCGAGCCGGTCACCGATGGTCATCGCCAATTCGAAGCAGGCGTCCTGGCTTTCGGATTTGATGTGGAAGAGCAGATCTCCCGGCGTGGTCGGTGCGCTGTGGTGCGCGCCGACGAATTCGGGAAGCACATGCAATTCGGCCGGTCGCGGTCCCGCGAAGAGGCGATCCCACGCGGCCGACCCTATCGATGTGACGCAGGTGAGCCCCGCGCCGGGCAGCCGAAAGCCGACCGAACGGCGTAACCCGGCAAGATCGGCGAGCAGGTCGCGCACCGTCGCTTCGCCCCCCTCGTCGATGGTGGCGACGAGGAAGATCGCGGCCGGTGTGAGCGGTTCGAGGATCGGCTGCGGCGCACCCATGCGCTCCACCCTAGAGCCCGGCACCGGCACATCGGCCATGCGGTACGGCCCGTCGGCTACTACTTGGCGACTGTCAGCAGGAATGCGACATCGTCGACGGCCTTGACGCTGTGCCGCGCCCTTGGCACGACCAGCAGGTCTCCCGCCGAGCCCTTCCACTCGTTGGTGCCGCTGAGCAAGGTCAGTGTGCCGCTGAGCACCAGCAGGGTGGCCTCACCCGCATTATCGTGTTCGGCCAGGCTCTGGCCCGCCGATAGACCGACCACCGTCTGCCGCAGCGCATTGGCGTGACCACCGTAAATGGTTTGCGAACTGCGCCCGCTCGTGGCGGTGGCAGCCAACTTCAATTGTTGGCGCGCTACCGCAGTCAGCGATTTCTTGTCCATGGACACCGCCTTTCGCAGATGCATATCAGCCGGATCAGAGCTGATGACACGGGCTGATATCCAGGAGTATGCCCGAATGGCGGGTGACGTGTGTCCGGTTTGGCCGCCTCGCCGGTATGCCGTGTGTTCAATGCCGGTCGGTGCGGGAAGGGTGTTGTGCGGGCAGCGAACGCGCGATGCGGAGAGTTGCGAAATAGTTGGCTTACTTTCGGGTGTAGCAGCGAATCCGGAAGCGCAGGCCGGACTTGGACTCGTGCCACGGCTCGGTATCGTCGGCGTGCCATTCGGGGCCGATGACGGGTGCGTAGGCGTCACCGTCGACGGCGGTATCCACCTCGGTAACCAACAGGTCGGTCGCGAAATCCATGGCGGCTCGGTAGATTTCGCCGCCGCCGATGATCCAGATGTCCTGTGGCGTGGTCATCGCCATGGCTTCGGTCAGCGATGCGGCGCGTTCGGCACCCACACCCGACCAGTCCGGCCGGCGGGTCACCACGATATTGCGGCGACCGTCGAGCGGGCGGAATTTGGCCGGCAGGGAGTCCCAGGTGCGCCGCCCCATGATGACCGGATGCCCCATGGTGACGGCCTTGAAGTTCGCCATATCCTCGGGCAGGCGCCAGGGGATGGTGTTCTCGAAGCCGATCACCCCGTCCGGAGTCTGCGCCCAGATCAGACCGATGGTGCGGTCACGCCCTCCCGTCACCCGACCAACCGAATCGCTACGCGATGCTGCGTTCATACCGCGACCGGCGCCTGGATCGCCGGATGGTGTTGGTAGCCGACCACTTCCACATCTTCGTAGGTGTAATCGAACAGCGTCGGCGCGGGCCGCAGGTTCAATGTCGGGAACGGGTAGGGCTGTCTGGTCAGCTGCTCGGTGACCTGCTCGACATGGTTGTCGTAGATATGGCAGTCGCCGCCGGTCCAGATGAAATCACCGGGTGCCAACTCGGTCTGCTGCGCGACCATGTGCGTGAGCAGGGCATAGCTGGCGATATTGAACGGCACGCCGAGGAACAGGTCCGCGCTGCGCTGATAGAGCTGGCAGGACAGCTTGCCGTCGGCCACATAGAACTGGAAGAACGCGTGGCATGGCGCCAATGCCATCTTGTCGAGTTCGGCCACGTTCCAGGCCGAGACGATGATGCGCCGGGAATCCGGATTGGTGCGCAGCGTGTGCAGCACTTCGGCGATCTGGTCGATATGGGTGCCGTTCGGTGTGGGCCAGGACCGCCATTGCACGCCGTAGACCGGGCCGAGTTCACCGTGGCGGTCCGCCCATTCGTCCCAGATGGAGACGCCGTGCTCTTGCAGCCAGGCCACATTGGAATCGCCGCGCAGGAACCACAGCAATTCGTAGACGATCGACTTCAGATGCACCTTTTTGGTGGTGATCAGCGGAAAGCCCGCGGCGAGGTCGTAGCGCAGCTGATGGCCGAAGATGCTGCGGGTACCGGTGCCGGTGCGATCCGCCTTCGCGGTGCCGGACTCCAGGACCAGTCGCAGCAGGTCCTCGTACTGGGTGTCAGCGTTAATAGCCACGTCTGGCGAGCTTACCCATGTCGTGCCTGGCAAGCTCGAGCCATGCGCAAGCTCTATGTGATCGGCATCGGTGCCGGGGATCCGGACCAGGTGACGGTGCAGGCGATCAAGGCAATGCGGCAGGTCGAGGTGTTTTTCGTCATCGGAAAGGGGGTCGAGAAACAGGAGCTGGTCGACGTGCGCACGGCGATCCTCGCCGAACATCTCGATCATCCGTACCGCATTGTGCAGATCGCCGATCCGCCGCGCGACCGGGATCCCGCCGACTACCGAGGCGTTGTCGAGGATTGGCACGATCGCCGCTCGGCGCTGCTGGAAGATGCGTTCGCGCGGGTCGACGGTGTCGGCGGCATTCTCGTCTGGGGTGATCCGTCGCTCTACGACAGCACACTGCGCATGGTCGAGCGGGTGCTCGATCGCGGGGCGCTGAGCTTCGATTACGAGGTGATTCCAGGCGTCACCAGCGTGCAGGCATTGGCGGCTCGGCATCGGATGGTGCTGCACCGCATCGGCGAGCCGGTGCACGTCACCACCGGGCGTCGACTGCGCGAGGACGGGCTCAGCGGCTCGACCGTGGTGATGCTGGATGGTGACTGTTCGTTCACCGAGGTGCCCGGTGATGATGTGCACATCTGGTGGGGTGCGTATCTGGGCATGTCCGACGAGGTAGTGATCGAGGGGCCGCTACGTGCGGTCGAGCAGGAGATCGTCGACCGGCGCACCCGATTGCGTGCCGAAAAGGGTTGGATCATGGATGTTTATATGCTTCGGAGGACCGAATAACAGCCTGACCTGCTAAACAGCACCGGCGGAATCTCCCCTCCGGGGCGTGTGAAGGTTTTCGTGAAGGGATTCGCTGGGAACCGGATCGGCCGACCCGGTGAAGTCGATAACTGGCCGCAACGTAGTGGGCTGTCGTGACCTTGCTGCCGATCTCGTGAACCAGGATTTCCCTGGCTCGTGCCAGAGCGTAGTCCTTCCCTAAATGCAGGTACTGCTCAGTGACGCGGGTCGCCATCGTCGAGCGCAACGTCTTCAGCGAAGACACCTCGAGCGGGGTGTCTTCCACGATCTTGTTGTAGATCTTGCTTTTGACGCGCCGTGAGCCCACACAGATTTCGGATCGCCGACGGGCTCGCCGATCGTGACGGACCACTCGAAGTGCTGCCGATTTTCGTTCCATCTCGGCACAGCGGGCCAATAAGTGCCTACTTCGCCGGGTGCCAGTCGTTCAGGCGACATGGCTACTCCTCTCGCTGCGCGGCTTGCACTACGTCGGCAAGCTCATCGACAACCCATGACGGCAGGCATTCTCAATGCGAACTCCAATCGCCCGCGTCCGCCGCGTTCACCCAGCGCGGCGGCGTACGGCTCGGACGCCCGTAGCCACTCCCACCATTGCGCCGCTGTGATTTCCTCGACGAAGCGCTCGTGCCTGCCCGCTTCCAGCGGCATGAGCAGGGTGATGAGGGAGACGTCCAGCGCGATGGCAAGGGCTACGAGTTCGTCGGTGTCGACGCGGCGCTCGCCTTCCTCGATCTTCTTCAGCGCCACCCGATCTAGTCCACGCCGGGCAATCCCTACTTGTTGCAGGCGCTGTGCGAGCTCGATGTAGTTGAGCCCCAAGGTTTCTCGCAGGATTTGATCCGCGATAGGAGCGAGATCCGGGAGGGTACGGCTGCTGGTGCTGTGCGGTGGGTTGGCGAGTGATAGGTTCGCCATCATGTCCAGCTCGGATGAGAAGTGTGTCGGCTTGGCCCTCGTCACCTACCAGAGCGCTGAAGATCTACCCGGATTCCTGAAGACACTTCCAGCGGCAGTCGAGCCATACACCGTCGATGTGGTCGGCATCGACAACGTCTCGACCGACCGCAGCGCCGAAATCGTCGAAGAGTTCGGCGGCCGAGTCATCCGCAACACCCGAAACGTCGGCCTTGCCGCCGCGATCAACCAAGGCGCAGCCGCGACCAACGCGGATTGGATCCTCGTAGCCAATCCCGACACCAAACTCACACCCGGCTCGATCGCCGCGCTGATCGAGACCGCTAACACTGATCAACGCATCGGTATGATCGGCCCCCGCATCGCGCGTCTGGACGGCGAGCCGTACCCGAGTGGGCGACGGTTCCCCTCGCTGGTCGTCGGCATCGCGCACGCGCTACTGGGTGGGATCTGGCGGGACAATCCGGCGACACGTCGCTACTTCGGCGAGCAGGTCACCAAAGTCAGTGATGTGGACTGGATTTCCGGCTGCTGCATGTTGTTTCGACGCGAGGCGTTCGACGCGGTAGGCGGCTTCGACGACCGCTACTTCCTCTACTTCGAGGAAACCAAGATGGCCCTGGACATGCACCGCAACGGGTGGCGGGTCGTCTTGGACCCGAACGTGGAGATCCGCCACCGCGAGGGCGGCAGTATGCGGTCCGCACCGTTCCGGAAGGTCCGGTCACACCACCGGAGCGCGTTGCGGTTCTACTGCGACTACCACAAGGGGTCGCCGTGGGTCGTGTTCGCGCCCGTGGTGGCGGTCGGACTGATCGTTCGCGGCCTGGCCGCGGTGGCACGGACCGCCCTGCTTCAACGGGTGGAAAGCCGCTAGGCGAACGGCTGTTCTTCCAGGCTGACACCCGCCTGTAGGTCCTCGAGGAGCTTGTGCACCACGGCGTTGCCGGTGCGCGAGCTGGGCATACACTGCGAACAATCGTCGTCGATCCGGTGCCCGCTCGTGCTGGCGACAACGTCCAGGATGCGAGAGCGCTTGACATTGCCAAGGTTGTAGCCGGTGGCCGTGAATCGTGGTTCGGCCTTCAGATCGCACGGCGTGAGGTGCCCGAATGCGCCGATCGTCGGCCGGAACCAGCGGCCAGCGCATTCCGGAGTACGCGCCCGGTCCGGAGTCAGACCGTTGGCGAGTGCGACGAGCTCGTCGCCCATGTCGATCCTGGTTGATCCACCGGCACGGGTACGCACGGCGTTCAGTTGTTCGCGCACCACGGTCAACTGTGCGCCATCGAGCCCGTCGGTCACGTCGACCTCGTCCTTGCGGAGATCGAGCCAGTCGGCGCCGCACGCTTCGGCGAAGTCGGCCATCGCCTCGATCTGGTCGTGGTTCTCGGGCTGGATCACCATGCCGATCCCGACCGCAGGAAATTCGCCCCGGTCGTCGAGCAGCGCGGCGAGATTACCGGTCACTCGTTCCAGCGCCCGCTGGGGGGGCCTCGTGCCTGCGACGTGGTCGTAGGTGACCGGGTCGGGCGAGTGTATGGAGAACCGAATCCGTTGGCAGCGCAGCAGCGCGGTGAACAGTCTGCTGCCGGGCCGGGCGCTGAATCCTGTGGTGTAGACGTGGATTTCGAACCCGAGACCGGCAGCATGGTTGAGGATGTCGGGCAGATCTGGGTTGATCAGCGCTTCGCCGCCGCCGGAGATGACCAGACGCCGGACCCCAGCGGCGGCGAGTTCATCGACGACACGGATCCAGTCGCCGACGCTCATGAGGCCGTCGGTGTCGAGTTGCTTTGTGGCATAGGTGAGTTCGGCTTGGTCGGACCATAGGCACATGCGGCAGCGGTAGTTGCAGGTGCCGCGGGGGGGGGTGAATCTCCACGGTCTCGGCCAACACCGGTTTGCGGGCGAGAATCCGTTGCGGGATCTCCGGACGCCGCCGCCACTCAGCTACCGTCGCTGCTGCGAACCCGCACCGCAACCGGTGCGGGTAATACGGCGACCCGACCAGCTGCCGAAACTGGTGATTCGTTCGCGCGAACCGGTACATCTCGCGGACCGCCTCGATGTCCAGTCCTGCGTTCGCGGCGAGCGTCGCCGCTGGGGTGTGTGGTGCGGCGAGATGGCAGGCCAGCGCCGCCCGGACCGCGGTATCTGCCGGAGCACGATTGAGCACTTCGGTTGCGAGTGCGGCTAATCCGTCGTCGCAGTGGAGGAACTGGCGAGCCTGATCGAGCAGGGTGGCGGTCGTCATGACATCCCCCGCGCAGTCGGGGTGGTGGGGATCTGTTTCCATTCCGCGGGTTTCAGCAATGTCACCAGCGAGCGGGGACGGTCGAAGATCAACACTGTGCCGCTGGGATGTCTCACCACGCGGTGTTCATCTGGCCGGGCGTCGAGCTGTGCGGCGACATCTGCGATATCGACTGGGTTGTCCAGCAACCAGTGCTGGTCGACGCTGCCGATAGGGATCAGGTCGACGTTGGGGGCGGGACTGTCGGTGCGGCCTATCAGCTGCTCGGTCGTATCCCGGTTCGCGGCGGTGCCGAGCTGAAACTTGTGCTGGGCCTCCAGCTCTCGGGGCAGCTGGCGCGCTGTTCCTTCCTCCAGCACCGATTCGGCGCGGGCGAGCAAGTCAGCCGCCGCTTCGGTGTGCACGGAGCCGAGAGCGGCGTTGCCGACCATCTCGCGCCCCCAGGTGGCGGCCTGCAACCGGAACTCTCCATTGGGGCGGACATTGCAGAGGGTGTCCTTGACTTGCTCGGACAACTGCTGCAACGTGATCGTCCGCGTCGGGTTGACTGCCAGTGGCCGGACGCCGGTGGCTGGCCAGATCGAGTTGAACGTCAGGTACAGCCCCGCGTCGGCCAATCGCTGGTGATGGTCGTCCACTAACTCTTGCACGCCGTGGAACTCGTCTTCACGCAACCCCAGCTGTGCATAGTGGGCGCGGGCCTGCCCGGAAAAGCTCGGTGCGCACAGATGATGCTGCGATGCGAGTCCGTTGGCGGCAAGGAACTCGCTGAGTTCGATCACCTGCATCCAATTGCGTTGATGCACAACCGTGATGACAGTGATCGACTTGCCGGTCTCGTTCAGGTTCCGCAAACCGTCGAGCACCTTCGCAAGGTTCTTCCCCCGCGCGGAGCCGTGGAGATCGTTGGTTACGCCGTCCACACTGGTGCAGATGCGGGTCAGGTTCGATGCCGTCAGCAGGTCGACGATTGTAGGGGTGAGCTGGGTGGCATTGGTGATCAGCGTGGACGCCGTCCGCCGGAGCTGATGCGTAGCTCCCAGCACCGCGGGCAGGCTGTGATGCATGGTGATCTCACCGCCGGTCAGGACCACTTCGAGCACGCCCGCGGCCTCGGCTGCCTCGAGCGCGGACCACAACGCCGGTGGCGGGAGTTGCTGTTGCCTCCACACCTCGCCCGGATGGCAGTAGAGGCAGCGAAGGTTGCATTCGTTGACCGCGTCGATAACCAGCCTCAGCACGCGACCGACTGCTTCGGGCGCGATGGTGCTGGGCGAGGATTCTGTGCTGACCATGTTCTCTCCCAGTGGTTTTCGATTGCTTGTGGGGTGGGGGCATCAGTGGGTGGCTACAGGAGCGATGACACCCTCTATCCAGCGCCGACGACGCGACCGATGGCAGCGAGTACGTGCAGCCCGGTAGCGGGCAGTTCGTCGTCGAGCCATTCCTGTACCGGCACCAGACCGGGCTCGGCCACTTCGAATCCGTGCAGGAAGATGGCCACCTCATCCGGGGTCCGGAATTGGCACTGCGCCGAGCTGCCTTCGGTGTCGCCAGTCACCTGCGCAACAAGCTCCTCGGACGACCACGCCGAAGCGTGCGTGAAGGCGAGAATGCTTCCTGGTGCCATCACATCGCGGAGTCGCGCGATAATCTCGGCCGGATACTCATCGTCCATCACGAAGTGCAGGACGCCGACGATCAGAATCGCTACCGGCTCGTCGAAGTCGATGCGCCCCTCGGTCTTCGACTTCTCGATGACCTTGTCGGTCCGGCGGATATCACCGAGTATCGACGTGACCCCGGTCGCGGCGGACAACAACGCGTGGGTGTGCACATGAACGACCGGGTCGTAGTCGATCATCACCACCCGCGCCGAAGGGTCGATCTTCTGCGCTATCTCGTGCACATTGGGTGAGATGGGGATACCGGCACCTATATCGATGAACTGCCGAATTCCAGCCTCGGCCGCGTCTTCCACGGCTCTGAGTAGGAATTTGCGACTGAACCACGCCGTCGTCTTGGTGTCCGGTGCGACCGCGAGCATTCGCTCGGCGACCCGCTGGTCGACCATGTAATTGTCTTTACCGCCGAGCAAGTAGTTGTAGATGCGGGCGGCATTGGGCATAGGCGCGTCTACACCGCGCGGCGCCCGGTCGGCGGTCACCGAATCCCCGTAGACATTCATGCAGTGCCCGTGGGGATTTCAGCGACGCTGAAAATTGCCGAGAGGCGTTCGTGCCGGATCGTGTCCCACAGAGCTTCGTAGCTGGGAAGCGCTGCACGTGCGTCGGCCAGATCCGGCAGCTTGGCGGTATCGAAGACGACCAGCCCGCGTCTAGCGTCAGCGTGGTTCTGCACCTGGTGAATCCGGGCGATCGTGCCGTCGAGATGCCACTGCGCGACCAGTCGGCCATCCGGGGATTGGCTGGTGCGCAACCGATCCCGGGTCATGAGGCACTCCTGTTCCGGGAAGAGAACTCGTGGATTGCACCCGATGGCAGGCCATATGACATCCCGCCATCGGGGCGTTCTGGGGTCGCCCATATGGAGAGGGCGCGGCGGGCGCGAGCGATCTCTTCGCTCGGCGCTGGGCTTGGGGCGGGGTCCGCTGTGGTGTCCAATTCCATAAGGGCATCGCGGAATTGAGCAATGACGTCACCCGGCACATCGCAGCGGACTGGGCGCGGCGGCCCTACGAATTCGGCCCGGTGCGGCCGTTCTGGTGCGGTCAGCATTTGACCGCCTTGTGGCGGAGCGCCTTCGCGTTCGCTGTACATCCTTTGTCTCCCGTGTCGCTCGACGCTGGAACGCACCCGGCGCCGGAGTTCATCACCGGCGGCGTAGGTGATGACGTACTCCCCGGCACCGGGGCTACTTCGAGCGTGATTGAGCAGCCGGTTCGTTCCCAGGCACAAGACCGCACAAAACCGATACGCTTCCGCTACACCGGATTGCAGGCGCGGGACGGGGCGGCGGATGATCGTTACTGATTGGACGGGTGTTGAAGTCAAGGCGTTGTGGCGCGTGGCCATGCGCCTGACTCAGGAAGAGTTCGCACAACGGCTCGGCTATCAGCCGGTGACGGTGCGCAAGTGGCAGCGTGCTACGGCGGAGCGGCCAGTACGAGGCAAGTCGGCCCATGACCTCGACACCACGCTCGCGGGATTAAACCAGGAGCAGGCGGAGCGGTTCTGGTCAGCAGTCAACGCAGCGCGCCCAACGAATATTGGGCATCGTGGTGTACACGAAACCGATGGGTCAGATGGTGCGCTAGGTATCTATGCGTGGGAAGTCGATGGTGACGTGAGACGGCGAGAGTTCGGCAGGTTGTCGGCCATGGCTGGGGCTGCGACGGTCCTGGGCTCTTGGGACATCGACGCCGCACATCGGCTTGGCTTGTCCGATGCGCGGCGACTGCGCGATCGGGTTGACGAGCTGGAGCAGGAGGATCAGCGAGCTGATGGTGCGCAGCTCGTCAGCTACGCAATCGAAGGTCTAGCACGCGCTAAGAACCGGCTTGAAGCATGTGAGTTCGACTTACAGGCAGGGGATGCCTACGCCTCCGCCACCGGAGAACTCGCCGTCATGGCGGGCTGGTTGGCGTTAGACGCTGACATGCAGCCGCTCGCTCGCCGCTGCTTCTCCGACGCGATGGCATTGGCAAGCCAGGCAGACGATCCGGATCTGACCGCCCACACCTGCCTATATGCCGCGAACCAATCCATCGCGCTAAGCGTAAGCGGGCAGGCGAGCCCGCACCACGCGCTGAACCTTATCGACCGAGCGCGCCACCTCATGCGCGGACGACCGCCGGGGCGTATCCACGCCCTGGTCGCGATCCGGCAAGCCCAAGCCGCCGCGCTGCTTGAAGACCGTTCCGCGTTCGGCCGCGCGATCGCGACCGCATGGCGCGAGGTGGATCAGGCAGTCGAGCACGAACCGATCCAGGAATGCCCGCCCTGGCTCCGGTTCGTCAACCATGCCGAGGTCAGCGGACACGAGGCCCGCGGGTTCGGACGCATTGGCCAGCACACGAAGGCAGTGGAACTGCTGGAAGCAGCTGCCAGCGAACAAACGTCGGCGCGCAACACCATCAATGCTCGGGCATGGCTGGCCTCTGCCCGCGCGGCGGCTGGAGACGTCAACGGGGCACTCGCCGAAGCGTTCCCGGTGCTGGACCACCTCGGGTCCGCTGTCTCCTCGCCGCGCACACTGAAGGTCCTCGAACCAGTCCGGCGCGCAACCATGACGCTCCCCGCCGGAGCCGACTTCGGGCACCAATTCGACACGCTGACCGAGCAGACAGCGATCAGCGCATGAGCCTTACTGAACGGATCGAGTTCCGATACCTAGACGCAGTGGAGGCCCGCGATCTGCGAGCGGTCGTCGAGGACATCTACCGCCGCTCCTATGTCGACGCGATCGCCTCCGGTGACCCGTTCGACTCGCCCGCGACATTCATGCACCGGTTCGACAGCTATACCGACCCAACACGCAGTGGCGAGTTCGCCATGGTGATCGCCGAAGCGGACAGCCGCGCAGCTGGCCAAACCTGGGGTTGGACGCTGAGGCCGAATGCTGCATGGTGGACCAACTTCCAGCCGGACGAGACCGTCACCGACCGCAGCGCGCTTATCGAAGAGGACGGCACCCGCACATTCGCGCTGTCGGAGATCATGGTGTGTACCGAATACGCCGGACGCGGTCTCGCGCGAGCGCTGCATGACAAACTGCTGGGGAGCCGTCCAGAGCAGCGCGCGACACTGCTGGTCGAACCGGACAACGAACGCGCGTATCGCGCCTATCGCAGCTGGGGTTGGAACCGTGTTGGAATCAGCAAGCCGAGCTGGCCTGACGCGCCGACGTTCGACGTTCTTATCCGCGATCTACCCTCGGCCTGACCTAGCTTTCGCCTAGTCAAGATCAGCTGGCGGCTCATACGCCTCGCCGAATCGAGCTTTCCCCACAATCGACTGCCCGGCAAGGGATTTGGATCGAGTTGCGTCGCACTGTGCCGGATGCCATCGAAGCATTGTTGGATCATGGATGTTCACCTCCTGCGTCCGGGCTCCTGAGTAGCGACGGCCTGCACGGTGGCGAGGGCGGGTGCGGTTGCCGAGGTGTGGATGGCCTCGAATGCGCCGAGGCGCTGGGGGAGCTAGTGGTGCGGGGCTTCGGGATCGGTGCACGTGGCTTGGGCGACAAGGTTTGTCGTCCCGGTGGTGGCAGCGGCGAAGGCCAATTCGCCTGTGCCGCTCGCAGTTCCGCGAGTCGTGGTGACGGTGATCGGGGACCGGCCGGTCGCCGTGGTGCGTCGGCGATCAAGATCAAGTGGAATCCATGGCGGCATCCGCCCAAGCGAGAAGTCCCCGCCACCAGTTCCACCTGATCTTGATCCACGCCAATCAAGATCAGGTGGAATCCATGGCGGCATCCCCCGAGAAGCCCCGCCACCTGATCTTGATCCACCCGCGCGTGCGTGAACTGCGCCGATGTCGGTGGTGCCAGGTAGCCTGAGGATCGTGCCTGAGCTACCGGAAGTGGAGGCGTTGGCGCAGTTCCTGCGGGAGCACGCGGTCGGCGCCGTGGTGGGGCGTGTCGATGTGGCGGCCCTGAGTGCGGTCAAGACGTTCGATCCGCCGGTTACGGCGCTGTCCGGCCGCGATGTGACCGGGGCGGGCCGGTGGGGGAAATTCCTCGGGCTGGAGTGCGACGGGCTCTGGTTGATCACTCATCTGTCGCGCGGCGGCTGGTTGCGCTGGATCGATGAGCCGAGCCAGACACCACCCAAACCGGGCGGCAAGAGCCCGCTCGCACTACGGGTCCACTTCTTCACCCCCGAGGGCATGACGCCCGCATTCGACCTGACGGAGGCGGGCACCAAGAAACGACTCGCGGTGTACATCGTCGACGATCCGAAACTCGTGCCAGGCATCGCGCGCCTCGGCCCCGACGCCCTCGAGGTGACCGAGGAGCAATTCGGCGCGATCCTGCACGGCGCATCGCAACGCATCAAGACCGCGATCGTCGACCAGTCCCTGCTCGCCGGAATCGGCAATGCCTACTCCGACGAGATCCTGCACACCGCCGAGATCTCGCCCTTCGCCACTACCAAAACCATGTCGGCGGCGACCATTTCGGTGCTGTACGAGGCCATGCGCTCGGTGCTCGCTGACGCCGTGCAGCGCTCCGTCGGGCAGGATGCCGCCCGCCTCAAGGGCGAAAAGCGTTCCGGCATGCGGGTACACGCCCGCACCGGACTGCCGTGCCCGGTCTGCGGCGACACCGTCCGCGAGGTTTCCTACGCTGAGCGCTCGTTCCAGTACTGCCCGACCTGCCAGACCGGCGGGAAGGTACTCGCCGACCGCCGCATGTCACGCCTATTGAAGTAGGTCAGATCAAGGTAGGCACCCGGATTCCTTGCCAGGCAATCCGTTTGGCCTGTTCCGGATCATTCTCCAACCGGGTGATCTCATCGATGATCAGCGTCGTGCGCCGGTCTTCGGTATAGGCGGGCCAGGAGGGGAGCGGTCGGCCGGTCCGCGCGAATGCGAGCCAATTGTCCTGGAACTGCTGGGTGACCGAGAGCAGTCCGCGCCGCCCACCCGCGACGGTCAAGGCCCGGCCGATCGGCGAATTGCCCGCACCGAAGACCGGGATCAGGTCGGTGGCATGAGTCGCGCCGATTCCCGCGAGCCGCAGTGCGCGCGGAGCGAAGTCGTAACGGTAGGCATAGGTCGGGGCGTAGCGACTGTGCCCGGCCGCGACGGTGACCGAGGGCCGCCAGAACACATAATCACCACCGGCACGAACGGCGACCTTCGCATCCGGATAGCCCGGATAGGCGGCTATGACTCGGGATTCGAGTTCTGCGCCACCGGCCCGGGTGAGCAGGGCATGCAGGCGGTCCGGGGTGGTCGGCAGTTCATCGGCGAATTTCGCGAACAAGGTGCCCTCGTCGCGATTGGTGCCGATGATGAGTGGAACCTGGTGTGCGGCACCGCTGGTGATCGCATCGATCGGGGACTGCGGCAGATATTCGCCGTCCACGACCGGCGCGACGGGGAACAGTCCGGGGCGCTCCCGCCAAACCTTATCGCTGGTCCTGTCGACAGCCCGCCGAATGTCATTGGCACCGGCGGTGATCAGGGCTTTGGCCGCGGTATCTGGTGTGGCACCGAGCGCGTCTATACATCGGCGGGCGAACGCGCGCCCATCCTCGGCGCTCATACCCCAATCGGCGGGCGGGCTCTGTGCGATGCCTCGGTGGAAGAGTCCCTTGGCTGCCGGTGTGGCCAGCAGCGCGAGCACCGCATGGGCACCGGCGGATTCGCCGAAAATAGTGACATTGCCCGGATCTCCGCCGAATGCGGCGATATTGCGCTGTACCCATTCCAACGCAGCGACCTGATCGCGTAGCCCGAGGTTGCTGTCGAAAGGTCGTTCGGGCGTGCTGAATTCACCGAAATCGACATAGCCGAACGCGCCGAGCCGGTAGTTCAGCGACACCACGATCACATCGCCGCCGACCGCCAGTCGCGCACCGGAATACAGACCGAGCGCCGAGGTGCCGATCTGATATCCGCCGCCGTGAATGAACACCAGCACGGGCCGGGGTGTCGACGATGGTTCGATCGGTGCGACGACATTGAGTGTCAGCGCGTCTTCACTGGTCGGCTGATACTCGCGCGGCCCGATCCTGGCACCGGACCGATGCTGCATCGCGGCGAACCCGAATGTGGTCGCCTCGCGGACATCGGTCCACGGCGTCACCGGCTCCGGCGCGCGAAAACGCATGTCGCCGACCGGTGGGGCGGCATAGGGCAGGGAGCGCCAGCGCAGCGCGCGACGGCCGCGGTAGCCGCGGACAACTCCATCGGCGGTCGTGATATCGGACATCTTTCCGATGGTAACTATGCGCGGCGGGCCTCCAGCAGACGCAACCAGACCTCGCTCACCGTTGGATAGGCTGGCACTGCGTGCCACAGCGCGGCCAGCGGCACCCTGCCGACCACAGCAATGGTCGCCGCGTGGATCAGCTCGCCGACCCCGGGTCCGACGAAAGTCGCGCCGAGCAGCGTGTCGGTCGCGGTATCGATGACGATCTTCGCCCGCCCCGCGTAGTCGTCGCGGGCCAGCGACGATCCGGCGACCGCGATATCCAGCTCCACGGTGTCGACCGCATAGCCCGCTTTACGCGCCGCCGCCTCGGTACGCCCGACGGACGCGACTTCCGGTGCGGTGAAGATCACCTGCGGCACCTGCCCGTGGTCGCCCGTCGCCGCATATCGCGCATCCGCGAGCGCACGCCCCTCGGCCCGTGCGGCAATGACATCACCACACACCCTGGCCTGGTATTTCCCCATGTGTGTCAGCGCGGCCCGGTGATTCACATCGCCGACCGCGTAGAGCCAGTCGCCGTCGACGCCGCGCACTGTCAACCGGTCGTCCACCTCGACATAGCCGTCGGCGAGCCCGACCGAGTTCAGGCCGAGTTCCGCGGTCGCGGGCCCGCGACCGGCAGCCACCACGATCTCGTCGGCCTCGATCTCGCTCTGCCCGATCTCGACGGTCACCGGACCGCCATGAATCCAGCCCTCGCCGGAGTCTTTCGCATCGACGCGGGTCACCCGAGTCGGTTGGGTGCCGAATCGAATCCGGACACCGGCTTCGGATAGCGCCGCGGTCACGCGTGCGCCCGCGAACGGTTCGGCATTGCCGAGCAAGGCATCGCCGCGGACCAGCATGGTGATCTCCTCCGCGCCGAGCGCAGCGAGCCAGGTAGCCGCCTCGCACGCGACCACACCACCGCCGATGATCACCACCCGGCGTGGAACCTCATGCAGATTGGTCGCATCCCGGGAAATCCACGGCAGCGCGTCGCGCAACCCGGGTACGTCGGGAACCGCGGCCTTGGTGCCGGTGGCCAGCACCACCGCGTGGCGGGCGCGCAGTTGTCGGCCGCCGACCTCGACGAGTCGTTCGCCCACGAGCCGCCCCATCCCGCGGACCACTGCGATGCGATTGTCGGTGGCCCAGTCGACCTGCGAGCGGTCGTCGTGGTTATGCGTGAAGGCATCGCGCCGCCGCAACACCGCGTCGACGTCGAGGCCGCTCGCGGTGATTCCGACCATGGCCTCGGCGCTGGACAGCACGTGGGCCGGTCGCAGTAGCGCCTTGCTCGGTATACACGCCCAATACGAACATTCACCGCCGACCAGTTCCCGCTCTATGATGACGGCCGTGCGGTCACTGCCCGCGATCGCGTAGGCGGCGGCGTTCTCACCGGCGGGCCCACCGCCGATCACGATGACGTCGTATTCGGCGGTGGAATCAGCGGTCACTGGAGATAACCCTCGACCTGGCGGGCCGGGTTCTGCTGCGCCTCATCTGGTGTGGCACCGGCATCGATCCGCGCCCGGCGCTGTCGCAGCAGATCCCAGGCCTGATCGAGCATTACCTCCAGTTCGGCGAGTTGCTGCCGCTCGAGCACCGGATCGACCGCACCAGCGGTCGCCTTGGACCGCAATTCATGCTCGCGATCGACCAGTTTCTTGATACGCGCCAGGATGTCCTCTTCGGTCATGGGGACTATGCTACGACCGCACCGGCGATCCGAATGGTTAGTGCGATCCGGTACCGGTCGCCGGTATATCTAGGTGCCGATGACCGGCTACGACCGTCCGCTTTTCATCGGCCAGGGCACCAATGACACCGATGTGCCCGCGCCGTTGACCGCGAAACTGGTCGCCGATCTTCAAGCCAACGGCGTCCGGCCCGAGGTTCACGTCTACCCCGGCCTGGACCACAGTGCGACCGTCGCGGGTTCGCTACCGGACAGCATGCCCTTCGTCGCCCGACTGTTCGGCTGAAATCAGCACCTGGGCTGCGTAAGGCAGTCTCCGGCAATCGGAATGGCGGTGCTCAACTCGGCCCAGCTCAGTGCGGTGTAGCCGAGTGCGATGCCGAAGGTGTGCGGACCAGCTGCCGTGGCGAGTGGATGTTGTTGTGCGGCAAGGTGGTGGCGGGACAGTCCGTCGAGCGCCACACCGCGTGCACGGCCCGCTGTCACGGCGCGCTGTTCGGCTACGGGTGAATCCAGTGGCACCACCACGTGAGAACCGGCATCGTCGCCGAGTACTTCGAGTCCGCGCCGGCGCAGCTCGGCCACGACCAAGGCTCGGCGCGGCGGCACCGCGCGGCGCAGCCGGCGCAGGTGTCGGGCGAGATCGCCGTGCCGGGCGAATGCGGCGAGCACGCGCTGGCCGGCGGGGCTCGGGCCGGTACCGGTTCGCTCGCGATGCGCGACAACGGCTTCGGTGATATCTGGGGCGGCGACGAGCCAGCCGGTGCCCAAGGTCGGTGTGAGGATCTTGCTTGTGGTGCCGAGATGGACGACGACGTCCGGGGCCATCGCCGCCAGCAGTGGCAAAGGCGCGGTGTCGTAGCGCAATTCGCCGTCATAGTCGTCCTCGATGATGAGCAGGCCCGCACGCCTGGCGAATTCGACGAGCTGTACCCGCCGCGCCGCTTGCATGCGGGTGCCGAGTGGAAATTGGTGCGCCGGAGTGCAATACACGGCCTTGATGCCGTCGGGCAGTCGGTCGACGCACAGACCGTCGGCATCGATCGGCACCGGCAGTACCCGGACACCGGCCGCGACGAATGCGCCCGCGGCCCGCTGATAGCCCGGATCTTCCATGGCAATGGCGTCACCGGGACGCAGCACGGCGGTCGCGAGTTCGCCTACGGCCGAACTGGTTCCAGCCGTCGCGAGCACCACGGTCTTGCTGCCCGCGCCCAGGCCGCGGTGGCGCAGCAGGTGTTCGGCGACCGCCGCGCGGTATTCCGGTTCGCCGCCGCGATCCTTGCGGATGACGGGGGGGTCGTCGGCGGCCGCACGCCAGGCACGCCGCCAGGCCGCCCGGTCGATCGCCTCGATGCACGGTGCGCCGGGGCCGAGATCGAGTAGGTCCGGTTCCTGCTCGGCGGTGCCGCGGGTACTCGGTCGGGCGGGCGGTTCGGCGGGGGCGGTGGTCAGGTAGGTGCCCGAGCCCCGGCGGCCCGCGATCCAGCCCTCGGCGTGCAGTTGGTCGTAGGCGGCGGCGACCACCGTGCGGCTCACGCGGAGGCGTTGGGCGAGTTCGCGCGACGACGGGAGTCGATCATCCGCACGCAGGAGTCCGTTGCTGGCCGCGGCCCGCAGTCCTTCCGCGACCTGAACCGATAATGGCTGGTCGGCAGCGCGGTCGAGGGCGATCGGAAGTTCCTCCAGCATCGCGCACCTCCAGAATTGGACTGTTCGAATTTCCCTGAATTGGCTATTCGGGAATGCCACTTGCGGTTCCACGCTAGAGGTATGACGAAGTCGATCAGCTCTCGGCCGCCGCTTTCGCCGACCCAACGCAGCACACTGACACGTTCCAAGGAGCGCGGCCGGACCGACCGGGCCGAACTGGATGCGGTCCTCGACGCCGGCCTGGTCTGCCACCTCGGCGTGCTGCTCGGTGGCAGTCCGGTGGTGCTCCCGACCGTCTACGGCCGCGACGGCGGCACGCTGTACCTGCACGGCTCGACCGGCGCCGGAAACCTGCGGGCGGCGCTGACCGGCGATATCTCCATCGCCGTCACTTTGGTCGACGGCATCGTCTACGCCCGCTCGGCCATGCACTTCTCCACCAACTACCGCTCGGCCGTGGTGCGCGGTCGTGCCGTCGAGCTCACCGACCCCGAGGAGCGCAGGCACGCGCTGCGGGTCATCGTCGAACATTCCGCCCCGGGCGCGTGGGATCGCGTGCGACCGCCGAACAGAAAGGAAATGGCCGCCACCATGGTCCTCGCCCTCGACCTGACCGAGGCATCGGTAAAAGTCCGCACCGGTGGCCCCATGGACGACGCCGCCGATATCGAAACCGGCGGCGTCTGGGCAGGTGTCCTGCCCTTACGTCAGGTCTGGGACGCCCCGATCTCCTCGGACGATCTAGAGCCGGGCATCGAGGTTCCGTCGGATGTACTCGATCGAACCGACACAGCAACGCTCCCCACCCGATAACCCAGACGACCGAAACGACCGCGGATCCCACCGAGAAGTATTGCGCCGCAGCGGGAATCGATATCCACCAACTCCGTCATTCGCATGTCACCGAGCTGATCAACTCCGGAGTCTCCAACGAGGTGGTCCGCAAACGTCTCACCTGGACCCCTTGCCACGAGCGTCGTGAATTGCCGCCTCCGGGTGCTCGGTGGCTTCGGTGCCGTGGAAGGGGGCGGTGAGCACGCCTGGTAGGTGTTTGCGGTTGACGATCAACGCGATCACGGCGATGACCGCGTAGACGGCGGTCAGGCCCAGGCGGGCGTGGGTGCCGGTGAGAGGGAATTGGATTGCGAACAGTCCCAGCAGGGTCCAGGCGGCCCAGCGGTCGAACCGCAACGCCAGCAGCACCGCGACGCCCATCAATGTTTGTGCGGCGGTGAGCAGGAGTTCCTCGGTTTGGCGGGCGTCCAAGGCCAGGCTGGTGCCGCCGCCACCGGCCATGTAGGCGATCGGCAGTGACCCGATCAGCAGCGTCCACTGGTTGACCTTGGACGAGATGAGGGTGGCGATGGCCGCGGTGCCCTTGCCGCGGGCCGCGAAGATGATCGCGATGATGAATTCCGGGGCCTCCGACGCCATCGGCGCCAGCCACTGAACCAGCAGGAACCGGTCGATCCCCAGTTCGGTGCCCGCGTCGATGAGACTGTTCGCGAAGGGTTCGGCGCAGGCCAGGATGACCGCGGCCGCGATGACGAACAAGGCCACCACTGTTGCGCGCCGCCGGGTGGACGACAGGGCTCCGATCGCGGCGGCGGTGCCGATCAATTCAGGTTCTTCGACCTCGCCACGGGTGAGCTTGAACAGGTAGAACCCGAACCAGGCCAGCAGTGCCAGCCCGAATACCAGGTGGATGTGCCCGGTCGCGGGCGCGGCGAACGCCACGACACCGGCGATGAGCAGAAACCCGAGCTCGACGCGGTTACCGGGCTCGAGGACCAGGGCGGTGACCTTGCGCCCACCGAGCTTGTTGGCCACGGCAATGCTGATCAACACCACAACCGGCCAGCCCAAGCCCATGAGCAGCCGGTTGGAGCCGGTCATATTCGCCGCCGCGTACTGCACATAGGCCGGGTCATGCCCGGCGGTCCAGGCGTAGTAAAAGTCGACCGCGTACTCGGGTAGCACCGCGATCAACGCCAGCACCGCGATCGCCAGACCGCCGGAGACGTCGATCTGGACGGCCTCGGCGGCCCAGGCGAGTAGGAAGCTCGCCGCCACCACCGCCGCACCGTAGCCCAGCAACGCCAGCACCGCGTCCGGGTGCGCACCGGCCACCCGCATCACCAGCGCCGGCACGATGAACACCGCCGCGATCAGCAGGGATCGCACCAGCACACGCGGCGATACCGCCTGCGTTTCCGGGCGGGGTGCGTCGAGAATCATCGGGAAGTCCTTCGGTCGCAGCCGACCGAAGAACCGCGGATATGAGGTGCTTCGGCCGACGGGGCAGCTGTCGGTCCGAAGGTCTCGCTCGCCGGCCACCTCGACATCTCGTGGTGCTCGATGGACGGCCGGGCACCGGAAATCCACCGGCGCCAGCATGTCGACCGCCCGCCCGGCACATCAGCAAACAGCCGAGGCCAGGGAGCTACTCCCCTTCGCTGCTATCGACCGTATCCGCCGCCACCGTGACCGCGCAACTTCGGGCATTCCACGAAATCCGTTGCGCACCAACACGAAAAGAAGAATCAGGAGGACGCTTCGGCAACTGTCAGGGTGACCGCCGCCGAAATGTTCGGCTCCGCTGAATACCCAGACAGGGCAGCCGGGAAACAGCACAGCAACAGCAGAGCGACCGGAACATCAACTCCGCCAAGACATCTGACATCGGAAACTGAAGCCAACCCATCTGGCCTCCACACGAATACCCCTGGCCGCCTGCCGCCAGGGGCTCGCGGGAAAAGTCATCCCCAACTTCGTTGGATTTCGGCGATTACGACCGGGATCCCAGGTCAGCACACTGCTGACATTCAATGGCAGGAGCTACTGACCTGCGTGGCAAGCAGCCGGGTCATCCACTGACATCCCGTCGGCAAGTCACAACACCCTAGACGCCGAGGAATTCCGGGGGATGCCCTCGGCGACCAGCGCTCGCCGCGCTGATCAGCACCGCCGGGCTGGGGGCGGCGGCGATGAGCAGGCAGCATCTGCATGACAGGCCCGTGGTGTGCGGGCCTGATGGACCCACCGGGACAACGTGACGGTGATCTCCGCCATCGTCATGGACTCGGTCGGCGCAGCCTCCACACTTTGTGCGTGGCGCTCACTGCGTGTGCGAGGACGGATCGCGGCGTGGGCGGGAGGTCACCACAAGGTGATCGTTAGGCCGAGGGCAGTTGCGGTTTCGTGGGCTAGGGCGCGGAGGATTTCGGGAGTGCCGACGCGTTCGGGGTCGAGGCTGACGACAGCGAGGGTGTAGGTGTCCGCGATGTGGCAGAGATAGCCGGACAGACGGGTGCGGGGGAGGCGGTTCGCGGTGAGGCCGGGGTGGATGGCACGCGCGGCGACACCGGTGCATCGGTGTGGGCCGAGGGTGCGCAGGGAGTCGGGGAGCGTTCCGAGATTGGAGCACAGGATGTCTCGCTCACCGGCGCCCTTGGACAGGGCGTATGCCCAGCGGTCCGGAATGACCTGCAGCAGTTCCTCCGGCATCCCGCCCGGGCTGGACATCCGCCGCTCGTAGGCGATTCGCGCTTTCTCGCGGATGGTGGCGGGGGTATCGGCGCGCTCGATGGCTATCTCGGTCATCGAGAGGTCATTGTCGACGCGCGGTTCGTCGCGGGTATCGACCGGAAGGCTGGCATCGATCATCTCACCCGGAAATCCACTGGCCCACAACATCTTCGCGATCAGCGCAATGAACAGGCTGTTGGCAGTGCCGCCCTGCGCCGCAGCCGCCGACTCCCAGTCGCCTGCCGGGCATTGCAGAACCACGCTATGGGTCATCCCCTGGGCCGATACCGCATATTCGCGGTCCGGTACCGCGCGAGCAGGACGTTCTGGGATGCCCTGGCGCAGCGCACGGACCGTGCCGCGCACAACGATCGACCACTGCCGCCAGGCATCGGACCAATCCGACGATGGCTCCCGGGACTCCTGAGCCAGCGCAGCATTTACGCGCGCGTCGGACCGGTCTGCTTCTCTTGCAGTGGATGTCATCGGCTCGCTCGTATTCGATCGGACGGGCGGACCCCCGACCGTTCGCGCCGCACCCGAGCAGTCCGCCTCTGGTGCAGTTGATTTCGACGATGAGCGCTTGACGAGCGCCGACGGCCTTCGCAGGCTTGTGCCGCCGAGCGCGTCATCGACCGCCAGCACAAGGGCTCGACCGTCGGCGAGCGCATGGGAGCAGGTCAGCGACACAATCGAGCCGCCATCAGCCAGCGCGGCGGTCGACAATCGCCAACCCGGACCGTATTCGGGATCGAGGTTCGCGCCCTGCTCAGCGGCCCACTCGAGCAGCTCCGCGTTGGTGATGGTGCCGTCGGTGAACTCGAGCGGATACGCCCGAGTGTTCGCCCGCCAACTGCGCCGTGCCCCCGGAACCCGAGGCCGAATCACCCTGCGGCCCAACGGGCCGACTCGCAGTGCCGCATGCACCTGCCGCAGCAACTCCAGATCGACGGGATCGGCGGTGCGCCACAAACCCTGGAGCGCGATCGGGGTACCGAGCCCGCGATGCGTGCGTAGGAAGATCTCGTCGACGACGCTCGCGCGTTGGGCCGGGCCCATTGTCAGGTACGCGCACCGTGACGGCCGGCACCGGCGGCGAACCGCTGCGCGCCGTCCAAGGCGCCGTCGGTCAGGGCCTTCAGGCCGTGCCGGTACTCGTTGCGCAGCGCCGTCTCTTCGTCCATGCCGTCCTGCTCCAACAGTGACATGCGGTCCGAACGCAGGCAGGTCTGCGGCAGTGCGGCCAATTCGGCGGCGAGCTGTTCGGCGGCATTGCGGGATTCGCCATTCGGCACCACGCGATTGACCAGTCCGATCTGCAGCGCCTCCGTGGCGGCGACGGCACGACCGGTGAGCACCATATCCATGGCGCGTCCAGTGCCGATAATGCGCGGCAACCGAATCGTGCCGCCATCGATCAGCGGTACCCCCCAGCGGCGGCAGAACACGCCGAAGGTGCTGTCCTGCTCGGCAACTCGCATATCGCACCACAGGGCCAGCTCCAGCCCGCCCGCGACCGCATATCCCGAGATCGCGGCGATCACCGGTTTGGACAGCCGCATTCGAGTCGGTCCCATCGGGCCGTCACCATCCTCGGTGACCCGATTGGAGCGCTCGGTGCCCAGCGCCTTCAGGTCCGCGCCCGCACAGAAGGTGCCGCCGTCGCCCCACAACACGGCGACCGCCGCATCCGGATCGGCGTCGAATTCGCGGAATGCGTCGACCAGGGCCGCGGCCGTCGGACCATCAACGGCATTGCGTGCCTCGGGGCGGTGCAGGATCACGGTGGTCACGGCCCCGTTGCGTTCGATTCGCACAGTCACGAGCATGACCATACGCCGTCGGAATTACCCTTGTGTGAAGAAATGAATTTGTGGTTCACTTCTTGTATGGCCTACCGCAGAACCCCTGCTGTCCAGGCCCGCCTCGATGCCCAGGCGGGCCTGATCGTGCAGGCCGCGACCAAGGTGCTATCGCATGCCGGCTATGCCGGACTGTCCATGGCGGCCGTCGCCGCCGAGGCGGGCGTGGCCACCGGGACGGTCTACAAGAACTTCACCGGCAAGGCCGACCTGGTGAGCGCGGTATTCCGGAAGGTGGTGGCGCACGAGGTGGCCGCGGTGGTCACCGCGAGCGCCGCCGGAACGGCCGTCGAGCGGGTGACCGCGGCGGTGGAGACCTTCGCCGGCCGGGCGCTGAAGAATCCGAAACTCGCCTACGTCCTGCTCGTCGAACCCGTCGATACCGTGGTCGACGCTGAGCGTCTGCGCTTTCGCCGCGCCTTCGCCCAAGCCTTCGAATCCGCGGTCGCGGCGGGCGTTTCGGGTGGCGAACTGCCCGCACAGGATGCCAAGACCAGCGCGGCCGCCCTTGTCGGCGCGATCGGCGAGGTCCTGGTCGGCCCGCTGGCCGACGCACCGCACAGCGAATCCGTTGTGCCCGAACTCATCAGTTTCGCGTTACGCGCACTGGGTGTGCGCGATGAATCCGACTCAGGAGTGTCCGATGCCGACGCATGAAGTCTTCAATCAGGTTCCCGATATCGTGCCCTTCGATGTCGCGCAGAACCCGGCCCTGCTCGAGGGGCTGCACCGCGAAGGCGCGGCCTGGGCCGAACCGGAGGTCCATGAACTCGGCACGCGCGCGGGCGGATTCGAAGCCCAGGAGTGGGGACGCCTGGCCAATGAATACCCGCCGGTCCTGCACACACACGACCGCTACGGCAACCGCATCGACGAGGTCGAATTCCATCCGTACTGGCACGAACTGATGAAAGTCGCTGTCGCGCACGGACTCCACGGTTCGCCCTGGCTCGACAATCGGCCGGGTGTCCATGTCGCCCGCGCGGCCAAGTTCTACACCTGGGGCGCCGCCGACGCCGGGCATATGTGCCCCATCTCCATGACCTACGCGATCGTGCCCGCACTGCGCCACAATCCCGAACTCGCGGCCAGATACGAACCGCTACTCGGTTCTCGCACTTACGATTTCGGCCTGCGCGAGCCGTCGACCAAGGCCGGTCTCATCGCCGGCATGTCGATGACCGAGAAGCAGGGCGGCTCCGACGTTCGCACCAACACCACCACCGCCACACCGCAACCCGACGGCAGCTACCGCATCGTCGGTCACAAGTGGTTCACCTCGGCCCCCATGTCGGATATGTTCCTCACCCTGGCCCAGGCGCCCGGTGGCCTGTCCTGTTTCCTGCTCCCGCGCGTACTTCCGGACGACACCCGCAATCCCATTCGGATCCAGCGTCTCAAGGACAAGCTCGGCAACAAGTCGAACGCTTCCTCGGAGATCGAATACGAGAATTCCACCGGCTGGCTGGTCGGTGCGGAAGGGGCGGGCGTCAAGACCATCGTTGAAATGGTCAATATGACGCGCCTGGACTGTGTCATCGGCTCCGCTACCGGCATGCGCGCCGGCGCGGTCTACGCCGCGCATCACGCGCGGCACCGCGAAGCGTTCGGGGCCAAACTGATCGACCAACCCGCGATGCGCAATGTGCTGGCCGACCTGGTCATCGAATCCGATGCCGCGACCACGGTGATGATGCGCCTAGCTGGTGCGACCGATCGCGCGGGCACCGATCCCGCCGAGGCCGCCCTGCGCCGAATCGCCTTGGCGGTCACCAAGTACTGGGTGTGCAAGCGCGCCCCCGCGCATGCGGCCGAGGCCCTGGAATGCTTCGGCGGCAATGGCTATGCCGAGGAATCCGGTATGCCTCGGCTCTACCGCGAGGCCCCGCTCATGTCCATCTGGGAAGGTTCCGGCAATGTTGCGGCGCTGGATGCCTTACGCGCCATGGGCCGTCAGCCCGAAACCGTGGAGGCCTTCTTCAACGAAGTCTCGCTCGCCGCGGGCGCGGACCCCCGTCTCGACGATGCCATCGCTCGCCTCGGCAAGGAACTGTCCGACCTCGACGAAATCGAATACCGCGCCCGCCGTGTCGTCGAACTCATGGCCCTGGTCCTGCAGGGCGCGCAACTGGTCCGCCACGGCCACCCCGCCGTGGCCGACGCCTTCTGCGGCACCCGCCTAGGTGACGACTGGGGCATCGCTTTCGGCACCCTCCCCACCGGCGTGAACACCACCGACATCATCGCCCGCGCCCTCACCTGACCCTAGCCGCTCGCGAGCATCCCGTGCGGGGTCGACGACGGTGCGGATCCAGGGATCTTCTTTCGGGCGCTCGCGTCCGCACCGCTGCGGGTGCCTGTGCTCGCGTCGGCCCGCTGCGGCGCTCGGCTCAGTGCGCGAGGGCGGCAGGCTGGGCGCGCCATTGCCGTGGCGAGAGGTCGTGATTGCGCCGGAACAGGCGGGTGAAGTAGCCCGCGTCCGGAATCCCGACTCGCCGGGCGATCTCGCCCACCGGCAGATCCGTTTCGGCCAATAGACGGCGTGCCTCGGTCATCCGCCGCTCGGTGATCCACGCCTGTACGGTGCGCCCGGTGCGGCGGCGCACCACGGTGGTCAGATGCCCCGGCGTCATGCCGACCGCATCCGCCACATCGCGTAGCGATAGCGGCGCACTGTGCCGCTGATCGATCACGTCGAACACCTCGGCGAGCAGCGGTTCACCGCTGCGCCGTAGATCGCCGACCACATCGGCGGCCAGTCGCGCGAGGTCGATGAGCAGTAGCGTCAGATGTGCCGAGGCCGCCTGCCGATATCCCTCCTGCCGCTGGGTCAGCTCGGCTTCGATAGCAGTAATCGCATTGTCCCACAACGGTCTTCGTTCCACCGGGACGGCCAACTCCAGCACTCCTCCCGAATGCTGGTGCAGGAACGGAAATAACAATGGATGCGCCCGCCATGTGGGCCAGGGCGCGCGTCCGGCATCACCGAGCGTCGCGGGATCGAAGAACACCGCGACCGAGCCTTCGGACTCATACGGTGGTGCGTCCGCGATCACCTGACCCGGTGCGACCACGTACACCATCCCGGCTGACTGGATGTACAGCAAGGCCGGAAAGTTGTGAATATGCGGGCTGTGGCCGCGTTCGGCAAGGCGATCGAACCACAGCAGCGATACCGGCGGCGTGACCTGATCGCTGCGATAGTCGTACGCCGGAACACCACGGCGGTGCCGGACCACCCGGGTAGCCTCGGTCATATCGCCAAAAATAGTCCAACTTCGGCCGATTATCACCCAATTATGCCGTTGGATCAGCGGGCATCATGAGATTCATGACCAAAGATCATCCACATTCCGTAGTCGAAGCCATGGGTAACCGGCACGACTACCTGCCCGCCGCGGGTCGTGATGCCCTCCTCCCCGGCTACGACCTGCTGACCCGCCTGCTCGGCATGTACAAACTCCACGAAACCCTCGTCGCACAGGCCGAACTCACCGCCGATCAGCGGGTACTGGAAATCGGCTGCGGCACCGGCAATCTGACGATCCGCGCCAAACGCACCCAGCCCGGGGCGGAGGTGATCGGCTCCGATCCCGACCTGCTCGCACTCGCCCGTGCGGAGCGAAAGGCGCACGGGCTGAACGGAATCCGGTTCGAACGCGCCTATGCGCAGAAACTGCCCTTTCCGGACCAGGAATTCGACCGGGTGCTGTCTTCGATGATGCTGCATCACCTCGAAACCGGTGTCAAAACCGCCGCACTGGCCGAGGCGCTGCGCGTGCTGCGTCCCGGCGGCAGCCTGCATATCGTCGATGTCGGTGGCGAGGTGACCCCAGACGACGGCCTGATGGCCCGGCTGTTGCTGCACAACGACCATGCCAGGGACAACCTCGGCGACGGCATTCCCCAACTCCTGCGCAAGGTCGGCTTCGACTGCGCCGTCGTCGCCTCCCAGCGGCACCGTCGCCTCGGCCGCGTCACCTTCTACCGCGGGACCCGTCCGAATTGACCGCCGCTGCGCTGGAGCGGTTGGAGCACCCGCTCGACCAGCGCGGTATCGCAGTGTTCGATCACCTCGATGAGGCGACCGTTCGCGATCCGGTAAATGAAGCAGTAGGTCTGCTCGTACGGCTCGCCTCGAGTGGTGCTGTGGGAACCGGAGATCGCCTTCGTCGCCCGCGACTGGTTCGCCAAGCTCGGGCTGGTCGCGGCGGGGATGGGCAGCACCGTGGTGCCCGGGATCGCGGTACCGGTGCTGTCGCCGGGCATCGCGTTGGTCCGCGTCGATCATCCCGCCGCGGTACGCCCGACCTGCGTCGTCTATCGCGGCGCGGACTCGGCTACCTCGAGGCAGCTCTTCATCGAGGCACTGCGCGACGCCGCCGCCGATCTCGCGACCGAAGTCCGGCAACGACTTCGATAGCCGACTTTGATAGCCATGCGCGCAAATTCGAGGCGGACCGGCGCAGGCTGAGTAGGGTGATTTCGATGACACGGACTTCCGTCGAAAAACCGTTGCGCTCGTTGGTCGAGCACCTGCGGATTCGGGCGGCGGGGTGCGCCCGACGGTATGTGCTCGGCATCGCGGGTCCGCCGGGTGCGGGTAAATCCACGCTGTCCAAGGCGATTCGCGATGATCTGAACAACCGAGCCGGTACTCGGATCGCCGAGATCGCGCCGATGGACGGCTTCCACCTGCCCGGCGCCGTCCTACTCGCGACGGGAAATCTGGAGCGCAAGGGCGAACCGCACACCTTCGACGTCGCGGCCTTCGCGGCATCTCTACGCCGCCTACGCGATACCCCGCTCGGCGAGCCGGTGCCGTGGCCGACCTTCGACCGCGCCATCGAGGAACCGACCCCGGCCGGTGTCGTCTTCGATCGGCAGGAGATTGCCATTGCCGAGGGCAACTACCTGCTGCTGTCCGACGGCGCCTGGTCGGGTGTGCGTGAATTCCTCGACGAGGTCTGGTATCTGGACGTGGCCCGCGAGGTGATCGAACAACGCCTGCTGCGCCGCCACATTCGCGGCGGCCGAACCCCTGAGGCCGCGAAAATCAAGGTGTACGACAGCGATCTGCCCAATGCCGATCTGATCGCCGATACCAGCCACCGAGCCGACCTCCTCCTGCGTCAGCGTGGCGGCCGCTACTACGCCGCCCAGGGATGATGGGCACCGCGTCGCCGAATTGAGATCACCGCCGGCTTCCGGATGTCGTTGCCGCCCTGATCAAGACGGCGCACGCGCTGGATTGAGGCTCAGCGGTTGGCGCGGTACCAGCCGATCAGGGCGTCGGTGGACGAGTCCCCTTGCGGCTGTGGTTCTTCCGGAGACGTCAGCAGAGGGGCCAGCGCTAGCGCCTGCTGTTTGCCGAGTTCCACACCCCACTGGTCGAAACTGTCGATGCCCCAGATGGTGCCCTCGACGAATATCTGATGTTCATAGAGCGCGATCAACTGGCCGACCACCGATGGTGTCAGCTGCGGCGCCAGGATGGTCGTGCTCGGCCGATTGCCCGGCATCACCTTGTGCGGCACCACCTTCGGATCGGTGCCTTCGGCCACGATCTCCGCGGCGGTCTTGCCGAAGGCGAGCACCTTGGTCTGCGCGAACAGGTTGCTCATCAGGATGTCGTGCATGCTGCCGGTGCCTTCGCGGGTGGGCAGATCATCGGTGGGACGGGCGAATCCGATGAAATCGGCCGGAATCAGCCGGGTGCCCTGGTGCAGCAGTTGGTAGAAGGCGTGCTGGCCATTGGTGCCCGGTTCGCCCCAGAAGATCTCACCGGTCGAGGTGGTCACCGGGCTGCCGTCGGCGCGCACCGATTTGCCGTTGGACTCCATCGTCAGCTGCTGCAGATAAGCCGGGAAGCGCGCCAGATCGTTCGAATACGGCAGCACCACACGCGATTCCGCGCCGAAGAAGTTCGAGTACCAGATGCCGAGCAGACCGAGCAGTACCGGTCCGTTCTCGGCCAGCGGCGCGGTCGCGAAGTGCCGGTCGACGGCATGCATTCCGGCCAGGAATTCGGCGAAGCGCTCCTTGCCGATGGTCGCCATCACCGAAAGGCCGATGGCCGAATCCACCGAATAGCGGCCGCCGACCCAGTCCCAGAAGCCGAACATATTCGCGGTGTCGATCCCGAATTCGGCGACCCGCTCGGCATTCGTCGACACGGCTACGAAGTGTTTGGCGACGGCGTCCGCGCCCAGCGCGGCGACCAGCCAACGCCGGGCGGCAACGGCATTGGTCAGCGTCTCCAGCGTCGAAAACGTCTTGGAGGCAACGATGAACAGCGTGGCGGCTGGGTCGAGTCCGTCGAGTTTCGCGAGCAGATCGGCCGGGTCGACATTCGAGACGAAGCGAGCGCCGATCCCGGCGTCGGCATAGTGCCGCAGTGCGCGATGCACCATATCCGGGCCGAGATCCGAACCGCCGATGCCGATATTCACCACGGTCTTGATGCGTTCGCCGGTCGCGCCCCGCCACGCACCCGAACGCACCGCGTCGGTGAATTCCCCCATCCGCCGCAGCACCTCGTGCACCTCGGCGCCCATGTCCGCGCCGTCCACGATGACGGTCTCGCCCGCGGGCAGGCGCAGCGCGATATGTTCGACCGCGCGGTCCTCCGAGGTGTTGATGTGGTCGCCGCGCAACATCGCGTCGCGATGCTCGGCCACCCCGGCCTCATGCGCCAATTCGACCAGCAGATGCAGGGTTTCCCGGGTGACGCGGTGCTTGCTGTAGTCGACGTGCAGGTCACCCACCTGGACGATCAGCTCACGGCCGCGGTCGGGATCCTCGGCGAAGAATTCACGCAGGTGTCGTCTGGCGACGGCACTGTGGTGCTCGTGCAGTTTCCGCCAGGCCGCCGATGCGGTGATGTCGCTGCTCACGTCCGCGAGGTTACAAGCACTCGATCGGGCGCGCAGGCAAGGACGGCATACTTTCGCCGATGTTGTCCTGACGGCTACCCATGGCGATCACTTGTGTGTCGCTCGAGCAGGAGCAGCGGCGAGCGTATGGGGCGGCTCGGAAGGTCGATGATTTCGGATCGATGAGTCGGGTGATGGGCGAGCGGGCGGCCTAGGCTTGGGTGCATGGTGTCCGAACGTGAAGTACTCCAATCCGTGCCGACGCAACTGTGGATCGGCGGTCCTGTCGACGCCACCGGGGGCGGCACCTTTCCGGTGCACAATCCCGCCGATGGGCAGGTGCTGACCGAAGTCGCCGACGCCACGCCGGAAGATGCCGTGCGCGCCCTCGACGCGGCTGTCGCGGTGCAGGCCGATTGGGCGGCGACACCGTCGCGCGAGCGCGGCGAGATCCTGCGCCGCGTCTTCGAGCAACTGACCGCGCGCGCCGAGGAATTCGCGCTGCTGATGACGCTGGAGATGGGTAAGGCGCTGCCGGAGAGCCGCAACGAAGTGCGCTACGGCGCTGAATTCTTCCGCTGGTTCAGCGAGGAGGCGGTGCGGGCGCACGGACGTTATCTGCACGCGCCTTCCGGCACCGGGCGGATCATTGTGCACAAGCAGCCCGTCGGGCCGTGTCTGGCCATTACGCCGTGGAATTTCCCGCTCGCCATGGGCACCCGCAAGATCGGACCCGCGCTGGCCGCAGGCTGCACGATGATCGTCAAGCCAGCATCGGCCACCCCGCTGACCATGTTGGCGCTGGCGAAGCTGTGCAGCGAGGCGGGGCTACCGGACGGGGTGCTCTCGGTGATCACCTCCAGCCGGTCCGGCGCCGTCACCCAGCCGCTGCTCGATGATCCGCGCCTGCGCAAGCTCACCTTCACCGGATCCACCGAGGTCGGCATGAAGCTGGTGGAGAAGTCGGCGAACGGATTGTTGCGCACCTCGATGGAGCTCGGTGGCAACGCACCGTTCGTGGTCTTCGACGATGCCGATATCGATGCTGCCGTCCAGGGCGCGATGCTGGCCAAACTGCGCAATGGCGGCGAGGCGTGCACCGCGGCCAACCGCTTTCACGTGCAGAACGGTGTGCTGGAAGAGTTCACCACCAAACTCGTTGAGGCGATGTCGAATACCGTGACCCTCGGACCAGGCACCGATCCGGACACCACGCTCGGCCCGCTGATCAACGAGGAACAGCTCAATACCGTCAGCGAACTTGTCGACGACGCGGTTGCGGTCGGCGCGCAGGTGCTCCTCGGCGGCAAGGCACCCGACGGCCCCGGCTGGTTCTATCCCGCGACCATCCTCAGCGAGGTACCGGCGAATGCGCGGATCCTGCGCGAGGAGGTCTTCGGTCCCGTCGCACCCATCGTCGGGTTCGAAACCGAGGACGAGGGCCTCGCCGCCGCCAACAACACCGAATTCGGCCTGGTGAGCTACGTCTACACCCGCGACCTCGACCGCGCCCTGCGCATCGCCGAGGGCCTCGAATCCGGCATGGTCGGCGTCAACCGCGGCGTAATCTCCGATCCCGCAGCACCTTTCGGCGGCGTCAAGGCCTCCGGCTTCGGCCGCGAAGGCGGTATCGAGGGCATCGAGGAGTACTTGTCCACCAAGTACATCGCCCTCACCTGACCCGCGGACCGAAACGACCGCCCCGGGGTGCGAAACACCCGGGGCGGTCGTCTGGAAGGCGGCGATCTCGCGAACGCCGCGCGGTTCGATCGGGCCGCTGGTGGCGGCCGAGGGTTAGTGGCCGAGTCGGCCGCGACCGAGACGCAGCAGCAGCATGGCGAGGGTGTGGCCCTCCTGGCCGAGTTCGCTGAAGCGCTCGAGCACCTTCATCTCACGACTGTGTACGAGGCGGGGGCCGCCGGAGGCCATGCGCGTGCGACCGATGATCCGCGAGATCTCGCTGCGGCGCTTGATGGCGGCCAGAATTTCCGCGTCGAGCTGGTCGATCTCCTTGCGGAGCTTATCGATCTCGGCCTCGGTGTGGGGCAGAGCCGAGTCGGACCCGGTCGTCGTGGCGGGGGTGCTCATCATTCATCTCCTCGTGTCAGAACCTGGATCGGCAGGCGAGCGCAGCTCGTTACCGGTCGGTTCTTTCACCGTGCAAAATAATCCTGGCGGGTCTTACAATCCTCCCCCCAGGCGGCGCGCTCAGGTACAAAGTCCGCGATCACGATATCCGGCCGTTAGCGGAATCGGATACTTCGCGGCCATCGCGCAGGTCATACGGGCCAGTCTGCCATGGGGCCGAAGCAATGCAAAACACTTCATTTTGTGAATCTCCTGAGAAGGCTTTCATGTCGGGACGCCCCGTGTCGACCCCAGGGCGGTTCCGCTGCCGTCCGCCGAACGGACACCGATGTCGACCGGGACTTCATCTCTGTCGGTGCCCGCCGGTAGCGTGGATGGGCGATGGACATCACGGTGGCTCCCAAGACGCAGGCCGGGCGGACTCGGCACCCGGATTCAGCCCAGAACCCGCAAGTCGACGCTGCTCGCACCGAGGAGATGGGTGGCTCTGCCATGCCGACCGCGGCCGGGATCCCGCATCCGGCCGCTGATGATGCGTCGCGGCGTGTCGTGGAGGACAAGCACCGTGTCGAACAAGAAAAGCGCCGCGCCGAACGTGAGCAACGTCGCGCGGAGGAGGCTGAGCGACTCCTGGACGGTCTCAACCCGCAGCAGCGCGCCGCGGTTGTGCACTCCGGTGCGCCGCTGCTGATCGTCGCGGGCGCAGGTTCGGGCAAGACCGCCGTGCTCACCAGGCGCATCGCCTATCTGCTTGCGGCCCGCGGGGTGACTCCGGGGCAGGTCCTGGCCATCACCTTCACCAATAAGGCCGCCGCCGAAATGCGCGAGCGGGTGAGCGGGCTGGTCGGCCCGCGCGCGAACAACATGTGGGTCTCGACCTTCCACTCCAGTTGCGTCCGCATCCTGCGCATGCAGGCCGCGCTGCTGCCCGGTCTGAATTCCAATTTCTCCATCTACGACGCCGATGATTCCCGGCGGTTGCTCACCATGATCAGCCGCGACTTCGATATCGACGTCAAGAAATATTCGGCGCGGTTGCTGGCCACCGCCATCTCGAATCTGAAGAACGAGCTCATCGGCCCGGAGCAGGCCACCGCCGATGCCGAAACCGACGAGACCGAACTGCCCGGACTCGTCGCCCGCGTGTACACCGAATATCAGCGCCGGTTGCGTTCGGCGAACGCATTCGATTTCGACGATCTGATCGGCGAAACGGTGGCGCTGCTGCAGAACCATCCGCAGGTCGCCGAGTACTACCGCCGCCGGTTCCGGCACGTGCTGGTCGACGAGTATCAGGACACCAACCACGCCCAGTACATCCTGGTCCGCGAGTTGGTCGGACATCACGCGCAGGAGCAGGCCGAAGACGCGGTCCCGCCGAGCGAACTGTGCGTGGTTGGTGATGCGGACCAGTCCATCTACGCCTTCCGCGGCGCGACCATCCGCAATATCGAGGAATTCGAACGCGACTTCCCGGATGCGGAAACCATTCTGCTGGAGCAGAATTATCGCTCCACTCAGAACATCCTGTCCGCCGCGAACGCGGTGATATCGCGCAATGAGAAGCGCCGGGACAAGCGGCTGTGGACCGACTCCGGCGAAGGCGACCTGATCACCGGTTACGTCGCCGATAACGAGCACGACGAGGCATCGTTCGTGGCGCGCGAGATCGACCGGCTGGTGGACGCGGGCGATGCCAACTACAGCGATGTCGCGGTCTTCTACCGCACCAACAACAACTCCCGTGCGCTGGAAGAAATCTTCATTCGCATGGGACTGCCGTACAAGGTGGTCGGTGGCGTGCGCTTCTACGAGCGCAAGGAGGTGCGCGATATCGTCGCGTACCTGCGCGTGCTCGACAATCCGGAGGATACGGTGAGCCTGCGCCGCATCCTCAACACCCCGCGCCGCGGCATCGGCGACCGGGCCGAGGCCTGTGTGGCGGTGCACGCCGAACAGCGCGGCATCGGTTTCGCCGGGGCGCTGCGCGATGCGGCCGATGGCAAAGTGGCGCTGCTGAATACGCGGTCGCAGCGCGCGATCGCCGGTTTCCTTGATCTGCTCGAAGAGGTGCGGGCGGCCGGCGCGCAAGCGGATCAGGACTTCCCCGACCTCGGCAATATGGTCGAAGCGGTACTCGACCGCACCGGCTACCGGGCCGAGTTGGAGGGATCCGACGATCCGCAGGACGGTGCCCGACTCGACAACTTGAACGAATTGGTCAGCGTCGCACGGGAATTCAGCTCCGAGGCATACAACAATGCCGAGGCCGCCAGGGCCGAGGGGCTGGTGCCGGAGGTGGCCGAGGGCGAACCCGACCCGGGCTCGCTCGCCGCCTTCCTGGAACGCGTCTCGCTGGTGGCCGATAGCGATCAGCTGCCCGCGGAGGGCACCGGCGTGGTCACCATGATGACGCTGCATACCGCGAAGGGCCTGGAATTCCCGGTGGTCTTCGTGACCGGCTGGGAGGACGGACAGTTCCCGCATATGCGCGCACTCGGCGATCCGACCGAGCTGGCCGAGGAACGCCGCCTCGCCTATGTCGGCATAACCCGGGCGCGGCAACGGCTCTACGTCACCCGTGCGGTGGTGCGTTCCGGCTGGGGGCAGCCGGTCTCGAATCCGGAATCCCGATTCCTGCAAGAGATTCCGGCTCACCTCGTCGATTGGCAGCGGTTGGAGCCGAAGGGTTCGCCGCTGACCCGCGGCAGCCGTCGCCGCGGCGGCGACGACGGCCTGGAACACGACTGGACCCGCGACGGCTGGAATCAGCAGCGGCCGGGCGTCAGCGATCGCGCGCCGCGCCGCCCCGCCCCCGGCGGCGCAACCCGCAATAATGCCAATCTCGTACTGGCTGTTGGCGATCGAGTCAGCGACGACAAGTACGGCCTCGGCCGCGTAGTAGCCGCCGAAGGCTTCGGGCCGCTGGCCACCGTCACCATCGACTTCGGCACCGCGGGCAAGATCCGGCTCATCCCGCAGTACAGCCGAACCCTGGTCAAACTCTGATAGGGGCCTTTGACCCTGATCTGTCGACAGTGCGGTCGGTAGCGTGCGCGGCATGGAGACGGTCGCGCAATATCTGCTGTGGTTGCTTCCGATGCTGTGGCTCGGCATGGTGCTGGCCATCTCGTTCCTGGAAACGCCGCTGAAGTTCCGGGCGCCGGGGATCACCGTGCCGCTCGGCCTCGGTATCGGACGGCTGGTATTCCGGGCGCTGAATATCGTGGAAGCCGTTGTTGCCACCCTGTTGATCGTGGCGACTCTGGTCGTCGCGCCCAGCGGTGCCGTTCGGATCTGGCTCGGCGTCGCCGCCGCGACCCTGGCCGTCCAAATCCTTGTGGTTCGGCCGCTGCTGACTCGCCGCTCGGATCGGGTGCTCGCCGGTGCGGAGCTGCCGCGCTCGCACGCTCACTATTGGTATGTGGGCTTGGAGGTGGTCAAGGTGGTGAGCCTGCTCGGTCTGGCGATCGCCGCCGCGCCCTAGTCGGGACGGCCGTCGAGCGCAGTGTGCCCTCAGCTCGAATCCGTGCCAGCCGCCGCTGCCCGGCCGTAATCCGCGCTCACGCCGTAGTTCTGGTTACTTCGTATTCCAGAGTGCCGCCGTGCCCCTGGCGTGCGTCGTAACGCTGGCATGCATCCTGCGCCGACGAACTTCCGCCTCGAAGGGCAAATCAGTCGCGCTGTGGACCCAGGCTGATGCCGCGTGTCGCCAACCAGGGCAGCGGATCGACCTTGTCGACCCCGTTCAACCACACCTCGAAATGGCAGTGCGGGCCGGTGGAGAAACCACGGTTGCCGATGGTGGCGATCTGATCACCGGCCATAACGCGCTGACCCGCCGAGACTGTGGCGGTGTCGATGTGGCCGTAGATGGTGACCGTGCCGTCGTCGTGCAGCAGTCGCACCCACATGCCGAAACCAGATGCCGGACCGGCTTCGATCACGGTGGCGTCGGCGACGGCGTAGATCGGAGTGCCGATCGGGCCCGCGATGTCGATGCCGAGATGCTGTACGCCCCAGCGGGCACCGAATCCGGAGGTGAAATTGCCCGCGGCGAATTTGGTGAACAGCGGGCGGAGTTTCGCGGCCTCCTGCGCCGCCATATCTTCGGCGAACTTCTGACCCTTTTGCAGCATGTCGCCGAACTGACCGAGATTGGTCGGTGCCGAAACATTGAGCACCTGTGGCGAATCCGGCGAAGTATTCGGGTCGGCCACGCTGACCGACTGTGCCGCGATTTCGTGAATCTGTCCGGCGGCCTCGTAATCGACGGCCTGCGAAGGCTGTTCGGGTGCGGCGAAGGCGGCCTGTCCGGCGGCGACCACCGCACCCGCGGCCACGGCGACGACCGCGGCGCGGCCCTTGAGTGAGGCGGGGGGCGCGGGCATCCGATGCGCGCCGCCATTACCGCGATTCGTCCGGCGGGCCGGAAGCACCGTGGGAGCGGCCGGAGCTTCCGGATCCGCGGGCTCCCAAGCGGAGTCGTCGTCCCAAGACCCATCGCCGTCGTAGGATCCGTCCGCCGCCGGCGTCCAAGACGCTTCGGAGTTGGCGTGCCAGGAACCGTCACCCTTGGAAGTCCACGGATCGTCAGACGCCCAAGCACCGCCATCGGACCAGGAATCAGCTTGGGTCCAAGACTGTGACTGTCCCCACGAATCATCTTGCGACGACGAATCGGCCTGCGACTGTCCCCAAGCGGAATCGGACTGCGCCCACGAATCGTCCGCGCCCCATGCGCTGTCGCCGTGTTCGTATCCCTCCGCCGCGGCGGGGTCGGCATATCTGTGACCACCGGCATGCTGCGACGGGGTCCCGAACGGGTCTACCGCGGCGTCGGAGTGTCCACCGAAGCTTTCGTCATCATCATCGGACCGGTAACGATGTCCGGAATGAGCGCGATTTTCGGTTGCGAAGGTCGAGCGATGGTTCATCGTTGGTGCCACATCATCGAACGAGAGATCACGGTATCGAACTGCCTGATCAGAGGTGTTGTTAAGGGACGGCTCTCCGTCTGCGGAGTGCTGTGCTGGGTCAAGCTTGCCGTCCTCCTAGTCGTGACCGTGCTGTGACATCGACCGCAATGACGGTAACGAAACGATTGCGGGATCCGCAAGCGCTACGTGCGATCAATCCGAACATGTGAGATTGATCACGGTAACGCACCGGAATATCTCACTGCGATCGGGGCATGCGCGTGAGTCCGAGCGGCGGCGAACCGTAGCGAAAGGCCGTCGGTCGACCGGTTCGGCGTCTCTACCTGGCGCGCCGCCGTCAACCTACTGGCGAGTAGTCTTGGCCAGGCGTTTTCCCGCCCTGGGCGGCACCTCGTGACCTGCGCCACTTAGGATGAACGTGGCCGCTCGGGCCCTCCATGTGACTGGTTAAAGTCCGACCCGACCCGCTCCGACGTCGGGCCGCCAACAAAGACGTTGTTATCACAACGCAGACGAGACGGTGAATACATGGATCTCTTCGAATATCAGGCGAAGGAGCTCTTCGTTAAGCACGGAGTGCCTTCGTCCGAGGGCCGCGTCACGGACACGGCCGAGGACGCCCGCGCCATCGCGGCGGAAATCGGCAAGCCGGTGATGATCAAGGCCCAGGTGAAGGCCGGTGGCCGCGGCAAGGCCGGTGGTGTCAAGTTCGCCGCCACCGCGGACGACGCGTTCACACACGCGCAGAACATCATCGGCCTGGATATCAAGGGCCACATCACCAAGAAGATCCTGGTCGCCGAAGCCAAGGACATCGCGGAGGAGTACTACATCTCCTTCCTGCTCGACCGCTCCAACCGCACCTACCTGGCCATGTGCTCGGTCGAAGGTGGCATGGAGATCGAAGAGGTCGCCGCGACCAAGCCCGAGCGCCTCGCCAAGGTGCCCGTCGACGCCGTCAAGGGTGTCGACCTCGCATTCGCCCGCTCGATCGCCGAGCAGGGCCACCTCCCCGCCGACGTGCTGGACGCCGCGGCCGTGACCATCCAGAAGCTCTGGGAGGTGTTCATCGGCGAGGACGCCACCCTGGTGGAGGTCAACCCGCTGGTCCGCACCCCCGACAACGAGATCCTCGCGCTCGACGGCAAGGTCACCCTGGACGAGAACGCCGAATTCCGGCACCCGGACCACGAGGCCTTCGCGGACAAGGACGCGACCGATCCGCTGGAGCTCAAGGCCAAGGAGAACGACCTCAACTACGTCAAGCTCGACGGTGAGGTCGGCATTATCGGCAATGGCGCGGGTCTGGTGATGTCCACCCTCGACGTGGTCGCCTACGCGGGCGAGAACCACGGCGGCGTCAAGCCCGCCAACTTCCTCGACATCGGTGGTGGCGCCTCGGCCGAAGTCATGGCCGCCGGCCTCGATGTCATCCTGGGTGATGCCCAGGTCAAGAGCGTGTTCGTCAATGTTTTCGGTGGTATCACCGCCTGTGACGCGGTCGCCAACGGCATCGTGAAGGCACTGGAAATTCTTGGCGCCGAGGCGAACAAGCCGCTGATTGTCCGGCTCGACGGCAACAAGGTGGACGAGGGGCGCAAGATTCTCGTCGATGCCGCGCATCCGCTGATCACGCTCGCGCAGACAATGGACGAAGGCGCCGACAAGGCCGCCGAACTGGCAGCGGCCAAGTAAGGAAACCGGAAATGTCTATCTTCCTCAACAAGGATTCCAAGGTCATCGTCCAGGGCATCACCGGCGGCGAGGGCACCAAGCACACCGCGCTGATGCTCAAGGCCGGCACCCAGGTCGTTGGCGGCGTCAACGCGCGCAAGGCGGGCAGCACCGTCGCGCACACCGACAAGGACGGCAACGCGATCGAGCTGCCGGTCTTCGGCACCGTCGAAGAGGCCATCAAGGCGACCGGCGCCGATGTGTCCATCGCGTTCGTGCCGCCGAAGTTCTCGAAGGACGCCATCATCGAGGCCATCGACGCGGAGATCCCGCTGCTCGTGGTCATCACCGAGGGCATTCCGGTGCAGGACACCGCCTACGCGTGGGCCTACAACGTGGAGAAGGGCAACAAGACCCGGATCATCGGCCCGAACTGCCCCGGCATCATCACCCCCGGCGAGGCGCTGGTCGGCATCACCCCGGCCAACATCACCGGCAAGGGCCCGGTCGGCCTGGTGTCGAAGTCCGGCACCCTGACCTACCAGATGATGTACGAGCTGCGTGACTTCGGTTTCTCCACCGCCATCGGCATCGGCGGCGACCCGGTCATCGGGACCACCCACATCGACGCCATCGAGGCGTTCGAGAAGGATCCTGAGACCAAGCTGATCGTGATGATCGGTGAGATCGGTGGCGACGCCGAGGAGCGGGCCGCGGCCTACATCAAGGCCAATGTCACCAAGCCGGTCGTCGGTTACGTCGCGGGCTTCACCGCTCCCGAGGGCAAGACCATGGGCCACGCGGGCGCTATCGTGTCCGGTTCGGCCGGTACCGCCCAGGCGAAGAAGGATGCGCTCGAGGCCGCCGGTGTGAAGGTCGGCAAGACGCCGTCCGAGACCGCCGCGCTGGCGCGGGAGATCCTGGAGAAGGCAAGCGTCACCGCCTGATTCGCGGACTACGCGAAGGCCGCCGGCCCGATCGGGGTGGCGGCCTTCGTCATATTCAGAAGAAGTGGACTACCGAAGCGATACCGAACACACCGACCGGCACGGTCGCCAGCAGCACCAGCCAAGCCAGGCGCTGGGCGGAGGTCTCGATCCGCCGGGTATGCAATGTGGTGAGTAGGCCGACCACGATCTCGACCCAGTCGCGCCTATAGAACACCAGCAGTGCGATCGCGGTCGCCACATGTAGTCCGACCACAAAGGCGAGATACGATGTGCCGGAATCGGAATCGCCCTGGGTGACCAGATCGCTCCAGGACCCACCCAGCCATGCAGGCACCAAAACGGAATGACCCAGGCTGGAAATCGGGAACAGTTCGGTTTTGCCTTGCAATGCGCCGATCACAACGGCTTGGGTGTAGGTCAGCATCGCCTGACAGCTTGGCACGCCCAACCCGCCAGGACACCGCCCTGAAAAAGACCTGTGTCCTTTTGAAATGCTTGGCGCCGTTGGAGTTTCAGTCGGCAGGGGCGCCGCCACGTTCGTCGAGTCGTTGCCGTCGCGGCCACTCTGGTCAGCGCCGCGGGCAGCGGCAGATCCCGCCTCACAGCCGAACCCACCCGCGCCGCCGCCAACTCCGGCCGCCCGGTCGCCTTCGTCGAACTGGCCCCGCTGGCCCTAGCCGAGGACATGCTACCCGCCGTGCTCGATGGTGAGCTCCGGTCACAACGTGGCGATTCACGTTCCCATCAGGGGCGGTAGCGCAGAATTGTTATCGGTCCGCGCAGATCGCGCAGGACCAGCGTAGACGAGGTTTTTCCGGCGCCAGGCCGGTTGCTTAAGGGTGACCTGGGCCAGCGAGTGCAGTAGCGTCAGGGAGAGATCCAGCCGTCCAGACGTCCGACTCGACCTAGGAGACGACGACCATGTCATACCCGACCGGGGGCTCCGGGTACAACGCACCCGCGACGCCGCCTGCACCTGCCAGCTCCGGCCAATCGGCTGGTACCGGCACCGAGTCCAGCGCCAAGGGCCTGCCTTACTTCCTGGTGGTCGGCGTCGCCGCGCTCGGTGTGATCAACTTCCTGCTCGGCTTCCTCCCGTTCTTCGGCCAGAAGCCGCGGGATCTGGGTCGCGGCGTCACGGTCGAAGGTAACGACACGATCAGCCTCTTCCAGTACTTCGGCGGGGCAGGACTGCTGGCGATCCTGCTGCTCGGCGGCCTGCTCGCCGGACTTTCGTTGCTGCCCAAGCAGAATTGGACCGGCGCCGCGGCCGCGGCATCGGCCGCCGGCTTCCTCGGCACGCTGTTCCTGTCCTTCACCACGCCCGACGATCTGGACGTCGAGTTGAAGTGGGGCGCTTACGTGCTGCTATTCCTGGCGTTCGTGCAGACGGCCATCGCAGTCGCCGCGACGCTGTTCGACGCCGGCATCCTGACTCCGCCCGCGCCCAAGCCCGCCACCCCGCAGGCCCCGCCGAGCGGTTTCGGCGCCGGCGGCTACGGTCAGCAGGGAGCGTTCGGCCAGGGGCAGCCTGGTCAGTTCGGTCAGGGCCAGCCGGGTCAGTTCGGCCAGGGGCAGCCGGGACAGTTCGGCCAGGGCCAGCCGGGACAGTTCGGCCAGGGCGCTCCGCAGTATCAGTCGCAGCAGCCCTACGGTCAGAGCCAGCCGAGCCAGCCGATCTACGGTCAGGGCCAGCAGCCACCCTATGGTCAGCAGCCGTCCTACGGCCAGCAGCCGCCCGCCTATGGTCAGCAGCCCGGATACGGTGCGGCACAGCAGGGTTCGCCTTACGGTGCTTCGCCTGCCGCGCAGCCGCGCCCGGATGAGGGTGCCACCCAGCACTTCGGGACCCCGCAGTCCGGACAGCAGTACGGCACACCGGGTTTCGGCCAGGGGCAGCAGAACCAGCCGTTCGGCGGTGGAACCGGTTCGGACCCGTCCTCGGACGCCACGCAGGTATTCCGTCCGTCGGACGAGAACAAGTAGTTCGTCGGCTCTCCCTGCGCACCCCAGACCGGGTCGGCGCGCCTGACCCGCTCGCGCCGGGGGAGCTGCCACGCTCAATGTCCATGAGCTCCTCGAGATCCTCTCTTGTGCGCCGGGCCGCCGAGTCCCGCGGCGGGCTGGAACGCTCGGCGCGCAGCGACCGATCGACGTCGCCACGCGCATCCGCGGACGGTTTCGACGAGGCCGGATTTCTGTCGCTGACCCCTGAGCACGCTCGCGTGCTGCTCCTGGTCGCCGCCAGGCCGACGACCTATGCGCTCGTCGCCGTCATCGTTCTCATGCTCGCCGCGCTGTTGTCCTCGGGCAGCGGCTTGGCCGGTACCTCGGGTGCGATCGCCGCGGGTTGGCTTGCCGCACATCAGGTTCCGCTGGTGATCGGCAAAACCTCACTCGAACTCTTACCGCTGCTGCCCACCGGACTGCTGGTCTGGCTGACCGGCCGGGATTGTGCCCACGCGGTCGAACCGGACAGTTCGCGCGCAGATCTCGGCTGGCTCGTCGGCGCGGCGCTGGCCGGACCGCTACTGGTTACGGCGGTCTGTCTGGCGGTCGCCGAGGACGCCTCCAGTGTCATCGCATTGCAGCCGCCGAATACGCTCGCTGCCTTCGCCTGGGTCGGCGGCGTGCATGTGGTCGCCGCAGTCGGTGGCATCGCGAGCCGGCACCGGCGTCGGCTTCTCATGCTGCTGCGATTGCCGGACTGGGCGATCGCGGGCACGTTCGGCGCGGGTCGGACGGTGGTGCGACTGCTGGTCTGCGCCACCGTGGTCGTCATCGTGTCCTTCCTCATGCACTGGTCGCGCATCGGTGACACCTTTCATGCCGCGGGCAATGCGGCGGGTGTGCTCGGGCTGATCCTGCTCTCGGTGGCGTATCTGCCGAATGTGGTGGTCGCGACGGTCGGTGTGCTCGTCGGCACCGGCGCGCAGTTCGGGGATGCGTCGATCGGACTGTTTTCCGTTGTCGGTGGCCCGATTCCGGCCATTCCGCTCATGGCGGCGGTGCCGACCGGACCCGCGTCGGGCTGGTGGCCGGTGCTGCTACTGATTCCGGCCGCGGTGGGCGTGCTCGGTGGACTCGATATCGGACGGACTTCCCACGACCGGGCGGCCGCCCCGTGGGCAACGCTGACCTCGGCCGGGCTGGCGACCGTGGTGTTGATGATGGTCGGTGCGGTCGCCGGCGGTGAGCTCGGGACGTTCGGACAGTTCGGTTTCGACCTGCCGATCTTCGCGGTGGTGACCTTCGGCTGGTTGGCCGTAGCCGGATATGCCGGTCTGATGTTCGCGCGCTGGTTCGTCGTTCCGATCGGCGTGCCGGTGACCGGGTACGACGACGAGTACGGCGATTACGACGACGATTATGACGACGACAGTGATCATGACGACGACAGTGATCATGACGACGCTCACTACGAGGACGATCACTACGACGAATACGACGACGAATACGAGGACTACGGCGGTCCCCACTTCGAGGTGGAACTCGACGGCGAACTGGTCGAGGAGCAGACCGCCATCGCCACCTCGGGCGCCCCGGGCAGCGATACCGTCCTCGACATCGTCGATGCCGAAGTGGTCGAGGCGGACCTGCTGGAAAGTGACCGGGTGGACGGTCGTTAGGCTCTACCTGGCGGCGTCGTACCGCCGCCGCCACTCGACCGAACCGCAGGAGTAGACCGCTGAGTTTGCCCACCCCGCCGACTCCGTCGGCTGCCGTCCCCCGGCGCTTGCCCACCCCGCCGGCTTCGTCGGTTGCCATCCCCCAGGCGTCCCCCAATGCCCCATGGGTGCCAACGGCGGTCCCGGCAACCGTCGTCGTACTGGCCTCTGGCACCGGTTCACTGCTGCGCGCCCTCATCGAGGCCGCCGCCGTTTCGGAGTATCCGGCGACCGTCGTCGCCGTCGGGGTCGACCGCGTCTGCCAGGCCACCGAACATGCGGCCGCCGCGGGGATTCCATCCTTCCGGATGGCGGTGAAGGACTTCCCCGACCGCGCTGCTTGGGATGTCGCGCTGACCGATGCGGTCGCCGCCTACGAACCCGATCTGGTGGTCTCGGCCGGATTCATGAAGATCCTCGGCCCCGTCTTCTTGGCTCGCTACGGCGGCCGGATCATCAATACCCACCCCGCGCTGCTGCCCGCATTTCCCGGCGCGCACGGGGTCCGCGACGCGCTCGCCTACGGGGTGAAGGTCACCGGTTCGACCGTGCACTTGGTCGATTCCGGCATCGATACCGGACCGATCCTGGCGCAGGAGGCGGTGTCGGTGCTCGACGATGACGACGAGGCCACGCTGCACGAACGCATCAAGGTTGTCGAGCGACGGTTGCTGGCGGAGGTTGTCGCCGCCGTCGCCACCAGAGGCATTGTCTCCGACGGACGAAAGGCAGTAATTCCAGATGAGCGGGTACTTCGGTGAGTGATCGTAAGGGGATTCGCAGGGCGCTGATCAGCGTCTACGACAAGACGGGGCTCGTCGAGCTCGCGACCGGGCTGAACGCCGCCGGTGTCGAACTGGTCTCCACCGGATCGACCGCGGGCAAGATCGCCGACGCGGGCATTCCGGTGACCAAGGTCGAGGATCTGACCGGATTCCCGGAGACCCTGGACGGCCGGGTGAAGACCCTGCACCCGCGGGTGCACGCGGGCATCCTCGCCGATACCCGCAAGGCCGAACACGTCGACCAGCTGGTCGAACTCGGCGTTGAGGCATTCCAGCTCGTGGTGGTGAATCTGTACCCGTTCACCCAGACTGTGGCCAGCGGTGCGAGCAATGACGAATGCGTCGAGCAGATCGATATCGGCGGTCCGTCCATGGTGCGCGCCGCCGCCAAGAACCATCCGTCGGTCGCGGTGGTCGTCGACAGCGGCGACTACGACGATGTGCTCGCCGCCGTGCGCGGTGGTGGCTTCACTCTAGCCGAGCGGACTGCGTTGGCGGCCAAGGCATTTCAGCACACCGCAAGCTATGACGTCGCGGTCGCGAGCTGGATGACCAGCGTGCTCGCCCCGGCCACCGAGCCGAATGAGGCTGCCGCGCAGCAGTTCCCGAATTGGATCGGCGGCTCCTGGGAACGCGCCTCGGTGCTGCGCTACGGCGAGAACCCGCATCAGACCGCCGCGTTGTACACCCATGACGGCAGCCGGGGTCTGGCGCAGGCGAAGCAGTTGCACGGCAAGGAAATGTCGTACAACAACTACACCGATGCCGATGCTGCCTGGCGCGCCGCCTACGACCATTCGGCACCGGCGGTCGCGATCATCAAGCACGCCAACCCCTGTGGTATCGCTGTCGGCGCGGACCTCGCCGAGGCGCATCGCAAGGCGCACGCATGCGATCCGGTGAGCGCCTACGGCGGCGTGATCGCGGCCAATGGCGAGATCACCGTGGAGATGGCCGAGCAGGTCGCCGAGATCTTCACCGAGGTGATCGTCGCGCCGTCCTATGCCGATGGCGCCGTCGAGGTTTTGCAGCGCAAGAAGAATGTGCGCATCCTGGTCGCCGAGCCGCCGCGCCGCGCCGGTGCGGAGCTGCGCCCGATCAGCGGCGGCGCACTGCTGCAGAGCCGCGATATCCTCGACGCTCCGGGCGACAACCCGGAGAACTGGACCCTGGTCGCCGGTGCGGCGGCCGATGCGGAAACCCTCGCCGATCTCGAATTCGCTTGGCGCGCCTGCCGTTCCGTGAAGTCCAACGCGATTCTGCTCGCCAACGACGGTGCCTCGGTCGGCGTCGGCATGGGCCAGGTCAACCGGGTCGACGCGGTCGGTCTTGCGGTGCAGCGCGCCGGCGACCGCGCCAAGGGGTCGGTCGCCGCATCGGATGCGTTCTTCCCGTTCTCCGACGGTCCGCAGCAGCTCATCCAGGCCGGTGTCCGGGCAATTGTGCAGCCCGGCGGTTCGGTCCGCGACCAGGACACCATCGACCTGGCCCGCGAGGCGGGAGTCACCCTGTACCTCACGGGCTCTCGCCACTTCGCGCACTGAGTTGCCGCTGCGACGGGCGGGCGCCATCGGCTCCCGCCCGTTCTGCACATCAGACGCCTCGCCTCGGCGAACTGCGGGGCGGCGCAGGGCAGCTTTCGTAGCGTGGCCGGTATGTTGACTCGTGCAAACAGGCCGCACCGCTGACGGTTCCGTTGGTGCAGAGCTGGACACCCGGCGGGGTCGGGTTCGTGCTCGGCGCATATGCGTGAGTGGTGTACATCCTGGACGGGCTGCGCGACGCCGCGGTAGTTCTCGCGGCCGGCTCACACATGCTTACCGAGGCGCAAAAGCCCTGAGGCCCAACCAAACCCGAAACCTATGTCGAGTTCGCCGCCCGCTCGGAAGCGATCGCCGAACTCTAGACCGCGCTGAGGACCTGTCGGCTGCCGAGCGGCGCCTTCAGTGGCACCTCGAGGGTGCCGAAAACCGCGATCATGGTGCACATTCGGCCGACGGCATCGGCGCGGGTACCCGATCGGAGTTCCACGGTGACCGTCGAATCGGTCTCGGTCACGCTGGCATCCACGCCGTAGCACTCCGGTGATCCGGTCTCGAAATTGACGGCGATCCGATCATCGGCCACCCGTGACCAGGACGTGAACGGAATCGGATGCGCGCCAACGATTGTCGGATCGGCGACGAATGCCCGGCCCGCGTCGGCGGGCGACCCTTCGGTGGGCGTACTCTTCGCCGCACTGGTTGTCGTCGTTTTCCCTTGTGTCCCATCGTTATCGGAGCCACCGCAGGCCGTGACGGCAAGGCCGACGAACAATGCGACGACGACTGCGGCGGGCCGAACGCGCGACATCCGATACATGCCGACCACCCTAATCGACGCGCCGATGCAGCAAGACGTGACGGGCCAGCAAACCAGGAGAGCGGACGCCTCAGTTTGTGCGGCAAGATGATAGAGCGATGAAGCCCACATAGTGAACTTTTGGCTAAGCCCGCGCGTAATACCTGCGCACCGCTTGCTCGCACAGTAACCTCGGGGCCGATGCACGCCAAAGGTTCGCGGCGCGCATCGAGTCGAATGCTTGGCACAGTAAACAGGTGAAAGGAAGAACGTGGGCGACACGCTGCGCGTTGGTGAAGAACTCAGGCTCGGCCAGTCTCTGGTCGGCGGTGCGTACACCCTGACTCTGCAGGCCGATGGCAATCTGGTGCTGTCGGAACCGGATGGAAATGTCGTGTGGTCCACCTTGACTCACGATCAAGGTGTCGAGCGGGCAGTCCTGCAAGAGGATGGCAACTTCGTGCTCTACAAGAGTGAGGGTGCTGCTTGGGCCTCCGAGACCAACGGCCGGGAGGCGGACCGGCTGACCGTGCAGGCCGACCGCAATGTGGTGCTGTACGGCACGGACGGCAGCGCGCTGTGGGCTTCGGACACCCATACCGACAACCCGCTGCCCGCACCGGAGCCCGAGCCGGTTGCCGAACAGGTCGCCGAACCCGCCGCCGAAGAGGTTCCGCCGCCGCCGGCCGCGCAGACCTACACGGTCGAGCCGGGCGACACCCTGTGGGCTGTCGCCGAACGCTTCTACGGCGACGGCAACCGCTACCAGGAGATCGCCGACGCCAGCGGAATCGACAACCCGGACCTCATCAACCCTGGCCAGGTGCTCACCATCCCGTGATATGCACCGCTGCCGTGTCGTGACGCTCGGATAGTCGTCCAACAGCAAAGGGCCCCGCAGCCGATATGGATTCGGCTGCGGGGCCCTGGTACGTCGGTTTCTACCGGCTGGTGAACGGCAAAAGTGCCATCTCGCGGGCGTTCTTCACCGCGACGGCGACCTGGCGCTGCTGCTGCGGGGTGAGCCCGGTGACCCGTCGGCTGCGGATCTTGCCACGGTCGGAGATGAAGGTGCGCAGCAAATTGACGTCCTTGTAATCGACCGTCTCGACGCCCGCCGCGATCAGTGGGTTCTTCTTCGGGCGGCGGGCCTGCTCGGCGCGAACCTTCTTCGAGGGTGCTCGCTTGACTGCCATATGACGGGTTTCCTTCTCGAGATCAGTGGTTGTCTACCAGCTCGATTTGTGCACACCGGGGAGTTCACCCCGATGGGCCATCTCGCGCACACGTACGCGGGAGAGTCCGAACTTCCGGAGATGACCGCGCGGTCGTCCGTCCGCAGCGTCCCGATTACGTAATCGTACCGGACTGGCATCGCGGGGCAGCCGCTGTAGCGCCGACTGTGCCGCGGCGCGGTCTTCCTCGGATGTGGTCGGTTTGCGGATCATCTCCTTGAGTTCCGCACGCCGTGCAGCATGGCGGGCGACGATCTCCGTGCGCTGCTCATTGCGGGCGATCTTCGACTTCTTGGCCATCAGCGCTCCTCGCGGAAGTCGACGTGCCTGTGCACCACCGGATCGTATTTGCGCAACACCATCCGGTCCGGGTCGTTGCGCCGGTTCTTCCGCGTGACGTAGGTATATCCCGTTCCCGCAGTGGATTTCAGCTTGATGATCGGCCGGATCTCGGCCGATTTCGAGGCCATGGTGCTCCCGTCAGATCTTGTTGCCGCGGGCCCGGCTGTGTTTCGTGGACCGCTTCGCTTCGCTCGCGCGGATGCGCGCCACCACGGCCTCGATCCCGTCCCGGTCGATGGTCTTGATGCCCTTTGCGCAGACATGCAGCGTGATGCGGCGGTCCTCGCTGGGCAGGTAATAGGTCTTGCGCTGGATATTGGGATTCCAGCGCCGGCTCGTCCGCTTGTGCGAGTGCGATACGGACTTGCCGAATCCCGGCTTGCGCCCGGTGACCTGGCAGTGGGCCGACATGCGGACTCCTTCCTGTTTTTGATAATCATTTTCGACAACGGCTGCTCGACAATGTACCGTTGCGTGACAGCAAATGAAAATCGTTTCCGGTATGAGTGGATCGGGTCCGGAGGAGGCAGCCTGCGTAACCAGGTAGGGCCTCCGCTCATACCGAATTGGATACCGAAAGGGGGCGCTCGTGGAACCCGCCCTACTCCCGCCCGGGAGGCAGTCCGACCGGAGAACGCCCGTCGTGGTGGCCGCCGGATGTTCGGGAGCGGCCGCGGCGGGTGTGGCTCGACTGGCCGCCGCGCTGCGCGAGAGGCCGGGCACCGTCACCATCCGCCACGACCTGAGCGGACTCGGCGAGGGCATCGTGCATCGCACGGTGCGCATCGGCGAGCAGGAGAGCTGCACTGTGCTCGAATTGGCACACGGCTGCGTCTCGTGCACCCTGCGCATCGATCTGCTGCCGCTGCTGTGCAGGCTCGCCGCCCGTGATTCGGTGGATCGCATTGTGCTGGAACTGGATCCGGCCTTCGAGGCGGAAGCGGTATGCCAGGCGATCGAAAATATCGCCGTCACCGGCGTGATCGGTCGCGTCGACGGGCCGGCCGGCCGCGATGTGCGGGTCGAGGCCGTACTCACCTGTGTGGACGCGCGAACGTGGTTGGCCGATGCCACCGGCGAGGACACCCTGGCCGAGCGCGGACTGGCGACCGCCGACGACGACCGGACCGTGGCTCAGGTGGCGGTCGGCCAGGTCGACTTCGCGGATGCCGTTGTGGCACACGGTCATACCGGCGACCCCAACGATCGTGCGCGACTCGGCGCTGTGCTTTCCCGGCTCGTGCCCGAGGCGCCGGTGGCCTGGATCGACGATATCGATCTGCTCGACTCGGCCGATGTCGAGGCATTGCTCGCGCGCATCCCGGCCCATTCGCGGCGCGGCCGCGTCTTCGATGCCCACGCGCCGCTATTGCGCGGCCAGCCGCCGCTCGGCGCCGAATACGGTGTTGCCCTCATCGAATTCGCCGCGAGCCGCCCGTTCCATCCGGCCCGCCTGCATGAGGCCCTCGACGTGCTCTTCGACGGAGTGGTGACCGCCCGCGGGCGGATGTGGCTGGCCACCCAGCCGAACGAGGTGGTGTGGCTGGAATCGGCGGGCGGCGGATTGCGCGTCGGCAGCGCGGGGCCGTGGCTGGCCGCCATGAGCCCGAGCGAATGGGAACAGGCCGACCCCACGCGTCGGGCCATGGCCGCGCTGCGCTGGGACGAGCAGTTCGGCGACCGCGATATTTCGCTGGCCATCCTCGCCCATGACGCGGACCCGGCCGAGATTCGTCAGGCCCTGCACTGGGCGCTGGTCGAGGACGACGAACTGCGCCTGGTGGAACGCGCACCGGAGCGGGTCGCGCAGTGGGCGGACCCGTTCGGCGAATGGCATGCCGACCCCTGCGAGACCGGCGAATCCACCGGCCTGCCGATCGATGGCCAGGCGAAAAGCCCGAGAGGAGAAGCGAAATGAAGAGCGACATACATCCGGACTACCACCCGGTGGTGTTCGAGGATTCGAGCACCGGAAAGCGGTTCCTGACCCGATCCACCGCCACCAGCGCACGCACCGTCGAGTGGGCAGACGGCAATACCTACCCGCTGCTGGTCGTGGATGTCACCTCCGATTCGCACCCATTCTGGACCGGCGCGCACCGCGTGCTGGATACCCAGGGCCGGGTGGAGAAGTTCGAGCGCAAATACGGCAAGCGAGCGCGGGTCGCGTCCCAGCCCTCACGAGGGGAGGGCTGACATGGCGGTGCCCAAGCGTAGGTTGTCGCGGTCGAATACCCGCAGCCGCCGCTCGCAGTGGAAGGCGACCCCACCGGACCTGATGCCGGTCAGTGTCGGTGGGGTCGTACACAAGGTGCCGCGTCGTCTGGTGCAGGCGGTCAAACGCGGACTTGTTGATCCACGGGGACTTTGAGCTCAGGTAACCACCACGGAGCGAGTCTTACGAGCGACGTTCGCGGCCCGTCTCGCGTCCGCGCCGCAGGCGCGGCTATCGAACACAACCGAGTTGTCGCAGCGCATACGACGCAGTCGTATGTCTCGACGGCGCCGCTAGCGACTGCTTGCAGGTCGCTCGAAAGGGTCGGACGCGAGACAGCAGGGGGCCGTGAACACGCCGCGCCGCAGGCGCGGTAGATACTTCAGCGCTGGAAGAACTTGTTGTTGCCGAGGTCGGCGACGGTCTCGAGCTTCAGGGCCTCCAGCTGCTGCTGATCGTGCGCGGGGGTGAGGCCGGCCAGCGCGACGGCGGGGCGGAGAGGATTTCCCTCAGGGACTTGTTCTCGAATTCCTCCGAGCACCATGTTCACGGCCATGCGAACTCCTTCGAGCGAACCGCTCTGTGCAAGCCCACGATAACTCGCGCGCTGCTGGCATGGGGCGGGGGCGATGGTCGATCGGCCGAAATGGCTGTTGACGCTCTCGCGAGGTCTTGGATCGGAACCACTCGAGAGTGCGGCAAACTAATAGCTACTCGAATGATGCGTGCCACATGGAAATTTTCCGGGTACTCGATTGCGATGTGGTAGCTCTCCGGTCGATTGCATACTGGGAGTTGGTTTTTCGTGGTCGTAAAAGTCCTGGCGCAGTGATGATTTCGTGCTCCTGCGCCGGTACTCTCATCCAAGAGGGCGGGTTCTCGGAATCCGGTTCACCAGATCTCCGAGAACCCGCTCATCGCCAAAATTCTGACCCCTCTGGTGATTTCCCCACTTCCCGGCTACCGGGCAGACCTGGCAATTCCGCCAATAGCGACTCGAGCCGGGCCAGTTGCTCACCCACGAAGTCGGCCGGACCCTCGATCAGTGAGAGCGGCCACGGCAGATGCGGCCCGTCCAATCGCTTGACCTCCTCGGCCAGCTCTGCGGTGGTGGCTTCGAGTTCGCTGATTTCCGTGCGCAATTCGCCTACTTGCGTACGCAATTCGGCCGATTCGTCCTCCAACTCCTTGATCCGCTGCAGCACCGCGGCCACGCCATCCACCAGGGTGAGATAGCGGCCCTCCGCATCGGTGCCGAGCTGCGGCCAACCGGACAGCCCCGGACCGCGCAGCTGGATCTGGATATCGCGCAGCACTGCATCTTGTTCGGGCATCACGTCCGGTTCCTCCCATACGAAGTCCCACTGGCCGAAATCTATTGTCTCTGCCTCGTTTACATCACCGAGACGCCGTTGACGACTACCTGCCGCAAGGTCTGATGGATATTGCGGCTGGTCTCCACATTGGTACCCGACCAGGCAGCGGTCTGCCACGACCAGGTCGCGACGCTCGTGTCCAACGCTCGGCTGATCGACCAGAAACCGCCGTAGCTACCCACATTCGTGGGGCCGAGTACGGTCGCCGCACCTGCGAGATAGGCATTGATCGCCAGTTGATCCCGCGGTGTCGAATCGAAATCCGCGCAGAAGTTGATCGGCCGATCGGGACGACTGCGCAGCGCAGCACCTGCGCCGAACCCGCACGCGCATCGACGATTCCGGCGTCATAGCCGTCCAGCATCCTGGTCGCGGTCGTCTCCCGGTTCGACACGATGGAGATGCCGTTCGTCCGCAGATCATCGGCCTCGGCTGGGGTCGACTGTTTGCGGGGCAGGGGCGGACCGCCCTCAGCGAGGTAGCGCATGACAAAATCGAAACCGGCCGCTCGGATGGCCGCACCGCCGGGACGGCCCGCTGCATAGTCGAGACCGAGACGCATATCGGTAACTGTAGGGGGCATCATCGGCACAAATCGGCGGCATCGCCGAACCCGCCGAACTCGCCCGCGCCCGGTGGTTGACCAGGGCTCCAGTCGGTTCAGCGCGCCGACTGGAGGTCGGACCGGCTGGCCCGGAGCTCGGACTGGCGCTTGGCCTCGAGCGCGGCCGCGGTTTCGCGCCGGTCGGGTGCGATGAGCACCGCGCTGATCGGGACAGCCAGGGCGAGCAATCCGATGACGAACATCGGGAAAACGAATTCGAACAGCGTGAGTCCGTCCGGCGCCTTCGCGGTGGTGTCGACGGTCAGATCCAGGGCCGCGATACCGGCGTAATACATGCCCGCGATGCCGACGGCGAACAGCAGCACCGTGGCCGCCCGCGCGAGCAGGCCGTGCAGCGCCTGGAACGACCACAGCGTGCCGACACCGGTGATCAGCGCGACCGCCACCGCGACCGCCGTGAGCCATGGCGAGATCTCGACCGAACCCTGGATGCGGAGGGACCCGAGCTCCAGATACAGGGTCAGACTGATGCCGAATCCCATGACCAGCCCACCCGGGAAGAGCCGGGCCAGTTGCGGTCGGCGGCCGATGATGATCAGCGCGACGAATACCGCGACGAACGACGTCACCATGGCCGCGATCATCCGGCCGCCGTCGAAGCGCGCGGCGGTACCCGAAATATCGAGGCCGAGCAGCGCGACCGAGGTCGACAGCCACGCGCCCACGCCGCCGATCGCCACCGCGGCCGAGGTCACCCACACCAACCGGAACCGGGATGAACGCGCCGCGTGGAGCACGCATGCCAGCCCGACCACGGCGCCGAGCACCGAAACGCCGAGGGAGAGTCCGGCGACCCAGTACCCCATCGAGAACTGGTCCACCGCCGCGCCGCCGTTCGCCGCAGCGAACAACCGGACGTCATGCATGTCGGGCGGTTCCTTCCAGTTCGAGCGCCTTCAGTTGGGCGATCGCGTACTCGGTAACGGCCGCAAGCGCCTGGCGGACCTCCATGGCATTGCGCGCGTCGATATCCACGATGGGCACCCCCTCGCGCACCGAAAGCGCCTCGCGCAGTTCGGCGATCGGGAAGCGGGGTGCGCCCGGGAACCGGTTGACCGCGATCAGGAACGGCAGATTGCGCGCCTCGAAGAAGTCGACGGCGGCGAAGCTGTCCTCGAGCCGTCGGGTGTCGATGAGCACCACCGCGCCGATGGCGCCGCGGATCAGGTCGTCCCACATGAACCAGAAGCGGCGCTGGCCGGGCGTACCGAATAGGTACAGCACCAGGTCGCCCGGCAGGATGATGCGGCCGAAATCCATAGCGACCGTGGTGGTTGCCTTATCCGGAGTATCGGCGAGATCGTCGATGCCGTCGGAAAAGCGGGTCACCATGGCCTCGGTGCGTAGTGGGACGATCTCCGATACCGCGCCGACGAAGGTCGTCTTTCCCGCGCCGAAGCCGCCCGCGACCACGATCTTGGTCGAGGCGACGCGCGTGTCGGTCTCGGCGGATCCGGAGTTGCCGGGCTGCCCGTAATTTCCGCCTTGCCTATAGGGCACGGAGTCCACGCAAAGTCCTTTCCATAAGGGAACGGCGCTCATCGAAGCTTGCCTCGTCGTTCAGGGTCGAATGCACGCGCAGCGCGCCGTCGACGACGAGGTCACCGACCATGACCCGGACCATGCCGAGCGGTCGATCCAGGTGGGCGGCGATCTCGGCGACCGACAGTCGGTTCGTGCCCAGCCGTAGGATCTCGGTGCGCAGATCGCCCGCTGGCCAATCGAGATGCGCAGTGTACGACAGGGTTTCGATAACCGCTTCGAGCGGTAGGTCGACCGCGGGTTCGGTACGCCCGGAGGTCAGGGCATATGGTCTGACGCGGGTGGTCGGCCGGTTCGGCCCGTGGCCGAGTGGACTCGACATCGTTGGATCAGACGGCTGTCCGGGCGGTGGCGGTGACCACCGTGCCCACGCGATCGACGAGCAGGGCCATTTCGTAGCCGATCCGGCCGATATCGTGCGATTTGTTGGCGAGCACGGCCAGGTGCGACCCGTTGCCAACGCTCATCACCAACAGATAGCCGCGCTGCATCTCCACAATCGACTGCATCACCTTGCCGCCGTCGAAAAGCGATGCGGCTCCGGTGGAGAGACTGGCCAGGCCCGCGGTGACCGCGGAAAGCTGTTCGGCGCGGTCCGCGGGTAGATTCGGACTGGTCGCCTGCAGCAGACCGTCCGCCGTCACCAGCACCGCATGCGACACTCCGGGCACATCCTTGGTGAAGCGGGCAACCAGCCAGTTGAGGTTCTCGTCCGTGGTGCTGTTCGGGTTGGTCATACAAGCCCTCCGTCGTTGTACTGCGCTTCGGCCCGCCCGCTGCGGACCCCACTGAGATGCCTGGTCAGGTTGTTCCGGATCTCCTCCGGATCGCGTATGCCGGATTCCTCGACCGGCGCGAGGCCGCCGGGCACCAATTGCGCTCCGGGCCTGCGGATCGGCAGTCCGCCGACGGTACGGGCCTCGGCGGTCGGATGGCTGGCCTGTTCGGCGGCCGTCCAGCCCGCGTCGGCGGGGGAGGTCCATGCGGACGGCGAGTGTTGCGCCGCCGCGGGTTCGACCAACCACTCCGAGACCATCCGCTGATAGATCGGGGTGGGCGATTCGCCCTGCACGGGCTGCAGTCGGGTCGAGGTGTTGGTCGTGGCTTCGGCCGAGACCGGTTGCAGTCGAGTCGAGGTCGGCTCCGGTTCCGCTGCGGCGGCGGGCCTTCTGGCCGGCAGCGGCGGCCGCAGGGTGGGCCGTGGCCCGGTCGCATCCGGCGCGGCGGGCTCGCGGGAGACGATCGGCATCGATTCGGTGTGCGCCGGTTCGTCGGGCTGTTCGGCCCACAGATCGGTAACCGCGCCGAGGGACACCTGCGGTTCCCCATCGGTGACCGAATTCGGCCCGGTGGCAGGCTCATCCGTCGGAGTCGGCGGCCCGAACGGCGCGTTGCGGGATCGGTTGTCCTCGACGCGGCGGCTGCTCGGATTCTCCGCGAATACGTCGATCGAGGTTTCGGTGTGATCATGGCCGGGTATAGATACCTCAGGCGCGTCGGCGACGCGTATGGTCGGACGACGTTGTGGCAGACCAGAACTGGTGACCGCGAACCGCGACGGTTCACGCTGCGGCAGGCTCGGCACCGGCACCAGGGTGCGCGGCGGCTGTTGTGGTGACGGGGCCGGCGACGCGGCCATGGCCTGCGCCTCGATGGCTCGCTGGTTCGGATCGGTCGCATCGAGCGGCGGCGCGACGAGTGCGCCGGGCAGGTGCACGCTGGCGGTGATGCCGGGCTGCTGCGCCATGGTCGAGGTGCGGCGCAGGCCCACCGTGATGGTGTGCCGCTTGGCGAGTCGGCCGACGACGAAAAGACCCATGCGGCGCGCGGTTTCGACGGTGACCTCACCACCGGAGGCCAGCCGGTCATTGGTGAGCTGCAGATCCTCCGGCGACATGCCGAGGCCGCGGTCGGTGATCTCGATCAGATAGCCGCCGTCCACCGCGCGCGCCACCGTCACCGCGACCGGTGTGGTCGGCGGGGAGTAGCGCAGCGCGTTATCGATCAGTTCGGCGAGCAGATGTTCGATATCGACGGCGGGCTCACCGGCGACGATGCCGTCGGGCACCGCGCCGATTTCCACCCGCTGGTAGTCCTCCACCTGGGAGACCGCACTCCAGAGCATGTCCGATAGCGGCACCGGATGTAGTTGACCGCGGCGCAATGCGGTACCGGCGAGCACCAGCAGGTTGTCGCCGTTACGGCGCATGCGGGTGGCGAGGTGGTCGAGGCGGAACAGGCTCTGGAGCCGTTCGGCATTGTCTTCGTCGTGTTCCAGATCCTCGATCAGTGACAGCTGCTGTTCGACGAGGGACTGACTACGGCGGGAAAGGGTTTCGAACATATTCCCGATCTGCAGGCGCAGTCGGGCCTGATCGGCGGCGAGATTCAGCGCCTGCTCGTGGATTTCGTCGACGGCGCGGGCCAGTTGGCCGACCTCGTCGGTGGTGTGCACGCCGACCGGGGTGATCTCCGGGGTGGCGCCGCCGCTGCGCACGACCGCGAGTTCGTCGGGCAGTTTGATATGCGCGACCTCGAGTGCGTCGCGGCGCAGCCTGCGCACCGGGACGACCAGGGTGCGCGCGACGGCGAGGGCCAGCGCCAGACCGGCCAGCAGCATGCCGATGACGATCGTGGTCTCGCGTAGCGCGCCGCCCTGCGCCTCGGTGGTCCGTTTCGCCAGCGCCCTATCGATGGTGTCGGCGAGGGAGTTGGTGGTCTTGTCGTAGATGTCCGCGCTGGCCTGCAGGGAATCCAGCACCGCCGGCTCGGATGTCGGATCCCCGCCGTTCTGGCTGAATGCCCCGAGGCGGATGCCGACCGCGTCCAGCAGCGGCGGCATATTCGGCGCATTGTCCGGAAGGATGATGCCGTAGGTATTGACCATGGTCATCTCGGCGCCTGCTGAGGTGAGTACCTTCGCGCGCACGCTCGGATTGTGGCCGGCTTCGGGGGAGCCGATCAGCATGCGCTGCAGGGTGAGTACGCGCCGGGCGTTCTGGATCGCGCCGATCTGCAGGAAGTAGCGCTGGATGACGAGGTCCTCGACCGAGGGCGAGAGCGCGTACGCGTTGCCGATGCGAACCGCGATCTCATCGGCCTGCTCACCGACCATCATCGGCGATCCGTTGCGCAGGCTGTTGCGCATGCTGGTGGCGGTGGCGACGGCCGAGGCCAATTCGGAGGTGACTCGGGTGCTCACCTTGGTCGTGCGCATTCCGGCCTGGAGATCAGCGAGCGCCTGATCGAATTTCGTCAATGCCGCGTCGGTTGCCGGATCCGCGGTGTTTCCCCAGGACGCGGTCGCCGCGACGGCGAGTTGTTCGGTCGCCGTACCGAACTTGACGATCGGGCGAATGATGATGACCTGTTCGGTCGCCGCATCCAACTGCGACATGGTGCGCAGTTCGTTGTTGATGCGGAGCACGGCGAAGACGGTGGCCAGTAGCACGGGCAGGACCAGCACGATGCCAACCTTGCGAGTGACCGACCAGTTGGACAGACTGAATTGCCAGGACCGCGGTGCAGCTTCCATCCGCTTCCGTTGCCTCCGCTTCACGAGCTTGCACGAGTGCCCCCGGATGGCGCATGGCTGTTCGGTTTTGAATCAACCCGCTGAGAACCAACTAGAGGTCTTCTTTTTACCGCACGGAACATACCGTGCAGAGTGACCAACGGCAATCTGGGGCAGGCACTCTATAATTCACTCGAATATGGCTACTCAGAACGGGTTTCGACGCGCAAAACGGTTGCCCGTTTCCATCGAGATCTGTACGTGATCACAAACCTGCTGGTCGCTAGACCAGCCCCGAGCGGGCGGTATCGCTGCTGGGTGTGGCGTGTCGAGCGGCGCCCTCTCAGTCGGCTCTCAGTCGATGCGGTCAAACTGGGGACATGCGCATTCTGGTAGTCGACGACGATCGTGCCGTCCGGGAATCGCTGCGCCGGTCATTGACCTTCAACGGCTACTCCGTCGATCTCGCGGTCGACGGAGTAGACGCGCTGGACAAGGCAACCGCGCAGCGACCGGATGCACTCGTACTAGATGTGATGATGCCCCGGATGGATGGGCTGGAAGTTTGCCGACGCCTGCGCAGCACCGGAGACGATCTGCCGATTCTGGTTTTGACGGCGCGAGATTCGGTTTCCGAACGGGTAGCCGGACTCGATGCCGGTGCCGATGACTATTTGCCGAAACCATTCGCGCTAGAGGAATTGCTGGCCCGATTGCGGGCGTTGCTGCGCCGCACGGCCGCCGATCCCGGCGAGGTTTCCGAGACCATGACGTTCGCCGATCTGTCGCTGGATCCGGTGACCCGCGAGGTGACGCGCGCTGACCGCTCGATCAGCCTGACCCGCACCGAGTTCGCACTGCTGGAAATGCTGATGGCCAATCCGCGTCGGGTGCTGACCCGCAGCCGCATCCTCGAGGAGGTCTGGGGCTATGACTTCCCGACCTCGGGTAATGCGCTCGAGGTCTATATCGGCTATCTGCGCCGCAAGACCGAGGCCGAGGGTGAGGTCCGGCTCATCCACACCGTGCGCGGTGTCGGCTACGTGCTGCGCGAAACACCCCCGTAGACGGGTCGATACCCCATGGCCAGAACCAATCCCAAGCGGCCAGTGGTCGCCGCGCTCGGCGCATACCCCCCGCAACCAGCGGATATGCGTCCGCCGATGCCGCTGACCAGATCGGTCTCCCTGCGCTGGCGGGTAACCCTGCTCGCCGCCTCGGTGGTCGCCATCGCCGTGGCCGTCACCTCGATCGCTGCCTATGCCATGGTGGCCCGCGCGCTGAACGCCGATGTGGACTCGCAACTCAAAGCGCGCGCGAACACCATGATCAACAATAATTTCGACAGTTTGGGGTTTCAGTCGATCGTGCTGGCCGGGCTGTACTCCAACGATGTCGGAGTTGCGCTGATATACGCGAAAGACAAGGCGTATATGCCACCGCAGCAAACGATTCCGCCGGTGGGCACCCAGGAACTGGCGGTCGCGAACGGTGAGTTGCCCTCGTCACTGCGCACCGTGAGTAATCAGCGTGTGCTCGCGGTGCCGACGCATTCCGGCGCGACGCTGGTCGTCTCGCAGCGGTTGCAGCCAACCCGCGAGGTATTGGACCGGCTGGCGTGGTTGCTGTTCGTCGTGGGCGGTTGTGGTGTTGTGCTGGCGGCGGCAGCGGGTACCGCGGTCGGCCGCACCGGGCTGCGCCCGATCGGACGGCTGACCGCCGCGACCGAACGGGTCGCCCGCACCGACGATCTGACACCGATTCCGGTGACGGGTGACGATGAACTCGCGAGGCTCACCGAGAGCTTCAACACAATGCTGCGCGCACTCGCCGAATCGCGTGATCGGCAACGCCGGTTGGTCGCCGACGCCGGACACGAATTACGCACGCCGCTGACCTCGCTGCGCACCAATATGGAATTGCTGATCGCCTCCAGTCGCCCTGGCGCGCCGCAGATTCCGGAACAGGATATGGCCGAGCTGCGCGCCGATGTGATGGCACAGATAGAGGAGCTGTCGACCCTGGTCGGCGATCTCGTCGACCTGGCCCGCGAGGACGCGCCCGAAACCGTCTACGAACGAGTGGATCTCGGCGAGGTGGCCGAGCGGGCACTGGAGCGGGCCCGCCGCCGCGGTGCGATCGAGTTCGCCGCGCAGTTGCAGCCCTGGTTCGTGTACGGCCATGAGGCGGGCCTGGAGCGGGCGATTCTGAATGTCCTCGACAATGCCGCCAAGTGGAGTCCGGCGAGCGCGCAGGTGAAGGTCACCATGCGGGAAACCGGTCGCGGATTGCTCGAACTCGATGTCGACGACGCCGGACCCGGCATCCCGGCCGCCGAGCGCGAGCTGGTGTTCGACCGTTTCTATCGGACCACGGCGTCGCGTTCCATGCCGGGTTCGGGGCTCGGCCTCGCGATCGTCAAACAGGTGGTGACCAAGCACGGCGGCACGATCACCATCGAGACCTCCGAGCGCGGCGGCGCCTTGGTCCGAATTGTGCTGCCGGGCGCGGCGACCATGCTCGATGGTGCGACCGACTCCGTAACCGATTGACGCCGTTCGAGACTAAGGTGATGGGGGGCGGCACCGGGGCCGTCCGCGATATCTCGGAAAACTGAAAGCGCGGTCTCAGTTCGCTCTCAGTCGTCGTCGCCAAGCTGGTCGAAGACGTTAAGGAGAAAAATGACCGAGGATTCCAAGGAAGGCTCGATACCGCAGCCGGATAACACCAATGCTGCGCCCGGTCCGTATCCGACCCAGGAGATCCCGGTCGTACCACCGGGCCAGCCGGATCAGGCCCATGCGCAATCCGGATACGGGCCCCGGGAGCAGTCACCGCGTCCAACGATCTGGCAGCAACGCACGGCGCAGAACCTTACTCAGCAATTTCCGGGTCCAGAGGCGGGCCCGGAGTACGCCCAGCCGTCCTTCGCCCCGCCGATCCCGCCCGGCGGGCCGTATCCCGGTGCCCCATTGGCCGCCGCGCCGCAGCCCGAACCCGCACGCCGTCCGGTCCGCACCGGCCTCGTCGCCGGCGCGCTCGCACTCGCACTGGTCAGCGGTGGTGTCGGTGGCGCGGTCGGCGCGCTGGTCACCCGCTCCGATAACGGTCACACCGCGGTGACCAATGCCCTGGACGCACCCAAGCCCAATGTCAGCAATATCACCAACGCACCGGCCGGCTCCACCCAGGCGGTGGCGCAGAAGGTGCTCCCGAGCGTGGTGATGATCAAGGTCGCCAGCAATCGCGCACAGGGCGAGGGCTCCGGTGTGCTGCTGTCCTCCGACGGTCTGATCCTCACCAATAACCATGTCGCGTCCGGCGGTGGCGTCAACGCCAAGATGGAGGTCGCCTTCGCCGACGGCACCACGGCACCGGCCACGCTGGTCGGCGCGGATCCGGTCTCGGATCTGGCCGTCATCAAGGTGCAGGGCAAGGACGGACTGACCCCGATCGAACTGGGTACTTCGTCGAATCTCCAGGTCGGCCAGCCGGTTATCGCCGTCGGCTCGCCGCTCGGGCTGGCGGGCACGGTGACCACGGGCATCGTCTCGGCACTCAACCGTCCGGTCTCCACCAACGGTGAGGGCACCCCGAGCCAGGTGCAGCCGGTCATCGACGCGATCCAGACCGACGCCGCGATCAACCCGGGCAACTCCGGTGGCGCGCTGGTCGACGCCAGCGGAAAGCTCATCGGCATCAATACCGCCATCGCCAGCCTCGGCGGTAGCGAGGCGTCCGGTCAGCAGAGCGGTTCCATCGGTCTCGGCTTCGCCATCCCGGTCGATCAGGCCCGCCGGGTCGCCGAACAACTGATCAAGACCGGTCACGCTACCTACGCCCAGATCGGCATCAAACTGCGCCCGCAGGACACCGCCGCGCGGGTGCTCGAGGCGACGCCGGATGGTCCGGCCGCCAAGGCGGGCATCCCGGCCGGTGCCATCATCACCAAGGTGGACAGCCGGACCATCGACTCGGGCGACGCACTCATCGCCGCGGTCCGTTCCCACCAGCCAGGAGACAAGGTGAAGATCACCTATACCGATGAACAAGGCAATAACCCCAAGACGGTCGAGGTGACCCTCTCCGGTGCGGCCGCGGACGGTGGCCGCTGATGCGGATCCTGCCTGGCGGATTTTCGGCGCGACCGGGAGCCGACGCCCACCTCGTCGATCTGGACGCTACGGTTACCACCATGGAAATCGATGCTCCTGTCGCGGGGCGTGCTCTGGTGGTGGTCGTCGACGATCGAACGGCGCATGGAGGTGTGGACTCGCTCGGGCCGCTGGTCACCGAGCTGCTCACCGAGGCGGGTTTCCTGGTGGACGCTTCGGTGTCGGTACAGGCCGATGAGGTGGAGATCCGCAATGCGCTCAACACCGCGGTGATCGGCGGTGTCGACCTGGTCATCTCCGTCGGCGGCACCGGTATGTCCCCGCGCGATGTCACGCCGGAGGCCACCTCGCAGGTGCTCGACCGGGAACTGCCCGGGATCAGCGAGGCGCTGCGTTCCTCCGGTCGGGTAGCCGGTTCGCTCGACGCCGGTCTTTCGCGCGGTCTGGCCGGCGTCTCCGGCAGCACATTGGTGGTAAATCTGCCGGGCAGCCGCGCTGCGGTCCGCGACGGCATGGCAACCCTCGGTCCGCTCGCCAGCCGAGTCATCGGCGAGCTGTCGGGATTGGCGGAATAAATTACCGCCGCAGCCTCCGATGACCCTCGTCCGGTGACACGCCGGGCGAGGGATGCGGCGCGTCTGGCAAAAATTTTCGGAGACGTCCTCCCAGAGACGACCAGTGACGAGCATCGGGCCGATACCGAATCGTTATCCGATGACTGGTTCCGCTCGCAGGTGCCGCCCCATCACGGCTGATGACCAATCTACGGTCTCGCCACGTATCATTGTTCGCGGCTGCGTCTTCATCCATTGTGAATCGCTCACGCTGAAGTTTGCTGAATCATCAAGTACGGTGCTGTCCCGTAGTTACCGCCGGCGTCGTTGTGACGGTGGCTACCTTTTGGGGCGGTTTGGGTGGCGCTACTTTCCTGTTTATGCACGTCAAGCAATATGAGCATTTGAGATGGTGTGATCTAGATCACATTGATCTTAACGGAAACTTACGTTGCCAGACCGTTACTGGTCGGTCTAATCTCGCCACGAGCCACCCACGCTGCTGGACCTCGCAGGCTCGGGTGCGGCACGTACGTTTGCCGACCCGGCGGAACCTGGCTCGGTTCCGATGCCAGCCCTGACCGTTGCGCCGAAATAACAGCCGGATACATATCGGCAACAATCGGGCGACAAACTGAGCTGGGCCTGAGAGGACCACTGTCCAGCCTCGATGGTCGAGGTTGACTGTTAGAACCTGATGAGGGGAAGTATGAGCGAGAACCGCACCAACGGTCTGCGCCGCGGTGCCCGGATCGCGGGCGTCGGCGCTGCCGCGGCCGTGGCCATGGGGCTGCTTTCGACCGGTGCTGCCAATGCCGATACCTTCGTGCCGTTGCCGGACGGCCAGAAGAACGGCCCCGATGTGACGCTCACCCGCACCGGTGAGCACGCCCTGATTTCGCCCTCGCTGGCTGCCAACGGCGCCGGCCGCGTGGTCTGGGTTTCGGGCAATGCCATCGCCGATGTTGCTGTTACACCGGAAGGCGAGGTCGGCCCGAACAACGGCGCCTCCGGCGCCCCGGGTACCAACAACTCGTCGACCCACGGCACATCGCAGCTGAGCACCGGCTACATCGTCGGCTGCCAGGTCAGCATCGCCAGCGACGCCATCTCGGCCGGTCTCTCCGGCGGCATCAACCTCTCGGGCGGTTCGCTCGGTGGTTCGATCGGCATCAACCTCGGCCCCGGTGAAGTCAAGTTCGTGCAGATCGATTACAAGGACATTCTGAAGCCGGGTCGCTACTCGGTCGAGTACCAGGATGCCGAGATCGAGATCCAGGGCTGCGCCGGCTACGCCCAGGCGCGTGCCTACACCGTCGTCGAGATCATCGGTAACCACTACTCGAAGACCACCCTCTACGGGCAGCCGTTCAGCATCGGCTGACGTCGGTCAATCCACGAATATTCTTCTCGCTCAAGCGATTCAACCCTCGAGGGATTACTAGCATGATCAACCGTAAGAAGGTGGCACGGATGGCCGGTCTCGGCGCCGCTGCCACTGTCGCTCTTGGCCTGTTCTCCACCGGCGCCGCGAACGCCGATACCTTCGTGCCGCTGCCGGGCGGCTCGATTACCAAGACGCTGTCCGACGGCACCGTGGTCACCATCAGCCTGATCAACGAATCCGCCAACATCAACCCGTCCATGGGCTCGACCCCGCTGCACCGCAACGCGTGGGTTTCGGGTAGCGCTCAGGTCACGGTATCCGGTGACGGCGGCGGCGCGATCTTCCCGGGCTACACCGTCGGCTGCCAGGTGAACATCTCCGGTGGCGGTGCCACCGGTGGTGTCGAGGGCACCGCGGACTGGAGTGGTGACAAGGTCACCGGTGGTGTCGGCGCGAACAGCGGCGCCAACCTCACCCTCGGTCCCGGCCAGTCGCAGTCGTTCTACGTGCTCGATCTCGAGCAGGCCGACGACTTCGGCAATGAGGCGCACAAGAAGCGCAACAAGTTCAAGAACGGCAGCGGCTCGGTCACCTGGTCCGATGAGACCATCGGCCTGACCGGCTGCGGCGGTTACGCCCAGGCGCGGTCCTTCGTCAGCGTCGAGGTGGAGACCGACAACGTCATCACCTGGACCACCCTGTGGGGCCAGCCGTTCAGCCTCGGCTGATCGACACGGGCATCGCCCCGGAAAACGTAAGCGGGCTCGTCGCATTCGCGGCGGGCCCGCTTTCATGTGAAAGCCCTTAGCGCCCAGCGAAATTCGCAGATCGTAACGGATCGAGCGGTAACATGTACGAAATCTCACAGGAATTCGGCGCAAACCACTAATATTGTGCGCACCCAAGATCGTCCACCAACGAGATTGTCGGCAAACCGCTTGATGGCCAATGTCTTTCCAGCGAGCGGTGTCCGCATGAAAGGGTCTTCGGCCTCGGTACCCCGAGGACGACCGCTAGAATCTGATGAGGGGAAGTATGAGCGAGAACCGCACCAGCGGTCTGCGTCGAGGTGTCCGCATCGCGGGTGCCGCTGTCGCCGCCGCTGCTGGGATGGGCCTGCTTTCGACCGGCGCCGCCAACGCCGATGTTTTTGTGCCGTTGCCGGACGGCCAGAAGTTGGGCCCGGGTGTGACCGTCAGCCGGACGGGTGAGCACGCCTTGATTTCACCATCTTTGGCCGCGAATGGCGCGGGCCGAGTCGTATGGGTCTCGGGTAACGCCAATGCCGATGTGTCCGTCACGCCCGAGGGCACTGTCGGCCCGAGCAACGGCGCCTCCGGGGCACCGGGTACCAATAACTCCTCGACGCACGGCGCTTCGCAGTTGAGCACCGGCTATATCGTCGGCTGCCAGGTCAGCATCGCCGATAATGCGATCTCGGCTGGGGTTTCCGGCGGCATCAACCTCTCGGGCGGTTCGCTCGGTGGTTCGATTGGCCTCAATCTCGGACCGGGCGATGTCAAGTTCGTGCAGATCGATTACAAGGACATTCTGAAGCCGGGTCGCTACTCGGTCGAGTACCAGGATGCGGAGATCGAGATCCAGGGCTGCGCGGGTTATGCCCAGGCGCGTGCCTACACCGTTGTCGAGATCATCGGCAACAACTACTCCAAGGTCACCCTGTACGGAGCGCCGTTCAGTATCGGCTGACCGCGGTATCCGATCTGTGGCGTTCCCGGGCCCCACGTGGTTACACACGCTGGCGCCTCCGGGCCTGACGGCAACGCCGCGGTGGGATCTGTCGAATCTCTACTCGCCTAATCGAATTCATCGAACTCAATCGCTAGGGGTAGTACCAATCATGATCGATCGTAAGTTTGTGGCGCGCGTGGCCGGGCTCGGCGGCGCCGCCGCGCTGGCACTCGGCCTGTTGTCCACCGGTGCGGCAAATGCCGACACCTTCATTCCGCTACCGGGCGGCCAAATCGTCAAAACCCTGTCCGACGGAACGGTTCTCACGATCCGACTGGCCGGCGAATCGGCCAATATCAGTCCTTCTATGGGTGCCACACCGGTACACCGCAATGCATGGGTATCCGGTAGCGCGCAGGTCGAGGTGACCGACGGCTGGAACGGCGCGATCTTCCCGGGTTATGTCGTTGCCTGCCAAGTGAATATCGACGGCGGCAGTGTCGACGGCGGCGTCACAGGTGGTCTGGACTGGAGTGACAGCCAGAATGTCAAGCCGAAGGTGAGCGCCAGCAGCGGCGCCAACCTGAGTCTCGGTCCCGGCCAGGCGCGGTCGTTCTATGTGCTCGATCTCGAGCAGGCCGACGACTTCGGCAACGAGGCGCACAAGAAGCGCAACAAGTTCAAGGGCGGCAGCGGCTCGGTCACCTGGTCCGATGAGACGATCGGCCTGACCGGCTGCGGTGGCTATGCGCAGGCGCGGTCCTTCGTCAGCGTCGAGGTCGAGACCGACAATGTCGTCACCTGGACAACGTTGTGGGGTCAGCCGTTCAGTCTCGGCTGAGTAATCCGCTCGACTATGGGAACAGGCCCGTCGCGTGCTTGGGTTCCCGCGGTCGTCGCAACACTCTCGATTTGGGAGGTTGCGGCGACCCCTGGAATCCGCCGTGCGCGATGGGCCCGTTTACCTGCGATTGCGAATTACCGTATGCGATTGTGGCGCAATTGAATTCCCGTTCGTATTGTCGGGCAGGGAATTCGATTCAGAATTCGTGACGTCCGCCCGCGCTGCGCTGGCCGTCGGCGAGTAGGTCGCGGATCTCGATCAGCACCTCGGAATCGCTGAGCTTGGTATCCGGGATGGTGCCGAACCGCTTTTTCGCGTGCAGGGCGGGGAGTACCAGCACGAAGTACAGCACCGCCGCGATGATCACGAAATTGATGGCCGCGGTAATGATCGGACCCACCTGTACAAAGGTTGCCGGTTTATCGGCAACCAACCGGAAACCGAGGCCGAGGTCTTCGCGATTGCCGAAGACGGCGAGAATCGGGTTGATGATGCCGTTGGTGAACGCGGTGATGATCGCGACGAACGCCGTACCGATAACTACGGCTACTGCCAGGTCAACGACATTTCCGCGGAGTAGGAAATCCTTGAAACCCTTGAACATTGCCGATATCTCCTCTTCGGGTGGGAGCTGACTCGTTGTGCAAGGCGGTTCGGGCTGCCGTATCGACCGATGCTAGTTGACCCTGATTGCAAATGTTCGGCAAACTTGATCAATGAAAAACCACGGTCAGGGCGGTGCGCAGCGAGGCCGCGGCGACCGCGGTGGCGTGTTCGGCGTCCATCGCGACCAGCACCACCCGCTCGGGCACACTGCGCCGGTCGCCCAGGCCGGATACCAGCACGACCGCGGCATTGATCGCGAGCAGCCGGGCGGGCCGGGCGCTCGGACCGCTCTGTTCCTCCGCCCCGATGACATCCACCCGGTCACCCGCCCGCAGAATCTCGGCGACCGCGGTATCAGCCAGCCGAATGGGCACGATGCGGGCATCATCCGTGCCGGCGGCGACCGCCGCCAGTCGCGGTCCGACGATGCGCAGATCGGTGAATACCTCGCCTGTGCGCATGGCGCCGGTCAACGTCGCGCCGACCAGGACGGCGCTATCGCCGATGGCGCCCACGGGCAGTGTGCCGGATTCGACAGGTGCAGCGCGCAGGTCGGTAGCTTCGAGTAGGTGACCGGGTGGCAGATCGCGTCGGGCGACCATGACCTCGGTGTGGGCGCTGCCGGGATCACCACGCAGGAACAGCACGAGCGCGAGTGCGGTGAGTGCCGCCGCGAGCAGGCGTCGGGCCAGTAGTGCATCCGCCCACGACGGTCGATTCCAGATCGCCCCATTCCAGATCGCCCAGATTGTGGAGCGCAGTGAATCGCGGCGGCCGAGATCGGCGAAGGATCGGGTCTTGCCGGACGGGATGATGCCCAGGGGAGCCATGCCGGGAGCCTATGGTCACCGGCACTGCGACTCGCCCGGGAAAGACGTGGCCTGTGGATAACGACAGCCCTGGGGATAACTCCCACAGGGCTGCTTCCAACCAGGTGAAACTCAGCTGGCGACGGCCGTGCTTGCGGTGCTGGAGCTGCTGGACGAACCGGAATCCGAACTCGACGCGGAGCTGCTGGTGCCGTTGTCCGACTTCGCGGGCTCGCTGGCGGTCGACGAGCCGCCACGGCTGTCGGTGCGATAGAAACCGCTGCCCTTGAATACGATGCCGACGGAGTTGAAAAGCTTGCGCAGCTTGCCAGAGCACTCCGAGCAGACGCTCAGCGCCTCGTCGGTGAAGGACTGAACGATGTCGAAGCGGTTGTCACACTGGGTGCACGCATATGAATAAGTTGGCACTGGATCCTCCGCACGGTACGTCAATTTGGCACTCTACAGCCGACAGTGCCAACACCGCTAATCGGCATTTCATTCCACGTCCCTATCGCTACCCAATCGATGCAGTCCGCCGTGCGGTGTGAGGGCCCAGCCCATGCGCAGATCGTGCGGCTCCTCGGGGAGCTGGTCGAGCAGTTCGTCGTCGCGGACCACCGCGATCAACCGCGCCGTCGGACGGGCCGCGGGCAACGTCCGGTCGTAGTAACCGGCACCACGGCCGAGCCGAACGCCACGGCGGTCCACCGCGAGTGCCGGGACCAGGATCAACTCCGCCAACGTAATTGCATCGGCGAGCACCTCGCTCGTGGGTTCCAGCAGTCCGAATCCGGCCCGCTGCAGCTCGTCCGGGCTGGTGAACTCGGCCCATTGCAGTGGTCCCGGCGGTCCGGTGATCGGCAGCAGCACCCTAGCGCCTGCCGTACGCAGTGCCATCAGCATCGCCGTCGATCCGGGTTCACCACGCACCGGCACGTATGCGCACACCCACTCGGGGACGTCGAGTTCGGCGATAGTGTGGGCCAACTCACGTGCCTCGGTTTCCCGGTCGGCGTTGGTTATCGCGGCCCGTCGCGCAATGATTTCGGCCCGCCACGCATGTTTGTCGCGCTCGCCGGGCATGTCCATAGTGATCACCTTAAGCTCACCGGGACCCGAGTCGGCGTGATGGCCACTTCGGGCCTGTGATGGATGGATAGGGTAGGCGTATGACAGCAAAGGCCGGACAATCCGCGAATGGCGCGGTCGTGTCGTGTTTCCGCACGGCCGTCGTGCCCGCGGCCGGACTCGGGACGCGGTTCCTGCCCGCGACCAAGACCGTGCCCAAGGAGCTGCTGCCGGTGGTGGACACTCCTGGCATCGAACTGGTCGCGACGGAAGCCGCCGATTCCGGTGCGGAGCGGCTGGTCATTGTGACCTCGCCGGGTAAAGACGGTGTGGTCGCACACTTCGTAGAGGACTTGGTGCTGGAGGGCACGCTCGCCGAGCGCGGCAAATTCCAGCTATTGGAGAAGGTGCGCAAGGCGCCCGCGCTGCTGGATGTCACCTCGGTGGTCCAGGACGAGCCGCTTGGCCTCGGCCATGCCGTCGCCCAGGCCGAGGGCGCCCTCGATGACGACGAGGATGCCATCGCCGTACTGTTGCCCGACGACCTGGTGCTGCCGTGTGGGGTGCTCGATGTGATGAGCCGGGTGCGGCGCAAGCGTGGTGGAACCGTGTTGTGCGCCATCGATGTTCCCAAGGACCAGGTCAGCGCCTACGGTGTCTTCGACGTCGCGCCGGTGCCCGATGCGGTGAACCCGAATGTGCTGCGGGTCAACGGAATGGTGGAGAAGCCCGCGCTCGCGGATGCACCGTCGACCTACGCGGCCGCGGGCCGATACCTATTGGACCGCGCCATCTTCGACGCGCTGCGCCGGATCGAACCGGGCACAGGCGGCGAGTTACAACTCACCGACGCGATCGCACTGCTCATCGAGGAGGGCCATCCCGTCCATGTGGTGGTCCACCGTGGGTCGCGCCACGATTTGGGCAACCCGGGCGGTTATCTTCGTGCTGCGGTCGATTTCGCTTTGGAACGAGAGGAATACGGCCCCGCCCTGCGGGAGTGGCTGCAGCATCGGCTCAGTGCGGACTGGGACCCACAGCTGACGACCGACGACTGATAGGCGTGGGCGCCGGGTTTCGCCGATGGTGGACCGTCGGGTACGAATGATGGTCCATCTTCGTCGCGCGGGTTCGGTTGCGCGGTCGCGGAATCGGGCCGGTGTGAAGAGATCAGGAAGGGCTGGATGCGCTCGGTTGAGGATCAGCAGATCAAGGTAACGGCCGCGGCGGTCGCGCCCAGGCCGGTCCGGGTCGCGATCTCCGAGGCCCAGGGCCTGCTGTGTGCCGAGGATGTCGTCACCGAGCGGCCGCTGCCTGGATTCGATCAGGCCGCGATCGATGGATACGCCGTGCGCAGTGTCGATGTGTCCGCCGCGGGCACCGATATTCGCGACGAGGAAGGCGAACTGGTCGATCTGACGTTGCCGGTGGTCGGCGAGGTGGTCGCCGGTTCCAAACAGCCGATCCGATTGCAGCCGCGCCAGACCGTGCGGGTCGATACCGGTGCGCCGCTACCGACGTTGGCGGATGCCGTGCTGCCCTTGGATTTCACCGATGGCGGCCGGGCCAGGATCAAGGTGTACGAGCCGGTGCGATCTGGCGACTATGTCCGGCGCATAGGCGACGATGTGCAGCCCGGCGATGTCGCGGTGCGTGCGGGCACCATTATCGGTGCGCCGCAGGTCGGTCTGCTTGCCGCGGTCGGGCAGGACAAGGTGCTCGTACATCCGCGCCCTCGGCTGTCGGTGATCTCGGTGGGTGGCGAGTTGATCGATATCGATCGAACGCCCGGACCCGGACAGGTCTACGACGTGAATTCGTACGCGCTGGCCGCCGCAGCGCGCGATGCGGGTGCGGATGTGAACCGGGTCGGCATCGTGAGTTCGGATCCGCGGCGGCTGCGCGATGTGGTGGAGGGGCAGCTGGTTCGCTCCGAGGTCGTGGTGATCGCGGGCGCCGTCGGTGGGTGGGCTTCGGAGCAGGTGCGCGAGGCACTCGAGGGTCTCGGGGACCTCGAAATCACCAGGGTCGCCATGCATCCCGGCTCGGTACAAGGGTTCGGGCGACTCGGGCGCGATGAGGTTCCCACATTTCTGCTACCGTCGAATCCCGTTGGCGCACTGGTGGTTTTCGAAGTCATGGTGCGACCGTTGATCCGAATCGCATTGGGGCGCAGACATCCGATGCGCCGGATCATTCGCGCCAGAACGATCACGCCGATCACCTCGATACCCGGACGCAAGGGTTATCTGCGCGCGCAACTCATGCGCGATGAGGCCACGGGCGACTACCTGGTCCAGCCGCTCGGCGGCGGTGCGGGCGGTTCCTCGCATCTGCTCGCCACACTGGCCGAGGCGAACAGTCTGATCGTGATCGACCCGGACGTCACCGAGATCAGGACCGGTGACGAGGTCCGGGTCGCATTTCTCGCACAGCGCGGCTGAGGTGTGGAGACGATGAATGTGTTCCGGGTGGCGCAGCATCCCGGTTGGCCCGCGCATCTGGGACCGGTGCGCGTCGCGGCCGGGAAGGTGACATTGCGTCCGGTGCGGTTGCGCGATGCGGCGGCCTGGAGCCGGATCCGGTTGCGCGACAGGGCACATCTGGAGCCGTGGGAGCCGACCGGCCGCGGTACCTGGGAGGCGCGCAACCACGTCTCGAACTGGCCGTCGCTGTGGTCGAGTCTGAAGACCGAGGCCAGGCGCGGTGCGATGATTCCGCTCGTGATCGAGGTCGACGGCGCGTTCAGCGGGCAGTTGACCGTCGGCAATATCGTGCGCGGCGCATTGTGTTCGGCATGGGTCGGCTATTGGGTTGCCAAGGATTTGAGCGGTCAGGGCGTGGCGACGGCCGCGCTCGCGCTCGGGCTGGACCACTGCTTCGGGCCCCTCGGATTACATCGGGTCGAGGCGACTGTGCGGCCGGAAAACCTGGCCAGTCAAGCGGTTCTGCGCAATGTAGGGTTCCGTGAGGAAGGGCTGCTGAAGCGGTACCTGGATGTGGACGGGGCCTGGCGCGATCACCTGCTGGTCGGCATTACCGTCGAGGAGGTGGCGGGGACCGTCGTCGATCGACTGGTGCGCGATGGTCGGGCCACGCTGCCCTGAAATTCGGATACCTGCACCTACGCACCGTTTTCGATGCGCCCGGCCGCCTTCGACGCGCGGCGAAGATGGTGGAACTGTGACAGGTGTGGCGTATGTGCCCGGCGCGCCTGACCGAACTTGGTGCGACACGGAATTAACCTACGGACGTCGGAGGTGCGTCCCGCGCCGCCGGCAACCAGCCTGTGAGGCAGTGCCGAATACGCCTCACGGCGGCCGGACGTCCGTCCGTCCGAGGCGTTTTGCGGCGAGCGAACGCACCGCGACGGGGCGCGGTTCGACCCGGTCGAAAGGCCGAGCGGACGATGCGGTGGGGACGGAGGTGCTGAGGCGAGATGCCGAACTCGATCCTGTGGATCGGCCTGGTTGTGTTCTGGGTCTTCGTGCTGTTCCCGATCCTCGCCGACCGGCACCCCAGGATCAGACAGATAACCGACGCGGGGTTGGCGACCCGTGTATTGCACCGCGGAGGTTCCAAGCGGCGCACCAAGAGTGGTCCGGCCGCCGGACACGACAGCGATCCGGATTACCGGCCGACCCGAATGCAGAGAAGGCTTTCCCATAGCGATGATGCGGAGGACCGGATGACCCCACCGGCCGACGGCCAGGTCACCGAGGACGACAATCCCACGGAGAACCCGCCCGAAGCCGGGTCGGCGGAGCCCGATGCCGAAATCGACGACAGGGATGCTGAAGTCGACGAATTCGACGATGCGGACGACGAATTCGCCACCGCGGATGGCGAATTCGATGACACCGTCGGCGAGCTCGGCGATGCCGATTCCGACGATGCCGAAATCACCACGGCCCGAACGGATGCGAAGCAACGTGCGACCGTCAATGATGACCGGGTGGCGGTAGAGCACACCGAACCGGCTGGTGCCCGGATCCCCCAGGCCCGGACGGCGGCGCCCGCTCGCTTCGACGAATCCGACTCCGACGACTCGGATTTCGTGCCGACCCGGCGTGGTCGCGGCGGATTCGATCCGGAGGCCGACGCCATCGCGCGCGCGGCACGCTACACCTTCCGGCAGCGCGCGGTGCTCGGCCTCATGCTGGCCGCCTTCGCCTTCGGCGGACTCTCGGTGGCGCTGAGCCCCATGCTCTGGTGGGGCTGCGGCGGCTCCGCGCTCGTCCTGGTGGCCTACCTGGCGTACCTGCGCAAGCAGGTCCGCATGGAGGAGGAAATCCGCCGCCGTCGCCTCGCCCGCCTAGCCCGCAGTCGTGGCGAGCACGTCGAGGCCGAACGCGAGGCCGAGCAGCGCGCCAAACAGCGCGTCATGGACCGCGACACCGCCCGTGCTCTCCGCCGCCGCTCCTCCCTCATCGAGGTGGACGACGAAGACCCCATGTTCGAGCACCTGGAAAACTTCGACCCCGCCACCGCCCGCGCCCTCCGCCGCGGCACCAGCGATATGCGCCGCGCCGCCGGCGCCTGACCCGAGCCCGCATTCGCCCAGGTCAACCACGCGATTCGGAGTCTGCCCACACTGCCTGATACAGTGTCACAGCGCGGTTCCCTGGAGCCGCACGGGGCTATAGCGCAGTTGGTAGCGCGTCTCGTTCGCATCGAGAAGGTCAGGGGTTCGATTCCCCTTAGCTCCACTAGAGGCCCCTCACTTGCATGCCAGGTGAGGGGTTTTTCATGCCCGAGGGACCAGTTGGGTCAGGCCAGCGCGTTCGGCGAGGTCGATTTGGGTGAGTCCGAGTTCGGTGTGGCGGTCGTAGACGGCTTGGGCCAGTGCCATGGAGAGCCGGATTTCGCGGCGGGCCTTGGTGACATCGGCGGGTTCGGTGTAGCCCTCGGTCAGCTTGCGTTCTCGGAGGTTTTTCCAGCGTGCGTGGCTCATCGGTCCAGTTCTCCCTTCTCGATTGTGGCGATCGATGCGGGCCCGGAGATCTCGGCGCGGTTCGCCCCGGTTCGGGGTTTGGACCGGAGGGTTTTGTAGGTTGACTCGAATGGACCAGTCGTCGCGTTCGAGTGCGTCTCCGGCGGTTGGGCGTGCGCTGGATATTCTGGTTCGCCTGGCCGAGGGCCCGGGGCCGGTGCGGGCCGCGGTGCTGGCCCGGGATCTGGGGTTGCCACGGTCGTCGGTGTATCACATTCTGGCGGTGCTGGTGGACCGCGGATTCGTGGTGTATGTGCCGGGTGAGCAGGCGTATGGGCTCGGTGTGACCTCGTTCGAGATCGGGTCGGCGTTCCTGCGTCACGAACCGCTCGAGCGGCTGGCGCAGCCGATCCTGCACCAGTTGGCCAGGCAGCTCGGGCAGGCCGTGCACCTGGGGATTCTGCATGGCAACGAGACGGTCTATCTGCTCAAGGAACGCCCGAGTTCGGGTCCGGCCGCCGAGGTTTCGCTGATCACCGATATCGGGGTGCGGTTGCCGGCGCACTTGACCGCGAACGGTCGCGCCATTCTCGCCACGCTGCCGGATGCGCAGGTGAAGGCATTGTATTCGCGCCGTTCGGACTTCATCACCAGAACCGGGCGCGGACCTCGCACGTTGACCGAGTTGCGGCGCGCGTTGGAGGAAGTCCGGGTCCGTGGCTGGGCCGATGAGGTGGAGTTGGTGACGCCGGGGCTGCGGTCGGTCGGGGCGGCGGTGTTCGATCACAACAGTCGGCCGGTCGCGGCCTTGAGTACGACGTGGCGCATCTTGACCTTTCCCGAGCCGGAGGTGGTGGAGCAGGCGTTGCGGTGGGGTGCGGACCGGTTGACCTCGCGAATCGCGGGTCATGCGCCGCCGCGGGCGTGAGCGGCCCGGCCGTGTGAGTCAATCGCTCGTTGGCGCGCCTCGCTTTACGCGACGACCTGTAAGGATCGCTGCGTGTGCTGTGCCTCGACCTGCTGGCCGAGCGTGCCGAGGACCCTGCCGCGACCCTCATGCGGTGGGAAACCCGCGATGCGACAAGGATTTCGCGGGCCTGCTCGACCCTCACCGAGATTCTGGAGACCCCAGCCGGTGTCGCCGCGATGCGTCAGATCCGCAGCCTGGTCGATGCGGTGTGACCTTCACTGGGTCTGGGCGTCGAAGGTTCCCGCGAGCCGGTAGCGGGAACCCGGATGTAACAATCGTGCGGAGCTGACCAGCCGGTCCTCGGACCAGGTGCGCCGGCGGATCAGCAGACAGGGCTCGGACTCGATGAGCCCGAGCAGCCCGCACTCGTCGGCGGTGGGGAGCACGGCTTCGACCACGTGCTCGCCGCGGCCGAGCGGCGCGACCGATACCAGGTAGGTATTAGGCGTCGTTGCGGTGAAATCCTGGTCCAGATACCGCGGCGCGAACTCCGGATTCACGAACCGATCCTCGAGCTGAATGGCGAGATCGTTCTCGAAATGTACCAGCCGCGAATGGAATACGGGACTGTCCTCCGGCAGCTCGAGCTCCTGCGCGGTCACCGAATCGGCCGACTGCTCGCACAACGAGATGACCTCGGCGCGATGCCGGTGGCCGCGCCGCTCGATCTCGTCGGCGATATTGCGCACCTCGAATAGCGCTGAGCTGACCTTTCTTTCGGCCACGAAGGTGCCGACACCGATGATCCGGACCACCAGGCCGTCGGTACTCAACTCACGCAGCGCCCGGTTGACCGTCATTCGTGACAATCCCAGCGCGCTGACCAGCTGATTCTCCGACGGCAGCAGCTCGCCTTCGCGCCACCGCCCCGAGACGATCTGCTCGGAGATCAGATCCTTGATGCGCTGGTACGCGGGACCCGATCCCTGGCCCCGGGCACGGAACAGCGACCTGATATCGACCTCGTCAATCGCCACACTCGTCACCTGCTCCAGATCTTGCCCATTGGTGCAAACCCACCGATCGCGACCAAGTGTATCGGCGCTCCAGGTCCGCGCAGACACCGTCAAGTGTCCGAGATCCGAGATTTCTGCCCGCCTGTGCTGGTCCAGGCTTTTAATCCGGGGTGTCATTGGCGTCACGTCCCGTATGTCGACAGGAGTTCCGATGACGACTGATTCCCATGCCGGCCCGCGCCCGGTCCGCGCCCCACGCGGCACCGAACTGAACTGCCTCGGCTGGCAGCAGGAGGGCGCGCTGCGCATGCTGATGAACAACCTCGACCCGGAGGTCGCCGAGCGCCCCGACGACCTGGTCGTCTACGGCGGAACCGGTCGCGCAGCCCGCAGCTGGGCGGCGTACGACGCCATCGTGCGGACCCTCGAGACGCTGAAAGACGATGAGACGCTGCTGGTTCAGTCCGGCAAGCCGGTTGGTGTCATGCGCACCAGCGAATGGGCGCCGCGGGTGCTGCTGGCCAACTCCAACCTGGTCGGCGACTGGGCGAACTGGGAGCAGTTCCGCAAGCTGGAGGCCGAGGGCCTCATGATGTACGGCCAGATGACCGCCGGCTCGTGGATCTACATCGGCAGCCAGGGCATCCTGCAGGGCACCTACGAGACCTTCGGTGCGGTGGCCCGCAAGCGGTTCGGCGGCACCCTGGCCGGCACCATCACCCTGACCGCCGGCGTGGGCGGCATGGGTGGCGCGCAGCCGCTGGCGGTCACCATGAACGACGGCGTCGCGCTCTGCGTCGATGTCGACGTCACCCGCATCGATCGTCGCATCGCGCATGGCTACCTCGACACCAAGGCCGACACCCTGGAGGCCGCCCTGGAACTGGCCGTGCAGAAGCGGGACGCGCGCGAACCGCTGTCGATCGGCGTGGTCGGCAATGCCGCGGAGATCTTCCCGCGCCTGCTCGCGATGGGCGCGCCGATCGACATCGTGACCGACCAGACCTCGGCGCACGATCCGCTGTCCTACCTGCCGCTCGGCGTCGATGTCGCGGACTGGCAGAGTCGGGCCGAAGCGGACCCGGAGTGGTTCACCGTCGAGGCCCGCAAGTCGATGGCGGCGCATGTCGAGGCGATGGTCGGCTTCCTGGACGCCGGCGCCGAGGTTTTCGACTACGGCAACTCGATACGCGACGAGGCCCGAAAAGGCGGCTACGACCGGGCCTTCGACTTCCCGGGTTTCGTGCCCGCCTACATTCGGCCGCTCTTCGAGGAGGGACTTGGCCCGTTCCGCTGGGCCGCGCTGTCGGGTGATCCGAAGGACATCGAAGCTACCGATCGGGCCATTCTGGAACTGTTTCCGGAGAACGAACACCTGAAGCGGTGGATTACCATGGCCGGTGAGAAGGTGCACTTCGAGGGTCTGCCCGCTCGCATTTGCTGGCTCGGCTACGGCGAACGGCACAAGGCGGGCCTGAAGTTCAACGAGATGGTCGCCTCCGGTGAGCTGTCGGCTCCGGTGGCGATCGGCCGCGACCACCTGGATTCCGGTTCGGTCGCCTCCCCATACCGTGAGACCGAGGCGATGGCCGACGGCTCCGACGCCATCGCGGACTGGCCGTTGCTCAATGCCCTGGTCAACACCGCGTCCGGCGCGTCGTGGGTGTCGATTCACCACGGTGGCGGTGTGGGTATGGGCCGTTCCATCCACGCGGGGCAGGTGTGTATCGCCGACGGCACCGAACTGGCCGCGCGCAAGCTCGAACGCGTGCTGACCAACGATCCCGCTATGGGCGTGATCCGCCACGTCGATGCCGGATACCAGCACGCAACCGATGTCGCCGCCACCCGAGGTGTGCGAATCCCGATGCAGGAGAACTGAATTCGGATGAACAATGAGGTCGGGCAGTGGACGCTCGTCGACAATATCGGCGTTCTCGTGACCAACGACCCCGCGGTCGGTGACGGGAAGCTCGGGCTGATTCGCGATGCCGCGGTGGTGATCGGCGACGGAATCGTGCAGTGGGTCGGTCCGCGAACGCGCGTGCCGGAGGGGAGCGCGGGCACACGGGTGGACCTCGGGGGCCGCGCCGCCATGCCCGGATTTGTCGACAGTCACGCGCATCTGGTGTTCGGCGGCGAGCGCTCGGAGGAGTTCGCGGCCCGCATGACGGGCGCGGCCTACAGCGCGGGCGGCATCCGCACGACCGTCGCCGCGACCCGGGCCGCGACCGACGCCGCGCTGAGCGCCAATACCGCGCGACTGGTCGCCGAAGCGCTGCGCACCGGGACCACGACGATCGAGACCAAGTCCGGCTACGGGCAGACGGTGGCCGACGAGCGCCGCAGCCTCGACGTCGCGGCAGAGCACACGCCGGAAACGACCTTGCTGGCCGCCCACGTCACGCCGCCGGAGTTCGCCGGGCGTACCGACGACTACGTGCGGCTGGTCGTCGACGAGATGATCCCGGCCTGTGCGTCGCGGGCCAAGTGGATCGACGTCTTCTGCGAGGAGGGCGCATTCGACGCCGACCAGTCGCGTGCCGTCCTCGAGGCCGGTATCCGCGCGGGGCTCACGCCGCGCGTCCACGGAAACCAGTTGACCTACGGCGAGGGTGTCCGGCTGGCCGCCGAACTGAACGCCGCCTCGGTCGACCATGTCACCTATACGACCCGTGCGGACATCGAGGCGCTCGCGGCGAGCGAAACGGTCGCGACACTCCTGCCGGGAGCCGACTTCTCCACGCGCAACAAGTACCCCGACGCGCGGGGCCTGATCGATTCCGGTGTGACCGTGGCGCTGGCCGCGGACTGCAACCCGGGTACCTGCTACACGACGAGCATTCCGTTCTGTATCGCCCTGGCGGTCCGCGAGATGCACATGAGTCCCGACGAAGCGGTGTGGTCGGCGACGGCGGGCGGCGCCAAGGCATTGCAGCGCGACGATATCGGGCATATCCGGGTCGGTGCGCGTGCCGACCTGATCGGACTCGACGCACCCTCGCACCTGTACCTGGCGTATCGGCCGGGAGTCGCGCTGGTGCGCGAGATCTGGAAGGACGGTGTCCGACGATGACTGCTGTCGACCATCCGCCGACCGGCTGGTCGGGACGCGACGACGGTCCGGGCGCGGCACATCTGCGCTGGCACAACGCGATTACGCCGTTTGTCCGCGAAAGCCCGCCCGGGGCAAGCGTTCTGGTCGGATTCCGCAGCGATGAGGGGGTCCGCCGCAACAAGGGGCGGACCGGCGCTGCCCGGGGTCCGGCCACCTTGCGCCAGGCATTGGCGTCGCTTGCGTTACCCGGTCCGACCCGGATCATGGACGCCGGTGACATGGCAGTCGAGGACGGCGACCTCGAGTCCGGCCAGGAGCGTCTCGGCCGGACGGTGACCGCATTGCTGGACCGTGGCCATATGGTGACCGTGCTCGGCGGCGGGCACGAGGTGGCCTACGGCAGCTATCTCGGTGTCTCGCGGTCGGCCGCGGTCCGGGCCGGGGCGCGCTGGGGCGTGCTCAACCTGGATGCCCATTTCGATCTTCGCGGGGACGAGATACCCAGCTCCGGAACACCGTTCCGGCAGATGGCCGAGGGTGAGGCCGCGGCGGGTCGGGTGCTGAACTATTCGGTGCTCGGCATCTCGCAGCCCAGCAATACCGTGGCCTTGTTCGAAACCGCTGCGACGCTGGGTGTTCGCTACCGGCTCGATGAGGATTGCACGATCGCGGATCTGGCCGGCGTGCGAGAGTTCGTGGCGGATTTCCTGGCGGCGGTCGATGTCGTCTACTTGACGATCGATCTGGATGTGCTGCCCGCGGCGGTCGCGCCGGGGGTCAGTGCTCCGGCCGCGTTCGGCGTGCCGGTCGAGGTGATTCAGCGGGTCTGTGACGAGGTGGCGAGCAGCGGCAAGCTCGCGGTGCTGGATGTGGCCGAGCTGAATCCGGACTTGGATGTCGACAACCGGACCGCGCGGACGGCCGCGCGGCTGATCCATCGAATCGTGGCACAACGTCGGGAACTACAGTAGTTGCCGCTGTGTAACTGCACACCCCTTGACACGTTGTATAGACAGCCCTATACATATGTGAGCCCATGCACAATCCCTGTCGGGTTGTTGTTTTCGACTACACCGGGAAGTCACGATCCGTGAACGACATCACCTCGACCCTGACCCGGGGTCTCACCGCACGGCACATCCGCTTCATCGCCCTCGGCTCGGCCATCGGGACTGGCCTGTTCTACGGGTCGGCCGATGCGATCAAGCGGGCCGGGCCGTCGGTGCTGCTGGCCTACCTGATCGGCGGCGCCGTGATCTTCATCGTGCTGCGCGCACTCGGCGAGATGGCGGTCCGCGCCCCCGTGTCCGGTTCGTTCGGTGAATACGCGAGCGAACACCTCGGCCCGCTCGCCGGCTTCATGACCGGGTGGACCTACATCTTCGAGATGATCATCGTCCTGCTCGCCGACGTCACCGCGTTCGGCGTCTACATGGGCTTCTGGTTCCCGGACGTCCCACGGTGGATCTGGGTGCTGTCGGTGATCTTCTTCATCGGCGCGATCAACCTGCTCAGCGTCAAGGTGTTCGGTGAACTCGAGTTCTGGTTCAGCCTCGTCAAGGTGCTCGCGATCGTGGCCATGATTGTGGGCGGAATCGCGGTTCTGATCTGGGGTTTCGGCCTGCACGACACCAGCACCGGCCTGGCCAACCTGCACGGTGACGGCGGATTCTTCGCGACCGGATTCGGTGGCTTCCTCAGCTGCTTCGCGATCGTGATGTTCGCCTTCGGCGGCACCGAGATCATCGGCGTCACCGCGGGCGAGGCGGAGAAGCCCGAGCGGACGATTCCGCGGGCGATCAACACCGTCCCCGTGCGTATCATCCTGTTCTACGTCCTCACCCTGGCCGTGATCATGGCCGTGACCCCGTGGGACTCCATCGGTGATCAAGGCAGCCCGTTCGTGCAGATCTTCGACGGCCTGGGCCTGAGCTCGGCGGCGACGGTACTGAACGTCGTGGTCATCACCGCTGCGCTGTCGGCGATCAACAGCAATATCTTCGGCGCGGGCCGCATGATGTACGGGTTGGCGCAGCGCGGGCAGGCGCCCGCGATCATGCGGCAGGTCTCTCGCAATGGCGTCCCGTGGATGACCGTCGTCATCATGGTGTCGGCCCTGCTGGTCGGCGTGGTGCTGAATTACCTGATGCCCGACCGGGTCTTCCTGGTCATCGCGTCGATCGCCACCTTCGCCACGATCTTCGTCTGGGTGATGATCCTGGCCTCCCAGTTAGCGGCCCGGAAACGGATGAGCGCCGCGGAAGTAGCCGCGCTGAAGTTTCCGGTCCCGATGTTTCCCTATCTGCCGATCGCGGCCATCACCGGCTTGGTGTTCGTGATCGTACTGCTCGCCTTCGACGCCGACACCCGCGTGGCATTGATCGTCGGGGCGGTCTGGCTGGTCCTGCTCGCCGCTGCTTTCCGGCGGTGGTGTGGCGCCGTCACCGAGCCGACCCCGGCCGCCGCCGCGGCGATCGCCGAATAAACACAGAAATCCCGGCCGTGGCGCCGGCACTCGATTGGAATGGAACACAACACGATGAGCTCGAACACCATCCGACTGTCCGAACAGCACGCCGATGCGGCAGGAACCGACAACGAAGTGGTCGTCGGAGTCGGCGCCGTCACGCCGGAGGACGTGGTGCGGGTCGCGCGCGGCGGCGCCGCGGTGCGGCTGTCGGAGGACGCGCTCACCGTGATCTCCGCGAGCCGCGCCCGGATCGAGGCGCTCGCGGCAGACCCGAAGCCGGTGTACGGAGTCTCGACCGGTTTTGGCGCGCTGGCCACCCGCCACATTCCGCTGGAATTGCGAACCCAGTTGCAGCGCAGTCTCGTTCGCTCGCATGCGGCGGGTTCGGGACCCGAGGTCGAGCGCGAGGTGATTCGTGCGCTCATGCTGCTGCGCCTGTCCACCCTTGCGACCGGACGGACCGGTGTTCGGGCCGAGGTCGCGCAGGCGTACGCCGCACTGCTCTCGGCCGGCATCACACCCGTGGTGCACGAATACGGCAGCCTCGGCTGTTCCGGTGACCTGGCGCCGCTGGCGCATGTCGCGCTCGCGGTGATGGGTGAGGGTTCGGTCCGCGACGCGCACGGCACCCTGATGCCGGCCGCGCAGGCGCTCGCCGAGGCTGGCATCGAGCCGGTCGTGCTCGCCGAGAAGGAGGGGCTGGCGCTGATCAACGGCACCGATGGCATGCTCGGCATGCTGGTGCTGGCCTGCCACGACCTGCTGCGGCTGCTGCGGCTGGCCGATGTGACCGCGTCCATGAGCGTCGAGGGTCTGCTCGGCACCGACAAGGTGTTCGCCGCGGACCTGCAGGCCTTGCGCCCGCAGCCGGGTCAAGCGCTGGCCGCCGCGAATATGACTCGCCTGCTTGGCGGTTCGGGCATTGTCGCCAGCCACGCGACCCCCGACTGTACGGTCGTGCAGGACGCCTACTCGCTGCGTTGTGCTCCGCAGGTCGCGGGCGGAGCGCGCGACACCCTCGACCATGCCGAGCGAATCGCGTCCTACGAGCTGGCCAGCGCCGTCGACAATCCCGCCGTCACCCTCGACGGCCGGGTGGAGTCGAACGGCAACTTCCACGGTGCACCCGTCGCATACGTCCTGGACTTCCTGGCCATCGTGGTCGCCGACGTGGCGAGCATCAGCGAACGCCGCACCGACCGGTTCCTGGACCGGGCCCGCAACCACGGCCTGCCGCCCTTCCTGGCCGACGACCCGGGCGTGGACAGCGGCCACATGATCGCGCAGTACACGCAGGCCGCGATCGTCTCCGAGCTCAAGCGCCTGGCCGCCCCCGCGAGCGTGGATTCCATCCCCTCTTCGGCCATGCAGGAGGACCACGTGTCGATGGGCTGGTCCGGGGCCCGCAAACTGCGCCGCGCGATCGACGGCCTGACCCGCGTCCTCGCCATCGAAGCCCTCACCGCCGCCCGGGCGCTGGACCTGCGTGCCCCCTTGGAACCCGCCGCGGCCACTGCCGCCGTCCGCGATCGCATCCGCGAGTCGGTCGAGGGCCCCGGCACCGACCGTTACCTGGCCCCGGAGATCGAGGCCGTCGTCCAGCTCGCCGCCTCCGGCGAACTGCTGGCCAGCGCCGAATCCGTGGTAGGCCCCCTTGCCTAGGCCGACGTCGGTCGCGCGGCCGAGTGACATCCTGAATCCTCATGGTGCACTGTGGGATTCGATGGCAGCCACCGTTCGATGTGACCCCCGAACGGGCCCCGTATCGGTGCAGACGCTGGTTCACACCGACCGTCGCGCCTGCGGGAGCGGGCCGTTGGCGAGCTAGGCAGGGCTAGGAGTGTCGATCGGCGATGCCCTGGACGGCGGCCTGACCGGGCCGCCGTCCTCGCGGCGGCCCATCTCGATGCTTCGCTCCTGACCCCGACAAGCCGCCGATTGCCCGCCGTGATGGAGTATGTCCTGATGGGGCACGATCAGCACCAGCACTGGGAACAGACCTACCGCTCCCAGCCCGGCATGTACGGTGAGCGGCCTTCCCGAGCTGCGGTGTATGCCGCCGAGTGTTTCCGCGCCGCTGCCGTGCGCGATGTCCTCGAACTCGGCGCGGGCCACGGACGTGACGCCTTGTATCTGGCCCGATCCGGCTTTCAGGTCACCGCCACCGACTTCAGCGCGGTCGGCTTGGCCCAGCTTCGGCACGCCGCCGCAATCGCGGGTATCGATGACCGGGTGCGGACACTCGAACACGATGCGCGCACGCCGATCCCGCTGCCCGACAGCGCATTCGATGGCGTTTTCGCGCACATGCTGTTGTGCATGGCGCTGTCCACTGAGCAGATCCTCGCCTTGGCGGGCGACATCAAGCGGGTGCTACGACCCGGCGGCGTCTTCATCTACACCGTCCGTCATGTCGGCGACGCGCATTACCAGACGGGCGTCTTTCACGGTGACGACATCTACGAACAGGGTGGGTTCGCGGTCCACTTCTTTTCGCGCGCGCTGGTCGATGCCGTCGCCGACGGATGGGATCTGACCGAGGTCCACTCGTTCGAAGAGGGCGAACTGCCCCGCCGCCTGTGGCGCGTCACCCAGGCCTTGCCACCCCGAACCTCGCGGGCGGACGACGGCAACCGAGCAGATCTGGGACCTCGCCGATGCGGGCAAGGACGTTACGTTTGAGCGCCGAGCTGCCGGCGGCGCGATCAAATGCGTGCCGCATGGCAGGCGGTGTGGGCGATTGATGACATCTATCCGCGGTGTGGTGGTACGGCATTTTTCGGGGCCGTGTCGATCTGTCGTGTTCTCCGTTCGACCTCCAGGTGAGAGGGTCGGAAGGCGACCCGGAACTAGGAGGATGACTGTGAAGTACATGCTGATCTGGCGGGCCACCGACGAGGGCAATGCGGCCATGGCGGAGGTCGACTTCGAGAAGGTGCTCGAGACCATCGGGCGGTACAACGACGAGATGATCCGGGCCGGCGTGCTGGTCGCGGCCGAAGGGCTGGCCGGGCCCGAAGAGGGTGTGGTGGTGGACTATTCGTCGGAGCCGCCGGTGGTCACGGATGGGCCTTACGGCGAGACCAAGGAGCTCTTCGGCGGGTTCTACATTCTGAATGTGGCCTCCAAGGAGGAGGCCATCGAATGGGCCAGGCGCGCCCCGTCGTTCGGGCCGGGATCCAAGACCGAGATTCGGCGGGTCACCACGATCGACGAATTCCCGCAGGACAACGAATGGATTCAGAAGGAACGGGCATGGCGCCAAGCCACCGGACAACTGTGAGTCGCTGAGCGAATGGCCGATTCCACTCGCCGTGAGGCCGTTGCCGCCGTGTGGCGGATCGAGTCCGCGCGGATTGTCGGGGCGCTCGCGCGTTATACCGGCGATTTCGCGCTGGCCGAGGACCTCGCTCAGGAGGCATTGGCCGAGGCGCTGGTGAACTGGCCGCGGGATGGTGTGCCGCGCAATCCGGCCGGGTGGCTGCTCACCGTCGGGCGGCGGCGGGCCATCGACGCGTTCCGCCGGCGTGCCGCGCTCGATGACCGGTACTCCGCCCTCGCCCGCGATCTGGGCGAGGGCGGGGTCGCCGCCGGTGGCCCGCCCGCGGAATCCGCGAGTGCGGAGACGCTGTGGGACCCCGATCAGATCGACGACGATACGCTCGCGCTCATCTTCATCGCGTGCCATCCGCTGCTGTCGCGCGAGGCTCGGATCGCGCTCACGCTGCGGGTGGCCGGCGGCCTGTCCAGCGACGAGATCGCCAAGGCGTTTCTAGCGCCAACGGCCACCGTGCAGGCCCGGATCACGCGGGCGAAGAAGACCCTTGCGGCAGCTCGCGTACCGTTCGCCGTGCCGTCCGCGCAGGAGCGCAGTGAACGCCTCGGTTCGGTGCTCAGCGTCATCTATGTGATCTTCACCGAAGGATCGTCGGCCACCTCGGGTGACGATCTGATCCGATTCGATCTGGCCGGTGAGGCGCAGCGGCTGGCCCGGGTACTGGCCCGGCTGATTTCGACCGAACCCGAGGTACACGGGCTGCTGGCGCTGCTCGAGCTCACCGCCGCACGCTTCCCCGCCCGCACCGACGCCGACGGGCAGCCGATTCTGCTCGAGCACCAGAATCGCCACCGCTGGGACCGCTCGGCGATTCGCCGTGGGCGCGCCGCCCTGGACCAGGCCACCCGGGCGGGCCGGGGCCTCGGCGCCTACGGCCTGCAGGCCGCGATCGCCGAATGCCATGCCGTCGCCTCATCCGTGGACACCACCGACTGGGATCGCATCGTGCTCCTCTATGAGGCCCTCGGCAGACTCGCCCCATCCCCTGTCGTCGAGCTCAATCGTGCGGTCGCGGTATCCATGGCACAGGGACCGGCTGCCGCCCTGCGCATAGTCGACGAACTCAAAACTTCAGCAGCCCTGGCGAATTCGCATCTATTGCCGAGCGTTCGCGGCGAACTGCTCACCCGCCTCGGCCGCGGCGGCGAGGCGCGAGCCGAATTCGAACTCGCGATGCGACTGTGTGGCAACGAACGTGAACGCGTCCTGCTGGCGAGGAAACTAGGCGCGACATCCTATGGGGGAGTCATCTTCGGTGCGGCCCTACCTGCGGCACAGCCGGATGGTTGATCAGTTCGGGAGTCCGAGAAGATCCCGGTGCGGGCGAGGAAGCACAGTAATGCAGGCCGACGACAACCTCGACCGGTCCGACGAAAAATCCCCAGGTCAACGACCTGGGGATCATTTGTGCCTTATATTCCTCCGATCAGGCGGCGTCGAGGGCTTGGGTGATTTTGCGGGTCATCTCGGCTGTGGTGGGGCTGGGTTCGCCTTTGTGGGCGCGGGTCGCTGCTTCGATGGCGACGTTGATGGTGGTGCGGAAGTTGACGGCTTCCGCCGCGTCGTGCTTGTCGAGCAGCTTCATGGCTTCCGTCAGGGCTGGCAGGACCTGGTCGGCGAGTTCGGCTACGGACTTCCCCTTCAGTTTGATATCCCTGGACTTGGCGGAGGCGAGCACATGCCCGACCAGGCCGGTCGCCGAGCACAGGGCGATGGTGCCTTCGGAGGCCGCCTTGTGGGGCGAGCCGGTGGCGGTCAGCAGTGAGATGGCGCCGTAGGCGGCGGTGCGCAGGGTGGTCTTGTCCTGGTCGGTGAGGGCGATGGACACGGTGGTGTGCTCCTTGGAATCTGTTGTGGTGGAATGCAATTGAATGGATGGATGGTGGGTCGTCGGCATCGTGTTGTTCGCCATGGCAACCACTCTCGGCGTCTGGCCTGACATCACCCTGTCACCAGCCTGATGCCGCAACGACCAGGTGAAACACGGTGTCAGCGGCGTGACAGGTGGGTGACAGGCCGGGTGCCGATGGTGGTCGCATGAGTAATTCGGCTATCGCGGTGTCAGGGCTGCGGAAGACATACGGGGACAAGGTTGTGCTCGACGGCATCGATCTGGATGTTCCTGCGGGCACGATCTTTTCCCTGCTCGGTCCGAATGGAGCGGGCAAGACGACGACGGTAAATGTGCTGAGCACGTTGATAAAAGCCGACGGCGGGTCGGTACGCGTTGCCGGCCATGACGTCGCGACCGAGGCCAAGGCGGTGCGTGCCGCGATCGGGGTCACCGGCCAGTTCGCGGCGGTGGACGAGCTGCTGACGGGGCAGGAGAACCTGCAGCTGATGGTGGACCTCAATGGGGTCTCCGGCAAAGACGGCAAGCGGACCGTCACCGAGCTGCTGGATCGCTTCGATCTGGTCGAGGCGGCGCACAAACCCGCGTCGACCTACTCCGGCGGTATGCGTCGGAAGCTCGACCTGGCAATGACGCTCGTCGGAAATCCGCAGATCATCTTCCTGGACGAGCCGACCACGGGTCTGGACCCGCGCAGCCGTCGCATGATGTGGTCGATCATCCGTGACCTGGTGGCCGACGGCGTGACCATCTTCCTGACCACCCAGTACCTCGAGGAAGCCGATCAGCTCGCCGACCGGATCGCGGTGCTCGATCAGGGGCGCCTGGTCGCCAAGGGCACTCCCGACGAGCTCAAGCGCCAGATCCCCGGGACGCATGTACGGCTCCGGTTCATCGACGTCGCCCGACTCGACGCGGCCGCGCGTCTCTTCGCCGACTCCACGCCGGACTACGAGGCACTGACCCTGCGGGTGCCAAGCGATGGCGGAACGACATCGCTGCGGGCTCTGCTGGATCGGCTCGATGAATATGCACTCAGCGCCGAAGAGTTCTCCGTGCACACACCCGATCTCGACGACGTTTTCCTCGCCCTGACGGGCCACGCCACGGAGGTGGAAGCGAAATGAGCACCAAATCCCATTCGATGGTGATGTTGCGCCGCAACTTCACACACATCGCCCGCAACCCGACCTCGGTGTTCAATGCGGTGCTGATGCCGATCATCATCATGTTGATGTTCGTGTACATGTTCGGCGACGCTTTCAACGTCGGTGTCGACTACATCGATTACGCGACGCCAGGACTGATTCTGCTCGCGGTCTGCTATGGGCTGGGGGCCACCGCGACGTCGGTGAACTCCGACATGACGAAGGGGATCATCAACCGGTTCAAGGTTATGGACGTCTCCCGTGGCGCGGTGCTGAGCGGTCATGTCATTGCCACTGTGCTGACCAATCTGATCGCTATCGCGGCCCTCATCGGGGTGGCATTCCTGCTGGGATTCAGTCCGTCGGCGAGTTTCCTCGACTGGCTCGGCGTGGCCGGCATCGTCGTACTGCTCGGTTTCGCCGCCAGCTGGCTCACGGTCGCCCTGGGATTGGCCGCGAAGTCTCCGGAAACGGCGGCTCTGGCCTCCGTACCGCTGGTCATGCTGCCCTTCTTCAGCAGCGCGATCGTACCGGCGGAGAAGATGGGGCCGGGCCTGCGGCAGTTCGCGCAGTACCAGCCCTTCACGCCGATCATCGAAACCCTGCGCGGGTTGCTCAACGGCGCACCGAACACCGGCGATGCGATCGTCGCCATCGCCTGGTGCGCCGGGATCGCTGTCGTCGGGTACCTGTGGGCGCGTGCCACGTTCAGCAAGCGAGCGTGACCGCGGCCAACTCGTGCCAGCTCGCCTGTGCCCCCTCCCGCGTCGCCTCGGTGAACCGCGCTTCACCGAGGCGACTTCGCGTGGCCTGCTCGATCCTGGCCACATCCGGTTGGGCACGATCGGGCAGACCGAGCACGCCGGTGCTCGCCGCGAGCAGCCGCGCGGCTTGCTCGTACTGTTTCGCACGCAGCGCCAGATCCGCGGTCCCGACCAGCACCTCGGCGATCAAGGGTGCATGCCCCGCCTCGGACGCCGCTTGCAGGGCCGCGACGCGGTGTGCGCGGGCCTCGTCGAGATCCTCGGCAAGATAGCCGAGCAGATTCTGTTTCACTGCGCGGCCGATTGCCCGTTCGGCGTCATCGCCCAGCAGCGCTGTCGCGACGTCGAGTTGCCGGCGTGCCTGCTCGGCATTGCCACTCCAGCGCGCGAGCTCCGCCTTCGTCAGCGCCAGCTCGGCCAGCACACTCGGCCAGGCGACCCGTTCCGCGGACCGCTGCGCCTCGGTCATCGCCGCCGCGCTCGACTCCGCATCGCCCATCAGCCAGTACAACTGGGCCTGCCGCGACCGCAGCGGCACGACGTCGTCGATGGCACCGATCTCGGTGACGACCGCGATCGCCTGTTCGTAGTGCTCGCACGCAGCGGCGAATTCGCCGCGCACGGCGATTCGATTCGCCAGCTCGGTCCGGGCGAACGAGATCCCCCACCGTTCGCCGAGCGCGCGAAACTCGGTGAGCGCCGTCTCGAGATAGGTATCCGCATCCCGGCCGTCGTGGCCGAGCTGGATCCGTAATTTGCCGAGCTGCAGCCGGCCCAGGGCGCGTATCCAGGGTTCCTCGTCGACCAGCAGTGATTCCCACGCCGGCAGGATCGCCTCCGGCCCGTGCAACATGCGCTCCAGCGGGGCGACCAACCTCAGCGCCCAGTGCCGGCTCGGCACGCGCTGGCTGATTTCGTAAGCCTTCTGGATCCACTCCTGCGCCTGGTACTGGTCACTCTGCGGCCCGGAGGTCACGAACTGCACGACGTATGCGTACACCACGCCCCGGATCTCGTCGGCCACCGCACCGGGCAGGGCAGTGGCCGCCATGATCAGCTCGTTGCCCTCGGCCTTGTGCCCGCCGAACCACCAGTACCAGCCAGCGGCAGCGGCGAGCCGCATCGCCCCGTCCGCCTCGCCGGCCGCGAGCGCGCCGCGCATCGCGGCGGCGATATTGTCGTGCTCGGCCTCGAGCGTGGCGAGCCATTCCAATTGCTCGGCCCGGCGTAGATGCGGATCCGCGGTTTCGGCGAGTTCGGTGAAGTACGCGAGATGCGCGCGCCGCGCCGGATCCGATTCCCCGGCCTCCGCGAGACGCTGCTCGGCGTACTCCTTGATCGTGCCGAGCATCCGGTAGCGCGGCGCCCCGTCGCCCGCGGTGACCACGAGCGATTTCTCGGTCAGCGCGGTCAGCAACTCGAGCACCTCCCACGCCTCGACCTGATTACCCGCGCAGACTCGTTCGGCCGCTTCTTGGCTCGCACCACCGGAGAACACCGAGAGCCTGCGCAGCACCATCCGTTCGGCGTCGGTGAGCAGCTCCCAGCTCCAGTCGATCACCGCGCGCAGCGTCCGGTGCCGCGGCAGTGCGGTACGGCTGCCGCCGGTCAGCAGGCGGAACCGGTCGTCGAGCCGATTGGCGAGCTGATCGAGGGACATCGTGCGCAACCTGGCCGCGGCGAGTTCGATTGCCAGTGGCATCCCGTCCAGCGCCCGGCAGACGCGTGCCAAAGTGGCCAATGTGTGGGCGTCGGTCGCGAGGTCCTTGCGCACCGCGCCGGCTCGGTCCCGCAGCAGTCGGACAGCTGGAGACGACGCGATCTCGCCGGGGTCGGCGTCCCCCTGCGGCAAGGCCAGCGGCACGACCGGCCATAGCGCCTCGCCGGTGATGCCGAGGGGCTCCCTGCTCGTCGCGAGGATCCGCAGCCGCGGGCACTCTCCGAGCACCCGATGGGCGAATGTCGCCGCGGGCTCGATCAGGTGCTCGCAGTTGTCCAGAATCAGCAATATCGCCCGCTCGCGGATCGCGGCGATGACCCGATCCGTCGGCTCCGCGTCCGATGCCTCGCCGAGCAGCGCATCCCGCAGTCCGAGCGCGGCGAGCGTCGCTTGTGCGACGTCACCGTCGGCGGCGATGGCCGCGAGTTCGACCAGCCAGGCGCCGTCCGGCAGGTCGCCGAGCAGCGTGCGCGCGGTTTCCGTGGCCAGTCTGGTCTTCCCCGAGCCGCCAGGTCCGATCAGGGTGGTGAGCCGATGTTCGGCGTTGAGTTCGCCGACCGCGGCGACATCGGAGTCCTTGCCGATGAAACTGGTCAGCTCGGCACGCAAGTTGGTCTTCCGGTTCTCCTCCCGCCGTCCCAACTCGCCGCGCAGCAGCGCGACGTGCACTGCGGACAGCTCCGCTGAGGGGTCGACGCCCAACTCGTCGGCCAGGGTCTGTCTCGTGCGCTCGTACACGCGCAGCGCCTCGGTATCGCGACCGGTTGCGACGAGGGCACGCATCAACGCGGCGACAAGCCGTTCGCGCACCGGATGTGCGGCCACCAAGTCGGTCAGTTCCGTGACCAGCTCCGCACCGTGGCCGAGACTGATCTCGGTATCGAACCGATCCTCCATGGCAGTCAGGCGTAGCCCTTCGAGCCGGGTGACCGCCGCGTCGAACGCCGCACTCTCCTGCAGACCGACGTCCTGCATGGCCGCACCGCGCCACAATGCGAGGGCCTCGCGCAGCCGCTGTACCCCTCGTAGATCCTCGGCATTGTGTGCCTGGGCGACGAGGCGTTCGAACCGCACGGCGTCGACATCGTCGGGTTGCACCCGCAACCGGTAGCCGTCCGTCTGCCCCTCGATCGATCCTTCCGGCAGCACCTTCCGCAGTCGGGAAACCAACCGTTGCAAGGCATTCGCCGCGTCGGCGGGCGGGTGTTCACCCCAGATCCAGTCGATGAGCGTCGCCTTCGGGACCGCGTGACCCGGTTCGAGTGCGAGGGCGATCAACAGCCCGCGCAGCCGCGCGCCCGGCACATCGGCGAAAACACCGTCGCCCGAGCGAATCTCGAATGGTCCAAGTATCCCGATCTGCACCCGGCCGATCTTGCCACGGGCAATCTGGCGGTGCGGCGCGGCAAGTTGCCGCGGTACTGGCTTTCGTCGTCATCCGGCGCTGTCACAGACCATGGCTCCGGCACGGCCGGTGACAGCGCCGTGACAGCCGCATGTCAGGTCCGTCGGCGAATGTGGTCGCAACAACCGCCACGGAAAGGAAATCCGATGAGTCAGACGGCTCCCATCCCGCACGGCCTCCCCTTGGAGCGCGATGCGGGCCCCTTCGACCCGCCCCGTGACATCACCCGGCTGCGCGCGGCTCGCCCGGTCAGTCCGATGGTCTTCCCCGATGGGCACGAAGGCTGGCTTGTCACCGGCTACGACGCGGTCCGAAAGCTCATGGCCGACACCCGGTTCAGCTCCCGCCAGGACATCGGCATTGTGCACGCGGCATACGAAACTCCCGGCATGCCCGTCCCCACCGAACCTTCCCCGCAGGTGCCGGGTTTGTTCGTCGCCATGGACCCGCGGGACCACACCCGGCTGCGACGCAAGCTCACCGGCGCCTTCACCGTCAGACGCATGAAGCAGCTCGAAGAGCACATCATCGACATCGCCGAGCGGCAACTGGAACACCTGGCATGTCTGACCCCACCGGTGGACCTGGTCAAGGAATTCGCGCTGCCGGTGCCCTCGCTGGTGATCTGCGAGCTGCTCGGTGTCCCCTACCCGGACCGGGAGAACTTTCAGGTCAACTCGGCCCAGTTCCTGGTCAGGGACCAATCGCTGGACGAGAAGATGGCCGCGTACGGCGCGATGACCACGTACCTGGCCGAACTGGTCGCGCGCAAACGCGCCGAGCCCGGTGACGACCTGCTGTCCGACCTGGCCCGCGATGACGACCTCAGCATCGAGGAGCTGGTGGGCATCGCGTTCCTGCTGCTCCTGGCGGGGCACGAGACCACCGCCAACATGCTGGCCCTGGGCACCTTCGCGCTCTTGGAGCATCCGGAGCAGTTGGCGCTACTGCGCGCCGACCCGGATCTGTTCCCCGACGCCGTCGAGGAACTCATGCGCTACCTGTCCGTCGCCGATATCTTCTATCGCTACGCAACGGAGGACATCGAGCTCGGCGGTGAAACGATCCGCGAGGGCTCGACCGTCGTCGTCTCACTGCTGGCCGCCAACCGCGACCCCCAGCGCTTCGACAATCCAGACGCTCTGGACGTCCACCGCAAGGCCCGCGGTCACCTGTCCTTCGGCCACGGCATCCACCAATGCCTCGGCCAGCAGCTGGCCCGCATCGAGATGCGCGCCGGTTTCGCTGGACTGCTGCGCCGCTTCCCGACCCTCGAACTGGCTATCCCCGCCGGCGAGGTGAGACTCCGGACCGATATGAACATCTACGGCGTCCACGAACTGCCGGTCACCTGGACGGAATCGGCCCAGTAGAACCGTCTGGCGAGCGTCACGAAAGGAGATGACGAAAATGCGTATCACCGCGGATCGGGAGCGCTGTATCAGCTCGGGCATGTGCGCCCTTACCGCGTCGGAGGTCTTCGATCAGGACGAGGACGACGGCAGGGTGCGGTTGCTCGCCGCGCAACCGCAGCACAGTCACGCCGCAGCGCGGGAGGCCGTGGAGGCTTGCCCGTCCGGGGCACTCGCGCTCGATGATCGACCGGTCCGCTCGACGGCGGTGACGGAGGACGACCGCGATCTGTCAGCGCACTGAGCACCGATGTCGAACCTCCACGTGGGGTCACAGCACTGCCGCGCGACGAATCCGGCAAAGTGCACAAACGCGACCTCCGGGCGCTATACGGAGCTTGATCGCTGGGAAACGGTGTAGCTTGTGGCTCCGATATTGCCGTCCGCCACAACAATTCAGTGACGAGGAGTGGAGCTTGAAGCGTTTGCAGGTGGCCCGTGTGAGTTCTTGTGTGGCCGCGATTGCGGTGCTGGCCGTGTCGTCGGTTTCGATGGCGTCGCTCGCGGCGGCCGACGAGCCGTTTCTGACGGTATCGGGGACCGTGCACTGTGTCGACAATGCGTACACGCTCACGGTGCCGCGGGAGAAGATTCAAACGGGTACTACGTCGTACTACTTCCTGGACGGCGCGTCGCTGAGCAATGCCACGCAGATCGGGAACGAGCAGCCGCTCCAGGCCGGTCAGGACGCCACTGCGACCTGGACGCCGACGACCAGCGGGACGCACAAGCTCTGGATGCGGGGTATTTCGAACGGCTCCGCCATCACCATCGGTCCGACGGCGGTGGATGTAGTCGATCAAGCGCCCGAAGGCGCAAGCTGCGCTGTGGATGGCGCGAGCGGAGCCGGCATCGGTGGGCTGTTCAGCAGCCTTTCGGCCGACTGACGGGAAACGGCTCCTGACCGAGCAGCAGGTCGGGAGCCGGTCCACGCGGTTTACACCAATTCGGGGACGCGGAGGTGGGCCAGGGCCAACTCGAACTCGCAGATGTCGACCACCTCCATACCGGATTGGCGGGTGATCCGCTCGCGCATGGCCGTCGACTCATCGCGGTTGTGTTCCATGGCTTCGGCGGTGTCGAAAGTGGCGCAGGAAACGCCACGACCGGATGCGCGGTCGACCAAGAGGCTCGCGCTGCAGAAACCCTCGAGGGCTTCCATGGCGGGTAGGGCTTGGGATTTGTAGGTCTCGATTGCCGCGTCCTGGCGCTTCGGGTCAGTCTTGCTCCAGATTGCGCGGGCGCAGGCACCCTCCCGTACGCGGTGGTCTCGATGTAGGACGGCGATATCCCACTGCTCGACCTTGGTACGGCCACCGCCGAATATTTCGGCTGCCTGATCTCTGATGGGGCGAACCCGGTCCATGCTGGCGTGCATCGCATCCTCGGTTTCCCATGAGGACGTGACGATACATCGGCCGGACCGGCGATCGACCAGCAATGACAGCCCGACGCAGCCGGGTATATCCTCCAGGGCCGGCATTACCTTGTCGCGTACGTGCGCAATCCCGGCGTCGATCGCGGAGGGTTGCGCCTGAATGGTGGTCGAACGTGCGAACACGATCTCTCCCTCGGTGTTCAGGGCAGCGCCCCGGTGGCGCCACCGGTATCTTCACATTGCTCTGCCGCGGCGCTCATGGCAATAGGAACTCAGCACACTCCGCGCAACGCATGTTCAGTGCTGGACGCCACCCCTGCGGCTGCAGAGTTTGCGGTAGCCGGAGAGGGGTGCTTCGGGTGCTGAAGGAATACCGGGCGATCGGCGGCCGTGACAGTGAACCCCTGTCCCGCGAGAGGAATTATCCTGTGGGACAAGCAGTTCGTTGCATCGAAAATCCGAGAGTAACGAATGAAACAGCGGCACAGTCGCTCTCGCTGAGATCGCAGATAACCTGGTTCGAAATCTGCTCGATACGGCAACTGAACAAGATCGGTATCGAATTCGATAGGGAGCCGGCCACATCCGCGCTGGCAGATCGGACGTGAGATGCGATCAGCGAAATCATCGACGACCTCGACCGCATCATCGGTGACGCCGGTCCGGCCGTAATCGCGGCGACTTCGATGCTACCGAGGGTAGGTCCGGGCGCACCTCGGCACAGATGAGCGATACTCGGTTGGATTCAACAGCATATAGCCAGCTATGTCGGTGTCATACTTTCGCTGATCCGGCCGCTGTCGCCGATCCGGCTCCGCCGTGGCAGCAGGCCGACGACTCACTTGCTTCGTGCCGCTGCTCGGTGTTTGCGGGCTACCGCCCCCGTCGGCATCGGCGGAGAGCACGCGGCAGTTGTTCGAAACGAGCCGTGGGCGAGCACCGAGACAGTCCGCAGGCCCCTGGCACAGGCTACTTCGTGTCTGCGGCCAGTTCGATCAGACGGGCGCGGACCAGTTCGGGGCGTTCGTCGACGACGAAATGGCCACAGCCGGTTACCGGTTCGAAGCTGTAGTCGTCGGTGCGGGCGGTTTCGGCGGCGGCCAGCGAGGGGTGGACGGCGGGGTCGTTCATGCCGAACAGGGCGCGGATCGGGATGGTGGCGCGGCGGCGTTCGGGATGTCGTGCGGCGTCGGCAATTTCGCGCAGCCAGAAGGTGCGGTAGGTGTCGGTGGCGGCGCGGGCGCAGACCGGATCGCGGAAGCGGTCGGCGAAGATGCGGATCACCTCGGGGGCGACTGTGCTGCGATCGGTAATCGCCCTTCTGATGACCAACTCGACGAATCGGGTGCGCTGTTGCAGTGGTACGCCCACGGTGGCGACCAGCGGCTGATAGGTGAGGAAGCGCCAAATCTGTCGCATGACCGTCGTCGGCGGTACCCATGGATGGGCCATATTCAGCACCAGGTAGCCGTCGAAGCGGTCGGGTTCGCGCAGCACCATGCGGTAGCCGATATAACCGCCCCAGTCGTGGCCGACCAGCAGCACGCGTTCCAGGCCCAACTCATCGAGGAGAGCAAGCACATCGGCGGCGACATCTTCCTTCGACCATCGGTGCGGCGGCGGACCGGACCAGCCGTATCCGGGCAGGTCGGGAGCGATGATCCGGAGTCCTTCCGGCGGGTCGGCGAGGAGATCCCGGTAGGCGTAATGGTGCTGCGGCCACCCGTGCAGCAGCACGACCGGGCGACCGTCCGCCGGCCCGGATTCGGTGACGTGGAACCGGATATCGCGGGCTGTCACGAATGACCGGCGCGCACCGGGGATAGCTGGCGGTTCGGCGGCAGCGGTACCGGCGGTCACAGGCATAATCCCCACGATAGTTCGCCAAACGTCCACCGAACCTCCTTCCGGGGTCGGATGCGCAGCGCCGTCTGTAGTCGGAGGGGCAGAACTGGAATCTGGAATAGCTGTCGGTTAAACCAGATGAATCCGGTGCTACCGACAAGGTAGTAATGTCATATGCCGACTGAATTCGCCCCTGCCTTGTTCGCCGGACAGGACCTTGCCGCGCGGGTCGAGCACGCCGAACGCACCCTGATCGAGGAAGGCGCTCGCGCTGCCGCGCGCCGGGACCCACAGCAGCGAGTGCTGTTGCGCCCCATCGGCAGTGGCCTCGCGGTGTGGGCGGGCCCGGGTTCCCCGCTCGACAAGGTGGTCGGCGTCGGCATGAATGATGCTGCCTTCGACGACGCCGAGCTGGACGCGGTCGAACAAGCCTTCGCCGAGCGCGAAGCGCCGATTCAGTTCGAGGTCTCCACACTGGCCGATCCGGCCGTGGTCGAACGCCTGACGCGGCGCGGCTATGTGCTGTTCGGATTCGAGAATGTGCTTGGCCTGCGGCTCGAGCCGGGGCGGCAGGCGCAGTTGACCGAGGGCATCGAGATCCATGATGTCGGGCACGACGAATTCGAGACCTGGGTGAATGTCGTCGTCGACGGTTTCGCCGCCCCGGACACCCAGGGCGTCGCCTCGCACGAGGAATTCGCGCGCGAGGCCATCGAACACGCCGAGCGGGACCTCACCGCGACGAGCGGTTTCGTCGCCTCGCTCGCCCTGATCGACGGTAAGCCTGCTGGCGGCGCGAGCCTGCGCCTCAGTGCCGGTGTCGCTCAACTATGCGGTGCGGCAACCCTTCCCGAATTCCGCCGCCGCGGCGTGCAGGGCGCACTGCTATCGATGCGCCTCGCCGCCGCGGCGGCCGCGGGGTGTGACCTCGCGGTGGTTACCACACTGCCGGGTTCGAAGTCGCAGCAGAATGTCCAGAAGCTCGGTTTCCAGCTGCTCTACCCGCGCGCCATTCTCGTCCGTTAGTACCGCCCGAAGGCGAGCGCGACATTGTGCCCGCCGAAACCGAACGAGTTGTTGATCGCGTACTCGATCTCCTGGTTGCGCACCTCGCCGTGCACCACATCCAGATCAATGTCGGGATCCTGGTTGTCCAGGTTCAGCGTCGGAGGCACGACGCCGTCGCGGATGCTGAGCACGGTCAGAATCGATTCCAGCGCGCCCACCGCGCCGATCGAATGTCCGAGTGCGGATTTCGGCGCATAGACCGAGGCGTGGTTACCGACGGCTTTGTTGATCGCGTTCGCCTCTGCGCTGTCGCCGACCGGGGTCGCGGTCGCGTGGGCGTTGATGTGGGTGATGTCCTTCGGGGTCAGACCCGCGATCTGGATGGCCTTGGTCATCGCGCGTGCCGCGCCGGCGCCGTCGGGGTCGGGAGCGACCAAATGGTAACCGTCGGAAGTGATTCCGGCACCGAGCAGGCGCGCGTGGATCGTCGCGCCGCGCGCCTTGGCATGTTCCTCGGTCTCGAGGACCATCAGCGCACCGGCCTCACCGAAGACGAAACCGTCGCGATCGGAGTCGAACGGACGCGAGGCGCCCTTCGGATCGTCGTTGCGGGTGCTCATCGCGCGCATCATGGTGAAGGCCGCGATCGGGAGGACATCGATGTATCCCTCGACGCCGCCGGTGACGACCATATCGGCATCACCCATCGCGATCATGCGCCACGCGTTGACAATTGCCTCGGACCCGGACGAGCAGGCCGAGACCGGCGTGATCACCCCGGCCTTGGCCTGCAATTCGAGACCCACGACCGCCGACGGGCCGTTCGGCATGATCATCTGCACGGCCAGTGGCGAAATCTTGCGGTAACCACCGCTTTTCAGCTTGATATTCGCATCGGTGATCGCATCGGCGCCACCGATTCCGGTGCCGATCGCCACACCGAGCCGCTCGGGATCCACCTCCGGACTGCCCGCATTGCGCCACACCTCGCGCCCGAGAACCATCGCGAGCTGTTCGACATAGGCCATCCGGCGCTGTTCGACTCGCGTCAGCAGGGTCTCGGGCCGAACCTTCAGGTGACCACCGATACGGACCGGGAGGTCGTACTCCTCGACGAAGGGGTCCTCCAGCACGTCGATTCCGCTCTCGCCGTTGAGGAGTCCCTTCCAGGTCGCGTCGACATCACCCGCGATCGAGGTGGTCGCCGCCAGACTCGTCACGACGACATTCGGGAATCGCCCATTGGCGGCAAAGAGGTTTCGCACGAGAGTCACTCCTGGTTTTCTATCCGATAACGCGGTTCTCGGTGTCCTGGCGAATGCCTTATCTGAACTGGACAGGCGTTCGATGGACTACGGCGGCCGGACGTCGTTGTCACGCGGCATCGTCGCAGGCGTTCTACTGTGCCGCCGAATGCACCGAAATGCATTGCTAAACAGGTATTTCCGCTGGACATCGTCTCCGGAAGAGCATACCGGCGCGGATTGATCACGGTATGCCCGTCGTTACGAACCTTCGGCCCGGCGGTTGTGGAAAACCTCCAAAGTCGCTGGAACCGAACCCGTCCGTGGGCGATTCGGGCGTAGTGTGCTGGCCCACTGACCGGTTCTCTCCGGCCCATTCGGTCGCCATTGCCGAGGCAGATATGCAATCTTGTTATTGCACAACGGTATTGAAGGGGTCGCCCCAGCGGCACCGGTGAAGGGGTGTGGCGAGATCATGGTGTCGTCGAACACAGCCGAGTCCGGCGGCAATACTGCCGCGTTCAGTTCACCCACCCCGCCGGCCGCCATCCCCCGGCATGTCCGGATGCGCGGGAGCCGCGCCGCTGATCCGCTGTGGCCGGGCATGCTCCCGCCCGGACCCGCACCACGTGTCCTCCCCCCGACGCGCCCACATCGCCGGAAGCGACGCCCGCCGCGTCGGCCCTGGCTGGTCGGCAGTGCCGCGTTCTTCGTGACGCTGGCGGCGGTGGCGTTGGTGCTGGTGTACACGGCCGAGGCGAGCAATACCCGGCAGTCGACGGCCACGATCAGCGATCCGGTGCTCGGCGGCGGCCCGAACTGCGAGCCGACGCGCACCGAACAGCTGGTGCGCGGCAACGGAACCGGGTCGACCAAATCCGGCCCGGATGTGATCCTGGCCTTCCAATACGCCTACTACGTAACCCGCTCGGGCTCGGACGCCCGCGCATTGACTACACCGGATGCGGCGGTGTCCTCGGTCGCGGTGATCGATGCGGGCATCGCATCGATTCCGCTCGGCACCCAGCACTGCATCATGATCACCCCGATGCTCGACGGTCGCTTCGACGTCGTCATCACGGAGTTCCGAACAGATGCGACAGTACGTACCTACCGACAGTTCGTCACCCTCGCACCGCACGAGGGCATCACCGTCATTGCCAAGATCACCGCGCCGTCCTGATACGCCTAACCGAATTGATCAGCTCCGACTGTGGGGAAGGCCCGCAGCGGTCGCCGCGGCAGCCAGCACCGCTTCGAGCATTTCCGGAGTGAGCCGACCGGTGAAGGTGTTCTGCTGACTGACGTGATAGCAGCCGAACAGGTGCAGTGGCGCTCGATCATCGGCCGTCCGTGTCAGCACAACGTGGGCGCCGTGCCCGAATTCGGGACGCGGACGCGGCACCGTCCAGCCCGATGCGGCGAGCACCGGAAGCAGCGCCTGCCAGCCGAACGCGCCGAGTACCACCACCGCGCGCAATGTCGGTGTGAGCAGACCCAATTCGGTTCGCAGCCAGTGGCTGCAGCGATCCCGTTCGTCGGGCGTCGGCTTATTGTTGGGCGGCGCGCAGTGCACCGGTGCGGTCACACGCGCGCCGATCAGCCGCAGTCCGTCGTCGCGGTGCACCGCCGTGGGTTGATTGGTCAGTCCGACCTTGTACATGGCGGCATAGAGGAAATCCCCACTGCGGTCGCCGGTGAACATGCGCCCGGTCCTATTGCCGCCGTGGGCGGCTGGGGCGAGACCGACGACAAGCAGCCGTGCGTCATCCGGACCGTAGCCGGGAACCGCCCGGCCCCAATAGGTTTCGTCACGGTACGCGGCCCGCTTCTCCCTGGCCGCCCGCTCTCGCCAGGCGACCAGCCGCGGGCAGGCGAAACAATCCGCGACCGCGGCATCGAGTTCGGTGATGTTCCCGCACACGATCACATGGTGCCGCAGGTCATTTCGGCGTCAGCAGGCCGGTCAGGTGGTCGTAGGCGACATGCGCGTGCAACCGCACACCGGTGACCAGCGGTCCGTCGTCGGCATAGAAGTGCGGACTGTGGTTCATCGCCATCCCGCGACCCCCTGTCACGGTCTGCCCGATGATATCGAACCGGCCCACATCCTCGATGTGACCGATGCTGACGGTGCACGGGCAGTGCGTCGATTTCGGCGCGCAATGCGATCGTCCGGTCGCCGCCCAGGACGGCGACGATGCCGTGTCCGGCGATACCGGTGCGCACCTCGTCCAGGTTCCGTGCGCGCAGATGATCGGCGACGAATGCGGCCGTATTCGACTCCCGGTTGCACAACTCGGGGTGCCGGTGCAGATGGTGTCGCCACTGGATGACCCGATCGGCGACTTGCACCGCGTGTCTATCCAATTCGTCATGGATCGGGCCTGTGGTCATCTGAACTCCGTTCGTGTCGGGATGCCACATGATCGGCGATAGCGGTCATGTCCACTATGCATCGATAACTACCCGTTTGCGTACAGGTCGAACGACCAGTTCGAGACGACGGTGCGCCGTGGGTAACGACCCGGACATGTGAGCCGGACCACGTGGGTGAGTTGATAGCATGGCCTTTCTGGCCGACCGGATGCGGGCAACCCCCGGGTTCACCTCGAAAGAGTCTTTTCATGCAGTTTGAAATCGTCGAGCGAGACGAAACGTGGGTTGCCGGGCTGCCGGTGCGCAGCCCGAAACGTGCGCTCGGAAAGCTGCGTGACCACGACCTCGAGGCCGCGTGGGCGGCGGTATTGCATCAGGAACTCGGTGGTCAGCTGGCCAGCGCCTACACCGACTACTCCGGTGAACTCGGCACCTACAACACCCAGATCGTCGGCTATGAGTGCGCGTCCTTCGACGAGGTCACCCGCGGTCACCTGGTGGCGCGACTACCGCGCGGCAGCTATGCCAGATTCTCCTCGGTCGGTAACTTTCCCCAGGTGATGACCGACCTGTGGACGCAGATCGCCTACGCCGAGGAGCACAACCAGATCAAACGCACCTATACCGGTGATTTCGAGTGTTATCCGCACGCCTACAAGATCGATCTCTACCTGGCGGTCGATGCGCGATGACATACGCGATCGTGGTGCGCCGCGAGGCCATCTACGGCGGTCTGGTGGTGCCGCGGGTCCGTCCGAGCTTCAAGGTCAGCAATAGCGACCTGATCGAATTCCTCAAGGATCGGCTGCGTGACCGCGTGGGCGCGGACCAGCCGATGTACACGGTGTACGTACCGGATCCGGCCGGAAACTACAACGCCATCGTGTGTTTCGAGTATCCGGATCCGAGTGCGGTTCCGGTCGGTGACGTGCTGGTCAAGGTGCCCAAGGGTGTCTACGCGCGGTTCGAGCCGAACGGGGATTACCACGATCCGGTCGAGGATGTGTGGGCCCAGGTCGACGATGCCACGGCCTCCGCCGAGATCACCCGAGCCTACCGGGAGGAGATCGAGATCTGGCGTGGGCCGGAGTCGGTCGAACTGTTCATCTCCATCCTTGTTTAGATTGCCATTTGTTTGCTGTGTCGGTACCGACCGGTCTCTACATTTTGTTAGATGGCTGGTTCGATCCTTCTGACCTGCGGTAATTGCGGAGTGCCCGATCAGTTTTCGGAAGATTAACCAGATATCTGGTCAATTCTGGTCGGATGACGGATACTGCCCTAGGCAATCTCATCCGATCGGCGAGTCGTCTGGCGAGTCGGTCAGGCCGGCTCGATCGCCGTACGGATGTGCGGTAGCAAACGGAGTAGGAAACATGACTGTCGAAACAATCGCAGTCGGCCCGGGGGGCACGCGCGATGCCGAGGTGTTGCGGTTTCGTGACATGCATTCCGGATATGTCTTCCATGTCGCTACTCCGCAGGCTCATCCCGATCTGTGGCGTCGTTATCTGCGTGGCGCGCTGCAGGTTTACCGGCACTACGGCGTTGATCACGCATTGGAGTACGACAGCGTTGCCGACGGCCGCTCGACTTCCTTGTTCTTCGCCGCCGTAGATCCGTCCGGCGCGCTCGTTGCGGGATTGCGGGCACAGGGTCCATACCGCCAGGCCGGCGAAGTGCACGCACTGCGCGCTTGGGCGGGTCAACCTGGTGCCGCCGAGTTGCGCGCGATGGTTGCTGATCGGATACCGGAAGGTGTGGTCGAGGTGAAGGCGGTATGGGTCGAACGAGCGGCCGAGCATCGCGCCGCCCTGGCCGCTGCGGTCTCCCGCTGTGTCGTACACGCCGTCCGACTGCTCGATGCCAGGTTCGGTTTCGTCACCACAGCCACCGGAAATATCGGTCTGTACCGGTCGAGTGGTGGGTACGTCGCTGACCGGATACCGTCGGTTCCCTACCCGGACGACCGCTATCGGACCATTCCGATGTGGTGGGACGTTCGGACGTATCGGTCATTGGCCACAAAGTTGCAGAGTTCGTTGACAGTGCTCGAGCATGCGGCGCTCGATGCCTGGCTGTCGCCGCATGGTCGAGCTCTCTCGGGTGAACCTGGGCTCGGAGGACTGGCGCAGGCATGAACGGCGACCTCACCGCGGACCACCGCCCGCTGATTCTCGACGAAAATGCCACAGACGACGCGCGGATCCTCGGGCAATTACGGAAATCGCCGCAGGTCCGCATTCTCGACCTGCGTGATGTGCTGCGCGCCGAACTCGCCAAAATGCGTCGGCCGCCGTCAGATCTCGGTGGGCCGGAGACGGACCGATGGGTCTATTACCCGTGGCGGCGCACACTCGTTGGGTTGCCCGGTGAAAAGACGTTTCGGGCAATTCGTTTGGATCGCAACCAGAACAAGCTCACTCGCGCCGAACAGGAACGTTGCGCCGGTCTCGCGGTCGGGGTGGTCGGACAGAGCGTCGGGCACGCGGTCGCTTACACGCTGGCTCTGGAGAGCACCTGCGGCCTGCTGCGCCTGGCCGATTTCGACGATATCGAGCTGTCGAATCTGAATCGGGTACCCGGTGGGATCTTCGATATCGGTGTGAACAAGTCCGTCGTGACCGCGCGCCGGATCGCCGAACTCGATCCGTATCTGCCGGTCGAGGTCGCCACCGCGGGCGTCGACGAGAACACCGTCGACGCATTCCTGCACGGATTGTCGCTGGTCGTCGAGGAATGCGATTCCCTCGATATCAAGTTCGCCGTACGGGAAGGCGCACGCCGACAGCGCATTCCGCTGGTGATGGATACCAGCGATCGTGGCCTGCTCGATGTCGAACGCTATGACCTGGAGCCGGACCGTCCGCCGTTCCACGGTCTACTCGGCGCGACCGTCGGCGCGGATCTGCGTGGGTTGTCCACCAAGGACAAGGCACCGCATGTCATGCGGATTCTGGATCCCAGGGAGCTCTCCACCCGGATGGCGGCGAGTCTGGTCGAGATCGACGAAACCGTCACGACCTGGCCGCAACTCGGCGGTGACGTCCAACTGGGTGCGGCCATCGTGGCGGCGGCGGTGCGCCGGATCGGGCTCGGACAGAAACTGTCCTCGGGCCGGACCCGCTTCGATCTGGAGCGTGGTCTCGATGAACTGGCCGAACCGGAGCCCGGGTGCGAGAAGGTGTCCGACGAATTTCCGGTGCCCGAATCAGGTGCGTCGGATCCGGCCGGGTCCGCGCTCGATAAGGTGCTCGAAGCCGCGCAGCGGGCGCCATCGGGCGGCAATACCCAGCCGTGGTACCTGCGGGTCGACGGCAATGAGCTACGCATCGATCTCGTCCGAACCCGCTCGTCGGCACTGGATATCGGCCATCGAGCCAGCGCGGTATCGATCGGCGCCGCGCTCTACAACGCCCGCGCCGCAGCCGCCGCGCACGGCATACTCGGCGCGCATGAATTCATCGAGGACAACTCGACCGCATTCGCCGCGGTGCTACATCTCGGCAACCGCACCGATGCCGCACTGGCGAGCGACTATCCGGACACGCTGACCCGCGAGACGAACCGACACCTCGGCGCGGGCACACCGCTGGCGGATCACGTCTTGCCCGCACTGGATGCGGCCGCGACCGATGCGGCGGTTCATGCCATTACCCGATCCGACGAGCTCCGCGCCGCGGCCGAACTGCTCGGCGAATCCGATCGCATCCGCTACCTCACCCCGCGCCTGCACCAGGAGATGTTCGGCGAACTGCGCTGGCCCGGCGAGGATCCGCGCACCGGGATCGATATCCGGAGTATGGAATTGGCGGCAGACGAACAGGCCAAACTCCGGATCGGCGAGCGCTCGGATGTCATGGATCGACTGCGCGAATGGTCCGGCGGTACCGCGCTCGGCGAGTACAGCCGCGACCGCGTGCGGTCGAGTTCGGCGTTGGTCGCAGTAACTTTTCCGCGTCGATCCGGCGCAGAGTCGATATCACTTGCCGACTACGCGCGCGGCGGCGCGGCTGTGCAGCGGGTCTGGATCGCGGCGCAACGGCTCGGTCTTGCGGTGCAACCGGTCTCACCGTTATTTCTGTATGCGCGGCACCCCGACGAGCTGACAGGGATTTCCCCGGATTTCGCGGATACACTAGCGTCACTTCAGGGCCGTTTCCTGGACCTACTGGGAGTGCCTGAACATGAGATCATGGCATTGGTGCTTCGCCTGAGCTATGCGGCAGCGGCCACGGTCCGCAGTAGGCGGCTTCCAGTGCCGGGCGCGGGTAACCGCAGCTAGCGCGATCGGAGATAGGGTGCCTCGGCGAACGCTCGACTCATTGGTGACTCAGGTCGCCACCGAGTTGATGGGCGTCGACGCCACGACCATGGTGGCGGCGAGTGAACGCGTGCTGGCCCGATTGGTCGAGCATTTCGATGTCGATTTCAGCTACCTACGCCATACCGATAGAGAGCAGCGGGCAACCGTGCTCATCGCGGAGTGGCCGCACCGTGCTGAGATACCGGATCCGGACCCGCTGAAGATCGTGTATTTCGAGCACGCCGACTCGGTGTTCCGGGAATTGGAACACGCCACCGAGCCGATTATCGTGCGGCCGTCCCAGCAATCCGCCGACTACCAGGAGACGATCCGGCGTTCGTCGGGCATTCCGCAGGTCGCCATGGCGGCGGTGCCGCTGTTATCGCGCGGCGAATCGACCGGCGTATTGGGATTCATCAAACAGGGCGATCGCGACTGGAGTACTCGGGAACTGAATGTGCTCAAGGCGATCGCCGCACTGTTCGCCCAGTTGCAGGCACGTGTGGTGGCCGAGGAGCGATTGCGCTATATCGCCTTGCACGACGATCTGACCGGTTTGGCGAACCGGCGGGCACTGCTCGAACATATGGAGGATCGACTCAGACAGGGCAGTCCCGGCCCGGTGGCCGCCTTCTTCCTCGATCTCGACCGGCTCAAAGCGCTCAACGACTTTCTCGGACATACCGCGGGGGACAACTTCATTCGCACGCTCTCCTCGCGATTGCGCGAGAACCTCGATCCCAATGACATGATCGCCCGACTCGGCGGCGACGAATTCGTCATCGTGCCCGCCAAACCGATGGACGCGGTGGCCGCCGAGTTGGAGGCAACGCGGATCCAGCAGCTCATCGGACGACGGGTCACCGTCGGCGGGGAATCGGTCAGTCGCGGTGCCAGCGTCGGTGTCGCGGTGGGTATTCCGGGGGAGACCACGGTCGCGGATGTGCTGCGTCGAGCCGATCACGCGCTGTTGTCGGCGAAATCCGGTGGCGGCAATGGCGTCGCGGTCTTCACCGACGCCATGCGCGCGCAGTTCGAACTCCAGGACGATGTGGAGCTGAATCTGCGCGGCGCGGTCTCCGACGGCTCGCTGCTGCTGCACTATCAGCCCGAGGTCGATCTGCGCACCGGCCGGGTCGTGGCGCTGGAGGCACTGGTGCGCTGGTTGCATCCGACCAGGGGGTTGCTGCCGCCCGGTGCGTTCGTCACGGTCGCCGAAGCCACCAACCTCGCGGGTGAGCTGGGGCGCTGGGTAATTCGATCGGCCTGTGCGCAATTCGCCGAATGGCGCAGGCGGGGGCTGGCGGCGAATGTGGTGATACGGATAAATGTTTCGCCGGTTCAGCTGGTCAGCCTGGATTTCGTGGAGCGGATCGAGGATATTCTGCGGCTGTTCGGCATCGATGGCAGCTCGGTCTGCCTGGAGATCACCGAACACGTGGTTGTCCAGGATCTGGCGCGCACCCAGGTCACGCTGCGCGGACTCAAGCGGATGGGCGTGCAGATCGCCATCGACGATTTCGGCACCGGATACAGCTCGCTGTCACATCTGAAGGCGCTTCCGGTGGACGCGGTGAAGATCGACCGCGGCTTCGTGCAGCGCCTCGGGGCGAGCACCGACGATCTGGCGATCGTGAAATCCATTATCGGGTTGGCCGGGTCCTTCGGGCTCGGTGTGGTGGGGGAGGGCGTCGAAACGTCGGTTGCCGCGCGGACCTTGGTCGGACTGGGTTGCTATCGGGCGCAAGGATTTCTGATCGCGCGGCCGATGCCCGCCGATGAGGTGGAGGCGCATCTGGCCGTCGGGCGCATCCCGTTGGATCTAGATCTGCCGCGGGCGGACCGGGGTACCACGCGGGCGTGACCGGTCCTGGTTGCTGATCGAAACGCTCGGCGATGACCGGGAGCCGACGCTGGTCGCCGATGGTGCTCGCACCCGGGGTTCGGCGCGGGTCGAGCTGGCGGCGGGCGGACGAGTCACCGAAGCGTCCGGGTGTGGTGTGAGCCCGGCACCCGTTAGCAGGGTCTTTCACGGGTGTTCATGCGGTGTTGGGCGCACCGGTTCCGCGGGGAACCCGATTCGCTGCACGATCGGCGATGTGCGCATCGTGCAACTGGCGAACTTCTACGGTCCGCGGTCGGGTGGGCTGCGCACCGCATTGCACCACCTGGGCGAGGGGTATGTGGCCGCCGGGCACGAGGTGGTGCTGATCGTGCCGGGACCGCGGCGGACCGAGGAGATCCTGCCGACCGGTGCGGTGCGGATCACTCTGCCCGCGCTGGCGATACCGTGGACCGGCGGCTATCGGGCAGCGGATCCGCACCGGGTTGCCGATGTGCTGGTCGGGTTGCGCCCGGACGTGCTCGAGGTGTCGGATCGGCTGACGCTGCGGGGGTTCGGACGCTGGGCGCGCGCCCGCGACGTGGCGAGCGTCATGATCTCGCACGAGCGCCTGGACCGACTGCTCGGCCAGGCCATGCCGGGCCCGCTGGCCCGCAGGTGCGCCGATATCGCCAATCGGCGCACCGCGGACGACTACGACATAGTGGTCTGCACAACGGAATTCGCCCGTGCCGAGTTCTTGCGCATCGACGCGCCCAATATCGAACTGGTGCCGCTCGGCGTGGATCTGGAGCTGTTCAGCCCGCGTCGCCGCGACTACCGCCTGCGCGCCGACCTCGGCGTGCCGGGGCATCCACTGCTGGTGCACTGCGGCAGATTGTCGGTGGAGAAGCAGGTGGATCGCAGCATCGAGGCCATCGGCGCGCTGTACAGGGCGGGCATCGAGGCCCGGCTGGTCGTGGCGGGGGAGGGGCCACGGCGGGAGGCCCTGGAGCGTCGGGCCCGATCCTTGCCGCCACTGACCGGAGGGCGGCCTGCGGTGCACTTCACCGGATTCATCACCGACCGGGCGATGGTAGCGAAACTGCTTGCCACCGCAGATGTTTCGCTGGCTCCCGGTCCGCATGAGACCTTCGGCCTTGCCGCGCTCGAGGCTCTGGCCGCTGGTACGCCGGTGGTTGTCAGCCGGTCTTCGGCGCTCGCCGATATCGTCACCACCGAATGCGGTGCGGTCGCCGCCGATCGCCCGTCCGCCTTCGCCCAGGCCGTCACCGATGTGCTCGCAATGCCGACCGCCGGTCGTCGGCGTGCGGCGCGAAGTCGGGCGGAGCAGTTCACCTGGCCGCGTGCGGTCGCGGGAATGCTGGCAGTGCTAGGGCGGCAATCCGCCGTCCCGATCGGAACTTCTCGCCCCGCTTCGACCATATGAATCTCGCAACGGCACAGTTGCCGCGTACCCTGCGTGCAACCGATTCGGGCTATTCGAGATGGGATCCGGTGTGCTTGGTTTTGGGCGCGGGAAGACAGTGCGCGGCGCGAAGGTGCTCGTCACCGGGGCAGCGAGCGGAATAGGCCGGGCGACGGCCTTGGCGTCCGCATCCGCCGGGGCCGAACTGGTGCTGACCGATATCAATGCCGAGGGCTTGGCGGATACGGTCCGCACCATCGGGGAGGCCGGCGGCACCGTGCTCGCCGCGCGCGCCCTGGATATCACCGACTACGACGCGGTCACCGCATTCGCCACCGACGTGCACGCAGAACTCGGCAGCCTCGATATCGTCATGAATATTGCGGGCACCTCCACCTGGGGCACCGTCGAGAATCTCGAGCACCGCCACTGGCGCAAGATGGTGGACGTCAACCTGATGGGTCCCATCCATGTGATCGAGAACTTCGTGCCGCCGATGGTCCGGGCCAAACGCGGTGGGGCACTGGTCAATGTCTCCTCGGCGGCCGGAATCCTCGCACTGCCATGGCATGCCGCCTACAGCGCGGGCAAATTCGGCATCCGCGGTGTCTCCGAGGTGTTGCGATTCGACTTGCGGCGCCACGACATTTCGGTGCATCTGGTGGTGCCCGGCGCGGTGAACACACCGCTGGTGCAGAGCGTCGACCTGGTCGGCGTGGACAAGGACGATCCGAGGATCAAGCGACTCACCAAGGCGTTCACCAAACATGCCGCAGCGCCGGAAGATGTTGCGGCGGCGATCCTTCGCGGTATCGAGCGCAATCGGTTCCTCGTCTACACCTCATTCGATATCCGCTTCGGCTATTGGTGGGCCCGCAAATTCGCCTACCCCTACGAATTCGTCATTCGTCGCATCAGCGATCGGTTCAGCAGGCTCCAGGCTTCGATGGGCAGTTGAGCGTCACATCGAGCACGCGGGCGCCCGGCCCCTGTTCGCCGAGGCGGTCGTGTTCATTGACCAGTCGGCAACTGCCGAGCGACAGGCAGCCGCAGCCGATGCAGCCCGTCAGGTTGTCGCGCAGGCGAGTGAGCTGGGTGATGCGATCGTCGAGGTCGGCCCGCCACGCGGTGGACAGAGTCTCCCAGTCGCGGCGGGTGGGGGTGCGACCCTCGGGAAGTTTGTCCAGTGCGGCGCGGATTTCGCTCAACGGAATGCCGACCCGCTGCGAGATGCGGATGAAGGCGACGCGGCGCAGCGTTTCGCGCGCGTATCTGCGTTGATTTCCACTGGTGCGACGACTCGAAATGAGACCTTCGCGTTCGTAGAAGTGCAACGCGGAGACTGCAACTCCGCTACGCTCGGAAAGCTGCCCGGGGGTCAGCTCCTTCGCTCGCCAATCGGTTGTCGACATCACGCTCCTCCATTCACCTGAACAATACTTCAGGTTAGGGTGTGCTGGGGTCGGAATCGCAAGACACCCAATTGCGTGCTCTTACGCCCTCGGCGAACTACGGTCGGATCATGGGAGCAAACGCGGTGCGGGCCGGGCACGATGACGGTGCGGACGACGGGTTGGCTGGTGTCGGCGATCCGGGTGGTCGACTGGCGGTCACCTCCGAGGTCGGGACCCTGCGCACAGTGCTGCTGCACCGGCCCGGTGACGAATTGCGGCGGTTGACCCCGCGCAATAACGATCAACTGCTTTTCGACAGCATTCCGTGGGTCGAGCGGGCCCAGCAGGAGCACGACACCTTCTCCGGTGTGCTGCGCGAACGCGGCGTCGAGGTGCTGCTGCTCGCCGATCTGCTCGCCGAAACCCTGTCGGTCAGCGGTGCGGCCCGTATCCAGGGCATCTCTGGCGCCGTCGACGCGCGCAAACTCGGACATACGCTGGCCGACGAGCTCGCGGCCTTTCTGCGCGGCGTCCGGGCCAAGGATCTGGCCGATATCCTCATGGCCGGGATGACCTTCGACGAACTGCCCTTCGACGGCGACAACACCTCGCTGGTGCGGCGCATGCACCACGGTGCGGATTTCGTCATCGACCCGCTGCCGAATCTGCTGTTCACCAGGGATTCCTCCTTCTGGGTCGGCCCGAGGGTGGCGATCACCTCGCTCGCACTGCCCGCACGGATGCGCGAGACCTCGCTGACCGATCTCATCTACGCATTTCATCCGCGCTTCCTCGGCGTGCGGCGGGCCTACGAATCGCATACCGCGCCGATCGAGGGCGGTGATGTGCTGTTGCTCGCGCCGGGCGTGGTCGCGGTAGGCGTCGGTGACCGCACCTCACCCGCGGGCGCGGAAGCGTTGGCGCGCAGTCTGTTCGACGACGATCTTGCCCACACCGTGCTGGTCGTCCCGATCGCCCAGATGCGCGCGACCATGCACCTGGATACCGTCTGCACCATGGTCGACACCGATGCCGTCGTGATGTATCCGGCGGTCCGGGATTCGCTGTGCGCGTTCACGATTCATCGCGAAGACGACTACGGCGGGCGCGACGACCAGGGCCGGGTGAGTGTGCGCGGCCCCGATCCGTTCCTGCCCGCGGCCGCCGACGCGATGGGCATCGGCAAGCTGCGGGTCATCGATACGGGGCTCGATGTGGTCACCGCCGAACGCGAGCAGTGGGACGACGGCAATAACACCCTGGCGCTCGCGCCCGGCGTGGTCGTTGCCTATGAGCGCAACGATATGACCAATACGCGGCTCGAGAATGCCGACATCGAGGTGCTACGCATCCCGGGCTCCGAATTGGGTTCCGGCCGCGGCGGACCGCGGTGCATGTCCTGCCCGCTGTCCCGAGATGACTTGTGAGCGTGCGATGTTCACCATTACCGTGACCCACGATTCGGCGATTCCGCCCTACGAGCAGCTGCGGCTCGGTGTCATCGCGCAGGTGCGCTCAGGAGAGTTGGCGGCCGGTACGAAGATCCCGACGGTGCGTGCACTGGCCGCGCAGCTCGGGCTCGCGCCGAATACCGTCGCTCGGGCCTATCGGGAACTCGAGGCCGATGGAGTGGTCGAAACCCGGGGCAGGCAAGGATCTTTCATCGCGTCCTCCGGTGACCCGACCAAGGATCTGGCGGGGCGCGCCGCGACCGATTACGTCGGCACCATTCGACGGCTCGGTCTCGATGACGAGGCGGCCCTGCGGTACGTCAGGTTGGCTCTGGAGAGCTAGTCCGCGCGGGCCTCGACGTCAGCGCCAGCTGGGCAGCCACAGATGGTCGTGCCAGTTGCCGGGGGTAATCGGTAGCGCGGTCAGAATCGGCCAGAGCCAGATGAAATTGGCGATCACCAGCCCGAGGTAGATGCAGACCGCAAGCAGTCCGAGGCTGCGCCGTTCGCTGGGCACCGCGGGCAGATAGGTGCCCGCCGGACTTCGCGGTATTCGGACCGATCGGGCCGGGCCCAGCACATCGCCGCACACCAGCGCGATCCCCATCACCAGGAACGGGGCCAGTGGAACGGCGTAGAAGTAGTACATCTGCCGATCGAGGGTGAAGAACCAGGGAATGAGTCCGGCGCCGTATCCGGTGAGCACCGCAGCGTAGCGCCAGTCGCGACGGACCACCGTGCGCCACAGCATCCAGCCCAGCACCGGGAAGGCGATCCACCAGATCGCCGGAGTGCCGATCAGCATCACGGCCTTCACGCACTGGGTCTGACCGCAGCCGGTGACACCGGTGTCGGCGTAGTAGTAGAGCATCGGCCGCAGCCCCATCGGCCAGGTCCACGGCTTGGATTCCCAGGGGTGATGGTTACCGGCCGAATTGGTCAGACCCTCGTGGAAGCGCAGCGTTTCGCCACTGTAGTACCACAGCGAGCGCAGCGCATTCGGCAGGAACGACCACGGCCCATCCCGGCCGACCTGATTGCCGACCGCATAGCGGAAGATGCCGTTCTCGCTGGCGAACCAGGCCCAATAGCTGGCCAGATACACCCCAAGCGGAATCAGTACCAGCGCATACAGCGCGGGCCCGACATCGCGCACCGCCGCGCCGACCCAGGGCCGCCGCACACCGTAGGCGCGCCGCGCCGAGACGTCGAAACAGACGCTCATGATCCCGAACGCGAGGATGAAGTACATGCCGGACCACTTTGTACCGCAAGACAGTCCGAGCAGCACCCCGGCGCCGAACCGCCACCAGCGCACTCCTAGCCGCGGACCCCATTCGCTCGCATCGATTCGACCCTCGTAGCCGACCTTGGCGATTCGGGCCCTGACCTCGTCGCGATCCACGATCAGACAGCCGAATGCGGCGGTGACCAGCACCGCCATGAAGATATCGAGCATGCCGATGCGCGAGGAGACGAAGGTGAGTCCGTCGGCGATCAGCAGAATGCCCGCGATCGCGCCGACCATGGTGGAGCGCGCCATCCGGCGGACGATCCGGATGACCAGCAGCACCAGGATCGTGCCCGCCAGCGCCGCGCTGAACCGCCAGCCCCAGCCGTTGTAGCCGAACATCCACTCGCCCACCGCGATCAGCTGTTTGCCGATCGGGGGATGCACCACCAGCCCGTAGGCGGGATTGTCCTCGATGCCGCCGCTGGTGAGAATCTGCCAGGCTTGTGGCGCGTAATGCTTCTCGTCGAAGACCGGGGTGTACGCGTCGGTCGGATAGTCCAGCATGATGAACCGCGTCAACGCCGCGATCGCGGTGAGTACCGCGGTGACCACCCACCCCTGCATTGTGTCGAGCGGCCCGAAGTCGGGCGATGGACGCAGGGGCGCGGGGCTCGACCAAGAGGGCACGGCCCTGGCTACGGTCGCGCGCTGGTCGGTCACCTGGGTCACGCCCCGATCGTATGCTGTGCGCGCCACCGAGACCTGCACCGGTGAGCGAGCCGCCGGATGAATCACACCCTGAGCAGCGGTTCGGGCGGCGTCTGCCGCGTATCGGAGTCGGCGTGATCACCCAGCGCGGGATTCGTTTTCCTATGGTGAGAGAATCTTCGTCCAGCAAAGTAGCGACTGATTTCGCGCCGACCTGGGTAACTCACCGGGGATGCCCAGAACTCGTCGCGCGCCTGACCGCCGGTCCGGTGACCAAGTCTCGAGCTACTGACGACCGGCAAAAGGCCCGGGGAGGCGGAGGAGCGTGGCGGACAACGTGGGGCGATTGGTGCTCGCGGCGACGCCGATGGGTGAGATCGGCGATGCCTCACAGCGGCTACGCCAGGCGCTCGGATCCGCCGATATCGTCGCGGCCGAGGACACCCGGCGTACCCGCGCCCTCGCCAGGGCCCTGGACCTGGAGATCACCGGGCGGGTCCTGCGGTTCGACGATCACGTGGAGTCCGCGAAGATCCCGGCACTGCTCGATGAGATCGAGCGCGGCAGCACGGTGCTGCTGGTGACCGACGCCGGTATGCCGTCGGTGAGCGATCCGGGCTATCGCATGGTGGTGGCCTGTGTCGAGCGTCAGCTGCCGGTCACCTGCCTGCCGGGACCGTCGGCGGTGACCACTGCCCTGGCACTGTCCGCGCTCCCGGTGGAACGCTTCTGCTTCGATGGCTTCGCGCCGCGCAAATCCGGCCAGCGTCGAGAGTGGTTGCGCACCCTGATTACCGAGCCGCGCGCCTGCGTGTTCTTCGAGGCGCCACACCGGCTCGCCGACTGCCTCGCTGATGCGGTCGAGGTGCTCGGGCCCGACCGGCGGGCGGCGGTCTGCCGGGAACTGACCAAGACCTACGAGGAGGTCGTGCGCGGCAATCTCGGTGAACTCGCCGCCTGGGCGGTCGATGGGGCGCGTGGTGAAATCACCGTCGTCGTCGAGGGCGCCCGACCCGTCGCGACCGATCCCGCCGACATGGTCGACGAGGTCGAATCGCTGACCGCCGAAGGTGTTCGCCTCAAGGACGCGTGTGCTCAGGTGGCCGCCGAGACCGGCGTTTCTCGCCGTGAACTGTACGACGCGGTGCTGACCGCGCGCCGCAATGGCGGTGCCAGTTCATAGCGCGACTCGCCATCGCCGACACTCCCGGGCGCCCGGATGGGGAGTGTCATAGTGCCATCGATCACGAGCGAGACGATGATCGGTGTCATGACCTCTTTGGAAAGCAAGGCGAAGGCGTTTCTCCAATTGCATGTCCCGGGCGATCCCGGTGTCTTTCCGACGGTGTGGGATGCGTGGTCGGCGAATATCGCTGTCTCGGCCGGGTTTTCGGCGCTGACCCTGGGTAGTCATCCGGTTGCCGATTCGGTCGGACGCAGCGATAAGGAGGGGATGACATTCGCGGAACTGTTGACTCGCGTCCGGCAGATCACCGATGTGGTCGATGTTCCGGTCTCCGTCGATATCGAATCCGGTTATGGACTCGAGCCCGCGCAGTTGATCGAGGGGCTGCTGGAGGCGGGCGCGATCGGCCTCAATATCGAGGACACGGTGCACAGCGAGGGCGGCCGGTTGCGCGGTGCCCAGGAGCACGCCGATCTGGTGCACGGCCTGCGTCAGTTCGCTGATGCCGCCGGTGTGCATGTGGTCATCAATGCCCGCACCGATCTGTTCAAGCGCAAGGACGGTGACGACAGTGATCGCGTCGACCGCGCCATCGAGCGCCTGAAGTTGGCCGCCGCGGCGGGGGCCGACTCGCTGTTCCCGGTCGGACAGCATGCCGACGCCGATATGCGCCGTCTCACCAGCGAATTGCCACTGCCGATCAGCACTGTCGCGCAGCCTGGCGTATCCGAGAAGGCGGTACTGGCCGATCAGGGCGTCGCCCGCATCACCTTCGGCCGATTCCTGCAGTGGGCCCTGACCGAGGAAGCCAACAGGCTGCTGAATCGCTGGAAGTAGTGGGCTGGAGCCGAACACACTGAAGCGCTACCGCTCGCCGGCGGTAGCGCTCGAGTTTACTTCTTCGGCTCCACGTAGCGCGGGTATACCGCTTCCGGCTCCGGCAGTGCGGTTCCGGGGACCAGCGGGGTCGCGATATCGGCGAACGAACGGTTCTGCTGGGCGAGCAGATCCAGGATCTTGCTCGCGGATTCCGGCAGCACCGGCTGCACCAGAATCGCGACGATGCGCAGCAGTTCGATGGTCACGTACAGCACGGTCGCCTCGCGGGCCAGGGACTCTTCGGTGCCGGTCTTTGCCAACGCCCACGGCGCCTCCGCGGAGAAGTAGCGGTTGGCCTCGCCGAGCGTCAGCCAGATCGCCTCCAGCGCCAAATGCATTTGCTGCACCTCGAATTCGGCGCGGCAGCGCTCCAGCAGACCGTTGGCGCGGTCGAGCAGTGCACGATCGGCCTCGGTGAGCTCGCCCGGTGTCGGCACCACGCCCCCGCAGTCGCGGGCGACCAGCTTCAGGCTGCGCTGCACCAGATTTCCGAATTCATTGGCCAGATCGGTATTGATCCGCCCGACAATCGCCTCGTGGCTGTAGCTGCCATCCTGACCGTAGGAGATCTCGCGCAGCAGGAAGAAGCGCACCGGGTCGACGCCGTATTCGTCGACCAGCGCGAGCGGGTCGACCACATTGCCGACCGACTTCGACATCTTCTCGCCCTTGTTGTACAGGAACCCGTGCACGAAAACTCGTTTCGGCAATTCGATCCCGGCCGACATCAGGAACGCGGGCCAGTACACGGTGTGGAACCGGGTGATGTCCTTACCGATGATGTGTACGTCGGCGGGCCAGAACCGCTGGAACGCAACGGATTCGGTATCCGGAAAGCCGACGCCGGTGATGTAGTTGGTCAGCGCGTCCACCCACACGTACATCACGTGATCGGGATGTCCGGGCACCGGCACACCCCAGTCGAAGGTGGTGCGCGAGATGGACAGGTCCTTCAGACCCGCCTTCACATAACTCACCATCTCATTGCGGGCCGTTGCGGGCGCGATGAATTCGGGATGCTCGTCATAGAGCGCGAGCAGCTTGTCCTGGTAGTTGGACAGCCGGAAGAAGTAGTTCGACTCCTCGGTCCAGGTGACGGGCGTCCTCGTTTCGGTGGAGATCCGGGTGCCGTCCTCGAGCAGCGTCGTTTCTTCCTCGGTATAGAACGCTTCGTCGCGCACCGAGTACCAGCCCGAGTAGTTGTCCAGGTAGATATCGCCATTGGCGAGCATCCGCTCCCAGATCGCGACGCTGGCCACCTGGTGGTCGTCATCGGTGGTGCGGATGAAGCGGTCATAGGAGATGTCGAGCGTCTTGTCCATCGCCTCGAACACATTCGAATTGCGCGCCGCGAGCTCGGCCACCGGCACGCCCTCGGCGACCGCGGTCTGCTGCATCTTCTGCCCGTGCTCATCGGTACCGGTCATGAAGAAGACGTCATAACCGTCGAGCCGCTTGAAGCGGGCGAGGGCGTCGGCCGAGATGTACTCGTACGCATGCCCGATATGCGGCGCACCGTTCGGGTATGCGATGGCCGTTGTGATGTAGAAGGCGGGGCGGTCAGCTTCGCTCATGGTGCATCTACTCTAATGCGCGTGGATTCCGACGCTCACGTGAATATCCCCCGCGGCGATGGCCGCCGTCCCGTGCCCCGCGTTCTGGTCTGCCGGAGTTCGCCGATGAGCGAGGCAACGATGTTACAGCGCCTGGCGGGCGAGGCGGAGTCGTGAGCGCCAAACGGCCCGCGCCCGAGCTGCCGGAACCGCTCGCGCCGCTGGTGGACGCGCATACGCATCTGGATGCCTGCGGCGCTACCGACGCGGAGTCGACCGCGGTGATCGTGGACCGCGCGGCCTCGGTCGGGGTCGGCCACGTGGTCACCGTTGCCGATGATCTGGCCGCAGCGCAGTGGGCCGTGCGGGCCGCGAATTGGGACCGCCGGGTGTTCGCCGCGGTAGCGCTGCATCCGACGCGGGCGAATGTGCTGGATGACTCGACCAAGGTCGAGCTGGAGCGGTTGGCCGCCGATCCGCGTGTTGTCGCGATCGGCGAGACCGGACTCGATTACTACTGGCCGGGCAAGCTCGAGGGCTGCGCCGATATCGAGGATCAGATCGAGGGCTTCCGCTGGCATATCGACCTGGCCAAACGCTTGCGCAAACCGCTGATGATCCACAACCGCGAGGCCGACCACGATCTGCTGACGGTACTGCTGGACGAGGGCGCGCCGGAAACCGTGATCTTCCATTGCTTTTCCTCGGACGCCAATATGGCGATGTCGTGTGTGGCCGAGGGGTACATCCTCAGCTTCTCCGGCACGGTGAGTTTCAAGAACGCCCATGAATTGCGGGAGGCCGCCAAGGTGGTGCCCGACAGCCAGATTCTGGTGGAGACCGATGCGCCGTATCTGACTCCGCATCCGTTCCGCGGTGCGCCCAATGAACCGTATTGCCTGCCGTTCACTGTGCGCGCCCTTGCGGAATTGCGTGAACAGGATCCGTTGGCGCTCGCGGAAATAACCACCGCGAACGCCCGCCGCATTTACGGCATCTGAACCGATTGCATTTCTGTTCAAGCTCATCGGGAGTTCTGGCGGCATTGCTCGAGAAGTCGGTTCCCCGACCTTGTATGGCTGATGTGTTCTAGGTCACTTCGCTCGGTACATTTTGTGATTCAGCTGCGGTGTCGATATTGATTTGTGATATTGAAACCTGCCGCTGGTAAGTCTGCGGTTGTCGACGCCCGACCCCTTCGTTATCGTACTGTGACCATGTCTCCATTCACGAGGATCAACCAGTCCCGCTCGCCGCTGCTGTACGTAGCGGTCGCGGCGCTGCTGGTGACGCTGATCGTCGGTGCCGCGATGGCGATCGTGAACCGCAAGACGGTGACGGTCGTCGTGGATGGCGAACGGATGACGCAGACCACCATGTCGCGCAATGTCAGCGGAGTGTTGAAGGCCGCGGGTTTCTCTGTGAACGACCGCGACCAGGTCCGGCCCGCGCTGGCCGCGACGATTACCGATGGCGCGACCATCACCTACATCCGGGCGCGTGAGGTCGCGGTATCGCTGGATGGCAAGGCCGAGAAGGTGTGGTCGACCGGTCTGACCGCGGGTGATGTGGTCGACCAACTGCACCTGTCCGGCGAGGTATTCGTTTCCCCGGCCCGCAATGAGAAGTTGCCGCTGGAGGGCGCCGCGCTGCAGATCGCCAGCCCGCGTTCGGTATCGCTGCTCGACGGCATCGGCAATCCGGTCGATGTTCGACTGGCCGCGCCGACCGTCGGTGAATTTCTTGCCGTCGCCGGCATTCCGCTGATCGAGGAGGACACCGTCGAGCCCGCGGCAACGACGCCGCTCACCGACGGGCAGCGGATCGTGGTGACCCGCAAACGCATCGAGAACAAGGTCGAGACGGTGCCGCTGGATCCGTCGGAGAATGTGATCGAGGATCCGACCCTGAATATGAGCCGGACCGTGGTGGAGAGCCCGGGTGAGCCCGGTGTACAGGACGTGACGTTCGCGGTCACCATGGTCAATGGCCAGGAGGTCGGTCGGCGGCCGATCGCCTCGAATGTGTTGGTGACGGCGCAGCCGAAGACCGTCCGCAAGGGCGCCAAGCCCGGCACCGAGGTGCCGCCGGTGCGTGACGGCGATATCTGGGATGCGCTCGCCCGCTGCGAATCCACCGGTAACTGGGCGATCAACACCGGCAACGGCTACTACGGCGGCATCCAATTCGACCAGGGCACCTGGGAACGCCAGGGCGGTCTCAAATACGCACCGCGCCCCGACCTGGCCACCCGCGAAGAACAGATCGCGATCGCCGAAGTCACCCGCGCCCTCCAGGGGTGGGGCGCCTGGCCCGGCTGCATCGGCGGCTCGAGTATCGGCTGATCGCCGATTCAACTGTGCCACTCGGGCACGGACAGGTTGGGTTGATACCTTGTCGGACGTGTCCGAACCCGATATTTCCGCGCGTGGGAGTGCTGCGCTGCTCGGACCCGCCGAGGTGCGGGCGCTGGCCGAGCGACTCGGCGTGCGGCCGACCAAGCAGCTCGGACAGAATTTCGTGCACGATGCCAATACGGTGCGGCGGATTGTCGCGGCGGCCGGGGTGGGTCGCGGAGATACGGTGCTCGAGGTGGGGCCTGGGCTCGGTTCGTTGACATTGGCGCTGCTCGATGTGGTGGATTCGGTCATCGCCATCGAGATCGATCCCGTACTGGCGAAGCACCTTCCGGTGACCGTCGCCGATCGCGCGCCGGAGCTGGCCGGGAATTTGACCGTCGTGGCAGCCGATGCGCTGCGCGTCCGCGCGGACAACCTGCCCGCGGTACCGTCGGCGCTGGTGGCGAATCTGCCCTATAACGTCGCCGTGCCGGTACTGCTGCACCTGCTCGCCGAATTGCCCAGCATCGCAACCTCATTGGTGATGGTGCAGGCTGAGGTTGCGGACCGCCTCGCCGCCGAACCCGGCAGTCGCATCTACGGTGTGCCGAGCGTCAAGGCGGGCTTCTTCGGCACCGTGCGCCGCGCGGGCGCGGTGGGCACCCAGGTGTTCTGGCCGGTGCCACGCGTGGACTCCGGCCTGGTCCGCATCGAACGCTATGCCGAACCGCCGTGGTCGATGGACGAGGCCCACCGCCGGCGCGTCTTCGAGGTCGTGGACGCCGCCTTCGCGCAGCGCCGCAAAACCCTCCGCGCCGCCCTCGGCAGCTGGGCCGGTACGCCGGCCGAAGCCGAACGCCGCTTGGTCGGGGCCGGTATCGACCCGACCGCCCGTGGCGAAACCCTGGACACCGCAGCCTTCGTCCGCCTCGCCGCCCAGGCGTGAGTGGCAATGGCGCGTACGTCGGGCCGGTCGGTTTCTGTTGTGATCGAGGCGGGATCGCGTACCGCGTCATCCACGCGGTTGGCTTGCTGAGGCGTCGCCATGGTGAAAGAGATTGTGGACAACCAACTTTTGCCTCGTTGGTCGTCACGCCGGCATCACGCACCGGGAACGGCGCTGTGAATGATTCGACGCGCGCGGTGAACTCGGCGGTATGCACGACATCGCCGTGGAGAAGTCTGGATACCGCCGAAATGCGCCCGCACTCGAGGTCGGGCATGAAAGCCGACCTCCGGACCTGCTGGCATGCGGCCGATTTCGCCCTGCGGATGGCTGTGCGGATAGGCAAGGTTGCTGGCGCGCAAGACAACCGGATGCCCCTACGCCCCAGTTCGGTGCCGTGCTGGTCGGATCGCCCATCAGAGCGCCGATACCGGGCTCGACACCGAACAGTGCGACGAGACCGCCGCCGGCCGCGGCGAATCTCGGCCGGGCCTGCGTCAGACGGCGACCTCGTATCCCGCCTCGTCCACGGCGGCGACGATGTCGGCGTTGGTGAGCGGTGCGGTGCTGTCCACCCGGACCGCACCGCTGGCGAGGTCGACGTCCACGCTGGTCACTCCATCGATCTTGCCGATCTCCGTTTTGACCGAGTTGACGCAATGTCCGCAGGTCATCCCCGTGACGGTGTAGGTGCTCGTGGCCATCTCCGACTCCTTCGCTCACATTCGATCATACGGTGCGGGGGTATCCCCGACGCCAATGAACATACCCCCGGAGGGTATTGAATGCAAGTGCGAGTCGCTCTGTCGTTCCAGGGGTTCGTCGACTAGTCGCTACGTAGGTTCGGATAGTTCCCGATCGCCCAGCCGAATTTGTCTGCTGATCCAGCCTCCAGTAGCGGAAGGCCAGCCGTGCATCGCCATTTCGGCCACCCGCTTCAGTTGATCGAGACTCGCGCCATCCCGGGCCGCCTGCGACATGCCCATGGCCGCATCGGTTGCGCGGGCCAGGTCGGCGATCTCGGGCTGGTGGTGTTGAGTCCGGCGCTGATCACCACGCAGCCGTGCGGCAAAAGAATGCGGCGCACCGTCGCCTCGGCGGTCGGCTCCTCGGCGAGCGCGCGCGATGAAGCTGCCGTAGCGCGCGTCGACGGCCTGCACGACCTCATTGAACAAGGTCGCCTTGTCGCCGAATGCGGCATACCGGCTCGGCGTACCGATTCCCATCGCCGCGGTCGGATCGCCGATCGAAGTCGCCTCGCAGCCGCGTGCCCAGAACAGTCGCAGCGCCTTTCCAGTGCGGCATCCGGATCGAACGAACGGGGGCATCCCCGGTCGGTGCACGTGTGACCACATCCGGTGTTATCGGGGATATCACCGCATTCCTCGCCTCCGACGATTCGCGGTGGGTCACGGGCAGTGGATCGATGCCACCGGCGGGGCCCTGCGGTAACCGTCCGGCACATGGGCGGTGAATGTCTCGTCTCGAGCTGAGCACCTGTCGTACCCACGGGATAGGCTTGAGCACCGTGTTGTCAGTTGTGCCAAGTCCCGTCGTCGTGCGCGCGCCGTCCAAGGTGAACCTCCACCTAGGCGTCGGTGATGTGCGCGCGGACGGCTACCACGAGCTGACCACGGTGTTCCAGGCCCTCTCGCTCAGCGATGATCTGGAACTGGCCCCCGCCGCTTCGTTGACGGTACGGGTCAGCGGCGAGGGCGCCGACGATGTGCCGACCGATCGAACCAATCTGGTGTGGAAGGCCGCCGTACGCATCGCACATCTGGCCGGCCGCGCCCCGCTGGTGGAAATCGCCATCAATAAGGGCATTCCGGTGGCGGGCGGGATGGCGGGCGGCAGTGCGGATGCCGCCGCGGCGCTGGTCGGTTTGAACGAACTCTGGGATGTCGGGCTGATTCGCGACGAATTATTCGCGGTCGCAGCCGAACTCGGCAGCGATGTGCCGTTCGCGCTGCACGGCGGAACGGCGCTCGGCACCGGTCGGGGCGAGCGGCTGCTTCCGGTGTTGTCCCGCAATACCTTTCACTGGGTGCTCGCGCTCGCCAAGGGCGGATTGTCCACCCCCGCCGTCTTCGCCGAACTAGACCGGCTACGCGAAATCGGCAACCCGCCCCGGCTAGGTGGGCCGCAGGAATTGATGCAGGCGCTGGCCTCCGGTGATCCGAAACAGCTTGCGCCCCTGTTGGGTAACGATCTGCAGGCAGCGGCCCTGTCGCTGCAGCCGGAGTTGCGGCGGACATTGCGCGCGGGCGTCGGTGCGGGTGCGCTGGCCGGGCTGGTTTCCGGCTCCGGCCCGACCTGCGCATTTCTCTGTGACAGCGAGGAGGCCGCGGTGGCGGTCGCGGCCGAGCTCGCGGGTGCGGGTGTGTGCCGCAGCGTGCGCACCGCGAGCGGACCGGTACCCGGTGCGCGGGTCATCAGCAGTGAGGCACCCGGCAAGCGCTGACGTTTCGCCGGGTTATGCGATCACGTCGGCGAGGCGGTCCACTTGGTCGGCGTCGCGACCGTAGCAATAGAGCATGACCTCATCGGCGCCGAGATCCTCGAATTGGCCGATGGTCGTGCGGATCTCGGCGGGCGTGGTGAGCATTCCGGCCAGCATGAAATCGGCACGACCGCTGAATTCGTAATAGGCCCCCATCGACGCGCGGGCGTCTTCGACGACGCCGGGTGCGCCCAGCGCGATATTGACTTGAGCGACAATGCGGGGCACACCGTCGCGGCCGTGTTCGCTCCATGAGCGGCGGGCGGTGTCGAACAGACCACCGGCCCACGACGGTGCGGCGGCGGCGAGAAAGCCACCGCCCCAACGGCCGACGCGATCGATGGCGGCGGGCTGGAAGCCGCCGAAGAGCAGCTCGGGTCCCTCGGGACGCAGCGGTGCCGGACCGATCGGTCCGCAGTCGGCGTTGTACGGCCGGCCGGACCACAGGCGGCGCATGATCTCGAGCTGTTTGTCCAGGCGGCGGCCGCGGGAGCGCAGCTCGGTGCCGGAGGCGATGTGATCATCCGCGCGACCGCCGACGCCGAGGCCGAGCACCAACCGGCCACCGGACATGCGATCGAGGGTGGCGGCCTGTTTGGCGAGCAGCGTCGGCTCGCGCAGCGGCGCGATGAGCACCTCGGTCTGTACCTTGATCCGGCTGGTGGCACCGGCGATCATGCCGAGCGCGACCAGTGGTTCGGGATTGTCGTAGACGAGTCGGTCGAGCAGACCGAGAGTGGAGAACGGACCCGCATCGGCGCGGCGGGCCCAGTCGAGCAGGGCGGCGGGATCGGAAATGGGCAGACCAAGTCCGACGTGCATGAGAGCCTCCAGATAAGCGGAAATCGAAACCGTGCCGCCCCCGATTATCTCGATCTCGAGATGGGGCTCCCATTCTGCGGCTGTCCTCGGGAGCGCTATCGCTAACATTGTTCGTAACGAACGACGTTCGTGAATTCACTGTAAACGAACGGCGTTCGTTGTGCAAACGGCCGAGGACTCCGGCAAGTGATCACTGATTTCGCCAAGGACATTGATAACTCGTCGTCGGGTACGTCCAAAACAGGTCCCGGACCGCGACCGTTGGCCCGCGAGGGAAGGTGAGTAGGCTCGCACGGCCGGCAAAATACGCGCCAGAGGCGGGCCGAGCCCACCCACCCCGCCGGCTGTCATCCCCGGAAGGATCCATGTCCAACCTGATCAACCTCGAACAGGTCTCCAAGAGTTTCGGTATCAAACCGCTCCTGGACAACGTTTCGCTCGGCATTCACGCGGGCGAGCGGATCGGTGTCGTCGGCCTGAACGGTGGCGGCAAGACCACCCTGTTGGAGGTGCTGACCGGTCTCGAACCGCCCGACAGTGGCCGGGTGAGCCGAGTCGGCGGGCTGCGGATGGCGGTGGTGACCCAGCGTGGCGTGCTGCCCGCTGGCGCGACCGTCGGATCCGTCGTGCTGGCCGGACTGGCCGATGATGCGCGGCCGGCTGGCGCGAGCGACGGGCACGGAGGCGATAGCTTGCGTGACCACGGAGGGCCCCTGGAGCGCCGAGATGGCTACGGCGTAGCCGAACACGAATGGGCTTCGAATCCGCGCATCCGTGCGGTCATGGCGGGCATCGGCATCGAGGGCCTCGGTTTGGACACCTCGGTCGACAATCTGTCCGGTGGCGAGCGCCGCCGCGTCGCACTGGCCGCCGCGCTGGTTCGCGATCTGGATCTGCTCGTGCTCGACGAGCCGACCAACCATCTCGATGTCGAGGGCGTGCAGTGGCTGGCCCGACATCTGCTCGAACGCCGCAGCGCCCTGGTGGTGGTGACCCACGATCGCTGGTTCCTCGACACCGTGGCCACCGACACCTGGGAGGTCGTCGGCGGCAAGGTCGAGAGCTATGAAGGTGGTTACGGCGACTGGATTTTCGCACGTGCCGAGCGGGCGCGGCAGGCCGATGCCGCCGAGGCCAGGCGCGCGAATCTGGCGCGCAAGGAGTTGGCCTGGTTGCGGCGCGGTGCGAAGGCCCGCACCTCCAAGCCGCGCTATCGGGTGGAGGTGGCCGAGGCGCTGATCGCCGATGTGCCGCCACCGCGCGACAGCGTCTCGCTGGCCGCATTCGCGCGAAAGCGCCTGGGCCGCGTCGTCATCGAATTAGAGGATGCCACCCTCACCACTCCGGACGGCCGAGAGCTGGTGCGCGACTTGACCTGGCGCCTGGCACCGGGGGAGCGAGTCGGCCTGGTAGGCGTGAACGGCTCCGGCAAGACGACGCTCCTACGCACGCTGGCCGGTGCCATCGAACCCGCTGCAGGCAAACGCATTCAGGGGCAGACAGTCCAGATCGGTTGGCTGCGTCAGGAACTCGACGACCTGCCCACCGAGCTGCGCGTCCTGGAAGCGGTACAGCAGATCGCGCAGCGAATCATGCTGGGGGACAAGGAAATATCCGCTGGTCAGCTGGCCGAGCGTCTCGGTTTCACCCCGGCCCGCCAGCGTACCCCGGTCGGCGACCTATCCGGTGGCGAGCGTCGCAGGCTACAACTGACCCGCATCCTGATGTCCGAACCGAATGTTCTGCTGCTCGACGAGCCGACCAACGACCTGGACATCGACACCCTGCAACAACTGGAAGACCTGCTCGACAACTGGGCGGGCACTCTGGTTGTGATCAGTCACGACCGCTATCTGATCGAGCGCGTCTGCGACTCCACCTGGGCCCTGTTCGGCGACGGAAAGCTCACCAACCTACCCGGCGGTATAGATGAATATCTGAAGAAGCGCGCCGCATCGAGCTCCGCCACAACGCGATCCGCCGAGCCCAAGCCCGCCGTAACCCCAGCCACCGACTCCGCCGCCTACCGCGCCGCCCGTAAGGAGTTGGCCAAACTGGAGCGCACCATCGACAAACTCACCGAGCGCGAGCAGCGCCTGCACACCGCCCTGGCTGACGCCGCCACCGATCCGGACAAACTCAGCACCCTGGGCGCCGAGCTGAAACAGGTCCTGGCTGAGAAGGAATCCGTGGAGGAGCGCTGGCTGGAACTGGCCGACGGCGCCTGATCCGAGCGGCGCTGGTCTAGCTGGTGCCGGAGACGCGCCCGTCCTGGACGACAACCGGCAGGCAGGTTTGGACGAAGTCCGCGCCGAAGCCGGTGAGCGCGACGCTGCGGTAGTAGACCTTGGTACCGAAACCGGAGCGCTTCAACACTTCTCGGACCGGGGATTGGGCTTCGAGGAGCTGGTAGCGGTTCGGGTTGCCCACCGGTTCCTTGACGAATTCGATCAGGCCGAGGCGGCGCAGATTGGGCAGATATTGCTGGATGCGGTTGGGAAACCGCAGGCCCGCATGTTCGCCGATCAGGTTGAGCCCGGAGATGATTCGCTCGACACCGATGCCGCGTGGCCGTCCGGCGCGGATATCGATCGAGGGCTGCGGGCCGTCGAGGTGCAGGAAGCGCAGGATGCGCGCCTCATCGGGGGTCAACTCCTCGAGCATGTGCGCGAAGGCCGGGTGGGTTTCCTGGGGCTCGCCCTGCGTACTCGCCGAAAGCCGCAGCAGCGCCGCGCCCTGCTCGCGCAGCGTGGGAACGGCGTCGGGCGTGGGCTGTTCGGGCGTGGCGGGCAGACCCAACGCGCGCCGTACCGCGTCGCGTACCTCGGCCTCGGCCTCGGCCAGCACCGCACGCGGTGGACTTCCGGCGATACTGCCGCGCACCACAGTGGCCCCGACGCCGAGGGCGGTGTCGATGCCCCACGCGGTCACTCCGGCCGCCGCGCTCACCGCGACCCGGGCGACCCCGGTCGTCGCCCGCACGGTCTTGCGCAGCGAGCCGGGCTCCCGCTTCGGCGCGGCCGATTCGATCGCGCCGACCGGCAGCCGTGCGATCTGCGTCGATTGGCCCGATTCCGACTCGGGAGTTGTTGCGGTTTCGGCCACTTCGGACTGGGCCGTTCGCTCGGAGCCCCGCCCGGCGGCTCGCGGATCGTCGCCGCCAGCTTCAGTCACAGCCATGTTGTCGCCACTCCCGTTCCGAAGATCAGGATGTGAGCGTATCCGGCGAAGAGCCCCAACACGCCGCCATGCAGAAAAAGGAGCCATTCGTCCTGTTTGATGGCCGATCGCAGCATATCCACGAAGTCGGGGGGCGATAGCGCCGCCATCTGTTTGGCGATGTAGTCGTTGATCTGCCTACCCTGCTGGACGTTGAAGTCCGGATCGGCGAAGGCGATTGGAGCGATGGATATGGCCTCGGTGGTCAGCGTCGACTGTAGCGAATCGTACTCTCGGCTGCCGAGCACGAACTTCACCGCCGGTCGCGCTGGTCCGAGCGCCCGGTCCGCGGCCGGGCGCAGCGTGTCCTCGAGCATCTGCATAGTCCGGTCCGAGCGCGGGCCGTTCAGCAGCTCGTCACCGATATTCGCGACGGTAATCACCTGACTGGAGACCAATTCCGCGTAGCCGTCGGTGATTTCGAGCTGGCGCTTGATGAGCAGACCCTGCCGCCACGGGCACCACCACTTCGGGTATGCGGGCGCGAAGATCATGTTCAGGCCGATCCAGTTGACCACCCAGCCGATGATGACGCCGCCGATCGGCAGCACAACCAGCGTCGACCACCCGGTCAGATGCAGCACCACGACCAGCACTACACCCATCGGCGCGCCGAAGTAGAAACCGAAGTTCTGCATGAAGCGCAGTTCTTTGGCGCCCAGCACCTGGAAAAGGGTGTTGAGCAGATGCGGACGCGCCTGGAAATAGCGGATGACCATCTGCTTGACGTCCAGCAGTTGATCGATATTGGCGCCCAATTCATTGGTCAGCTCGCGCAGAATATCGGGCAGCTGCTGGCGGACTCGCGCATGAATCATCTCGCGCACACCGGTCGGCAGGTTGTACCAGAGTTGCGGATGTTCGCGGCGCAGGATTTCTTCGACGATGTCCCTGATCTGTGCGTCGGCAATACTGGCGAGGTGTTCGGCGAGCTTGTCCGGTTCCAGTTCCCGATAGAAGTCGGCGACGCTGCCGAGTTTCGCCAGGCCCTTGTCGACCGCGATGCTCGCCATTTTGTCCGCGCGCGACGGCACGATGCCCTGCCAGCCGATTCGGCCGTCGTAGCTCAGCAGCGGCAGCACCTGAATTCGCTTGGGCAGGAAGGGGAACAGCGCGCGCAATCCGGGTAGATGAATACCGTGAAAGGCGACCGGCTTGAACAACATCAGGATGCCGGTCCAGTTGGTGATGTAACCGATGATGCCGGTGAAGAGGGGGATAGTCACTAACTCCAGGAGGACTGTCGGGTGCACCCCGAAAACGCTCTCCAACACGACACCCTCCTGCCGATACACCGGTGACCGCCGCCTCACCGGCAACCCAAACTAGCACCCAGTCGGCAGACGGACCCTACTGTGAGGTGGAGCAGCCGGTCCACTGCGAGTGTCTCGACCCACAGCCGATTGTCTGAGACATCAGTCACACTGTGTGTCCGCAATGTCGTAGTGTCAACCAACGCCGGAGACAATGGCGGCCATCACGCGTCGGATAGCAGGGGTCGGCGGGTTTGCCGGCCGACTCGGCTCACGGTAGGGCATACCTGGAAGGCTGGCTGGCAATAATCTGTGGGCGTATTCGTTCACTTGGCAATACATCGGAGTAGAAGTGACAGACGACAGGACCGGACAGGACATGGCCCCGGCCGGTTCCCGCGCGGTGGAGCGCAGCTCGGATGTCGAACAGCGGCAGATCAGCAACGAGGCGCGGCTGATTCGCGGTGTGTTCCGAGCGGCGGGGCTCGCGGCGGGCACCATGGTGCGCGGTAGTCAGTGGGCCGTCGAGACGACCTATGAGGTGACCAAGGAGATCACCCAGGCCGCGCTCGATGGTGAGTCGTCGGCGGATATCGCCGAGCGCACCGGTAATGCGTTGCGCTCCATCGCCCGTAGCGCGCTCGGTGTCACCGAGGGGTCGGTGCGCGAAATCGTCAGCTACGTACCGACTTCCAACGGTGCGCCGCAGCAGGCGCCGATCGGTATCGGCGCGCCGATGCGCTCGGCCAGCAGTGCGGAATTGCGTCGCCGCGGCGATGCGCTGCTCGCGCGCTCCGCCGATGTCTACTTCACCGAGGACGTGCACCCGGCCTATGACCGGATCCTCGACGAGTTGGCTCCGGATGAGGCGCGCATTCTGCGGTTCATGGCGTTGAACGGTCCGCAGCCGACGGTGGATGTGCGTACCAACCGTCCGCTCGGCATCGGCTCGGAACTGGTGACCGGTGCTCTGACTTCGGTTCCGGAACAGGCCGGTGTCCGTTATCCGGACCGCGCGCGCACCTATCTGATCAACCTCAACCGCCTCGGCCTGACCCAGGTTTCCGATGATCCGGTGGTGTTGAGCCGCTATATGGTGCTCGAGGTGCAGCCGGTGGTCGAGGCCGCGCTGAAGAAGGCCGGACGTGCGCCCAAGATTGTGCGCAAGAGTCTGCGGCTGACCGAATTCGGCAGCGATTTCTGCAACACCTGCTTCACTATCGGGAACTGACTCGTACGGTTGACCGCTGATTCGGCGCGAAGTGATAGCAATCTGATACAAATCTCCCAATCTCTGTAGCACCGCGACTTCGAATGGGATTGTTGAGATATGGACCAGGATGCTGTGTCAGCGATCAGTCGCCTGAAGTTCAGGTATCTGCGCACCCTCGACACCAAGTCGTGGGATGAATTTGCGGATACCATGATCCCGGAGGCGACCGCCACCTACAGCGAATACCTGCAGTTCGAGTCGCGGGACGCGTTCCTGGCGTTCATGCGCAACACCCTCGGTCCGCACGTCATCACCGAGCACCGATGCGATCATCCGGAGATAGATGTCGAAGGCGACACTGCCACCGGCACTTGGTATCTCGCCGACACGGTGCTGATACCGGCGCACAACATGCTGTTGCGTGGCGCGGCGTTCTACACCGATCGTTACGTCCGCTGCACGGACGGTCAGTGGCGCATCGCGCATACCGGATATGAACGAACCTATGAGGTCGTGCTCTCGCTCAGCGATCTGCCGAGCCTGCGGCTGACGTCGAGTCGCTGGGGGCTGATCACGCGGGAGGACGGCATGGCGGCGGTCGAACGCGAACCCGGCCCCACCACCCCGCTGCGGCGCGAGCCCGCCCCGGAGGCGGCGGAACCCGAGGCCGGGTGAGCGCGGTGGCCCGAGCGCCGCGACTCCGCGTCCCTCGCCGATCGGGTCGCGAACGGTCGCTGCGGCTGATCCCTAGTCCGCCGTGGCGACCAGCGGCTCGAGCGTGAGCTTCGGATGCTCCTTCTCGATGTACTGCAACCGCCACTTATCGCTGAACAGCGCCAATAGCGCCCCATCGGAGCGGGTGAACACCTCGACCCCGCGCTGCCGATCGAGTTCGGCCATCGACTCCGCATCGGTGCGCCGGGCCAGCGTGTAGGGCAGGTGCTCCAGATGCGTCTCGACGCTGAACTCCGCGAGCATCCGCGCGGTGACGACCTCGAACTGCATCGGACCGACCGCCGCGAGCACCGGTGCCGCGTCACCGCGCGCGTCATTGCGCAGCACCTGCACCACGCCTTCGGAATCGAGCTGGTCGATGGCCTTGCGGAACTGCTTGTACTTACCCGCACTCTGCGCCCGCAGCACTGCGAAGTGCTCCGGTGCGAAGGACGGGATCGGCGGGAACTCCACCTTCTTGTCCACGAACAGCGTGTGTCCAGGCGCCAGTGCGGTGGCATTCACGAGGCCGACCACATCACCGGGGTATGCGGTGTCGACGGTCGAGCGTTCGCGTCCGAAAACCGTGAGCGCGTATTTGGTCGCGAACGGTCGCCCGGTCTGCGCGTGCGTGACAACCATGCCGCGCTCGAATTCACCGGAGACGATCCGCATGAATGCGAGCCGATCCCGGTGTGCCGCATCCATTCCGGCCTGCACCTTGAAGACGACCGCGCTGAACGGATCGGTGGTACCGCGCGACGTGCCGGCGATATCGGCGCGTGAGCCGGGTGCGGGCGCCAGTGCGACCAGGGTCTCCAGCAGTTGGCGCACACCGAAATTCAGCATCGCGGAGGCGTAGATGACCGGGGAGGTCTGCCCGGCCAGGAACATCTCCTGATCGTGGTCCTGTCCAGTGGCCGAGAGCAGTTCGCTCTCCTCGGCGGCCGTCGTCCACGCGTGCCCCTCGCGGGCCTCGGCCAATTCCGGATCTATCGATTCCTCGGGCGCGATGGTCGCACCACCCGCGGTCCGGGTGAAGTGGATGTACTCGTCGGCCACACCCTCCGGACCGCGACGTAGCAGCCCGCGGAAGTCACCGGCGATGCCGACCGGCAAGAACAGCGGGGTCGGGATGAGGCCGATCCGTTCGCTGATCTCGTCGAGCAGTTCCAGCGGCGCGCGGCCTGGCCGGTCCCATTTGTTGATCACGGTGATGACCGGGATGCCGCGATGGCGACACACCTGGAACAGCTTCAGTGTCTGCGGCTCCAGACCCTTGGCGGCGTCGATGAGCATGACCGCGGCGTCCACGGCGGTGAGCACGCGGTAGGTGTCCTCGGAGAAATCCGAGTGGCCGGGGGTGTCGACCAGATTGATGACGTTATCGATCTCCGAGCCCGCGGCGCGGTAGTTGAACTGCAACGCGGTCGAGCTCACGGAGATACCGCGCGCCTTCTCCATCTCCATCCAGTCCGACACGGTGGATTTGCGTCCGGCCTTGCCGTGGATCGCGCCCGCCTCGGAGATCATTCTGGCGTGCAATGCCAGTGCCTCGGTGAGCGTCGACTTGCCTGCGTCTGGATGGGAGATCACCGCGAATGTGCGCCGCCGGGCGACCTCGGCGGGCAAACCACGCGGGGCGGGCGTGACGACACCCTCAGTGGAGGCGGTCAACTTCAACAACCTTTCAGACGGCCGATCGGCAACCGCTCCAGCGTACGCGACCCGTCTATGGCATGCCGACGGCAGACCGGCGCCCATGCGGACGGCACACACCGGAGAGCGCACCGACCTCGGTGATAGGCGACCCCGCCACCCAATTCAGCTTGACATAAACACTTGCGCTATGGTGTTCGGGTTGTCTCGGCGAGGGTGACCGCAGACGTAATGCGTTCACCGTGATCGACGCGGCGCGGCTCTCGGCCGTCCTCGTTCGGTCTTCGCCCGACGAATAGACCAACCTTTGCCAGGGCGGATAACGGTCCCTGGCGCACTGTTGACAGCCCGTAAGAGCCGTAGGAGTAGATCCAGTCATGTCCGACGCCAACGTTCTCGAAGCCGCCGTACGCACGGAGTTCGGCAAGGGCGCCGCCCGCCGCACCCGTCGCGCGGGCAACGTTCCCGCCGTGCTGTACGGCCACGCCGCCGACCCGCAGCACCTCTCGCTCAACGCCCAGGCCTTCGCCGCCATCCTGCGCGAGCACGGCACCAATGCCGTGCTGAACCTCGTCATCGACGGCAAGAACCAGCTTGCGCTGACCAAATCCGTTGTGGTGCACCCGATTCGCCGTTACATCGAGCACGCCGACCTGCTGATCGTCAAGCGCGGCGAGAAGGTCACCGCCGATGTGAACGTCACGCTGACCGGTGAGGCCGGTCCGGGCACCCTGGTCACCCAGGAATCCACCACGCTGTCCATCGAGGCCGAAGCGCTCAACATTCCGGAGGCCATCGAGGTCTCGATCGAGGGCGCCGAGGCCGGCACCCAGATCGCCGCGGGCGCGATCGAGCTGCCGAAGGGTGCCACCCTGGCCGGTGACCCGGAGGCCCTGATCGTCAACATCATCGCCGCCCCGGCCGCCGAGGCTCCCGCCGAGGAAGCCGGCGAAGCCGCGAGCGCCGAGTAAGAACTCCCCGGATCGGTTATCCGGATGACCGAATCCTCGACCGGGCCCGCGCTCGTGGTCGGACTTGGCAACCCAGGTCCCGAGTACGAGCGCACCCGGCACAATATCGGCTTTCTGGTCGCCGACGTGCTCGCGCAGCGTGTCGGCGGCCGTTTTGCTGTGCACAAGAAGTCCGGCGCGGATCTGTTGCAGGCCCGGCTGGACGGGCGTCAGGTCTTGATCGCCAAGCCGCGCTCGTTCATGAATCTGTCCGGGCGACCGGTCGCGGCGCTGGCGAAATTCTTCTCGGTGCCGCCGACCGAAGTGATCGTCGTGCACGACGAACTGGATCTGCCGTTCGGTCAGGTCCGGCTCAAGCGCGGCGGCGGCGAGGGCGGGCACAACGGATTGCGTTCGGTCTCCAGTGCCCTGACCACCAAGGACTATCTGCGCGCCCGCATCGGCATCGGCCGCCCGCCGGGTCGCCAGGACCCGGCGGACTATGTGCTCAAACCGTTTTCGTCGGTGGAGCGCAAGGAAGTGCCGGTGATCGTCGAACAGGCCGCGGACGCGGTCGAACTGCTACTGCGCGTCGGGCTCGAGCCAGCCCAGAACCAGTTGCACTAGGACGCCGTTCGGTTCACCGCAGGTGAATCGCGGTGGCGGCGCGGCGCAGCTTGCCCGAGGAGGTTTTGGGGAGGGCGCCGGGGCCGAGGACGGCGACGGTGCGGGGGCGCGCGCCGACCTCGGAGAACACCGCGTGCACGATTTCGCGTTCGATGCGCTTGACCTCGTCGGCATTCTGGTGGTCATTGCTTTCCACGACGACCGCGAAGCTTTCCCGCTTCTCACCCGCGTCCAGGCGGACCGCGACGGCATTGCCGGGGCGCACACCCGCCACGCGCAGGGCGGCACGCTCGATATCGGTCGGGTAGATATTGCGGCCGCCCATAATGATGACGTCCTTGATCCGGCCGCACACCACGATCAGGCCCTCATCGGTGAAGTAGCCGATATCGCCGGTGTCGAGCCAGCCGTCCGGATCCTGTGCCGGGCGGAACCCGTTGACCGTGACATAGCCGGAAGTGACCGCGGGACCGCGCAGTTCGATCACGCCGACGGAACGGGACGGCAGCGGCTGGCGCTCCGCGTCGACGACCCGGCCCTCCAGATTGTCGACCAGATAGCCGAGCGTTGGCAGGCGGCGGACATTGCCGTGGTGGTCGTGCGCCGGCACGGCCTTGCCCAGCGCCTCCAGCAGATCGGCATCGATGACATCGAGGATCTGTCCATGTCCGGGATCCGGAATAGATACGGCCAGTGTGGTTTCGGCCATGCCGTAGACCGGGGTGAGCGCCATGGGATTGAGCCGGAAGCGTTTGCCGGCCGCGGCCAGCGCTTCCATGGTGTCCGGATCGACGGGTTCGGCGCCGTTCCACATGTACCGCACGCTGCTGAGATCGTAGGCGCCGTCCTCGGCCTGCATGAGCCGGCGGGCCAGCAGCGAGTACGCGAAATTCGGTGCCGCCGTGACGGTGCCGCGGTACTTGTCGATCAGCTCGGCCCACAGCAGTGGCCGCATCAGGAAGTCGATCGGTGTCACGCAGACCACTTCGGCGCCGAACTGCATCGGGACGCTGAGAAATCCGACCATCCCCATATCGTGGAAAAGCGGCAGCCAGCTGATCATCACATCGTCGTTGAGCTGGAACTTCACCCGGTCGAACATGGCGTAGGCGTTGACGTAGAAGTTCCCGTGTGTGATCCGCACCGCCTTCGGTGATCCGGTCGAACCGGATGTCAACTGCTGCAACGCGATATCGGTCTCGACGGTCGGCACCGGATCGGTCTCCTGGCCGTCGCGCAGTTGATCGATGCGCACCACGGTGATGCCGCGCTCGCGCAGCACCGGTTCGGCGGCCTCGAAGGGCGCGCCGAGTACCACAGCGCGCGCCTCGATCATCGACAGCACGGTCTCGGTATCGCGCGCCCAGACCAGCAGATCCGTGCGCGGGGTCGGCTGATGCAACATGGTGATCGACGCGCCGCGCATCCAGATGCCCTGACACGTCGGTGCGATATCGACTGGCATCCCGGCCAGTACGCCGACCGCGTCGCCGTGTCCGATACCGGCCGCCGCCAGTCCGCCCGCCATCCGGCGCGCGATCCCGTGGATCTCGCGCCAGGTCTGCCGCAGCGGCGCATTCGGTTCCCCGGTCACCAGCCCGCGAACCGAGGTTTGCGCCGTCGCGTACATCTCATCGGTGAACCTGCTCAAGTCCAACTCCTGATCGCCCATGGTGCGATGGCCGGACGTTGTGCACCGGCCTGTTCCAACTATCCCGTCAATTGTGCTTCGCGTTAACGGTTCCACCGGCAGTAGGCGGTGAACTTGTCGGATCTGGTCGGCTGATCGGGGGCGCGAACCTACGAACGGTTCGAATCAAAGGTGGCGGCGTAGTGGTCCACGAAGTTGCGACCGTCCGCCACCGACCCGAGGGCCGCCGCTATCGCGCTGTGGACCAACCTGCATGGCATCGCCGCTCTCCTGGACAACCGCAGTCTGCGCCTTGTCGGCCCGGGAACCGACACGCGCGCTCTCCTCGCCTGAGTCCTCGCACTGCGCCTGGCTGACAGCCACAGCGTTGTCGGGATCGTCTCAGCCGTATCGGCCGCGAATCCCGTAGCAGGTGTGGATCCTGGCAACGGGTGCGGATCCGGCTCGCGTGCGATCTGCCCGCCCGCGCCCCTTCGGGCTAACGGCGTTGCGGGAGTGGGATTCTCGCGAGATCGGTCGCGACCGCGATCTCGCCGGTGAAGTACGCGGACGCCTCGGCGCGGTGGTCGTCGAGATCGCGGTAGCGCTGGGAGAAGTGGGTCAGTACCAGCGTGTGCACGCCCGCCTCGGCGGCGACCCGGGCCGCTTGCCCGGCCGTGAGATGGCCGTATTCCTCGGCGAGGCGGGCGTCGGCATCCAGGAAGGTCGCCTCGATCACCAGCATGTCCACTCCCGAGGCTAGGGTCGATACGCCGGGGCAGAGGCGAGTGTCCATGACGAATGCGACGCTCTGGCCCGGCCGCGGCTCGCTGACCTCCGCCAGTGTGATTGTGCGCCCGTCGAATTCGATGTTGCCCGTACGCTGCAGTTGTCCGACCGCCGGGCCGTGCAGGCCGAATGCGGCGAGCCGCTCCGGCAGGATGCGCACACCGTTCGGTTCGGTGAGCCGGTAGCCGAAGGTGTCGACCGGATGCGATAGCGGGACCGCTTCGAGGACGAACGGTGCGTCGGGCGCATCCAGTGGACCTGGATCGGTGATCGGATGCGGCCGAAGCTCGACAGTTCGATAGAAGGAGCTGGCATTGCTCAGCCGATCGAAGAAGACCTCACCCGACGCGGGGTAGTACACGTCGACCGGATGGGCGACCTTGTCCAGATTGATCCGCTGGATGATGCCGGATAGTCCCAGACAGTGATCACCGTGGAAATGCGTCACCGCGATCCGGGTGATATCGGTGACCGATACGCCCGCGTAGGTCATCTGCCGCTGGGTACCCTCGCCTGGATCGAAGAGGATCCCCTCCTGGCCCCAGCGCAGTAGATACCCATTGTGGTTGCGCTGCTTGGTCGGAACCTGACTGGCGGTGCCGAGTACGACCAGTTCGCGAGGTGACATCAGAGCGTTGCGACCGCGTCGACGAACCGGTCCAGCTCCTCGAAACGAACGAAGCAGTGCGGCGAGGCGCGCACCACCGAATCCAGGCCACGGGCGGTCATATCCAGCAGCGTAGAGCTGGCATGGCTCGCCGTCACCGTAATATTCTGTGCCGCAAGGCGATCGCGCACCTCGACCGCGGATTTCCCTTCGACGGTGAACGAAACGATGCCGCTGTGCCGAATCCCGATGTCGCGCACGGTGACTCCGTCGATTTCCGGTAGTGACTTGCGCAGGTGTTCCGCGCGAGCCGCGATCGCGTCGTAGACGTCCTCGGGTCCGAGTTCGAGCAGATATCGCACGGCCGCACCGAGACCGAGTCGCGCCGCGACATCGCATTCCCAGAATTCGAATCGACTCGCGTCGGGGACGAGGGAATACTCCCGCGGGGCGGTCCACTGCGCGCCGTGCAGGTCCAGCCGCTGCGGCTCCATCGATGCGGCCAATTCCGGTCGCACATAAAGGAATCCGGTGCCGCGCGGCCCGCGCAGCCATTTGCGGCCGGTAACCGAGAGCGCGTCGACATCGAGTTCGGCCACATCGATCGGCAGCTGGCCGGCGGACTGGCAGGCATCGAGCAGCACCAGTGCGCCGACCGAATGTGCGATCGTAGTGGCGTCGACGGCGGGGTTGACCAGACCGCCATTGGTGGGGGCATGCAGCACCGACACCAACTTGACCCGTTCGTCGACCATATCGGCGAGTGCGTCGAGATCGAGCTGGCCGCTGCTGTCGCTGGGAATCTGTTCGACCACCGCACCGGTCGCCTTGGCCCGCTGCAGCGCGGCGATGGCATTGCTCGCGTAGTCGGTGCCGGAGATGAGGATGCGGTCGCCGGGCCCGAGCGGGACCGAATAGAAGAAGTCCGCCCATGCGCGGGTCGCGCTGTCGCTGAGCGCGATGCTGGTCGGATCGGCGTTGATGAGCCGACCGATATCGGTTTTCACTGCGGCGAGGTCGTCGAGTCGCTCGTTAGCCGCGCGGTAGCCGCCGATTTCGGCCTCGCGTCGCAGATGCGCCACAACGGTATCGACAACGACTCGGGGCGGTAACGAGGAGCCCGCACTGTCGAGGAAGACCAGGTCGGATCCGGAACCGTAGACCGGTGTGTCGGCACGTACGCGATTCTCATCGAGCATGGCCTCGACAGTATCGCCGAAATCGGCGCGTTGGGTCGTCGCACGAGTCGGCGCAGGTCCGGGCCATGGTGCGCGAGTCCCCCGCTGGGTACGACCACGAATTCAGACTCTTGTCACCTTTCTCGTCTGTGCTCCTCGCTACCCTGGTTTGGGTCGGCGCACTGGAATACGACCGGCATCCACGGCGATACAGAACTACCTGAACGACAACCGGCGGCGCATACGCAGCACAACTACGGTTACCCGGTTCACATGGTGGAGGTTGGTATGGCAGTCACGCTCGAACACCCCGAGCGGGCTATCGCGCCCGCAGGCGGCGAACTGTCCTCACGCGCCGCGGCCGAGGCCTATCTCGAAAAAATCTGCTTCAAGCTGGGACCACCGACGCTCATCGGCGCCGAACTGGAATGGCTCACCGTGCAGGGTGAGTGTTCGTCGTCCGGCCCATCGGCCGCCCCCCGCCCGCAACTGGCTGCATTCGCAGATGCGCTCGGACCCTATGCACCGCGGTCCATCGCCCCCGATTCACCGGCACTTCCGTTGCCAGGGGGCAGCCGGGTCACCATCGAACCCGGCGGTCAGATCGAACTCTCCAGCGCCCCGTTCGCCGCTGCCGCGCAGTTGTGCGAGGGCTTGCGCACCGATGCTCGGATGCTGCGGGACCTGCTCGAATCCCGATCCATCCGCCCCGTCTCCGCCGCCGCCGACGCGGACCGCCGCGCCAAGCGGGTCCTACGGTTACCGCGCTATCGCGCCATGGAACAGTCCTTCGGCGGTATCGGCCCCTTCGGCAAATTGATGATGTGCAATACCGCCGCGACGCAGGTCAGCGTCGATGCCGGTGCGGACCGTGCCGAGGTCACCGCCCGGTGGAATGCGCTGTACACGATCGGCCCCGCGCTAGTAGCCGCCTTCGCGTGCTCACCCGAATTACACGGCGCCCCGGTGGGTGCGTGGGCATCGCAGCGCATGCGCACCTGGCTGCGTCTCGACCACGCGCGCACCCGTCCCGCGGTGGAGTCCTGGCCGGACCCGGTCGCCGGGTATGCGCGTTGGGCCCTGGATGTCCCGCTGCTGTGCATCCGTCGCCCCCATGGCATATCCGGCAATGGCAGCGATATCGGCTGGTCTGCGCCGCCGGAGGCGACCTTCGCGGACTGGTTGTCCGGTGCGCTGGACGACGAGATCGGCCGGCGTCCCGTTATCGGCGATCTCGACTATCACCTGACCACGCTGTTCCCACCGGTACGGGCGTCCGGACATCTCGAGGTCCGCTATCTGGACGCTCAGCCCGATAACGACTGGACCGTCCCGATCCACGTCGTCGACGCCCTGCTCTCGTCTGCGGTGGTCATCGCCGAGGCGACGGCGCTCGCCACACCACTCGCGGGCCGTTGGCTCGACGCGGCGCGCTGCGGGTTGGCTGATCCGGAGATCCGTGACGTCGCGGTCGAGTTACTGACCCTGGCCGCGGCCCATGCGGCGAGTCCAGCGGCGGCCCGTGAGATCGAATCCGCCGCCGAGCGCTGTCGCTGTGGTCGCACCCCGACCGATGAACTCGCTTCGCCCCGTGCGGCGGATCAGCCCGAGGACCAACCGTGACCGTGGTCCCGCAACCGCGCGTCGCCGACCAGACCGAGTTCGGGAGATACCCATCGTGACCATTCAGTACCCCGCAACGGATAATTCCGGCACCGAACAATTGCGTGACCGGATCGCCGAAGTGCTCACCCGCGCAAGGGATCGCACCACCGGCCTCACCACCCTCGATGAAGCCGAGCTGGTCGCCCAGCATTCGCGACTGATGAGCCCGCTCGTCTGGGATCTCGCCCATATCGGCAATCAGGAAGAACTCTGGCTGGTGCGCGATGTCGGCCGACGCGAAGCGGTGCGCGCCGATATCGATGAGCTGTACGACGCGTTCAAAAACGCTCGCGCCAATCGCCCGGAACTGCCGCTGCTCAACCCCACCCAGGCTCGTGACTATGTCGGCACCGTGCGCGATCAGGTGTGGGATGTGTTGGAAACCAGTGCCTTACATGGTAATCCGCTGGTCGACGGCGGCTTCGCGTTCGGCATGATCGCCCAGCACGAGCAGCAGCACGACGAAACCATGCTCGCCACCCATCAATTGCGCACCGGCCCTGCCGTGCTGTCCGCGCCCGCCGCGCCCTCGGCGGCGACTCTGGTCGGTGGCGAAGTCGTCATTCCCGCAGGCGAATTCACCATGGGCACCTCGACCGACCCATGGGCACTGGACAACGAACGCCCGGCACATCCGGTGCACGTATCCGCCTTCGCCATCGACGTCGCACCGATCACCAATGCGCAATACCTGGCCTTCATCGCCGACGGCGGCTACGAGCGGCCCGAGCTGTGGTCCGAACGCGGTTGGGCGCACCGGCAGGAGGCGGGCCTGGTAGCGCCGCAGTTCTGGGAGTGCGATCCGGCCGGGCGCTGGTGGCGTCGGGTATTCGGCGTGATGACGCCGGTGCGCCCGCAGCAGCCGGTGGTGCACGTCTGCTGGTTCGAGGCCGAGGCCTACGCCAACTGGGTTGGTAAGCGCCTGCCCACCGAGGCCGAATGGGAGAAGGCGGCGCGCTTCGATCCGCAGACCGGCACTTCCCGCCGCTACCCATGGGGCGATACCGAACCCGATTCCGCCACCGCGAATCTCAGCCAGCGGCATCTGGAACCCGCCGAGGTCGGTGCGTACCCGGCCGGTGCCTCGCCGGCCGGTGTGCACCAGCTCATCGGCGATGTATGGGAATGGACCGCATCGGGTTTCGAGGCGTATCCGGGCTTCCGCGCCTTCCCGTACGCCGAATACTCCGATGTCTTCTTCGGCGGCGACTACCGCGTCCTGCGCGGCGGTTCCTTCGGCACCGATCCGGTCGCCTGCCGCGGCACCTTCCGCAACTGGGACCACCCCATCCGCCGCCAGATCTTCGCCGGCTTCCGCCTGGCCCGCGACCTGCGAGAAGGCGAGGGCGAGTGAGGGGCTCGATGATGGCCGCGCCGATCCCGAGCGGCGGGCAGTCGGCCGCGTCGTCACCACGGCCGACCGGCGCTCCAGTCCGGCGTGTGCTGGTGGGAGGTGAGCGCTGATGTGTCGTCAACTCGGTTACGTCGGTCCGCCGGTGCGGGTGGGCGACATGTTGACGCTCGGTTCGCATTCCCTGCGGACCCAGGCGTGGGCACCCAAGGATATGCGCGGGGGCGGGACGATCAATGCGGACGGTTTCGGGGTGGCCTGGTGGCGTGACGACGATGGCGTGACCGTCAGCCGGTATCGCAATTCGGCACCCATTTGGACCGATCCCGCCGTGGAAGAGGTTCTGCCGCAACTGCAGTCGTGGGCGGTATTGGCGGCGGTTCGCTCAGCCACCGTGGGCATGCCGGTCGAGCGGACTGCTTGTGCGCCGTTCACGCATGGTCGGTGGGCATTCAGCCATAACGGTGTGGTGCCCGATTGGCGGCGGGCGCTCAGCGCGGTCGCCGAAGAATTCGGCTGCACCGCAACCGAACTCGGCGCGGGTCAGTTGTTCGACCCGATGCAGTTGCTGGAGGCCGAATCCGCGACTGATGCGGCGATGCTCTGGGTGATCCTGCGCAGTCTGCTCTCGACCGATACGCCCGATGGTTCCTGGGCGGCGGCACCGGCGGCTTTGAGTCTGCTGGTCGCGGCCGTACTGGCTCAATCCCCGGGCGCCCGACTGAATTTCCTGCTCGGTGATGGCAAGCAGTTGTGGGCGACCACCGTCTACCACTCGCTGTCCGCTCTGGTCACCGATGATTTCGCCATCCTGTCCTCGGAACCCTTCGACGACGATCCGCGCTGGCGGTCGATTCCGGATCGACAGCTGGTCAGCGCCCGCCCCGGCGCGCTGTCCGTCACACCGCTACTCGACGTTCCAAGCACGAAAGGCTCGCTCCTATGACTGCACCGACGCTGGAGATCCACCTATCCGATGACGACCTCACCTCGGCGTTGCGCGCGGATGCCAGGCTCGGCCTCACCGCGGACCCGAAGTGGTTGCCACCCAAGTGGTTCTACGACGCGCGCGGCAGTGAACTGTTCGAGCAGATCACCGAACTCCCCGAGTACTACCCGACCCGTACCGAACGCGCGTTGCTGGAGCGGGTCGTCGGCGGGATGGCCCGGACCGCACAGGCCGAGGTCCTGGTCGAACTCGGCTCGGGCTCGGCCGCCAAGACCCGGCTGCTGCTATCGGCACTGAGCACCGAGGGACCACTGAAAACCTATGTTCCGCAGGATGTCTCGTCCTCCGCGCTGCGGGCCGCCGCCGCGGAGATCGCGGCCGAATTTCCCGGCCTCGCGGTGCACGGTGTGGTCAGCGATTTCACCGACACCCTGCATAATCTGCCGGGCGGCGGCCGACGCATGATCGCCTTCCTCGGCGGCACCATCGGCAACCTCGTTCCCGCCGAACGGGCCGAATTCCTGTCCAGCATCCACGAGGTGCTCGAGCCGGGCGAGCGGCTACTGCTCGGTGCGGGCCTGGTCACCGATCCCGCCGCACTGGTACCCGCCTACGACGACGCGGCCGGTGTCACCGCCGAATTCAACCGAAATGTATTGCATGTGTTGAACAGTCGCCTCGACGCCGATTTCCAACCGGACAAGTTCGACCACGTCGCCATCTGGGATACCGAACACGAGTGGATCGAAATGCACCTGGCGGCCACCGAGGATATGACCGTGACGGTCCGCGAACTGGACCTCACCGTCCAGTTCGCCCGCGGCGAGCAGATGCGCACCGAAATCTCCGCCAAATTCCGCATCGACGGCCTGGATGCCGAACTGGCCGCCGCCGGATTCAAGACCGAACAGATCTGGACCGATCCGGACGACCGCTTCGCCCTCGTGCTCGCCGCCCGCGGCTGAGCCTACCCACCCCAGCTGCCACCCCTAGGTTCGAGCGGGTGCACCACTGACCACTGCGCCCAGCCATTCGATGAAAGGCCGCATCGCCTCCCAGGCGGTGCGGACCTCCTTGGCGGCGCGGGGCTTGTCCAACCAGGCCGGTGCGCCGTATTCCTTACTGCAGGTCAGCGATTTGTGCCGGAGCAGATCGATGCGTGGATGGTCGGCGTCATATCCCTTCGGCTTGGTCTTCAACTGCTCGCCGCCGATGGTGAATCCGTCCGCGCTGAGCTCGGCCAGAATCGCCGCCAGCTCTGCGCCGCGGACCTCGTCATCGATGGTGGCGCGCAACTGGGCGATCTGGGCGGGGGAGCCCGCGTAGAATCCGCCGCCGACGAAGAGTCCGGCCGCGCTGATCTGCACATACCAGCCCGTACCCGGGGCCACGCTGACCACCGCGCCCTGCGCGGTCTTGTATGGCACCTTGTCCTTGGAGAAGCGCACGTCCCGGTACGGGCGGAAAATCTTGGCAGTCCCGAAATCCGCCTCCAACTCCGTGGTCAGCGCGACCATCGGCGCCTTGACCGACTCCTCGTAGACATCCTTGTGCGCCATCCAGAAGGCCTTCGAGTTATCGGCTTCCAAATCCTCGTAGAAGTCCAATCCCGCGAGTGGGAACCCACCGAATCGACTCATGGCCGCGCCTCGCTCCCATCATTCATGGGCACAACCCTACGACGCGTGATCCCAACGCGGCGATGGCTGGGCGATCGGCCGCCGCGGTGATGCGAATTCCGTCGGCGATAGCCGTACTTGGGAATTCTCGTGTGGCGCCATGGCAACGTGGCGGAACTGGCACGGCCGGCGAACCGGCCCTGATCGCCACCGGGTGGGTCAGTCGGAGTCCGGGACCAGGCTGCCGCTGAAGACGGCGTAGACGAGGATGAGTCCGACGATCAGGGAGATCGCCGAGGCGATGGCGGCCCATTTGCCCAGGGATTCGCCTTTTCGGTGGCCGATGATGCCCAGGATGATGCCGACCGGGCCGAATAGGTAGGGGCAGAACAGTAAAGAGATGCCCGCGCAGACGAAGCCGATGATCGACAGCGTTTGGGCGCCCGATTGCGGTCCCGGTGGGGTGTATGGCTGCGGGGTGTAGGTGGGGTAGCCGCCGTACGTGGGTTCCGGTGCGGTGTCGTTGATCGGCGGATAGACCGTGCCCGGCTGGTCCTGGTCGTACCGTGCCGATGGGTCATCCCACAGCTCCGGACGTGCCCACTCCGGTGGGACTCCGAAAGCCGGCGCGGAGTCACCCGGAGCCGCGCTCGATGGCCGCGGTTGTCCGCCGAGATCGGGTGCGGTCTCGGCGGCGTCTCGCTGGGTCGGTGTCTGCGCGCCCGGCTTTGCGGAGGAATCCGGGGCGTCGGGCTCGACGGCGTGTGATTCCCACGGTCCGCTGGAAGCCGGTGCGGCCCAAGCCGTACCCGAGGGTTCGAGCGGCTCGGATTCGCCGACCGGTTTCTCGGGCGACGCATCGCCTTGCTCGGGCTGCTGCGGAGTGGTCATCGAACTCTCCTCGTGTCTCCGGTCGGCGGGGAGGCAGGCTATAGGTCCATATCGGCGACGATCTCCATCGCGGCGACCTCGGCGGGCCGCTCGTCCTCATCGGCGAGCGCGGCCGCCTGACGATGCGGGGTCCACTCCTGTTCGAGTTCTTCGCCGATGCCGAGTCGGCCGTCATCCTCGTTCTCCCGATAGCCTATGCACAGGTCATCGGGCGGATCCTCGACATTGCGCCGGTATGCGCGGATCTCGTCTTCCTGCCTGTCGTCCCCCATGTCCAGGTCAAGCGGGTCACGGTCCATACCCCCAGTATCCCCCTCGATATCGCAGGCACACGGGATCCGAGGCATGCGAACCGGGTCAGCTGAAGGCCCCGAGGAAGCCGATGAAGGCGATGACCAGGATGACCGCGATCGCCAGTACCGCGCCATTGGCGATGACCGCCCATTTGCCGAGCGATTCACCTTTGTTGTGGCTGATGATGCCGAGGACGATGCCCGCCGGTCCGGTGATCACAATGGGCAATCCGCAGAATACGCCCCGACAAGGCAATGGCGGCCCGAACAGTGTCCGAGCCGCCATTTTACAAACTTCCCACGTAATGCCTGATTTCGTGAGCACATGGGTAACTCACCGGGCACATCCAGAACTCAGCCACTCACCCGACGCAGAACCTGAACGCAGGCCGCGTGGCTCCCAACTTGTATGGCCTGATATCCGGGGCGGCGGTCAAGCGTTGCCGTTGAAAAGTCCGGTGACCGAACCGTTCTCGAAGACCTCGCGGATCGTGCGGGCCAGCAGCGGCGCGATCGACAGCACAGTCAGCTGCGGGAACTTCTTCTCCTCGCTGATCGGCAGCGTATTGGTGACCACGACCTCCTTGGCGCCACAGGTAGCAAGGCGCTCGGCCGCCGGATCGCTGAGCACGCCGTGCGTCGCCGCGATGACCACATCACCGGCACCCGCCGCCTTGAGGACCTTGACCGCGCCCGCGATGGTGCCACCGGTGTCGATCATGTCGTCGATCAGGATGCAGGTGCGGCCCTCGACCTCACCGACCACGCGGTTGGCTTTGATCTGATTCGGCACCAGCGGGTCGCGAGTCTTGTGGATGAAGGCCAGCGGCGAGCCGCCGAGCGAATCGGCCCACTTCTCCGCGACGCGCACCCGGCCGGAATCGGGGGAGACCACCGTGATGTGCTCGAGGCTGTAGTTGTTGCGCACGTACTCGGCCAGCTGCAGCTGCGCGTGCATGTGATCGACCGGGCCGTCGAAGAAGCCCTGGATCTGATCGGTGTGCAGGTCGACGGTGATGATGCGGTCCGCACCCGCGGTCTTGAGCAGGTCGGCGACCAGGCGGGCGGAAATGGGCTCACGGCCGCGGTGCTTCTTGTCCTGCCGGGCATACGGGTAGAACGGCAGCACCGCGGTGATCCGCTTGGCCGACCCGCGCTTGAGCGCGTCGATCATGATGAGCTGTTCCATCAGCCACTCGTTCAGCGGAGCCGGAAAGCTCTGCAGCACAAAGGCATCCGAGCCGCGCACGGATTCCTCGAACCGGACGAAGATCTCGCCGTTGGCGAAGTCGCGCGCGGTCTGCGGGGTGACGTGGACGTCGAGTTCCTTGGCCACCTGCTCGGCCAGCTCAGGATGAGCGCGTCCCGAGAAGAGCATGAGGTTCTTCTGGTTGTCGATCCATGACGCGGTCACTGCTGTTTGCCATCCTTTTGCTCGATTGCCTGACCCGACATCTCTTTGGCCGCGATGGCTTCCGCCGCCGCCCGTGCCGCATCCGTCCCCGGACGGTAACGCTGCACCCAGCCCTCAATGTTTTTCTGTGGCCCACCTGAAACCGCGAGTGCCCCCGGCGGAACGTTCCTACGCAGCACAGTACCCGCCGCCGTATACGCGCCGTCACCCACTGTCACCGGTGCGACGAACATGGTGTCGCTGCCGGTCCGCACATGTGAGCCCACGACGGTGTGATGCTTTTTCACCCCGTCGTAATTGACGAAAACGCTGGAGGCGCCGATGTTGCTGTGCTCACCGATGGTGGCATCGCCGACATAAGTGAGGTGCGGCACTTTGGAGTGCGCGCCGATCGATGCGTTCTTGGTTTCGACGAATGCGCCGAGCTTCCCGGAATCACCGACAACGGTGCCGGGGCGCAGATAGCTGAACGGCCCGATGTTCGCACCGGGACCGATCACGGCCTGATCACCGTGGGCGCGAACTACGTGCGCGCCCTCGCCGACGATGACATCGGTGAGCGTGGAATCCGGTCCGATCACCGCGTCCTCACCGATGACGGTGCCGCCGAGCAACTGCACACCCGGCCGGATTTCGGCGTCTCTGGCGATCTTCACACTCGCGTCCACCCAGGTGGTCGCGGGATCGATGATCGTGACCCCGGCACGCATATGCCGTTCGAGGATGTAGCGGTTGAGGGTGCGCGCGGCCACCGACATCTGCACCCGGTCGTTCACGCCGGTGACCTTGGCCGAGTCGAGCAGGCGTGCGCCGTGCACGGGATGTCCGGCCTCGCGAGCCAGCCGCAGCACATCGGTCAGGTACAACTCGTGCTGGGCATTGGCGGTGGACAGACGTCCGATCATGGTGCGCAGTACGGTCGCGTCGAAGGCGTAGACACCCGAGTTGACCTCGGTGATCGCCGACTGCACCGGGGACGTGTCGGCATGTTCGACGATTTCGATGACCTGGCCGTCGGCATTGCGGACGATGCGGCCGTAGCCGTTCGGGTCGTCCGGTTCGAAGGTCAGCACCGTGACGGCGGAGCGTTCGCCATAGCTGCGATGCTCGTCGAGCAGCGCGGACAGAGTGTGCCCGTCGAGTAGCGGCACATCCGCGGAGGTGACCAGCAGGTCACCGGTGAAATCCTCGGGAACCGCCGCCAGCGCGCACTGCACCGCGTGGCCGGTTCCGAGCTGTTGTTCCTGGATGGCGGTGGTGATGTCGCGGCCGAGGTCGGAGGCGACGGCGGCGACCGCGGCGCCGACTTGTTCCCGATCGTGTCCTACCACGGTGATGAGGAACGCGGGGTCGATCTCGTTGGCCGCATGCAGCGCGTGCGCGAGCATGCTTCGACCGGCCAGCGAATGCAGCACTTTAGGAGTCTTCGACCGCATTCGCGTCCCGGCACCGGCTGCGAGAACGACGACGGCGGTCTGCTGTGGCATGGATCTCCCTCGGCTGCCTGTCATCGTGCTTGGCTGTCGTCGTGCTTGTTCAGCGGTGTGCGCGGCCAACAATAAGCCATCGTGCCGATGTGCTCCGCCGCCAGGACTCGAACCTGAACTATCTGAACCAAAATCAGAGGTGCTGCCATTACACTACGGCGGATTGTCACACCGGCGGATCTGGAAACCCGCCACTGCGCCAGCGGCACGGCATGAATCCTCGCATGAAGACCTCCGGTTAGTCGAACTGCTTCACCGAATTAGTGCGTACCCGTCGCCGCGCTCTGTCCGCCCCGGTCGCGTCATCTGGGCGAATGCTCCCCCGACTCCCCGGAACTTTTGCCGGTCGTTGATGCTCCGACCGTTTCCGTCGGCCAGGTAGGGGCTGGATTCTGGGCGCACCCGACGAGTTACCCAGGTGCGTGCGAGATCGGTTGTCGTCCTGGGAGCCGGGGGTGACGGCACGGGAGCCAGAGCTGTCTGGAACAGTTGGGGCCGACGACTATTGGCATGCGCGAGGAGGCGGGACGGTGTCTTCGAGTGAGCCGCCCAAGGTGTCCCGACCGCGGATGACGGGAACCCAGCGGCGGCAGCAGTTGATCGAGATCGGTCGCGCATTGTTCGCCGAGCGGGGTTACGACGCGACCTCGATCGAGGAGATCGCGCAGCGTGCCCAGGTCTCCAAACCCGTGGTGTACGAACACTTCGGTGGCAAGGAGGGACTCTACGCCGTGGTCGTGGACCGCGAAATGTCGATGCTGCTGGACATGATCACCTCCTCGCTCACCCGGAACCGGTCCAGGATCCGGCTCGAACAGGTCGCGCTCGCACTGCTGACCTATATCGAGGAACGCACCGACGGATTCCGAATCCTGGTGCGCGACCAGCCCGCAGCTACTGCTGAGGGCCGTTATTCCAGCCTGCTCAACGAGGCCACCAACCAGGTCGCGCATATTCTCGGCGGGGATTTCGAGCGGCGCGGTTTCGATACCAGTCTGACCGGTTTGTACGCGCAGGCATTGGTCGGCATGGTCTCGACGGCCGCGACCTGGTGGCTGGACGAGCGCGAACCGTCGAAAGAGGTTGTGGCGGCGCATCTGGTGAACCTGTGCTGGAACGGACTCAGCCATTTGGAAGCCGACCCGCAGCTGAGCTCGGAATGGCGCGCTGGCACGGAGGACTGAGCGCACATTGGTAGCCAGTAAATTGCGCGGTATGCCCGTCCGAATGCTCGAATTCGCTGGCGGGCGCTCGCCTGGTGGTACGGTTCACCCATCCTCAGGGTGCTGTTCGGGCGGTAAGTCGGTCTACTTCGGGATGTCGGTCTACTTCAGGATGGCTGGTTTTAAGGATGACAGGCGGATCTGATGGCTAGGCAAGCGCGCGCGGAGATCACCCGCGATTCCGTCCTGGCGGGCGCAGCCGATGTCTTTCTGCGCTTGGGATATGCGAATGCGAGCCTGAGCGAGATCATCGCGCAGTCGAACGTGACCAAGGGCGCCTTGTACTTTCACTTCGGTTCGAAGGAAGAGCTGGCGCGCGCCGTGGTCGACCAGGGTAATGAGCGCCTGGTCAGTTCGTGCCAGGGTTTCTTCGACCCGAGAGTGCCCGCGCTCGAGGCATGCATCGGGATCACCTATGTCGTCGCGGACCTATCCATGAACGATCCGATGGTCGGCGCGATGCTCAAGTTGACCCATCAGATCGGCGACTACCGCGGCGCCCAGGGCGACAATATCGCCAAGACCTGGGGCGATACCTATCGCGTACTGTCCGAGCGGGCCATTGCCCAGGGCGACCTCGAGGCCGATCTGGACGCGGAGGTGATCGGCCTGTTGTTGCAGGAAATGACCGCGGGGGTGCACATCACAGCCGTCGGCACCGATTCGATCGATCAGATGGCAGCCCGGATGGAACGCGCCTGGTACTTCCTCTTGCCGGCCATCGTCCCCCCGGAGAAGCTCTCCTACTTCCGCGAATTCGCCGCCCGTCGCCTACGCCGCTACGTCCCGTAAACGTGTCATAGCGCGTTGGTAGGTTGTGACGTGTCGACTGATTTCGTGAGCACGTGGGTAACTCGTCGGGTATGCCCAGAACTCGACCTCCCGCTCGACCGCCGGCCCGCTACGATTGTGTCGTGGCACCCAACGACCGGCAAAAGGCTCGGCAGGCGGGGGAGCTTAGACTCGGTTGGCCGATCAAAAAACCCCGTCTGAGCTCAGGAGCGTTCGATGTCCACCCACCGCCCACCTCTTGCCGGACTGGCCGCGGTGGCCGGGGCCGATTCGGCCCTGCGGACAGTTGCCGACCTGGTCGGGAAGTCGCCGGTCGAGTTGGTCGGGCCGTCGGCGGTGCGGCCGTTCGTCGCGGCGACGATCGCGGCCCTGCGGCCGCTGGTAGTGGTGACGGCGACCGGGCGGGAAGCCGATGATCTGACGGTCGAGCTCGGGGAAATCCTCGGTGCGGCGGTCGCGCAGTTCCCGTCCTGGGAGACGCTGCCGCATGAGCGGCTGTCGCCGGGGGCCGACACCGTGGGGCGCAGGCTCGAGGTGCTGCGGCGACTGGCGCATCCAGAGGATTCGGTATTCCCGGAACCGCTGCGGGTCGTGGTGACGACCGTTCGCTCCCTGATGCAGCCGATGGCCGCGAGCCTCGGTGATATCGAACCGATTGTGCTGCGCGTCGGTGCGGAGTTCGATTTCGACGAATTGCTCCTGCGCCTGATCGAATTCGCCTACACCCGTGTCGATATGGTCGGTAAGCGCGGTGAGTTCGCGGTGCGCGGCGGCATCCTCGATCTGTTCCCGCCGACCGCGGATCACCCGGTGCGCGTGGAGTTCTGGGGCGACGAGGTAACCGAGCTGCGGCCCTTCGCGGTCGCCGACCAGCGTTCGCTGACCGATGTGACGCTGGATGTGGTCGTCGCGCCGCCGTGTCGAGAACTGTTGCTCACCACGGCCGTTCGTGCGCGCGCCGCGGAGGTCGCGGTGGCGAATGCCGCCGATGCGGCGCTGGTCGAGATGTTGGAGAAACTGGCCGAGGGCATTCCGGTCGAGGGTATGGAGGCCCTGCTGCCGGTGCTGCAGCCCGGCGAATTGCGGCTGCTCACCGAGGCTTTGCCGGACGGAACCCAGCTGCTGCTGTGTGATCCGGAGAAGATCCGCACGCGCGCGGCCGATTTGGTGCGCACCGGTGCGGAATTCCTGGAGGCGTCGTGGACCGCGGCCTCGTTCGGCGGTGCTGCGCCGCTGGGCGGGCACGGACTCGATCTGGCCGCCTCCGGCTACCGCGCGCTGCCCGAAATCCACGACAGCGCAAACGCGCTCGGTCTGCCCTGGTGGACTCTGAGCCCGCTGACCTCCGGTGATCCCGCCGAGGTCGTGCTGCCGGTGTCGGCCGGTCCGGCGGCGCGCGGTTCCGATGAGCTGGTGGCGACGATCTTCGCGTCACTGCGCGCGCATGTGCTGACCGGTGGGCGTGCCGTCGTGGTCGTCGCGGGTCACGGTACGGCGCAACGGATTCTGGAACGGCTCTCGGATGCGGACGTGCCCGCGGCGCCCTTGGCGTCGGGTGCCGAGCCGACGGCCGGACTGGTCGGTGTGCTGTGCGGTTCGCTGCACGACGGATTGGTCTTCGATGACGCCGGTCTGGTTGTCGTCGCCGAATCCGACCTCACCGGCAATCGGGTCACGGCACCGGCGGAGGGAAAGCGGCTACCGGCCAAGCGCCGCAACCAAGTCGACCCGCTGGCGCTGACCGCCGGCGATATGGTGGTGCACGATCAGCACGGCATCGGCCGGTTCGTGGAGATGATCGAGCGCACCGTCGGCGGGGCGCGGCGGGAATACCTGGTCATCGAATATGCGCCTGGGAAACGCGGTCAGCCCGGTGACCGGCTGTTCGTGCCGATGGAATCGCTGGATCAGCTCTCGCGCTATGTCGGCGGCGAGATGCCGAGCCTGTCCAAGCTCGGCGGTTCCGACTGGGCGAATACGAAACGCAAGGCGCGCAAGGCGGTTCGCGAGATCGCCGGTGAGCTGGTTCAGCTGTACGCGGCACGGCAGGCCGCACCCGGACATGCGTTCGGTGCGGACAGCCCGTGGCAGAAGGAGATGGAGGACGCGTTCGCGTTCACCGAGACCGTCGACCAGATGACCGCCATCGCCGAGGTGAAGGCCGATATGGAGAAGGCGGTCCCGATGGACCGCGTGGTCTGTGGTGATGTCGGCTACGGCAAGACCGAGATCGCTGTGCGTGCCGCGTTCAAAGCGGTGCAGGACGGGAAGCAGGTCGTCGTGCTGGTGCCGACAACGCTGCTTGCGCAACAGCATCTGCAGACCTTCACCGAACGGGTCGCCGGATTTCCGGTGACGGTGAAGGGGCTGTCGCGCTTCACCGATCCGGCCGAATCCCGCGCCGTGCTGGAGGGAATGGTCGATGGTGCCGTCGATATCGTGGTCGGCACGCACCGGCTGCTGCAGACGGGCGTGCGGTGGAAGGACCTCGGCCTGGTCATCGTCGACGAGGAACAGCGTTTCGGTGTCGAGCACAAGGAACACATCAAGGCGCTGCGCACGCACGTCGATGTTTTGACCATGTCCGCGACGCCGATTCCGCGCACCCTGGAAATGAGTCTGGCGGGCATTCGCGAGATGTCGACCATCCTCACGCCGCCGGAGGAACGGCATCCGGTGCTCACTTATGTCGGCGGGTACAACGATAAGCAGGTCACCGCGGCCATTCGGCGTGAGCTGCTGCGCGACGGCCAGGTCTTCTACGTGCACAACCGGGTGTCGTCGATCGATAAGGCGGCCAAGCGGATTCGCGATCTGGTGCCCGAGGCGCGGGTGGTGGTCGCACACGGTCAGATGAACGAGGACATGCTCGAAAAGACCGTGCAGGGGTTCTGGGAGCGCGAATTCGATGTGCTGGTCTGTACCACCATTATCGAGACCGGGCTCGATATCTCCAATGCGAATACGTTGATCGTGGAACGCGCCGATGCCCTCGGTCTTTCGCAGCTGCACCAGTTGCGCGGGCGCGTCGGTCGCAGTCGTGAGCGCGGATATGCCTACTTCCTCTATCCACCGGAGAAACCGCTCACCGAGACGGCCTACGACCGGCTCGCCACCATTTCGCAGAATTCGGATCTCGGCGCGGGTATGGCGGTGGCCATGAAGGACCTCGAAATCCGCGGTGCCGGAAATGTGCTGGGTGCGGAGCAGTCCGGGCATGTGGCCGGAGTCGGCTTCGACCTGTATGTGCGGTTGGTCGGTGAGGCGGTGGAGGCGTATCGGGCCGCCGCCGACGGTAAGCCGATTACGACCGAGGAGATCAAGGAGGTTCGCATCGACCTCCCGGTGGACGCGCACATACCGCCCGACTACATCACCAGTGATCGGCTTCGACTGGAGGCCTATCGTAAACTCGCTGCGGCGCAAGATGATCCGGCGGTGGAGTCCGTTGTCGAGGAACTCGTCGACCGATACGGGCCGCTGCCCGTCGAGGTCGGCAGGTTGGTGTCGGTGGCGAAACTGCGCCTGCTGGCTCGCGAATACGATGTCACCGAAATCGCGGTCACCGGAACCACATTGAAGGTTTCGCCGATGAGCCTGCCCGATTCCAAGCAGATGCGGTTGAAGCGGCTGTACCCGAGCGCGGGTTATCGCGCGGCAAGTGGTGTTGTGCAATTGCCGCTGCCTCGGGTGGAGGACAGCGTCGGTGCGGACCGGGTGCGCGACCTGGTCCTGTTGCAATTCGTTGCCGACCTTTTGCTGCAATTGGATGGCAAGCCGAAGGGTTTCGTCGAATTGCGCGTCGCCACCGAGGCAACCGTTCGATGAACTCCAACCGCGAGGAAGCAGTCCTGCGTGCGGCCCGCCATGCCGCCGCGGCGGTGGGTCCGGCGAACGACACCGGTCACCGCGAGTCCGAGCCGGTCATCGGTACCGACTCGGATTCCGGACGCACCGATACCGCTGTGGTGGCGGCCGGTTTGGCCGGAGCGGTCGAAGTGATGGATCGCCTCTGGAACTTCGGCGGCTGGGAAGTAACCCAAACCCACGATTCGCTGCGCCCCTACCTGCTCGAGGAAACCTACGAACTCCTCGACGCCATTCAGCACAACGATGCCGAAACCATCAAGGAGGAACTGGGCGACCTGCTGCTGCAGGTGCTGTTCCACTCCCGAATCGCCCAGGCCGCAGGCGAATTCACAGTCGATGATGTCGCCGCCGCCCTGGTTGCTAAACTCGTCAATCGCAGCCCCCACCTCGCCGACGAGCCCATCGACCCGTCGGCCACCGTCGCGGAAAAGATCGCCGCCCAGGAAAAAGCCTGGGAGGAGCGTAAATCCGCGGAAAAGTCGCGCCGCTCCTGCCTCGACGGTATAGCCATGGCCCAACCCGCCCTCGCCCTGGCCGAGAAAATCCGCTCCCGCAGCCTCAAAGCGGGCCTGCCCGAAGACCTGATCCCCGACGCCCTGCGCACCGTCCACCTGGGCGGCGAGGACAGCGCGGAAGAACGCCTCCGCAAGGCCACCTTGTCCTTCGCGTCGAAAATCCGCGCCACCGAGGACGCCGCCGAAGCCACCCGCGGCGAGCGCACCGCACTATTACCCGCCGATTGGCGCATGTACTGGCCGCGGTAGCCGGGAGTCAGGCAAGCCCCTCGGTATCGAGGGTGCCGATGCGATAGGTCTGATGGCTCAGCCAGAGCCAGCACAGGCGCGTAGCGTTTGCGATACGGAGTCGGCTGTCGGGCGTCGGTCGGGTGGGCGAATCGGCGGTGCCCGGGATCGGGAGGTGGCAGATGCTGAGTGTGTTTTCTTCGCCGGGGCATTATGTGCAGGGGCGGGATGCGACCGCGGCGCTCGGGGCGGAGATGACGCGGCTGGGGATCGGGGGGCCGGTGTTGATCGTGGCCGGGGCCAGTGCGTATCGGTTGTTGGCGCAGACGTGGCGGGAGTCGCTGACCGAGGCGAAGATCGAGTATTCGGTCCATCGGTCCGGGGGCGAATGCAGTCGGGCCGAGATCGCGCGAGTGACGGCGGCTGTGCTGGAGAGCGAGAGCACGGTGGTGTTGGGGGCCGGTGGCGGCAAGGTGATCGATACGGCGCGGGCGGTGGCCGATGATCTGGAGCTGCCGATGATCAGCTGCCCGACGACCGCGTCCAGTGATGCGCCATGCAGTGCGTTGTCGGTGATCTACACCGACGCCGGGGAATTCGAGTCCTATCAGCTCGTTCGGCGGAATCCGGCACTGGTGCTGGTCGATACCTCCGCTGTCGCGCAGGCTCCGGCGCGGCTGCTCACCGCTGGGATGGGCGACGCGCTCGCGACCTGGTTCGAGGCGCGGACCTGTAGTGCCGCGCGGGTCCGGAATATGCGCGGCGGTGCCTCCACCCGCAGCGCCACCGCATTGGCCGAACTCTGCTACCGCACCCTGCTCGCCGACGGAACCCACGCCCTCGCCGCGGTTCGCAACCACACCGTCACCCCGGCCCTCGAACGCATTGTCGAGGCCAACACTCTGCTCTCCGGCCTCGGCTTCGAATCCTCCGGCCTCGCCGCCGCTCACGCCATCCACAACGGCCTGACCGCCGCCCCGCAAACGCACCCGTACCTGCACGGCGAAAAGGTTGCCTTCGGCGTCCTCACCCAGTTGGTACTGGAAGGCGCTCCCACCGAAGAGATTTCAACTGTCCTCGAGTTCTGCACGTCGGTCGGCTTGCCGACCACCTTCGCCGCACTCGGCCTGGCCGACGCTGACAATCGAACCCTGGCCGCCATCGCCGACCGCGCCACCGCCCCCGGCGAAACCATTCACAACGAACCCTTCATCGTCGACACCCGCATGGCCCTCGACGCCCTCCGTGCCGCTGACGCCCTCGGTGTCAGCGGCGACAAAGCTGCCCCTGACCGGGCGTAATGACGCCGAACGTACCCACCCGCAAGCATGTCGTCTTTCGATGAGATGGCCCGGACGCTGGTGGGGCCTCTGGGCATGACCTTCGGGGCGTTGTGCCGAAGACATTCCGGAGACCGACCAATCGACTGCAAATTAAGGTAGCCTTACCTTGCTTGACTTTGTTGGGTGAGAGGAGTCGGGAAGTGCGGGTAGTCGTTCTGTTCGGCTCGGAGATGGGCACCGCCGAGGCGGTCGCGGAGTGCGTGGCCGATGAGCTGTCGGCCCATGACGTCTCGGTCCACGACATGACCGACTTCGATATCGACGACCTGGACATCGATGCCTTCCACATCATTGTCTGCTCGACCTACGGTGACGGTGAACTGCCGACCGGCGCCGAACCCTTCTTCGACGCACTCGAGGCCGGTAAACCCGATCTGACCGGGCTGACCTTCGCGGTCTTCGGCCTCGGCGATTCGGTCTACGGCGATACCTTCAACCGTGGCGGGGAGATCGCCGCCGAATTGCTCACGGCTCGCGGCGCCACTCAGATCGGCGAGCACGGACGCCATGACGCGTCAAGCGAGATCCGCGTCAAGGATATGGCGCGCGACTGGGCCAGGGCTCTGCCCTGCACCAGCGACGCCGTATCGGTGTCCTGAGAGGTGCCTGTGAGCACTTCGGACAAAGGTCGCAGCGCCAGCGAACAAGCGCCACAGGACCTTAGACTTGCAGGCAACGTGGCACAGCCCGCCGCGTTGCAGCGATCAAGAGGTGACGAACATGGCAGCCGGAGCGAGCCCCGTGCAACGTCAAGACCACGCGACTTCCGATCATCCCGAACTGGACGTACTCCCGGAATGGCCGCAGGAAACGATCGCGGTGCTGGTCACCACCGATCCAGCGCCGCATGCGATTCCGGTGTCCTGGCCGGTGCGCGCCGGTGATCGGCGGATTCTGCTCAGCCTGAAATTCGATCGCGGCTCGCTGGCCCGCTTACGGGAACGGCCCGATGTCGCACTGCTTATTCTCGGCGGTGGCAATGTCGCGCTGTGCGCGCGGGGGCAGGCACGGGTCGTCGCCGAGGAAATGCCCAGTGCGACAGACTATGTCGCGGTGCAGATCGATGTGGATGTCATCGATGACCACCGACAGTCGGCCTTCGCGGTAGCACACGGAATCGAGCGCACCGTACTCGACTCGAGTGAGTTGCATGCGCTCGAAGGGCGTGTGCAGACCTTGCGTGCCTGGGCCGATATCCAGAACTGAACCGGCACAACCCTGTCCGGTACAGAGTAATAATCGTGATGAAAGACGACGCGAAGGCGTCGGATGGAAGGGGATCATGAGCGTCACATTGGCCAAAGGCGGAAATGTCTCGCTGTCGAAGCAGACCGCAAATCTCACCAAGGTAGCGGTCGGGCTCGGTTGGGATGTGCGAACGACCACCGGGGCCGATTACGACCTCGATGCGAGTGCGCTCGCCACCGGGCCGAATCAGCGCGTGCTGTCCGACCAGCACTTCGTGTTCTATAACAATCTGCGCTCGCCCGAGGGCACAATCGAACATACCGGTGACAATCTCACCGGTGAGGGCGAAGGCGATGACGAGGTGATCAATGTCGATCTGGCGGCGACGCCGCCGACGATCACCAATATCTTCTTCCCGGTCTCCATTCACGATGCCGATGCGCGCGGACAGTCGTTCGGCCAGATCCGCAACGCCTACATCCGCGTGGTCGACGCGACCACGGGTGCCGAGCTGGCCCGGTATGACCTCACCGAGGATGCGTCCACCGAGACCGCCATGGTGTTCGGGGAGTTGTACCGGCACAACAGCGAGTGGAAGTTCCGCGCCATCGGTCAGGGCTATGCCTCCGGGCTCGCGGGCATCGCCCGCGATTACGGCGTCAACGTCTGATGGGCGTGCGGGTGGTCGGGATCAGAACCGGCTGCCCGCTCTGCCTCGTATACCGCGATCGCTGCGCGGGTCTTGCGCTTGATCGCTTGCAGCACATCGAGATCCGGCAGGTCCGCGAACTGCTCACCCAGTACTTCGGGCAGATCGGAGTAGTGCAGCACGCACTCGTCGACGCCGAGGTTCGCGCAGGCCGCGAGGAGGTCCGGATGCGGATAGCCCGCGACTGCGGTCTGCACGCCGGCGGCGGCGGCCACCATGGTCACCCGTTCGATCGCGCGCAGCAGCGGCGGAACGGGGCGGACCGGTCGCAGGGTGGCGCGGGCCTGGCCGAGCAGCAGCGAGGACAGATCGTTGCAGCCGATCACCACCCGTGACACTCCGGTGGTGACGACACGGTCGACCTCGAGCAGCAGTGACGGGATCTCGATCATGGTGGCGACCGGGCAGTCGCCGATCACGGCCCGGGTTTGCTCGATGGCCCACTGCAATTCGTCGACATAGGTGACGAAGGGGAAAAGCACTCCGATATCCGCGCCCTCGTCGCGTACCTGCGCAATGCCCTCGAGTTCGGCGATGAACGCGTCGGGAAAGCGGCGCGCTCGGCGAATACCGCGCAGGCCGAGCAGTTTATGCGGCTCATCGATGATCTCGTCGACGCCGTCGAGGGTATTGCATTCGGCGGTATCGGCTTCCATGGTGCGATACCAGATCGTTCCGCTCGCCCGCTTCGCAATATGGCGCAGATACGGCACGAGATAACCCGAAACCGATTCGGGCGTCGGATATTTCCCGGCCGCGCGGAACACGTACTCACCGCGCACCATGCCGACCCCGTCGAAGTGGTCGAGCAGTTCAGCGGAGATCCGCTCACAACTCAATGCCAGGCTCTGCCGCATTCCCGGCACGCTATCAGGTTGCTGCACAACGCTTTCCGCCGCCCAGTCGGTCCGTATTCTACGAGGTCAGGAAGGGGCGGGTAGGGATTGTGGCGTCGCATGGGGGTGAGCCGACGCCGCGGTATCCAGCAGCGCGAAGTAACGGCGCAGCATCAGCACAGCGGTACTGGCCAGACCCGCTGTGAGTCCCCACCAGACGCCCGCGGCACCGAGGCCGAGCGGGAAGGCCAGCAGCAGGGCGGTGGGCAGGCCGACGAGCCAGTAGCCGATCAAGGACAGGCGAAAGCCCGCCTTGGTTTCCTTCAGCCCGCGCAGCAGGCCGGTGCCGATGTTCTGTGCGGCATCGAAGAATTGGAGCACGATGCCGATGAGCAGCAGTGCGCGGGCCAGTTCGATCGTCGCGGTGTCGTCCGGTTCGAGGAACGGGCTCAGTACGAGCTTCGGCGCGACGATATAGACCACGCCGGTGACCGCGGCGACGATGCCCGCGTGCTGCAGCGCCAGCCAGGCCAGCGCCCGAGCATGGCCGAATTCGTCCTGCGCGACGGTGTGGCTGACCAGGATGGACGCGCCGTGCGACAGGCCGATCGCGATCTGGAAGACGATATAGATGATCTGGTAGACCACATTGTGCGCGGCCAGCGCGGCCGGTCCGATACTGCCCATCACCAGGGCGAGTACGGAGAACATGCCCGCCTCCGAACCATAGGTGAGTGCGATCGGCGCACCGAGTCCGATCTCGGCTCGGATGGTCGGCATATGCACCGGCCACGGACGCAGTGGCAGGGTGGCGCCGAGTTCCGCATCGGCGCGCACCATCGCGAAGAAGACACCGAAGGTGATCAGGAAGACCAATGAGGTCGCGACGCCGATGCCGGTCAGTCCGAGTGCGGGCAGTCCGATCCAGCCGTGCATGAAGGTCAGGGCAAGTACCAGATTCAGCGCCACCGAGCCGAGGGTGACCAGCAGCAGCGCCTGCGGACGCCGCATACCGACCGTGTACTGTCGCAGCACTTGGAACCACAGGCAGGGCAACAGTCCGGGCGCGAGTGCGAGCATCAGCGGTCGCGCGTCGGCGAGCACGCCCGCGTCCTGGCCGAGCCAGCGCAGCGCCCAGCCGAGTCCGATCAGCACCGCGCCGCCGATGATTCCGGCGAAGGTGGCGATCAGGAAACTGGACCGGACGATATCGCGGACCTCGCCATCAACCGACTCACCACGCTTACCCGCCGCACTCACCGCGGACGCGATCTGATTTCCGGTCCCGGTGATCAGCCCGACGCACATCGTGCGAATCTGGTTGAACAGCACCATCGCCAGCCCGCCCGCGGCGACCTCGCGTACGCCGAGCGTGCCCATCAGCGCGATATTGGTCGTGGACACCGCGATCTGCGCGAGTTGGGTGAGCGCGATCGGTGCCGCCAGTGCGGTGAGTTGTCGCCCATCGGCACGGAGGGTGGCCAGTTTCACCATCGTGCCTCCACTCGTCGAATCCCGAAACCGATCGCCATCTGCCGCATCCCAACTCGTCGCTGAGTTTGTCTGTTTTGGTTAGGCAACCTTAATAAGGTGATCATTTCAGGTGCACGGGGTGTTGCGCGAGCGTCCCGCGCTGTATCGAAGGGGCCGATCCCGGCGCGCGAGTACCTCATCGCGCCTCCAGGAGTTGGTCGCGTCGCGTGGGGGCGTAGCGGTCGAGCATGGCGTGCACGTCGCGTTCGGTCGCGGCATCGAGCAGATCGTGTTCGCTCATCCATTCGTCGTCGAAGACCGTGTCGAGGTATTTTTCGCCGCCGTCGCAGACGATGGTGACCACGGTCGAGCCGGGCGGGAACTCCGCGAGGCGGGTGAGCGCGGCGTGCACCGAGCCGCCCGCGGAGCCGCCGATCATCAGGCCGAGTTCGGCCGCGACCGCGCGGGCGGTGGCGAAGGCCGCGATATCGGAGACCTTGACGCCCTCATCGAGCAGCGAATAGTCCACGGCGGTGCCGATAGTGGCGCCGGGCGGGGTGCCGGTGCCGGACTGCCAGTACGGACCGCCCGGCCCGCCGAAGGCGATCGAGCCGACGGGCTCCACGCCGATCACCCGTGGCGTGCAGCCGAGTTGGCGCAGGCGGGTCGCGGTGCCGAACAGCGAACCGCCGGTGCCCACCGCGGAGAGCAGAATATCGACGCGCTCCACGTCCTCCAGCAATTCTTCGGCCACGGCGTAGTACCCGACCGCATTCGCGTCGTTGTTGTGCTGTTCGGTGAAGTACGCGTCCGACAGCCCGGCTGCCATGGCCTCGGCCAGGTCTTCGCGCGCCGAGGTGGCCAGGTCGTCATCGCCCTCATCGGCGACGAATACCAATTCCGCACCCATTGCTCGCATAGCGCGCAACTTGTCCTTACATGCGTGGTGATCGACCACGGCGGTGAAGCGATACCCACGTTCGGCCGCTACTACCGCGAGGCCGAGCCCGGTATTCCCGGATGTGGACTCGATAATATGCCCGCCATCGCTGAGCAAACCTCGACGCTCGGCATCGTCGATCATTGCGCGCGCCATCCTGATCTTGGCCGCACCCGTCGGATTGAATTGCTCGAGTTTGAGCAGCAGCCGGGTGCCGGTCGCGGTGGTCGCCAGTTCGAATAGTGGGGTGCGACCGATCAGATCCGTCACGCGCGTGACGAGCGGCATGGAGGTCTCCTCGTTCGGGCCGTAAGGGTAATGGTCGAATGGGGTGCCGGATTATCCGGCGTCGAGCGTCCAGCGGAGTAGATCGCCGGTGTCGTGCAGCACGACCTTCGGCGGAATCGGCAGTTCGTGAAAGGCCGATTCATTCGAATCCATTTGGTAACCGGCGGTATTCGGATAGATCAGCAGATCGCCGACCTCGGCTCGGCGCGGTAGTGGGATGCGCCGCCAGCTGAGCATGTCGGACTCCAGACAGCTGGCCGCGCCGACGCAGGTCGGGGTGAGGTCGCCGGGGCGCGGCGGCCACAGAATCGGATCGGGCAGGTATTCACTGTCGAACCATTGCTCGGACAGGCTCAGGCTGGTGCCGTCGACGGTGAGTAATTGGTAGGGGTGACCGTCGGCGGTGCGGGTCTTGCTGCCCCGCACCCGGAAGACGCTGGAGCCGGCGCGGTCGAGCAATGCCCGGCCCGGTTCGATGGCGAGCCGGATATCGCTGTCGCGCAATCGTTGCGCCAGTGCGTTGTGTTCGAGAATGGCGGTGAGCATGGCCGGACCTGGTGCCGGGAAGTGGTAGGGGTAGTACGAATCGAAGGACTTCCCCGCATGGAACCACTGGTCGTTCGCGTGGTCGGTGAACTCCGACCAGGCGCTCGCGGGCACATAGTCGACGCCGAATCCACCGCCGATGGAGATGGTGGTGGCCGGATGGCCCAGTGTGCGCGCATCCAGGCAGCGGGTGATCAATTCGTCGGCCTGTTCGGCGCGTGCGACGGCATCGTAGCCGGAGAGGTGGAAGCTGAAGCCCTGCAGGCGAATCGATTCGTGACCGACGGTGCCGATTGCCGAAATCGCCCGGTCCAATTCCTCGGCGGTCATGCCGAATCGGCTCGCGGATCCGTTGGGCAGTATCCGAAGTAGCACCCGCGCCGCGGCGGCCGAGGTGGTGAAAGCGGCCAACCGGTGCAGTTCGTCGAGGTTGTCCACGGCGAGCAGTGCGCGGTGCCGCACCGCCAGCCACAGCAGATCGTCGGATTTGGCGGGACCGGTGATCATCAGTTCGTCACCGCGAATACCCTGTGACAGTGCGGCATGCAGCTCGCCGACACTGGAAACATCTACGCCCGCACCATATTCTGCGCAGGCGCGAGCCACACAGGCGGCTTTATTGGCCTTCTTGCCGTAGTAGACAACTCCATCCACACCGGCCTGTTCGAATGCCCGCTGGAACCCGTTGATATTCACCGCGATCCGCGGGGGATACATCACATGGAACGGCCCGCCGATCGCAAAGGCGATATCGCCGAGCAGATTCGGATCGGCGAGTAGCCTGCGCTCCCAGTCGTCGGTGTGTGCGGGCAGGGCAGGCGCGCAGATGTTCAGCAGCCCCTGCACTGCCGCCAGTACAGCGGGATCGGGGGCAGTCTCGGTACCCGAAGCAGGCTCGCCGAGTTTGACTTTGTCGCGGGTCGAGCCATTGTCGAACAGCAGCGTGCCGTCGGGTTCGGCGGTGCCGAGGTTGTGCACCGCTTTGTCGAACTCGACGGCGCTGATGTCTAGTCCCACAGGGGCACCTCCGTGCCGCGGCCCTCGGCAATGGCGCGTTCGGCGAGTGCGTGCGCGACGGCGATATCGGTCAGCACCAATCCACTGTTGTAGACGAAGATCCGCTCGTCGTCGGAGCGGCGTGCGATCGCACGGCGACTCAGGATCTGCGGCAGTTCGGCGTCGACGGTGCGTAACCTGCCGTCGGGACCGGCCATATCGGTGCCGGTCAGCGCCATCTGCTCGGCGCTGGTCGCGATGACCCGATCGGCGTCGACCAGCGTGGACGGCGCCAATCCGTAGCCGACGAGCACCACGGTGGACCCCGGTGCGAGATCCTCGGATTCGATCGCGACCTCGGTACCCGGCCCCGCGGTCGCCAGCACCACATCGGCGATACCCGCGGCCGCGCGCGGATCCTCGACGGTCTCGAGCACAGCGTGTGGGTTGTACGCGGCGAGGTAATCGCCTACCGCCGCCAGTCCCTCCGGATGGGTGCCGTAGAGCATCAGCTTGCGCAGCTGCGGATTGGCGGCGAGCAAGTGCGGCAGGGCATTTCGGCCCTGGGTGCCGGTGCCGATCAACAGCACGCTTTCCGCGCCGCGGCGTGCGGTCTCGCGCACCAGCAACGCCGAAACTGCCGGGGTGCGCAGCGCGCCGACCCTGGCGCAGTCCATCATGGCGATCGGTGCGCCGGTGCTGTCGTCATAGAGCGTGATGGTCGTGTAGTAGCGCTTGGTGCTGCGGTCGTGGCCGGGATCGAATTTATAGGAGGTCTTCATCGCGACCACCCGGCGCCGGCCGTCGCGCCCGAGCATGGCGTAGGCCACCGACCAGCCGTCCGGATTCGCGACGCTGAGTTTGCGCGGATTATCCGAATCGCTCGCGGCGAAGGCGAGATACGCATCCTCCACCGCGCGCACCACCTCGGCGGGCGTGATGGGCACGTCCGCGAGGTCGCTGCGGCTCAGCACACGCAGTGGTGTGCTCCGGTCACGAGTGCTCAACGGTTCCTCGATCATGTTGTGTCGTATCCAGTCTTACTGCGGTCCGGGCGGTAGCCCGAGCCGGTACACCGTCGATCGCGAGCGGGTTGCTTGCCGCTCGGAACGGGGCGACGATCCGTTGCCCATAACCATTTTCGTCGGCCTCGGCGGCCCGCCGTCGTCGTTCGGTGAGGCGGACATTGACGCGCTTGAGCCAGCGGTCGGTGCCGTCGTAGCGCGCGGTGAACGGTACCCGACCGTGCACGGCCACGTCATTGTCCACCAGCAATAGCTCGCCGGGTGCGAGTGCGGCGGTGACGCAGACGCGTTCGAGTTCCGCGGTGAGGTGCGCGTATGCGTACCGGAATTCGGCATCGGCATTGTCGAGCGGGGTGTATGCGGGATCGTAGCGAAGCGTCAAATCCGCTGTGTCGTCGGCGGATTCGGCGCTCCACAGCGTCGGCAACGGGGTCGCGGAGTAGTGCTCATGACCGGTGCCGTAGGAGACGTCGGGCAGGATCGGCAGGGTCGGCGCGCCAAGCAGTCGGCGTTCGTCATCGGACAGCTCGGTGCGACGTACCGAGGAGACGGTAGTGCCGACACCGTCTGGATTGCGCAGGCAGGCCAGCATCAGCAGGTTGGCCCGGTCCGGGTGGAACGCGTCCTCGGTATGCGGGCTGAGCAGGGTTTTACTACTCGCACCGGATTGTTCGTGTTCGTGGCCGGGGGAGGGCACGATGTTGTTGACCAGCCTCCCGCCCTGCTGGCCCTGCCAGCCGAACGGTTCACCCGCGCTGCGGGCGAGCAGCAGCATCACGATATCGAGTTCGAATGAGCTTGCGCGGCGGTCGGATTCACCACTCCAGCGGGCCGCCTCGACCCAGCTCGGCGGGGTCGGGCCGAATTCGGCGTCGGTCAGCGGCAGTGTGCCGACGATGGTGGCGCCGGCCGCGGTCGCGGGCGGTCGCATGGCGACGCGTACCGCGTCGGGCAACTCACCGACGCGCGCATCGATGTGCTCGAGCAATGCCGGATCGGTCAGCGTGCGAGCGGTATCGGCCGGGCCATCGGGCCGGGAGTCGAGTATGGCGCATATCTCACGTGCGAGCGCGCGCACCGCATGTCCGGCGGTGGTGGGCAGCTCGCGCCGTTCGATATCCAGTGGGTGAAGCGTCTTACGTTCGGAGAGAACGCCTTTCACCAGAGATCCCTTCTTCGCATCGGGTCGAAAAGCGGGGCTATGACGATTCGATCTGCGAAGCTAGCGGGTCCGGCCGCGTTAAGCAAGGCTTACCTAAGCGAGTCGTAGACTACTGAGCGTGCGCGGATGGAGGCCGAGTCTGCCGCGGCTAGCTGTAGCAAATTTGCGGCATCGCCCTCGGGGTGGTGACTGATGGCTGTGGTTCGGCGAAACTCAACGACCGGAACCCTATTAGGCTAGCCTGTCCTAGCTAGATTCGCTAGAGTTCGCCGTTGCGCGCGGGCAACTCGTAAGGTTCGAGGAAGGCAGCACCATGGAATGGAATCGACGACAACTCCTGCGATCGGGAACCGGCATCGGCGCGCTGCTGTTGGTCGCCGCCTGCTCGAACGGCGGCAATTCGGACGGCCCCGCGCGCCGTGGTGGCACCCTGCGAGTCGGTGCGCTCGGCAGCGCGGCGCGGATCGAACGCGATCCGCATGCGAATCTCAGCAATGACAGCGACTTCCTCATCACCTCGCTGGTGTACGACGCGCTCACGGTACCGGGTGCGAACCCGAATGTTGCTGCGCGCCTTTCGGATCGGTGGGAAGCCGATGCGCAGCGCCGCCGCTGGAGCTTCACCATTGCCGACGGCGCGACCTTCCACGACCGAACCCCGGTCACCTCCGCTGACGTAGTGTGGTCGCTGCGTCGGCTGCGGACCGTCGGCGGTGCGTCGAAAATGCCCGCCGCCGTCGAGGACATCACCGCGGACGGGCCGAACCGGGTGGTGATCGCGCTGCCCGAACCGAATTCCCAACTGCCGCTGCTGGTTCGGTTGATGACCTTCACCGTGCAGAAGGACACCACCGATTTCACCAAGGCCATCGGGACCGGGCCGTTTCGGTTGGAGTCCTATCAGAGCGGCAATGCCCGGCTGGTGCGCAATGATCAGTGGTACGGACCGGCGCCGCTGCTGGACGCCATCGAGGTCACCATGTTCGACAGCGTGACGGCATTGGGTAATGCGGTACTCGGCGGGCAGATCGATCTGGCCTCGAACGTCGGTGCGATCGCCGGACGCATCGCCGAGGGGCGCGGTGATCTGCGCGTGGTGCGACGGTCGAACGACACCATGGTCGGGGTCGCGATGCGGACCTCCGACGGGCCGTTCGCCGATGCGCGGGTACGCGAAGCGATTCGGCTGGGCGTCGATCGCAAGGCCCTGGTCAGTCAGGTGCATTCGGGGTACGGCACGGTCGCGAACGATATCCTCGGCACCGGCGATCCGTTGTACGACAACACCATTGCGCAGCGGACCCGTGATGTGGACCGGGCGAAGGCGCTGCTGCGCGATGCCGGATTCGATACCGGGCGCGGATATCGGTTTCACACCAAGGCCGAGGCGCCGGGCGAGGTCGAATCGGCGAAGGTGATCGCCACCCAGCTGGCCGATATCGGGTTGCGCCTCGATGTCGTGACACAGGAGTCGAATACCTTCTACGACCAGACCTGGATGAAGGCGCCGCTGTACACGGTCTCCTGGGGCACCAATGATTCCACGCTGTTCTTCGCGACCAAGCTGATGTCTTCGACATCCAATCGCAACGAAACCGCCTTCACCGATCTCGAATTCGATGCGTCCACCGCGAAAGCCCTTGCCGCTGCGGATGACTCGGAATATATGGCCGCCTGCCGTGATGTGCAGCGGATTCAGTACGCCCGCGGCGGCTATCTGGTGTGGGGCATGGCCGACGGTATCGATATCGCGGCATCCCGGGTGCGCGATGTGCCTACCCTCGGCGGCTTCGCCAGGGTGCAGTTGGAACGAGCTTGGCTCGCGCAATGATGTCCATCGCCCGACTCCTCATCCGGCGGGTCGTCCTTCTGGTCGCGCTGCTGGCTGCGGTATTCGCGGCCATCGACCTGCTGCCGGGCGACGCCGCCCGCGCGGTGCTCGGCCGCGATGCGACCGCGGCGCAGCTCGCGGCCAAGGAACATGAACTGGGCCTCGACCGTCCGCTGCCGGTGCGGTTCCTCGAATGGATATCCGGTGTGGCGACCGGTGATTTCGGTCGCACGGCGCGCGGGCGATCGATCGATGAGCTACTGGCCGACAAGTTTCCGCCGACGTTGCTGCTCGGCGGGCTCGCCTTCCTGGTGACGGTGGTCGCTTCGCTGCTGCTCGGCGGCTGGTGGTCGGCGCGGCGCAGTCTCGCTACCCGGTTCCTGCAGCCGACTACCACCGCGGCGGCGGCGATTCCGGAGTTCGTCATCGCGACTCTGTTGATCCTGGTGTTCTCCTTGGGACTGGGTTGGTTGCCCGCTGTCACCATTACCGGGCGTTCCGGATTTCCGGCCGGTCCCGACATGCTGGTGCTCCCGGTGCTCGCACTGGCGATACCGCAGATCGGCTGGAATACCCGGGTGGTGCGGGCCGCCCTGCTGGATTCGGCGCGCTCGCCACATGTGGAAAGTGCGGTGCTGGACGGACTTTCGACCACATCGGTGCTGACCCGGCATGTGCTGCCGTTTGCGCTGCCGACGATTGTGGCGAGTTTCGCGACCACTGTCGGCATGCTGCTCGGCGGTGCGCTGGTGGTGGAGACCATCTTCAACTATCCGGGACTGGGTGCGGTGCTCGCGGGTTCGGTGGCCGATCGGGACACCTCCCTGATCGCCGCGGTAGTCGCGCTGACCGGGGTGGTCATCATGGCGATGCTGGCGCTGGCGGACGGGATTCGGGCCTGGGCATCGCGGGGGCGGATATGACCGGCGCGCCGCGGATTCCGATGGCTCGGACTGGGAGGTCGCGGGTGCGAAGATTCCTCACCGTATTGCCCGCGCTGGTGGTGGTTGTCGCCGCCGCGCTCGGGCCGAATCTGGCGACTCGCCCCGCCGAGGAGGCGGTCGGGATACCGTTCGCGCGGCCGGGTGCGGACAGCCTGCTGGGCACGGACCGGCTCGGCCGCGATGTACTGGCCCAATTGCTCTATGGCGGTTGGGGTCTGCTGCTGCTTGCGGGTGTGATCGCGGTCGCGGTGACTGTGCTGTCATGTGTGCTCGGTGCGATCGCGGCGCTGCGTCCTCGGGTCGGTGCGTTGATCGAGGGCATCGCCGATTTCGCGATCCTGGTTCCGGCGGTACTCGGGATCCTGTTGGTGTTGACGGCATGGCCGGATGCGGGCGGCTACGGGCTTGTCGTGGTGGCTCTGCTCTTCGGAACTCCATACTGCGCACGAGTTTTCGCGGCGGCCGCCGCTATTGTCGCGGCGAGCGGCTATGTCGAAGCCGCCCAGGCCAGCGGTGAAACTCTGCCGCACTTGGTGTTCGGTGAAGTGATCCCGAATCTGCGCGAGGTCTTCGCCGCCCAGCTCGGTCTTCGCTTCGTCGAGGGCGTGTATGTGGTCAGCACCGCATCGTTCCTGCAACTGCCGACCACGCTCGGCGCCAGCAACTGGGCGGTCATGGTGCGCGAGAACTCCTCCGGCATGCTCCTCAACCCTTGGTCCGTGCTGGCGCCGAGCTTGGCGATCGGGGTGGTCGCGGTCAGCGTGAATCTTGCGGTGACCTCATTCGATCAGCATCGTTCGCCACGATGGACAAGGGCGCACGATCCCGCGTCGCTGGTTCGCTCACCTGTGGGCGGGCCGGAATTGCCGGGCAATGCGTTGGAGGAGCAGGGATGAAGGCATCCGTCGTTGTCGATGCGCTGACCGTTTGCGGATCGAATGGTCAGAAGTTGTTCGAGCCGACCAGTTTCAGCGTCGCGGCGGGTAAGGTCACCGCCCTGACCGGTCCGTCGGGATCGGGCAAGACCACGTTGATGCGGGCACTGCTCGGGCATTTGCCAGCGGGAGCGCGGCGATCCGCGGGTTCGGTCGTGGTCGCCGGGCAGGATGTTTTCGCGTTGAATCACGTTGAGCTGCAACGATTTCGGCGTGAAAACATCGCCTATGTCGGACAGGATCCGGGTTCGGCTCTGCATCCGTTGATGCGGGTGCGTGCCCTGCTGAACGAGGTCCGTCACCCCGCTGCCGCCGTGGCCGAAACTCTGGGACTGGTCGGCCTATCCGACGAACACCTGCGCCGCCGCCCCGGCGAACTCTCCGGCGGACAGCAGCGTCGCGTTGCCCTCGCCCGTGCGCTGGTCCGCCACACCGGGATCCTCATTCTCGATGAACCCCTGGCGGGTCTGCACGGTGCCCTCCGTACCGAAATCGCCCGTCTGCTCGCCGATATCGCCGCTCAGGGCGCTACCGCGATCGTGCTGTCCGGCCATGACACCGCGACTATCCATGCCATCGCCGATGACGTGGTCGAATTGGCTGCGGTGCACGGTGCATCGAATTCAGCGCGACCGAACGGGGCCATCGCGTCGATCGTGGCGACCGCTCCAGGGCTGCCATTCGGCCGAGAGCTCGACACCGGCGGCTCGGCTTCGGAGCCGAGCGAAGGACACGGGGCGGTAGCGGTGCGCTCCAGGACGGTCGAGTCGGCAGCGGAGCCCGTACTGCGGGCCCGGAATATCGGTGCCTCGATCGACGGGCACGAGGTATTGGCCGATATCGATTTCGTGCTGCCGGGCGGCGCGGCACTGGCGATCGCCGGTGCGTCCGGAGCGGGGAAGACCACTCTCGCGCGGGTTATCGCCGGCCTGCACCGGGAGGCGACCGGATCGCTGGAACTGCGTGGTGCGTCGATACCGATCGGACTCGGCCGGCGAGCTGGCCACGGCCGCAACGGTATTCAGCTGGTCACGCAAAACCCACGATCCGCGCTCAATCCGCGGCGCACCGTCGCCCAAACCCTCGGCCGTCCGCTTCGTCGAATCGGCGGAGTATCGAAACGACGACTGGCGCAGCGCATTACCGATTTGCTCGGCTCGGTCGAACTCGCATCGGATCTCGCCACCCGCTACCCACACGAACTCTCCGGCGGCCAACGCCAGCGGGTGGCACTCGCCAGGGCGCTCGCGGCCGAGCCCGCCGTCCTGGTCTGCGACGAGATCACCTCGGCCCTCGATCGCAACACCGCCGTCTCGATCATGACCCTGCTCGACCGCATCCGCGCCGAACACGACACCGGCCTCCTGGTGATCACCCACGATATGACCTTGGTCACCGGTCATTGTGCCCAGCTCGTCGTCCTCGACCACGGCCGCATTGTCGAATCCGGTTCGGCGACAGCGGTCCTCACCAGACCGACCCACACCGCGACCTGGGAACTCCTCGGTTAGCTGGTTCGCAGCTTCTGCGTTGAACGGAAGCTATATGAAGGCGTCAGCACGACCGCGTTATCGGTGATCGGCTCGGTAGTCTCGGATCACGGAGCGCGCGACCACCGGGCGTGCGCCATCGGCGGGGTTCGCAGGGGAGGGATACATGGCGCTCGGCTTGCCGCGATGTGTGCTTCGCGGGGGTGGTCGTTCGAATCTGGATGATGGAGGAGTGCTCGCGAAGCTGACCGGCGTATTGGCCGCCGCCATGGTGACCCTTGTGCTCGCCGGCTGCGGCGCGGAACGCAATCTGCCGCCCATTCCCGAAGGCATCCCGCCCGGTCCCGGCACACCGCTGCCGCTGATCGATCTGGATGCGCCCGGCCGGACCGCCGAGCAGCTGCGCGACTGGGCCGACGCGCAATCCGGCAAACTCGGTATCCCGACTGTCGCATTGGAGGCGTACGGCTATGCCGCGGCGGTCATGGGTCGGTCCCGGCCCGACTGTGGGATCGCCTGGACCACCATCGCGGGGATCGCCAGCGTGGAGAGCAAGCACGGCACCCATGGCGGCTCGAAGGTCGGCGCGGACGGCACGGTGCGCCCGCTGATCATCGGCATCCCGCTGAACGGTGCGCCGGGTGTGGCGCTGGTCAAAGACACCGACGGCGGCGCACTCGACGGCGACCCGGAGTTCGACCGGGCGCTGGGCCCACTGCAATTCATTCCGGAGACCTGGAAGCGCTGGGGTGTCGACGCCAACGGCGACGGCGTCGCGGATGCGCAGAATATCGATGACGCCGCCCTCACCGCGGCCCGCTACCTGTGCGCGAGCGGTGGCGATCTGACCTCTGAGCGCGGCTGGCAGCAGGCCCTGTTGACCTACAACCAGTCGAATGCCTATCTACTGACCGTCCGCGATCGCGCCGCCGCCTACAGCGTCGGACGCCGGGCATGAGCACCTATTGGACAAAACAACGGGTGTTCATCACGACAGTGCGCGGCGATTGGTCGGAGTGCCGGTTACTGCGAAATCCGCAAGGACGCTAGGCTCGAGGCGCACGGCCCTTCCCGTCAGACCTACCGTGCCAACAGCCGAAGGAGTGTCGTTTTCGTGGCCATCATCGAACAGGTCGGAGCTCGCGAGATCCTCGATTCTCGCGGAAACCCCACTGTCGAGGTCGAGATCGCCCTCGACGACGGCACCTTGACCCGGGCTGCCGTGCCCTCCGGTGCCTCCACCGGTGAGCATGAGGCCGTCGAGCTGCGCGACGGCGGCGAGCGCTACGGCGGCAAGGGTGTACAGAAGGCCGTCGAGGGGGTACTCGACGAGATCGCGCCCGCCGTCATCGGCCTGGACGCGGTCGAGCAGCGCACCGTCGACCAGGTCCTGCTGGATCTGGACGGCACCCCGGACAAGTCCCGCCTCGGCGCGAACGCCCTGCTCGGCGTCTCGCTCGCGGTGGCACGCGCCGCGGCCGAATCCTCGGGTCTGGAGCTGTTCCGCTACCTGGGCGGCCCGAACGCGCATGTGCTCCCGGTGCCGATGATGAACATCCTCAACGGTGGCGCGCACGCCGACAGCGGCGTCGACGTCCAGGAGTTCATGGTCGCCCCGATCGGCGCGACGACCTTCAAGGAGTCGCTGCGCTGGGGTGCCGAGGTGTACCACGCGCTCAAGTCGGTGCTGAAGTCCAAGGGCCTGTCCACCGGTCTCGGTGACGAGGGCGGTTTCGCGCCGTCCGTCGCGGGCACCAAGGAAGCGCTCGACCTGATCGGTGTCGCCATCGCGAAGACCGGCCTGAAGCTGGGCACCGATGTCGCGCTCGCGCTCGATGTCGCCGCCACCGAGTTCTACACCGCGGGCAGCGGTTACAAATTCGAGGGCAGCGTCCGTTCGGCCGCCGACATGGCGCAGTTCTACGCCGAACTGCTCACCGCCTACCCGCTGGTCTCCATCGAGGACCCGCTCTCGGAAGACGACTGGGACGGCTGGATTGCGCTGACCGATCAGATCGGCGACAAGGTGCAGCTGGTCGGCGACGACCTGTTCGTCACCAACCCGGAGCGCTTGGAGGAGGGCATCACCAAGGGAGCCGCCAACGCGCTGCTGGTGAAGGTCAACCAGATCGGCACGCTCACCGAGACTTTGGATGCCGTCGAGCTCGCGCACCGCAACGGCTACAAGACGATGATGAGCCACCGGTCCGGTGAGACCGAGGACACCACCATCGCCGACCTGGCCGTCGCGGTCGGCAGCGGTCAGATCAAGACCGGTGCCCCGGCGCGCAGCGAGCGCGTCGCCAAGTACAACCAGCTGCTGCGCATCGAGGATGCACTCGGCGATTCCGCACGGTACGCCGGTGACGTCGCGTTCCCACGGTTCGCGTTCGAAGGCTAGTCACCGCGCGGTGCGAGCGATGGGCCCGGAGGCGGCAGCCAGCGCAACCACGAAGGGCCCCGGGAGCACCGCACATTAGATGCAGGGAAGCGGTATGACAGAGCGACGTGCGCGTGGATCCAGTCCGGCCGGACGCGGGAACCGCCGCACGTCGCGTTCTGCCAGATCGCGCCCGGCCGCCGAATCGCCGGCGGCCGCACCGAAGCGGACGACCCGCAGGCGGTCCGAATCCGCCGAGAAGGCCAAGCCACAGAAGGTAGGGCTGCGCACCGGCGGGCATGAGGACCGGCACGATCGCACCATCCTCGGCCTGTCCACCGGTAAGGCGGTCATCCTGGCCATCGTCGTCGGCGCACTCGCACTGACGCTGGCCGTGCCGCTGCGCACCTATTTCACCCAGCGAGCCGAGGCCGCGCACCTGGCGCAGGAGCGCATCGAACTCGAGGCCGATCTCGCCAAGTTGCGGGATCGCCGTGCGCAGCAGCAGGACCCGGCCTACGTGCGCTCCGAGGCCAGGGACCGGTTGCGGCTGGTCATGCCGGGTGAGACGCCCTATATCGTCCAGGTGCCCGGTATCGAGGCGCCCGCGCCGCCCGCCGCACCGACCCAGTCGAAGGCGCCGGAGCCCTGGTACACCGAATTGTGGCGCAGTATTTCGCGACCGCAGCAGGCCCAGACGCCCGCCGCCGCACCGGCTGGGCCGCCCGCCCCGCCGCAGCCAGTACCGGAAGGACCCAGGTGACCGCACCGAACGAACGCGATCTCGAGATCATCGCCAAGCAGCTGGGACGCGAACCGCGCGGCGTACTCGCCATCGCCTACCGCACCCCGGACGGGCTGCCCGCGGTGGTCAAGACCGCGCCGCGGCTGCCCGACGGCACCCCGTTCCCGACCCTGTACTACCTGACGGATCCGCGCCTCACCGCCGAGGCGAGCAGGCAGGAATCCGCGGGAGTCATGCGGGAAATGACCGAACGCCTCGCCACCGACCCGGAATTGGCCGCCGCCTACCGCGCCGCCCACGAGAGTTATCTGGCCGAGCGCGATGAAATCGAATCGCTCGGTACCGATTTCACCGGTGGCGGCATGCCCGAGCGAGTGAAATGCCTGCACGTCCTGATCGCGCACGCCCTCGCCAAGGGCCCGGGCGTCAACCCCTTCGGCGACGAAGCGGTAGCGATGGCCGCCGACACCGGCCTCCGCGGCACCGCAATCCCCGCCGACTGGCCCGAATACAACCCGCCCACACACCCGGATATGAGCGGAGCTGAGCATGAGTGATCGGGTAGCAGCAGTTGATTGCGGGACGAATTCGATCCGACTATTGATCGCCGAGGTGCTCGGTGATGGCCGTTTGGCGGATGTGCATCGGGAGATGCGCATCGTGCGGCTCGGGCAGGGGGTGGATGCGACGGGGGCACTGGCGCCGGAGGCGATCGAGCGCACCAGGGTTGCGCTCGCCGATTATGTCGAGCTGATGCGGGAGGCGGGGGTCGCGCGGGTGCGGATGGTCGCGACCTCCGCCATGCGCGATGCCGCGAACCGCGAGGACTTCTTCGCCATGGCCCGTGTCGAACTCGGCAAGGTGGTGGTGGGGGCCGAGGCCGAGGTGATCACCGGTGACGAGGAGGCGCGGCTGTCCTTCACCGGTGCGGTCGGCGAATTGGCCAGCGAGGCGGGGCCTTTCGTTGTCGTCGATCTGGGCGGCGGCTCCACCGAACTCGTTGTCGGCGACAGCGGCGGCGTCCGTGCCGCCTTCTCTGCCGATATCGGCTGCGTCCGCATTACCGAGCGATGCTTGCCCGGCAACCCGCCGACCGCCGAACAGGTCGCCGCCGCACGGGAATTTGCTACCGAACGACTGGATGAGGCCTTCGCCGAGGTGCCCGTCGATGGCGTACACACCTGGGTCGGCGTCGCGGGCACCATGACCACGATCGCGGCCGTCGCCCTCGATCTGCCCGAATACGATTCGGAGCGTGTCCATCTCACCAGCCTCACCCTGGACCAGGTGCGCGAGGTCTGCGACCGCCTGATCGGCATGAACCACGACGAGCGCGCCGCCCTCGGCCCCATGCATCCCGGCCGCGTCGACGTAATCGGCGGCGGCGCCGTCATCACCGAGGTGCTCGCATACGAGCTGTCCCGCCGCACCGATATTTCCGCCCTCATCGTCAGTGAACACGACATCCTCGACGGCATAGCCCTGTCCATCGCCTGACGCGCTATCGCGGCCGCGGGCTGCCATTCGTCGGCCCGATCGAACTGGTCACTCCACCTCGTCGAGCGCGGCTGCCCAGGTATTGCACGATGACGTGGCGGCACCGCGGAAGCCGGATTCGACCCAACGGCGACTGTTCACGCCGGTGCCGTGGGTCGGATCCTCCTCGGCATCAGATTGGATATCGATCAAATCCACGGCCGCGGCCGAGGTGAGCATGCCACCGGCTTGCGCGGCCGCCAGCATCACCCCGGCCAGGCACTGGGCCTGGAGTTCGATGCGTCGGCTGAGTTCCAATCCGAGCGGCGACTTCTCGCCCGCGGAACCGATATCTCTATCGGCGGTGCGCAGGATTCCGGTGGAGGACTGCAGGTGGTGGCCGTATTCGTGCATGACGACGAACATCAGGTATTGCGTGAGTTGTGAACCCCAACCCCGATGGATCGGGTCGTCGGTCGGCCAGTACACACTGCCGCCGCAATAGAAAGCGGGATCGGTGGACTGGACCTCTCTCGAGCAGCCGGTCGTCACGTTGTCGACCACCACGAGTTGCAGCGGCGCGAGGCTCATACCCGCGGCGCGCAGGGCCGGATCCCAGGCCTTTGTCAAGCAGTCCAACTCAGCCTGCACGAATTGCCGCTGGCCCCCGGCGCTCATCTGGATCGTCGGCAGCTGACACCGCAGCGGGGACAGCCGGAGCTCGGCGTGCAACGTATTCGCGGTCAGGGGCGGTTCCGGCATCGCACCGACAACTGGCTCGGCGTCCAACGCGGATACCGACGCGCATCCGGTGCTCAGCAGCGAAACCAGCGCGCCGATCACGGCGAGGAGCAGCGCCGCATGCGCGTTCGAGCGCTTCATCAGGTACCCCCGTCCAGCCAACAAACGAGGTTTCCCCGTCTAGCGAGGCGAACTTTACCGGGAAATTCTCCGGTTTTCTCGTCGAGTGCTGTGGGTCACCGATTGTGGTCGACGAATATTCGACGTTGCCTCGAATTCGCTGCGAAGAGGGGTGGATGGATACTTGCAAGATGGACGTACTGGTTGACGGATTGCTCGAACGGCGGCTCCGGCCTGTCTGGTCGTATCGGCCGTGAGCAGGGAAACTTTGTTCGGTATGCCGGAAATTCCCTGCCCGTATGGGATGGTCTGAGCATGTCCGAGGCAGCAATGGCAGAGCAATCGGTTCGGGAGCGGACTGTATTCGGCCACCCCATCGGGTTGACCAACCTCTTCGGGGTCGAACTCTGGGAGCGGTTCTCGTTCTACGGAATGCTCACCATCCTCGGGTACTACCTGTACTACTCGACGACCGATGGCGGACTGGGCCTAGCGAAGAGCACCGGCGTCGGGATCGTCGGCGCGTACGGCGGGTTGGTGTATCTGTCCACCGTGCTCGGCGGGTGGATCGCCGACCGGTTGATCGGCATGGAACGCACCGTTTTCTACGGTGGTGTCGTGGTGATGGCCGGGCATATCGCGCTGGCGATTCTGCCCGGACTGCCCGGTGTCGGCGTCGGTCTTGTGCTGGTCGCACTCGGCAGCGGCGGACTGAAGGCCAATGCGTCCTCGCTGCTCGGCACCCTCTACCGCCCGGGGGATCCGCGCTTCGACGGCGGCTTCACGCTGTTCTATCTGGGCATCAACCTCGGTGCGTTCGTCGGTCCGCTGCTCACCGGCCTGCTGCAACGGAATTGGGGCTTTCACTACGGCTTCGGTGCGGCCGCGGTCGGCATGGCGTTCGGGCTGACGCAGTATGTGGTGTTCCGGCGCAACCTCGGCGCAGCGGGCAGGCGGGTGCCCAACCCATTGCCGCGAAGTGCCGCCGGACCGATTGTCGGCATCGGGGCTGGTGCGGCCATCGTGGTCGCGCTGGCATTGAGCACCGGACTGGTGAACCTGGACAACCTCTCGGAGGTAACCACCGGGGTCATCATCGCGGCCTCGCTCGCCTACTTCGTACTCATGTTGACCAGTGCCAAAGTGACGCCGATCGAGCGCAGCCGGGTTCGTGCCTTTATTCCGCTGTTCATCGCGAATGCCGTTTTCTGGTCGCTGTTCCAGCAGATCTTCACGGTGCTCGCGGTGTATTCCGATGAGCGGATGCGGTGGAACATCTTCGGCTGGACCGCACCGTCGAACTGGATCGGTTCGGTCGAGCCGGTGTGGATCATCTGCCTGTCGCCGCTGTTCGCGCTGATGTGGACCAAGCTGGGCAATCGCGCGCCGAGCACACCGCGTAAATTCGCCTGCGGCGTCATCGGCATGGGGCTGGCGTTCTGGTTGTTCGTGCTGTTCTCGGGCAGCAGTGGCAAGTCGGTACCTGCGTTGCTGGTACTGCTCATCATGGGCGGATTCGCGGTCTCCGAATTGCTGCTTTCCCCGATCGGTCTGTCGGTCACCACGCAGTTGGCGCCCGAGGCGTTCCGTGCCCAGATGATGGCGCTGTACTTCTTCAGCGTTGGCATCGGAACCTCGATGTCGGGTACTTTGGCTCGGTTCTATGACGCGGATCACGAGTTCGCGTACTTCGGCATCACCGGAGCAGTCGCGATCTGTGCCGGTCTTATCGTCCTCGCACTAACACCATGGGTGGGACGACATATGGCCGGTGTGCATTAGAGAATCGGCGGAGAACCCGTCGACGACAGCAAGGAGAGAGTGTTGGCTACCCCAGGAACTCGATGGGGCGGTCTGTTCCGCACCAAATCGGTCGAGCAGTCCATCCGGGATACCGACGAACCCGATTCGAAACTGCGCAGGGACCTGACCGCCTGGGACCTCACCATCTTCGGTGTCGCCGTGGTCGTCGGTGCGGGCATCTTCACGCTCACCGCGCGGACCGCGGGCAATGTCGCCGGTCCTTCGGTTTCTCTTGCCTTCGTCTTCGCCGCCATCGCCTGCGGGTTGACCGCGCTGTGCTACGCCGAATTCGCCTCGACGGTGCCGGTGGCGGGCAGCGCGTACACGTTCTCCTATGCCACGTTCGGTGAGCTCATCGCATGGATCATCGGCTGGGACCTGATTCTGGAGTTCGCGCTCGCGGTGTCGGTGGTCGCCAAGGGGTGGTCGCAGTACCTCGGTGAGGTGATGGGATCGCATTCGCCGATCGTGCATCTGGGTCCGATCGACTTCGATTGGGGTTCGGTACTTCTCATCACGGTCCTTGGCGTGCTGCTTGCGGTCGGCACCAAGGTGTCCTCACGGGTTTCGGCGGTGGCCGTTGCCATCAAGCTGAGCGTCATCGCGGTGGTACTCGTTGTCGGCGCCACCTACTTCGACAAGTCGAACCTGACGCCCTACATCCCGCCGTCGCAGTCCAGCGCGGAAGGGGAGGGGCTGCACCAGTCGCTGTTCTCCTACTTCACCGGCGCCGGTCACAGCACCTTCGGTTGGTACGGTCTGCTCGCCGCGGCCAGTCTGGTGTTCTTCGCATTCATCGGTTTCGATGTCGTCGCGACCACGGCGGAGGAGACGAAGAATCCGCAGCGCGCGGTGCCGCGTGGCATTCTCGGCTCGCTGGTGATCGTCACGATTCTCTATGTCGCGGTGTCACTGATCCTCACCGGAATGGTGCCCTACACCGCGCTTTCCGGTGATCACGCAACGCTCGCGACGGCTTTCGCGCAGCACGGCGCCACCTGGACCAAGAACATCATCTCCATCGGCGCGCTCGCCGGACTCACCACGGTCGTCATGGTCATGTTCCTCGGACAGACCCGCGTGCTGTTCGCGATGTCGCGTGACGGACTGTTGCCGCGTCAGCTCGCGCAAACCGGCAAGAATGGCACTCCGGTCAGGCTGACGGCCGTCGTCGGCGTCGTCTGCGCCGTGCTCGCCGGTTTCGTGGACTTCGGCACCCTCGAAGAGATGGTCAATATCGGCACCCTCTTCGCCTTCGTCTTGGTCGCCATCGGTGTCCTCATCCTGCGCCGCACCCGCCCCGAACTCCCGCGCGGCTTCCGCGTCCCCTTGGTCCCGCTCATCCCTATCCTCGGCGTACTCGCCTGCCTGTGGCTGATGCTCAATCTCTCGGTCGAAACCTGGCTGCGTTTTCTCGTCTGGATGGCCCTCGGCCTGATCGTCTACTTCGGCTACAGCCGCCGACACTCCGTCCTCGCCAACACCCCGGATAACGATTCCTCCGACGGAGGCCAACCACCCGCACCGGTAGCCGCCCGTGACTAGTGGTACCTGGTAGCGCGATGGCCGCGTTACTCTCGCCACCACCGGTAATGCACTAGCCTGCAGAGAGAATCCGGTACGGCAGTACGAGTCGGTACGCTGACCGGGCGCCCCCATAGCCCAATTGGCAGAGGCAGCAGACTTAAAATCTGCAAAGTGTCGGTTCGAGTCCGACTGGGGGCACAGCAAAAGTACTGGTAGGTAGCTTGTGGTTCGGAGGCAGGTCGAGACCAGCGGCCACTCCGGCGCGGGCTAGGTGTACTGGCCGGACACGTTGATCGAAGGCCGAAGGGTCGATCTGGGTCGTTGCAGGGGGTCGAGGAACATGTTTGAGAAATCCGGCGCTTAGCGGTTACCGCGCATAGCCGCACACTATGTGCGGTAACCTCAGAGTCGTCCTGGCGCTATACACCGTTCGAGCGGGGGCGGCTCAGGAAACTATGTGCGGTAGTGCGTGGGAGGTCGGTCGAATGGGGCGAGTCCGGGTGCTGCCGACGGAGCTGAGTGGTGTGCGATTGGCCGACGCGGTACGGATCTACCTGGCCACGATCACGGTGCCCAACACCCGGGCGACCTACGCGGCGGCGTTGGATCGGTTGGTGGCCGATTTCGGGGCGGACACAAATGTGGCTCTGTTGGATGCGCAGCCGGATCGGGTTAGTGGCTGGTTCATGTTCGTGTGGGGTGGCAAGTCGGCGAAGACGTTCAACATCCGGTTGACCGCGCTGGTATCGGCGTGCGGGTATTGGCGAGAGCAGGACTGGCTGGCTGGTGATCCACTGGTGCGGTTGCGGGCGCGGCCCGCGCCTCCGGACACCAGCAAGGCGCTGAGCCGGGATCGGGTCGCGGAGATCTTGGGATCGGATGCGGCGCTGCGGAATCGAGTGTTGTGGCACCTGCTCTACGAGTCTTCGGCTCGCGTCGAGGAGGTGTTGATGCTGGATGTGCCCGATCTCGATACAGGGAATCGGTGCGCGGTGGTGACGCGCAAGGGCGGGGCACGCGAGGTCATCGCATGGCAGACCGGCACTGCCCGGTTGTTGCCTCGGATGCTGACCGGCCGCCGGAGCGGTCCGTTATTCCTCACCGACCGCAAGGCCCGCCCAGCGGCGGCGACCAACGATGTGGACCTGGTGACCGGGCGGGCGCGGTTGTCCTACCGTCGCGCCGCGGAGCTGTTCGAGGCCCACACCGAGCGCTTCGATGACGGCCCGTACACGCTGCACCAGCTGCGGCATTCCCGGTTGACCCACGCAGCCGAGGAAGGCGCGTCAACGCCGGTGTTGATGAAGTTGTCGGGGCATACCTCGGTGCGCAGCCTTGCGAAATACGCGAGGGTGTCCGACGAAGCGCTACGGCGCTATCAGGCAGACAGCGATCCGGCCGCGCGTCGCAGGTCGGGCCGCTGATCCTGTCGGGGTTCCGTTCGGGGCCGGCCGATGAGCAAGGTCGGCAGCGTCGAGGGCATACGAGCACGTCAAATATGGGATGGCACCAACAATAAATCCTTAACGTCACTTCTCGCAGAGATCTTCCTCGACCTCCGGCTCCGTGGGAAGGCTGTATTCGCCGTGCAGTAGGCCCGCCGGTAGGTAGTCGGATCGGATGCCCAACTCCCACCCGTGAACCTGGGTGGCGAGCTTGACCAGCGAGATCGTGCCGAACGGCAACAGGGTTCGTGGAGGCGCGTCGATTGCTGCGTTATCGCGATACTGACTGATACGGGTGGTCAATGCGTCTTCGAAGGTCGACCGGTCGTCGTCCAGCAGTGTCCGGAGCAGCTGCTGATCCGATGTCAGTGGACCGACTGCATCCAACTGTCGTGCTGCCTCGGCGCGCTCGTCCGCGTCGGGCTTGCACAGAACCAGCCCGGACTCGGAATAGTTCGATCGCCACGGCCCGACCAGGTAGCTGCACAACGCGTCCATCTCCGCGATATCCGCTGGATCCGACTGTGATTCCAGCGGCGAGTACGGCACTCCCTCACGGATCGTGGGCGCAAAGTCGACGCGCAGCAGCCCGCCGACCGCTCGGTCTCGCTCCCATGGGCCGCTGATCAGGCACAATGAGAACACTTGCCGCCAGGTTCGTGCGGTCGGCGCCTGGTCGACGGGAGGATCGTAGCCGGCTACCTCACTACTGAACATCTCACCGATGAGCGGGAGAGGCACCTCTTGGTCGCCGTTGGGGCACGCGCCATAGCTCAAAGCCCCGAGAGCGCACTCCGCTGCAGTGCGCAGGACTACGGCCGAAGGAGGCGAACACAGCTCGGGGTCCTGCGCGATGCGAGCGGCGAGATGGTCGAGGAGCATGTCGCACATCTCCTGCAGAATCCCGAGAGTCGGGCCGTCGTACCAGTGCTCCCAGTGGATCCTTGTGCGCTCGGGGATTCCGTCCAGCGCGTAGGCCATTCGCCACTCATCGATACGGTGGCTCGCCACTTCCCGCATGCCGCAGTCCTTCCACATTCAATCTGTCTGGAGCGGGAGCCACGCCCTCGGCTGGGGGGTCGACACAACCCAGCGAGTTCGCGGCACTATGAATCCGCCCCCGATATGTCCCGATCTTTCCTTGCTCCCACCGCTGGGCGCAGCGACATCGCTATCCGCACCGCCGAACGGGTGGTGGGCGCCGCGACCTGCACCATTCCCGGCTCGCCCGCCCCGGCCAGTCCGGGGCGAGCCTCCTCGAACTCATGGCCAAATCCCGGCACCGCAAACCTGAGAACCTGCGCCGCTACTTCGAACCATCCCCCAAAGGCCATGCGCCGGCTCACCAGCCTCCTCGGCCCCGGCGCCAACCGACGTCACTGAGCCAGCCCATACCCTTGAAATGCGATGACGCCGTATCCGTTGTTTCCGAACGAGTCCTCACCAGTCCAGAACCCTCATTGGGGGTCGTCGTCTCACGCAGGCGAACCTGTTATGGCAATCAAACGTTCAGCGGGGACCGCGTGTTTTGCTGGGTTCGGCCCGGTCGAACACATCCACAGTCATCCCGGGATGGGTGTCGTCCATCCTCACCTGAGCATCGAACCCTCCTGACAGGAGAATCTCGTGGATCGCAGTGGCCATGATGCGGCGGACTTGATCGCGGTAGCCATAGCGCGAGGAGGATGAGAACAGTTCATCCAGTCGTTCTTGCACAGGCCGGCGATACTCGGACGGCGAGAGCAAACTCTCCATCGACTGCTGTGCTTCGTCATTAAGGTCTCCGGAGACAACCCACGCCACCGAGACGTGAGGTGTGTCGTCGAATCCCGCGCCGAGCGCAATTCCTCCTGCGTCGCGCTTCGGTTCGCAGTCCAGGAACGGCAGGCCAACTTTCCGCAGTTCGTGGGCGACCAGCTTTGCAAGTTCAGAGCTGTCCATGAGGCAATGGTGGGGCAGCCGCAGTGCACGTCACCTTCTCCAGGCTGGATGGTGGTTTCGGCTGGATGATTGCCTTGCCTGCCTAGACCAGTGTCGCCATGGCTACCGACACGCGGGTCATTCATCGTCGCGGGCATCGGGATCGCGCAGCGGCCGGTGGGTTCCGTCGAGGTCGGGCAGGTGGAAGGCGTAGTGCCCGTCTAGGCCGATGTGGCCGCGGATGAACGCCGACAACCGGGCGGCGTCCTCCTCGCGCACCGGATAGCCCTGTGCGCGAAGCTGTTCCAGGGCGCGGTCGCTGTAGACGGTGCTCCACAATACGAGACAGTTGAGGACCAGGCCGAGCGCTGGTCTTCCATGCCCTCGTAGTAGGCGCGCACCATTTCCCCCTTCTTACCGTGGTAGATCCGCCGTGCCAGGTCGTGGCGGCCCTCGGTCAGGTTGGCCTGGGCCTTGCCTTCGCGCCGGTAGGGTCCGTCGCCGGTCATCCACGACTGGTCCGCGATCCAGGCCGACAACTCCGCCTCGACATCGGCGAACGCCACCAGGCCGTACTCCCGCTGGATCTCCCAGGCGTGTTCGAGCTTGGCAGCTGCTCGGCGACGTAGGCGACCACCTCCGCCGGCACGTCGAGGGGATCGGCCAGGAACATCCCCAAGTGACGGACCGTGACCATCTGGAGCGCGAATCCAAGGCGGTTGTAGTCACGGCGGCGGACCGCGATCAGTCGCCGGTCTTCATCATCGAGATAGAAGAATCTCTCCAGCTCAACCCGCGAATACGACCCGAACCGGCCGTAACCCTCATCCGTCACCGCGACATGAAATCACCCACCGGCCAACCCCGTTCGCCGAATCCGATCCTTAAGCGCCGGATTTCTCAAAGATGTTCCTCGACCCCTTGCAGGTTGCGGCGTTCACCGCAAAGACTGTTACGATACGAAACGTGCCGTATATGAATAAGGATGAGTTCGACGGGGCCCAGCCAAGCACTCGTCGTGTGGGGCGCCCTCGTGATGATCAACGAGAGATCGAGATCCTCATGGCCGTGAACTCATTGCTCTCCGAGGTCGGCTACGAGGGCGTCACCTTCGAAGAGGTCGCCCGCCGGGCGGGCGCATCCAAGGCCACTCTCTACCGGCGGTGGAAGTCCAAGAGGGACATGGTGGTTGCCGCCCTGAAGGTGGGTCCCGCACGCCGCGACGGGCCAGATGAAGTCAACACTGGAAGCTTGCGCGGTGACTTGCTCGCCCTGTGTCGCCGCCTCGTGCAGTCCATGCGCTCTGCAGATGGCCAGACCGCGATGCTGCTGCTCCAAGCGGGTCTCGAGGATCCGGAACTCTGCGAGGAAATCGAACGATCTGTGGGGCCGACCGGGGCTCGACTTCCGAAGACCGTTGTTCAGGCGGCGGTCGGTCGTGGGGAGTTGCCGCACGAGGGCATCGACCCGTTCCCGTTCGAGGAAGTCGCTGGTGCCGTGATCCTGCTTCGACGACTCAACGGACTGGAGATAGACGACCGCTACCTCGAAGCCCTCGTAGACACCGTTCTGATACCTGCACTCCACGCCACAACCTCCGCGGAGCGTTCTCTCCCCGCGGGCATCTTCTCGGGCCATCCGGCTTTCCACCCGACCCCCACGATCACGAAGGACGCTCCATGAATCGCCTAACCATCGACGGATTCGAATACAAGACACTGCCTGGAGAAGACGAAGTCGACCTCAACGTCGCTGTCGCCGGCACTGGGCCGGCGATCGTCCTCCTCCACGGATTCCCGCAGACCCACTACATGTGGCGCCATGTCGCACACGAACTTGCTGCGCAGCACACGGTCATCGTCCCTGACCTGCGGGGGTACGGCGAGAGCGCGAAGCCGGCAGAACAGGGTTCAGAGACCTACTCGAAGAGGACGATGGCCCGAGACATCCTGCGCATAGCCGAAGTGCTTGGTCACGACCGTTTCGGCCTGGTCGGCCATGACCGAGGCGCTCTCGTCAGTGTTCGCGCAGGACTCGACCATCCGGACTCGGTGCAGTTTCTCGGGATCCTCGACGTGCTGCCCACTGCGGACACCTGGGACGTCCTGCACGGCGTCGACGCCAAGGTCGCCTGGCACCTTTACCTCATGGCCCAGCCCATTGGTCTCCCCGAGAAGATGATCCGCGCCGTCGGAGCCGAGTTCTTCAGCTCGTTCCTGGACGCCTGGGACATCGATGGTTCAACTTTCACGCCCGAGGTCCGCGAACACTACATCGGCAGCTCCGTGAATGCGGTGGACTCTATCGTCGCTGACTACCGCGCTACAGCGAGCGTCGACCTCGATATGGACCGCGAGGACCGCGACGCAGGCAAGCAACTCACCATGCCCGTCGGAGTAATTTCCCAGGACTGGGGCTCCCAGCTGGGGTTCGACGCCGCGTCGCTCTGGCGGGCATGGGCGCCCGATCTGACGTATGAGCCCATCCACGCAGGTCACTTCATGGCTGAAGAGAAGCCCGCCGAAATCGCCCGCTTCATCCGTGACCTCGCCGCCCGCTCCCACCCCTGACATCAACGCACACGAGGGGGCCAGTTCACTCAGCGTGGGCTGGCCCCTTCTTCATGCCCGAAAGGACACATGACGCACCCCAACGCCGCCCTGACACCAAAGCACCGGCTGATTGTCGCGCGCCTCGTTGTCGACGATGGATGGCCGATCAGTGAGATCGCCGCCCGATTCCAGGTGTCCTGGCCCACAGTCAAACGCTGGGTCGATCGCTACCGCGCCGGTGAGTCCATGCAAGACCGTTCCTCACGTCCACACACCAGCCCCAACAAGACCCCGCCAGCCACCACGAAGCGCTGCATCAGCCTTCGGCTTCGGCTGCGAGAAGGCCCGGTGCAGTTGGCGTGTCGCCTGGATATCGCGCCTTCGACAGTCCACCGGATCTTGGTCGCGTCTGGCCTGAACCGGCTCAGCCACGTCGACCGCGCTACCGGTGAGCCCGTGCGCCGCTACGAGCACCCGTACCCCGGTTCGCTCATCCACGTCGACGTGAAGAAGCTCGGAAACATCCCCGACGGCGGAGGCTGGCGCTACGTCGGCCGCCGCCAAGGAGGCAAGAACTGCGCAGCCACACCAGGCAAGCCCAAGAACAACCAACGCGGACCGAAGATGGGTTACGCCTTCGTCTACACCGTGATCGACGATTATTCCCGCGTCGCCTATGCCGAGGTCCACGACGACGAGACTGCCATCACGGCAGCCAGCGTTCTCGAACGCGCCGTGACCTGGTTCGCGCAGCGTGGCACCGCCGTTGAACGTGTCCTGTCGGACAACGGCGGTGCCTACCGCTCCCACCTGCGGCGGGATACCTGTGCGGCTCTTGGCATCAAGCCGAAACGAACACGCCCGTATCGGCCCCAGACGAACGGCAAGATCGAGCGCTTCCACGGCACCCTGGCCGACGGGTGGGCCTACGCCCGCTGCTACATCTCAGAATCCGAGCGCAGAGAGGCCCTCGATGGCTGGCTGCACTACTACAACCACCATCGCCCCCACACCGCCTGCAGTAACCAGCCGCCATTCTCACGATTGACCAACGTCTCCGATCAGTACAGCCAGGGCCCTTCTGAGCGCACCACGTGGTCGAGCATTTGCCTGTGCAGGCGGAATCAGTCGCCGACCCGGAGCATTTCGACGGTGGCGCGGTTGGTGGCATGACATGGGGCGGATTTGTCGAGGAGCCAGGTGCCGGTCAAGGATTTGATCGGGTCAGGGCCCGCATCGGACCGGGATAGATCCCAATGAACTGTTGCATTGGTGACCGGCTCGTTCGATCCCGGGTAGCACGCGTACGGAAGTGTGTAGACGCTCCACCATGACCCGCCTTCGAGTACGAACAGCGGTACAAGCGTGGCATCAGGTGCCGGGGATGTTGTTGCTGCGCAACGATCTGCGCTGCGCATGCAGATGGTGTCGTATCGTTGCCGAACTTTATCCGGTGGTGGGGGATTGGGAAAGTCCGGTGTCGGGATGTAGGTGAGGGTCACGTCGTAGGTTCCGCTGATCCGCGCAATGGGCATATCGACGCGGGCGGGGATGGTTTCCGGTGCGACGACGGCGACGTTCGGGTCGATCGTGCCGACGCGGTGCAGCGTCATTGCGTCCTCCTGGACATTCGTGCATGGTCCGGTGCCGTAACTGGAGGCGGTGCCGGTCCACGCTTGGGCGGCGAATCGGACAACGATCCGCTCCCATACCGGGGCCTCGATGGATGCCTCGTTGACCGAACTCGTGCAGTCCGGCCTGGGCGGTAGCTCTCTTGTGATGATCCATGCGCCGTCGCGATAGTCCGCGACGACTTGGGCCGCGGCTTGCTCCGGCGCGGACGGGTCCTGGGCGGTTACCGAGGCTACGCAGCGTTCGCTGTGTGGTGGGCAGTACGACCGGACCGACCACACCTGGGTGAACTGGTTCGGGGAGTCGACCGACTTCCCGTTGATCGTTCGGGCTGTGCGGGTGACCTCGTATTTGCCGTTGAAGGCGAGCTCGGGCTGCGGAGGCTGGCTGGTGTGGGCCCGTTCGGTGATCCGATGGTCGTTCAGCCACAGTCCCGCTACGACCACAGCGGCGGTCAGCACGGCAATCAGGGTCACTGTTGCATAGATGCCGGGTCGTTTACGCCGCAGCGGTGCGGGAGTCTCCCGACGTATCGTCTCCGCTTCGGATCGGGCGAGTGGCGGGCTATCGAATTGGCGGGCGTGAATCGTCGGTGCTTGCTTCGGGCGCGGCGCGGCTGGCGGTGCGGCGGCGCCGGGGAGGGCGGCGCGGGCGGCGGCGGCCAGTTCTCCGGCGGTCCGATAGCGGTGGTCCGGGTCCTTCGCCATGCCCCGAGCGACGACGTCGTCGAATCCGACCGGCAGATCGCAGCGCCACCGGCTCGGCGTCGGCGGGTCGGCCGTCAGATGCGCCGCGATCTGTTGTTCGAAGCCCTCGCCCGGGTAGGGCCGGATTCCGGTGAGGCATTCGCACAACACACCGGTCAGGGAGTACACGTCCGATCTGGCGTCGGCGACGCCGCAAGTGAATCGCTCCGGAGCCATATAGGCCAAGGTGCCGACCGCCGCGCCGGTGCTGGTCAGGCCGAGCTCGGTGGCGGCTTGGGCGATACCGAAATCGATCAGATAAACGAAACCGGTATCGGTGATCAGCAGGTTCGACGGTTTCACGTTGCGGTGCACCAGACCTTGGGCATGTGCTGCATCCAGCGCTGCCGCGGCCTGGCCGAGCACCGACACCGCCAGCTGTGGCGACATCGCACCTTCGCGAGCGAGCAGGGTTTTCGCGTCGGTGCCGTCGATCAGCCGCATATCCAGGTAAAGGCGGCCGCCGATTTCGCCGTAGTTGTGGATCGGGATCACATGGGGTTCACGCAGCCGGGCCGTGGCGTTGGCCTCGCGCCGGAATCGTTCCCGGAAGCTCGGATCGGCGGTGCAGTATTCGGGCAGTAGTCTGACCGCCACGATGCGGTCGGTGTCGGTGTCATAGGCCCGCCACACCTGGCCCATGCCACCCGCACCGATCAGCTCTCGCAACTGATAGCGACCGAATGAAATACCGTCCACCAACCACCTCCCGCACCGATCGATCGCATGTATCGCGAGGGATCTGCCTTGTGAAACGGTTGTGTACTGATCGTATAGGCCCGGACGATCCCGCTGCATCACCGTACGGTCGCATGCTCCCGGCGAATGCGCCGGCGCGACGCACGACGGCACGGTGCCGAATGCCGTTGTAGCGCTGACACTTACGGATTCGCGTTGCCTGCCGCAAGAGCAACGCGCTGCTGTCGGCGTCTGCCGATGCGAGCAGCGTGAGGTTCGACCTCGGGCATCGAAGCGAATTCGGGTCGGGTCACGAGGTTCGGGCAGTCGGGTGCGGTCGCCGACGACGCAGTGCATCCGACGGAGCGAGGATGCGAGACGAGGTCCGGCTGCCATGAGCCGGGAAGTATCGAGTAGTGCGGTAACTGAATTTCGCGCCGATCGGCGACCGATTTTCCGGCGTTCAGTGGCGCTGTGCGTAGTTCGACTACACGCTCGGCGGAGAAATGAAATCGACCACTCGTCGCTATTCGATTACATCAATCAATTGCGCGGCGCATCATTTGTCGGATCGGTTGCGTGGTCGGCGTCGCGATAGGCACCTGGTTCTTCCTGGTCGGCGCCATCTTCGGATGTGCCATCGGCGCAATTGTCGGTGCCGCTATGGGCTTCTACTCGCCGTTCTCGTGAAGGTCACGCATCGGAGGTAGTCGAACACACTGCAAGAGGGCCGGGCGCCTATCGGCTGCCCGGCCCTCTCCTTGCGTGCGTAGACGTTTACCTGGTGAGTGCCGTCTCGCGCGCCGGTGGACGACGGTCGGCCGTCCTGGTTCGGCGGACCATCCGGCGACGGACCTGGGGGTCGTATACGGCCAGGTCATCGTCGAAAGCCAGTTGTTCCCAGAGGAATATGTTGGTGTCCGATGCCTTCGCCGCGGACGGCTGCGGCGAGTTCTCCGCCGTGGTGCTATTCGGCAGGGGGGTCGAGATCTGACGCACCGCGAAGCCTTGTTTGCGCAGGCTCATGACACCGGCGGCGAGCGCGGCGCAGCATGCGGCGATCGCGCCGAGCGTCGCGGCGGAATCGAGACCGGCGTCGGCGATTCGGTGCTCACCACTCACGAGGTCGGTTGCCGAGTTATCGCCGAACAGCCAGCTGAAAAGTCCGGCACGGCTTGCGGGTTCGGTGATTTCGCGCAGCTCCGGCACCTTGCCGTTGAGGTAGTTCATGGCGGCGAGTACGAACAGGGCGGACGCAGTGCTGCAGCCCAGTGTCAGCAACGAAAGTACCCGGCTGCGGACCCGGAAAAACAGGACGGTCGTGACGACCGTACCGGCGACCGCGAGGGTGGTCAGGACGGCCCAGGTGCTGCTGATACTGACCACGGATTGGAATGAGCCGGTGGTGAATCCGTCGATTCGGCCGAAGGCGTTGGAGCTGATTGTGCCGTTGGGGCCGGTTGCCGAAATCCAGGGTTGCAACAGCAGTAGGAAGGTGAGCAGACCCAGAGCCGGGGCACATAGATAGCCCCAGTCGGATCGTAGGTCGAAACGTTGGGTGGTCACCTCGCCGATGAGATCGTCATCGTTATCGGAGCGACCGAGCTGAACATCATTCTCTTGCCAAGGCGTTGTGTGTGCCATTTCTAACCACACCTGCTGTGCCGGTTCCGGATTCGAGGAAACGGACGCTGCGGGGCATGTCCTCCTGGGACGAATAAAAGGAATTGGTACAGACGGCATCGTCTGTTAGCGAAATTTACGTTAGGACTCCGCGCTCTTCGGGGCAACGTGACCCCATGCACACGATACTTGTGAAACGGTCGTGATCGGAGCTTTGCCAGTCGGACGTTTCCGCTGAAACTTGCTCTGTCGTAGGCCTTTTCGCGGTGCGCACGTTGCGTGGGCAGGCACGCCGGTGCGGCCCCGGCCACCGTGCTGGTTGTGACCCGATAGACAGCCGACTCCGGATACCTACCAGCGCACCGGAATTGAGCTACCGGCCACGCCGCAGCGACCAGTACCGACCCGCCAGCCCATCCACTACCGGTTCGAGGCCGACCTCGAACGCGTCCCGATCGATTCGCCGCTGCCGCTCGGCGAGCAGATGCGCCTCGTTCAGGTGCGGGTGTTCCTCGCCAGAGATCTCGGCGTCGGCGGGAAAGCCCACGGCGAAGGAACCGAGCAACGAGCCGGTGCGGAAATGGCACATGAGCGAGCCGACGGTCGTGGCCTCCCGGCGCAGCCAATTCGCCGCGACCAAACCGGCCCACCGCGCCCACCGAAATGGCGGGCACTTAGAGCTGCGCAATTACGCGGGCGCCGAGCCTCGTGTGTGCGGCCCTTTCTGTTGATTGCGTCGAAGTTGCTGCGGCAGCGGACAGCTTCGGTAATGATGAGACCCGTTGATATGCGAGTTCTTCCCCAGTACCACCCACACTTTCTGGAAGGGAGCTCGAATATGGCAGCACAGGATGTAGCTACCGAGAAAGCCGCTGAGCGGCGGTCGACGGCAGGCACCCGCGCGGGTGACGAGCTTGATATGGCGAGGCGAGACGCGGAAATGGCAGAGGTTCAGTGCCAGGCCTACTGCAATGAAGCACGCCTCGACGCACAGAACGCCCGCCAAGCCGCGAACCAGGCCGCGGCTCTGGCACGCCAGACGCAGACGCAGGCACGGCAGGTGCATCATCAGGCACAGATGGCGCACCAGAGCGCAATCCATGCGGTTCAGCAGGCGCAGCAGGTTCGTCAGCAGGCGCAGCAGTCCGCAAATCAGGCGCAACAGGCAGCAAATCAGGCGCAGCAGGCCCAGAGTGATGCGGATCAGGCACAAGGTCAGGCGCAGCAGGCTCAGAGCGAGGCCAATCAGTGCCAGCAGCGGGCTTCCAGTGCGCAGGATCAGGCCGACCAGGCCGTCCAGTTGGCGCAGCAGGCCGAAGATCAGGCAGTACGGGCGAATGACCGGGCCAATCAGGCGGAAATGCAGCTGAATCACCTTCGGCAGCAGGCCAGGCGCATGCAGTTGGCCAGTTACTGACCGGGGCGTACCCGACCCGGGTTGACCGCGATGCCCGGGGACCGGCCACATCGGGTAACCGGTGGGCCGGTCGTCCGGCTCGGTGCGGCCAGCGGTCGCGGCGTGCGACCCTGACGGCATCGGAAACGACTCCGATCGCACCGTGGGTGGGCCGCAACGACTACACCTATGCTGGCCCGCATGTCTGTGCCACGGATGCTCGCATTGACCACGTTTGCCCTGCTCACGCCGCTCGTGGGGGCGGCGTGCTCATCCGAAGGGGCCGGGTATGAATCCGAATGCCAGGTCAGCGGTTGTACGGTGACCTTCACACGCGGGGTCGATGCCAAGGCAAGTGTGCTCGGTATCGATGCGGAACTCGTTGCGGTGAACGGCAATACGGTCACCTTGAAGGTGGGCGGTCAGCAGGTCGACATTCCGGTAGGGCAAACCCAACCCGCCAACGGGCTCAGCGGGACGGTGCAGGAAATCACCGATGACAAGGTCGTGGTCCGGCTCGACACCGGTGTCAACGGCAACTGACCCTAGCCGCCGGCGACGGCATCGCCGATGGCTTGATCGAGGATCGAAAGGCCAAGGGCCAGTTCGTCTTCGGTCGCGGTCAGGGGTGGGGCGATGCGGAAGACGCCGCCCATGCCGGGGAGTTGCACGATATTCATATGCAGGCCCAGTTCCAGGCAACGGCGCGTGACGGCTGCGCCGAGTTCGTCGGAGCCCTGCTTGGTTTCCCGATCGAGTACGAGTTCCAGTCCGACGAGTAGGCCGCGCCCCCTGATATCGCCGACTACGCTGTGCCGCTGGCCGATTCGCTCCAGGCCGCGACGGAGGAACGTGCCGAGTTCTGCGGCACGTTCGTCGAGACGGTCGCGGACCAGGACATCCAGCACGGTATTGCCGACGGCCGCGACCAGCGGATCCGAGACGTGGGTGGTGAAGAACAGGAACCCGCGATCGTGTGCCCGCTGTTCGATTTCGGCGCTGGTGATCACGGCCGCGAGCGGCAATCCCGCGCCCAGTGTCTTGGATAGCGTCAGAATGTCCGGCACCACGCCGTCGCGCTCGAACGCGTACCAGGATCCGGTGCGGCACAGGCCGGTTTGGGCCTCGTCCAGGATCAGCAGCATGCCGCGCTCGCGGCATTTGTCCCGCAGCGCGGCAAAGTAGCCGGGCGGCGGTTCGACGACGCCGCCGGAACTGAGAATCGGCTCGACCAGGCAGGCCGCGAGGCTGCCGACCGACTGGGCATCGATCAGGTCGAAGGCGAAGTCGAGTTGCCGACGCCAGTCGAGTTCGCCGGCGGCCGTGGTGAAATCGGGGCGATACGAATTCGGTACGGGGATGGCGAAATTCCCCGGTGCGGCAGGGCCGTAGCCATTGCGCCCCGCGCTGTAGGTGGCACTCGCCGCCGCCTGCGTCATACCGTGCCAGGACCGCGCGAACGATACGATCTCGTGTTTTCCGGTGACCAGCTTGGCCATTCGGATCGCGGCCTCATTCGATTCCGCACCCGTGGTCAGCAGCAGCACCTTCACCAGCGGTTCGGGCAGGGTCTCGGCCAGCCGGCGGGCGAGATCGACGACCGGGCGACTCAGCATGCCGCTGAACAGGTGGTCGAGTTCACCGACCTGACGTCGCACAGTCGCGACGATATCCGGATGTGCGTGTCCGAGAATGGCACTCATTTGACCTGACGTGAAATCCAGTATTTCCCTGCCGCTTTCGGTGTACAGGAAGCTGCCCGCAGCCCGGGTGATGATTTCACGGGTGAATTCGCCCGCGCCCGCATAGCGGACGAGGTGCCGATCGGCGTCGGCCCAGAAGTCGTCGGTGGACAGTGCTACGGGGGTTGGAGCGGCCATATTCCGACGGTAAGGGCGCCCCGAGCGTCGGGTCCATCTCACATTTCCGACTGTGCTGTTCGGCAGAGCCGCACAATAATGGGTCCATGCTGAACCCGTGGCGACTGCGCCTGCTCAGTCAGCTCGACTCGCTCGGCACCGTCCGCGCGGTCGCGCAGGCGGCCCACCTCAGCGCGTCGAGTGTGTCGCAGCAGCTCGCGGTGTTGGAGGCCGAAACTCGCACTCAGCTGCTGGAACGAACCGGTCGCCGGGTTCGGCTCACGCCCGCCGGGTTGATGTTGGCCCGCCGCGCCAGGGCCATCCTGGATCAGATGGACAGTGTCGAGGTGGAGCTGCGCGGCCTCGGCGAGGAACCGGTGGGGTTGGTGCGGCTCGGCGCATTCCAGAGCGCCATCCACTCGCTGTGTGTGCCCGCGGTGATGCGCCTCGCGCAGACGCATCCGCATCTCGATGTCGAACTGGTCGAGTTGGAACCGCACGAGAGCATGCCTGCGCTGCGGGTCGGCGACGCCGACATCATCATCACCACAACGGATTTCGTCGAACATCCGCTCGGCTCGGATGTGGATATCGTGCCGCTGGCCACCGATCCGATCGTGCTCGTGCTGCCACCGGATCGTGCCGTCCGTGGGCCCGCCGATCTCGCCGCCTATGCCGATGAACCGTGGGCCTTCGATATGCCGAAGTCGTATATGGCAAATCTGGCCACCCGGCTGTGCCGTGAATCCGGATTCGAGCCACGGGTGGTCTGCCGCTTCAGCAATTACCTGATGACGTTGCAGCACGTCGAAGCCGGACTCTCGATCACCCTGCTCCCGGGCTTGGCGGTCGATCCGCGCTATCGCGTCGTGACGAGAGCACTCGCCAACCCCGTCACCCGGACGATCACCGCCGTCGTTCGCCGCGGCGCACCGCCACGGGCCGCCGTCAATCTGGTTCTCGAAGAGCTGCGTCGGATTCGCGAACTGTCGGTCGACCCGCGTCTATCGACGACTTTTGAAGCGTGACAGCTACTTTCGGCCTTCGGGGCAATCGCCGAGTCCCTATTGCAACACCGCAATGGCACGTCGAGCCCGCACAAGCACATTGTCATCTCGCCGACTCGCACGTTGCTTCGCTCATCCGCTGGCTCCGCGAGTATCCAACGTGATCATTTGCCAGAGAGGTCCTACAGTGGCCCAATGCCGCTTGTGGAAGTGACCTATGCTCCGGGTGTCGCCGAATCGGAGCTGCGCGAACTGGGTTCGGTGCTGCCACACTTGGTGTCCAAGGCCGTGGAGTGTCCCGAAGAACCCTACGACGGGGCCCTGCAGCCGGGGGATGTCGAGATTCGCTTCCGAAGGCTGAGTCCGTTGGACCGCAGCGGCTTGTACGTGGTGATCGAGGTAAAGTCCAAGTGGTTCGAGAGCAGGGCGGCCAACCGCCAGGAACGCGTGGACAAGCTGCACGAGGACATCAGGACCGCGACTGGACTCCGCGACTTCGGCATTTACCTGTCACTCCCGTCAGCCGCGTGGTCGCAGGGAGACTGAAACGCTCATCCCGGCTCACCGCGAGATCAATTGTGAGACACGGGCTCTAGCTTGACCTTTAACTTCTGGGTTGTGTTCGGGGATCCCCAGTTGATCATTCACCGAAACCCATAACGACCGCCCCCATCAATGCCCCCGCCGGACCTGCACTTAGCGGACTATCGTCGAGGTATGGGCGTTATCGGTGAACTGTTTCCAGGGCAGAAGCTGGCCGATGAGGGCAGTGAGGACAGTGCTGGGCAGGTGCATCGGCCGCGCGTCGAGATCGATCTCGACGCGGGTGTGGTCCGCCTCGGTCCTACCGCCAAGTCGACCGCGGAAGAATCCGAATAGGGCTGTGCCGATTTGCGGCCGAAAAACACCTCGGTTACCGGATGTGTTGTCCGGTTACCGGCGCCTGCCAGATGCCCACGATCGCATCGATGAGTCCGGTGCCATAGTCGTACCAGTTCGCGCGCGGTCCGGTCCGGCCGTCGGCGAGGGTGCGTTCGAATTCGGCGCAGCCGTGCACCATGAGGTACCGCGCCATTTCGCCGCGTTGCTGGCGGACCTCCGGCGGCAGGTCGGACAGGCACCGGTCGAAGCCCTCGACGATCGACTGCAGCGACGGTGAGCTCAGCGATTCCTCGCGCATGATGATGCGCAGTGTCGGATCGGTCATCACCTGCGCGCCGAAACGCGCGTACCAGCTGGCGGAGCCGAGGTCGGCGTAGTGCTCGGTGACCGGCCGGACCAGGCACGAAACCAAGTCGCGCAGCTCGGTCGAGCCGGGATGGTCGGCCAGCAGACGCATGCGGTGTTCCTCGATCGGCTCGGTGTGCTTGCGCACGATCGCCCGCACCAGATCGGTCTTGGTGCCGAAGTGATATCCGACGGCGGCATTATTTCCCTGGCCCGCCGCCTCGCTGACCTGCCGATTCGAAATCGCGAAGACACCGTGCTCGGCGAAGAGCTGTTCGGCCGCCGACAGGATGGCTTCCTTGGTGGCCGCGGTCCGGTCCGGACGTGTGATGTTGCCGCTCATATCGTCGACCATGGTAACGGGCCCTGCTAAGTCAGTTGCAGTAAGTCAGTCAGTTGATTTAATGTTCTTGAAATGGCTAATGTCCTCGCCTCGCCGGAAGTCGGCGCTCCGCCACGCACCAATGTCATCGTCGCCGTGCTCGCCGCGGGCGGCATCGTGGTGTCGCTCATGCAGACCCTGGTGATTCCGCTGCTGCCGCATTTGCCGAAACTGTTGGGGGCCAGCGCATCCGATACCGCGTGGGCGATTACCGCGACCCTGCTCGCGGCGGCCGTGGCCACACCGGTCATGGGGCGGCTCGGCGATATGTACGGCAAGCGGCGGATGCTGCTGGTCAGCCTGGCCCTGATGGTGGCGGGGTCGGCGCTGGGCGGGCTCAGCAATAGCCTCGCGCCGATGGTGTGCGCTCGCGCCCTGCAGGGGCTGGCCGCCGGTGTCATCCCGTTGGGCATCAGCATCATGCGCGACGAACTGCCCGCCGAAAAGCTCGGTGCGGCAACGGCTTTAATGAGCGCGTCACTCGGCGTCGGCGGTGCGCTCGGTCTACCCGCGGCCGCCTTCCTCGCCGAACATGCCGACTGGCATGTGCTGTTCTGGACCGCCGCGGGTGCGGGCGTGATCGTCACCGCGCTGGTCTTTCTGCTGGTACCGGAGTCCGCGCAGCGCTCCGGCGGCAGCTTCGACCTGCCGGGTGCGGTCGGCTTGTCGGTGGCGCTGATCTGCCTGCTGTTGGCGGCGTCCAAGGGCGCGGGTTGGGGTTGGACCAGCGGCCTGACGCTCGGTCTGTTCGCGATAGGTATTGTGGCACTGCTGATCTGGTGCTGGTGGGAGCTGCGCGTCAGGCAGCCGCTGGTGGATCTGCGCACCACCGCGCGGCCACAGGTGCTGATCACGAATATGGCGTCGGCGGCCTTCGGATTCGCCATGCTCGCCCAGTCGCTTGTGATTCCGCAGGTACTGCAATTGCCCGAGGCCACCGGATACGGACTCGGTCGGTCGATGATGGCCGTCGGTCTGGTGATGGCGCCGTCGGGTCTGGTGATGATGCTGATCGCTCCGGTCTCCGCGCGCATCAGCGCACTCAGCGGTCCGCGCACCACGCTCATCGTTGGTGCGATCGTGGTGGCCGCGGGATACGGCCTCGGCGTCGAATTCATGTCCGCCATCTGGGGATTGGTATTCGTATCCTGCGTCATCGGTGCGGGAATCGGCTTGGCCTACGGCGCGATGCCCGCGCTGATCATGTCGGCGGTACCCGTCACCGAAACCGCCGCGGCCAATGCGCTCAATACCCTCATGCGTTCCATCGGAACCTCGATTGCCAGTGCGGTGACCGGCGTGGTGATCGCGCAGCTGACCATCTCGCTCGGCGGGACCGAACTGCCGTCGGAAAACGCGTTCCGAGTGGTGCTGGCAATCGCGGCGGTCGCGGCCCTAGCCGCCGGTGCGCTCGCCGCATTCCTGCCGCGGCGGGCGGCGGTCGCCACCCACTGAGGTTCCCACTGAAGGTGAATATGCATGGTTTTCGACACTTAAGCTGAATTCATGGAGCAGCCGAACTCCTCCCGAGCCAGCACATCCCCCGGGACCGCGCCGGAGAGACCGATACCAGGCCGCGCCGCGGAACTGGCTGATCTCCGGGCGCGGCTGGGACCGCTCCGATCTTATTGGGGCTACATACTGGCCACGGTCGGCAGTACAGCCACCCTGATCCTGCTGTTCCAGTCGTGGATCACCGCACAGGGGCCCGACGGCAAGGTCGCCGCCAATGCCTTCGGTCGGCTCGACGCAACCACGAACTACCTCAACGTCTGGTCGCAAGCGAAGCCCAAAACGCCGACGGTCACCGGCACCTGGGCCATCCTCGCCAGCGCCGCCATCATCATCGCGCTCTGTGCCATCGTGCTGAACATCCGCCTTCGCAGCGAGTTTCTCGCCCGCCTCACGACGATTTCGCTGGCGTGTGCCGCGCTTTTCGTGATCCTCTGCTTGATCTACCTCAATAGCAAAGGCACCGAACTCAAGGCCATGACCGGTCGCGCTAGTGATCTGGGCGGCTACGTCGGACAGGTACTGAACTGGGCTACCGGCAGAGGCAAATTCGTCCTCCCGGGCACTGCTACCTCCAGCTACTCATCCGCCGCCCTCACCCACTGGGGATTTCTCGCCGTGGTGACCTCGCTCGGTTCGACCATGGCGGCCATCGCCCAATGGCTGTTCGTGCGTCGCGCGACCGACAATCCGGTCCGCCTGTCGTTGCGGATGCCCATTACCATCTCGCGCGCATCTTCGAACCCCGACACCACCACCTGACAGTTCGGTGCCGGTCCGGCGGCCTGCCACCGCTGCCCTACTGAAGAGCCGTTTCACGACAGCTTCAGTGCGGAACCGTGACCGGGTCGGTGCAACTGGCTGCCGCGTCGACCAGGGAACAGGGCTGGGGTGCCCGGGTCGGGCGGTAGTCACCGGGGACGCCGTTGTCGCGGGTGATCGCGGTGTAGGCGGGCACCGCGTCGGTGGGCTTGCGGGTGAGTGCCGGATCGGTCAGCACATCGACGGTGTAGAGGCCGAAACGCGGTGTGTAGCTGCCCCATTCGTAGTTATCGGTGAGGCTCCAGTAGTTGTAGCCCATGACGTTCATGCCGTCGGCCTTGGCGCGCTGAATCCAGTAGACCGTGTCGCGCAGATCGTCGCCGCGGGTGTAGCCATCGGCGCGGGGATTGCCGTTCTCGGTGGGCATGCCGTTCTCCACGATGTAGAGCGGCTTACCGGGGAACTGGCGTGAATAGTGTTGCAGCGCATAGTAGATGCCCTCGGGCTGCAGCGGGTTGTTCCAGAGTTTCGTCAGGTTCTCCACCTGCGACGCAGTATCCGGGGACAAACCATAGTAGTAATCGATCCCGACATAGTCGAGCTTGGCGGCGATTCTATCGATGAACGGCTTGTTGACCACATCCTCGCCCGCTGGGATGTAGGCCACATTGCTGGTGACCATGGCACCGGGCTGCGCCTGGTGGATGTGGTCGTAGATGGCGTTATGCGCTTGGGCGAGTCGGTCCTGCATGGCGGGCACATCGGTGATCTGGAGTCCGCCGTGGCGCAGTTCGTTCAGCCCATAAAAGGTGGGTTCGTTGAAGGTGACCCAGAGCGGGTTGTGCGTGGCATAGCGGTCCACGACCATGTGGGCATTGGCGAGCCAGTCCGCCACCATATCCGGGTTGTGCCAGCCGCCACGGTCGACCTCCCACCCGGGGAACACCCAGTGGTCCAGGGTGATCATCGGCCGCATATTGGCCGCCTCGATCTTCCTGATCACGTTGTCGTAGAAGCGAAATCCCTCTTCCGACCACACCCCCGGCTGCGGTTGCAGGCGCGCCCATTCGACACTGATCCGATACACCTGCACACCAAGGCCTGCGGCCAAGTCGATATCGGAGCTGTAGCGGCTGTAGAAGTCGACCGAATCCTGATACGGGTCATCGGTTTTACCCGCCGCGACATAGCGGCTCCAATTGCTGTCCGGCGCATGGCCTTCGGACTGATACCCCGAGGCTGCGACACCCCAGAGAAAGTCCGGGCCGAGCGGCGCAACCTGTACTGGCGGCTCCGGCCGCGCGAAGGCGGGGGAACTGGGCAGGAGTGCGGCGGCCAAGGCGGCTACCCAAAGGGCACGGAGTCGCATCGGATGAGCTCCTGTTCGTCGAGGGGACCCCCAATGAAAACTGTACAGCGCTCGGTTTTGGGACGGCGAACGGATTACCTGCCGGCGTGCGGTGAGCCATGATCGTGTTTCGGGTCGGGTGAGCCGCCCATCATGCGCAGCATCGGGATTCCGCCGGTACGCACGAAGATCGTGACCACCACGGCGGCGAGGATCAGGAAGGCGATATTCAGCCAAGTGGTGTAATTCCACCGGATTCCCTCCGCCAGCACCTTGGCGTTGCGTTCGGCGGGGATGAGATGTGTTGTGCCGAAAAGGATTTCGACGACATACCCGGCGCCGACCATGGCGGCGTAGCAGGTGCCGAGCAGGGTGAGCATCATGCGGGTGCCGTAGTACTTGCGGTAGATATTGAGGATCGGCAGGATCAGTAGGTCGGCGTAGATGAAGGCGATCACGCCGCCGAAGCTGATGCCGCCGTTCCACAGCACCGCGGCCAGCGGCACATTGCCGATCGAGCAGACGAAGGACAGGATCGCCACCAGCGGCCCGACAATCGGTCCCCAGATGGCCGACAGCAGCGGATGACCGGTGAGGAAGAAGTTCTGCCAGAACGTCTCCGGCACCCAGGCGCCGATCGCGCCCGCGATGAGCAGACCGAGGACGAGATCGCGCAGAATCGCGGCCCATTCCATGACGAATACCTGGGAAACCGCGGTCAGCCCCGACCGTGACAGCAGCCTGCGCATGAAAGAGCCTTGGGCGGCGACCGCCATATCCATGGCCGCGTGGCCCTCCATCGATCCAGCCAGTCCGCGATCGGCTTGGCGGCGGGCCTCGGCGACGAGCTCGGCCCGCACAAACAACCGGAAAAGCGCCGCGAGCAGCACGATCATGACGGGCCCGCCGACGAATTCGGCCGCGGTGAACTGCCAGCCCATGAGCAGCGCCACTATGATGCCGAGTTCGATGACGAGATTGGTGGAGCCGATTTCGAACGCCATCGCTGCGGTGAAGTTCGCCCCCTTGCGGAACAGCGAACGGGCCAGCGCCACAGCCGCATATGAGCACGACGAGGAGGCCGCGCCGAGCCCGGCGGCAATGGCGAGGGTGCGCGGTCGATCGTCGCCCATCAGCCGCAGAATGGTCGACTTACGCACCACCGCCTGTACGACGGCCGACAGCGCGAAACCGAGAATGAGAGCCCAGAGGATCTCCCAGGTCATCGACCCGGCCAGGGATAGCGCGTGCCAGATAGCGTTCACCACAACCTCGTCTCAGCGGGATGCGTCTGCACGCGAAGCTATACCCACCGCGCAACTCTCGTTCAGGCGCTGCGCAAGACGAGGACGGTGATTTCGCTGGGCGCGAAGACGCGGAATTGCGGACCCCAGAAGCCGGTGCCGCGGCTGGTATAGAGCTGGGTGTCGCCGTGGCGGCTCAGGCCCGCGACGACGGGTTGTTCGAGGCGGACCAGATAATGGAACGGCCAGATCTGGCCGCCGTGGGTGTGGCCGGAAATCTGCAGGGCCACTCCGGCAGCGGCGGCCGCGGTGACCTGGCGGGGTTGGTGGGCCAACAGGATGACCGGTGCGTCCGGATCCGCGCCCGCGAGGGCGGCGGGGAGATCGGGCCCGTGACCGGGCAGGCCGACGCCGGTGGGGTCGTCGATCCCCGCGAGCACCAGTCGGTTGTCGCCGCGGGTGATCGTCTCGTGCTGGTTGTGCAGCGGCTGCCAGCCGATCGAGCTCATATGCTCGATCCAGCCCGGTGCGTCGCCGAAGTATTCGTGATTGCCGGTGATGTAGAACCGCCCGAGCGGTGCCTCGATCTTGCCGAGCGGATCGACCTGCCGATGCCGCTTAGCGACCGATCCGTCGGCGAGATCGCCTGCGTGGCAAGCGATATCGGGCTGCTGGGCGTTCACAACATCGACGACCTGCTCCGACCAGCGCAACCGGTCCAACGCGGCGTAGTGGGTATCGGTGATGACCACCATGCGCAGTCCGTCGAGCGCTGGTCCGAGCCCGCGGATCGCGACATCGACGGTGCGGACCCGCGGCACCCGGCGCGCTTCGAACACACCCCAGACCGACAGCGCCGCGGCGATCACGAATACCCCGGCCGCGACGACCCTGGAGCGCGCCGGATCGTCCACCCCACACACTGCCAATCCGAGCCCGACCACATTGCCGAGCACCGACCAGCTGAAAACCACCCACATCAGGCCCAGCAACGTGTCGCCGACAATGGACGCCGCATCATGCTGCCTCGGCCCATGGCCGAGGAACATCGCCGCGGGCAGACAGAGGAAACCGGCCAGGAAAACCGCCGAGCCGAGCCAGAACAGTGGCCCGCCGGTCGTGGCACCGATCAAGGTCCACCACGGCACCACGAACAGCAGGGCGGGAATCGCCAGAAACAGGGCGATACGCGGAACGTATTTCACGAAAGTTCAATCCTCGCGGGGAACGGCGCGGCGCACGGTCCCACCACCGGAGCACCAAGGGCGCTATCGACGATAACAGCGTCAACCCAACCGCGTCGCCGCCCCGAATCCGGGTAGGTCAGCTCTGGCAGGGGATACCGAGATACAACGGATCGAGGGCTTTCTGCACGACGTAGCCGACGGTGGGGGATTTCGGTAGCGCGCCATGGTCGAAGTCATCGTCCGGGCACAGGTCCTGCACCCAGACATTGTCGACCGTTGCCCCGATCCCGGCGGTGAGAAAAGTGGTCTCAGGCGGGGTGACGACCCGATCGAGATGGCTGGCTATAACCGTGTACTTGACTCCGGGCTCGGTATCGCCTCCGGCATTGAGCCTGCGCAGGAATTCACTATCGATCAGTTGTTGCGGTGCGGCCGCACCCAGATATCTCGCGATCAGGCCGAGGGTCGGCGCCTGCGCACTTCCGGTCGGCAGCAGAAAACCGAGCCCTTCCGCGGTGGTGCCGTGATTGGTCGCCGCGATGGTGACCAGATGGTCAACCTTGTTATCCGCCGGATTCCACGGATTCGCGCCGCCCTCGAAGCGCATGAATTGCCGCACCAGTGGACCGCCTTGGGAATGCGCGACGATGTCCACCTTCGGTGCTCCGGTGGCCGCCCGCACCGTATCGACGAATCCCGCGATTTCCCGGGCCGAACTGCGCATATCCGCGGTGCCGTAGACCCCGGGCTGCGCACCTCGGATGCTGGAAACCGCGCGCCCGTAACTCAGCGAGAATACGCAGTAGCCCTGCGTTTTCAGCTGTGGTGCGAGCACATCCCAGGAGTTCTGATTCCCCCAGGTGCCGTGAATCAGGACAACGGGTTGCGGATGCGCCGCCGAAGGGCGACAAGCCCAATCATTGGCACCGGCCGGTGGCACGCTCCCGTCCGGCTGGTCATCGTCGGCGTGTGCCGGAACGTGCACGCCGAACAGGGTGCCGATGAGTACCGCGGGCACGATCATTGATAAGAGAAGACGCGAACCTTTCGCAAACACCGCAACGCTCCTTCGCTCACAGATCGGGACATGCAAAGGAAACACGCCATCGGCTCGGTGATCAGGGCCGAAGCGGCTGTCAATCGCCTGGTTAATAACATGACAGCGAATAGTGAGCAAACATGTCCGGTCGGCTGGCGAGTCGCGGAAACCACGAGCCGGCGGTGTCACGATGGTCGGTGTGGTCGTTCGAGAGGAACCGAATTCATGCGCAGCACGCCACGTTCGGTAATCGCGCTGCTCGCCGCGGCCCTGCTCGTCGCCCCGGCCTGCGCTTTCGATAACGCACCAGCGGTCCCGCGCGGCGGGATTGTCAGCACCACGCCGGTCGCGCAGCTGTCGCCGGAACAGACCACGACCTATTTGGCCGATGCGAATATCGACACACCGGTGCGCAATGGCGTCGATGCCTACCGCGTCGTGTACCGAACCGTCACTGCGACGGGTGACCCGACTACGGCGAGCGGCCTGGTCGTCCTGCCGCGCACCGATTCTCGGCGGCTGCGCGTCGTCACCTATGAGCACGGCACGCTGGTACTCAAGAGCGACGCGCCGTCGGTGAACGACACGCGCGCCGATCGGGCCCGCACCGTTATGTTCGCCGCCGCGGGGTACGCGGCCGTCGCGCCGGACTACCTCGGCCTCGGCGAGGGCCCGGGCACTCATCCATACAGCCACGCGCCCTCGGAGGTCAGCGCGTCGGTCGATCTGCTGCGCGCCGCCCGCACCATGGCCGCCGGACAGCAGCACGATGTGGACCCGGATATCCTCGTCACCGGGTTCTCCCAGGGCGGCCAGGCCGCAACGGCGCTGGGCAAGGCCCTACAGGGCGGTGCCACCCCCGGCTTCGGACTGGCCGCGCTGGCACCGATCAGCGGCCTCTACGACGTCCAGCACGTCGAGACGCCCGGCGCCATCGCGGGGCGAGTCCTTCCGGCGGCCGCAGTCTTCTATCTCGCCTACTGGATCACCGCGATGAACCGGATCTACCACCTCTACGACCGGCCCGCCGACGCCTTCCAGGAACCCATTGCCGACCGCATCGAACAACTCTTCGACGGACATCAGAACGAGATGACCATCGGCACCGCCCTACCTGTGCGCCCCGAACTCTTGCTGACGCCGAAGTTCCTCGCGCTGGCACAGGATCCGACCGGAACCGCGCGCGCAGCGGTCGCCGCCAGCGACGGCACCTGCGATTGGACCCCACGCGTCCCGGTCCACCTCTACGCCGCCACCGGCGATCGAAATGTGCTCTACGCCAATGCCGAACACTGTCTGCAGGCCATGCACACCGACCGGGCCACTCTCACCGATCTCGGCGATATCGACCACTCCGCCACCGCCCCCATCGCGCTCCCGCAAATCCTCGACTGGTTCCAACGCGAACTTCCGGCCATCTGATCAGATCTGCGCGGATGCCGTGGTCCGCATCGCATCCCGACTCCCGAATCCATGGTCGCAGGGGTCGGGGCATGGCTCACAGCGGACTGACAGGAAACGCCAAGGGGGGCCACCGGGACGGCTGTGATACTCCCCAGGTGACAGTGACCAGTGCCCCGGCGTCCCTGCCCGAAACGACCCCACCCGATACCACCCCATCCGCACCCGCGACCGCGTTGCCACCGATCCGACGGTGGGAGCGCATCGGGTTGGCGGTGCTGCTGATCGGGACGACGGTGGCCTACCTGTGGAATATCACTGTCAATGCCATGGGCAATGGCTTCTATGCCGCGGCGGCCTGGTCGGGTTCGCGGGACTGGAAGGCGCTGCTGTTCGGCTCGCTGGATCCCGAGAATTTCATTACGGTCGACAAGCCGCCGGTATCGCAGTGGGTGATGGGACTTTCGGGTCAGCTGTTCGGTTTCGGCAGTGCGAGCATGTTGATACCGCAGGCGCTCATGGCCGTTGCGACGGTCGCGCTGATCTATGGCGCTGTGACCAGGGCGGCGCTGAGCCGCGGTGCGGGACTGCTCGCTGGTGCCGTCTTCGCGGTGACGCCGGTGGTGGCGTTGATGTTCCGTTTCAACAATCCCGACGCGGTGATGGTCCTGCTGATGACGGCGGGCGCGTACTGCACGATCCGAGCCCTGCGGCAGGCCAGTGTGCGCTGGCTGATGCTGGCCGGTGTCGCGCTCGGTTTCGCATTCCTGGCGAAGATGCTCGAGGGATTGATGGTGTTGCCTGCATTAGGCATCGCCTATCTGATCGTCGCGCCAGCCACACTGCGCGCACGGCTGTCGCATGTGCTGGCCGCGGCGGCCGCGCTGGTCGTCTCGTCCGGCTGGTATGTCGTACTGACCATCCTGTGGCCGGAATCCGCGCGGCCGTATCTGGCCGGATCGACGAATAACACCTTCATGGATCTGGTGCTCGGTTACAACGGCTTCGCCCGCTTCCTCGGCCGCAACCACAAGGGCGGCAACCGCTTCGAGCTGCCACCCGGTTACGAAATGCCGCACAATGCCGGCCCCGGACCCGGACCGGGCTTCGGCGGTTTCGGTTCGGGACCGGACCGGCTGTTCACCGGCGAAATCGGCTATGAAATCTCCTGGTTGCTGCCCGCGGCGATCCTCGCCTTCGTTGTGGTGCTGGCATCCCGGTGGCGCGCACCACGCACCGATCTGGTCCGCGGCGCGGCATTGACCTTCGGTTTGTGGCTGATCATCGACGGCATCGCCTTCTCGACCATGAAGGGCGGCATGCATGCGTACTACACCTTGGCGATCGGGCCCGCCGTGGCCGGCATGTTCGCACTCGGTGTGCACGAAATGTGGCGCCACCGTGCCGGCGCATTCGGCCGGATCGGCTCGGCCGCACTCATTCTCACCGCTGGTTTGTGGTCCTTCGTTGTCCTGCAGCGGAATTCGGATTGGCAGCCGTGGCTGCGCTGGACGATTATCGCGATCGCGGTGCTCGCCGCGGTCGGTCTGCTCATCGCATCGGTTCCGGCGGCCGGGCGCGGACGCCTGCGGGACCGGGTGACCTCGGTGCTGGTGATCGCGGGCGTCATCGCCGGTCTGGGCGGTTCGACGGCATACGCGGTGGCGACGCTGCCGCAGTCGCATACCGGCGGCAACCCAACGGTCGGTCCGGCCAAGGCAAGTAAGCCCGGTTCCGAGCAGCAATCCGAGGTGGACCGGATCATGGGCGGCAACTTCGCGGAGCCACAAGTGGTCGGCATGCTGAGCGACACCACGACCCGCTGGTCGGCGGCGGTGGACCGCTCCTCGACCGCCGCGACCCTAGAACTGGCCAGCCGCACCGCGGTTATCGCGATCGGCGGTTTCACCTCCGCGGATCCGGTGCCCACCCTCGACCAGTTCCAGGAATTGGTCCGCACTCACCAGGTTCGCTACTACCTGGCACAGGAAGTGCAGCTGCCGGACTCCTGGCGAGTGCCGAGCCAAGGCGAAACCGCGACGCCGGCACCGGAAGACGAGCTGTGGCGACCCATCGGCCACCGGGATATCGGCGACTGGGTGGCCCGGCACTACCAGGCCACCCACATCGGCAATCTCGCGGTCTACGACTTGGCCGCGACACCGAACTGAGCGGTCCGCGTCGGAAACGGGCGCGCCCAGGGTTCGAATTCGATTCGGGCACTGTTGATTACGGTCCTCAACGAGCGATACCAACCTGCGACGATGATCAGCTCCAGGAGTTGGACGGCGGGTCGCCGCCGACAGCTCAGCAGTTCAATCGCGGTCGCGTAGTCGGGCGGCAATCCCATCGAGCACACATCCGAGCCCGAATTCGAAGCGCTCGTCGGCGTCGGCGTCGGCGGCATCACGTACCCGGCGAGCGAAATGCGGGTACTCGTTGCTCTCGATTACTTCGCGAATATACGGCGCGATGGTGTCGCGCCACTGATCCTCGGTAAGTCCGGTGCGACGTTGCGCCTGTTCCTCGGCCAGTTGGGCCGCGGTGACGCCGAAGACATAGGCGTGCACGGTATCCACGATCGCGGCCGCCTCGGTGATGTCAGCGGTCAGCTCGGTGGCTGCGGCGAGTGCAGTGTCGTGCAGCCGAAGGGAATTCGCGCCGAGAGTGGGGCGGCCGGTGAGTTCGGAGGCCAGCCACGGGTGGCGGATCATGGTGTCGCGCAGATGCTCGGCGACGGCGGTGAGGTCGGTGCGCCAGTCGCCGGCGAGTTCGGGCGGCGCGACCTCACCGCGGACCGCATCGATCATCAGATCCAGCAGATCGTCACGGCTGGCGACGTAGCGGTACAGCGATGCGGTGCCCGATTCGAGTTCGGTGGCGATGCGGCGCATGGAGACCGCATCGGGTCCCTCGCTATCGGCCAGTCCGATGGCGGTGCGGACGATCTGCTCCACACCGGGAGCTTGGCGGCGCGGGGTCCGCCGCTGCTTGCTCCAGACCAGCGCGGGGGGCTTCGCCGAATTCGTCACTGCTACTCCTTTGGGCGGTTGCGAACATCGTAGCAGTATGGCTACGGTGTATCCGTAATTGGTACACCGTAGCCATACTGGAGTTGTCATGTTGCACACCAAGGTTCTGATCGTCGGCGGCGGCTCGGTCGGCCTGTTCACCTCGCTATTTCTGGTCCGGCACGGGGTCGAGGCGCTGGTGGTGGAGGCGCAGCGGGAGCCGTCGGTGCACCCACGGGCCACCGGTCTCGGCCCGCGCACGCTGGAATTCCTGCGCGCGGCCGGCGTCATCGACGCGGTCGATGCCGTGGCGGTTGATATGTCCGCGGGCAATCTCGGCAAACTATCCGCGGCGACCCTCGCCTCGGCCGACCTCGCCGGGCTGCCCGACGCCGCACCCATGCGCTTGGGCTGGCGTTCGGACCCGGTCACCCCGGCCACCATCCGCGGCACCTGCCCACAACATCGCCTCGATTCGGTACTGCTGCCCGCGGCCACGCAGGGCGGAGCCACCGTGTGGTACGGCACGCGGCTGCTGTCCTTCGAGCAGGACGCCGATGGTGTCACCGCGCACCTCGATGACGGGCAGACGATTCGCGCGAACTATCTGGTCGCCGCGGACGGTGTGCACAGCGGCGTGCGTAAAGCGCTCGATATCGGCACGACCGGCCCTGGGGCGCTGGGCAATCCGAAGATGAATATCCTGTTCCACGCCGACCTTCGCCCGTATACCGATGGGCGACAGTTCGTCGCGTGCGATATCACCACCCCGGAGGCGCCGGGCATCCTGATGACCGTGGACGGCGCGAAAGAATGGGCGTTCCACAGTGATTACGATCCGGACCGGGGCGAATCGGCCGATGACTTCACCATCGACCGTTGCCGTGCACTGATCCGCGCTGCGATCGGTGATCCCGATCTCGATCCACTGATCGTCAGCAGATTGTCTTGGCGGGCCAGGGGTTCGGTGGCCGACAGATTCCAGCAGGGCCGAGTTTTCCTGGTCGGTGATGCCGCGCACGCGGTGCCGCCGCTCGGCGCATTCGGCCTGAACACCGGCGCGGCCGACGCGCACAATCTGGCCTGGAAACTGGGTGCGGTGCTGGCCGGTGCCGCCGATCCGGCCCTCCTCGATACCTACGACGCCGAGCGGCGACCGGTCGCGACGAATACGTTGACCCAAGCGCTGTTGCGACTGAAAGCCCCGCGCCTGCACTGGGATTCGAGCCCGATCGCGGCTGCCGAGCGGGCCGTGATGGGCATTGTCAACGCACCGGTCGTGCATATGGGCTACCGCTACGACTCCACCGCGGTGATCGAACCGCGGCCGGAGTTGCCCTCGACCGAGGACATCGAACTCGTCCTCGACGGCACTCCGGGATCACGATTACCGCACACCTGGGTGGTACGAAACGGCAACCGGTGCTCCACACTCGACCTCATCGAATCCCGTTTCACGCTCCTGGTCGGCCGCGACAGCGCAGTGTGGCTGCGCGCCGCACAGCAGGTTGCCGACCGTCTGCTCGTACCCCTTCCCGCGGTGGCGGTCGAAGCTCCGGACTGGCCAGAGCGAGTCGGAATCACCGACCGTGGTGCGCTGCTCATCCGACCCGATCAGATCATCGGCTGGCGTGCGCCGGCCACCCCGTCTGATCCGGCCGACGAACTCACTCGCGCGCTCGCGCGAGTGCTCGGCCGCACCGTCGGCTAGCCCACCTGGCCGTTTCGGATCGGCACGGTGGGGGCACTTTATCGGCATCAGGCATAAAGCGCCCAGCCTGACAGCGAAATGTGAGGTACCACCATGACGGCGGAAGGGTCGTGGGAAATTCCCCGCTCGACGACGCTCCGGATATCGCCCGTGCAACCGAGCCCCCGCCGGCAATCACGTTGGCGGACGCCAGAAATTGGCCCGGATTCGTCCTGCTGATCATTGGCGGACTCGTCGCGATCGTCGCCGCGGTAATCGGAGCGGTCGGTTTTCCGGGCGCCGCGTTCATCTTCGCGCTCATCGCTCTCGCCGCCTCGCTGACGGGTATCGCCCTCGTGCTCGTCGAGCGACGCGGCCACCCTCGCCATCCGCGTGCCCCGGAGCGATCCGCCCGCTGACAGCCGACCGACAAGAATGCGAAATAGCCTGCGTCAGTGACCTTTACAGGCATCCTCGGCGGCGTTCTTGGTGGCGTTGAACTTATCGATAGCGGCATTGAGGGTATCGGTCGGCGCATGCCGATCGAGGGTGTCTGCCAGGGCGTTGGTGTCGTCGCGGTAGCTGCGCAGCGGGCCCGCGACAGCCAGTGGCACCTCGGAGGTCACCTTCGCGTCTATGGTGCGCGCATTATTGCGCAATGCGGTCACGGCGTCATTAGCTTTGGAGTTGGTCTCCGGATCGTTGACACCCTTGTTATTGCTCGCGTCGATGTAGTCGTTGAAGATGCGGATCGAGCTGCTGTTCGCGCTCGCGAAAGTGTCGCAGGCGGTGCCGGCGGCGCGTTCGGCCGCCGCCGCGCGTGCGGAGGATGCGACTACCGACGATGCCGTGACCTCGGAGGCATATGCGGCCAGTTCGGTCTTGTTGACCTGCGCGCTGCCATTGATCTGTTTCGAGCACGCGCCGATGGTCAGGACACCCACCGCGGTGGCCGTCGCGGCGGCGACGAGGCCGGTCCGCTCTAGTCGTCGCATGTCGGCTTCCTCTCTCCTCGCCGAAGATCCGGCCGCTGGAGGCGTGAAGGAAGCCGGACATAAGGACCGTACTTCTTCGCGACTGTCGACATCAGTCGACTGGACCGATATCGATGACCAACCGATATCGAACGGTGGAAAAAGTACTGGTTATGGACCGCTTGGTCGGCGCGGATCACACCGGGAACGCGATCGTCCCGGTGTGATCCGCGACGTGGTGTCAGCGCTGGCCGAGCAGTCCGCGCATGGTGCCGATTTCGGCCTGCTGGGCGGCGACGATGGCGGTGGCGAGTGCCTTCGCGTCCGGATTGACGCCGCTGGCGAGTTCGGTATCGGACATGGCGATCGCGCCGTTGTGGTGCTCGATCATCATCTCCGACCACTGCCGGTCGAAATCGGCACCGGATGCCGCTGCCAGTGCGTTCATCTGCTCGGTCGACATGACGCCCGGCATAGTCGAGGTGCTGGGCATCGTGGTCATGCCGGGCATATGCATGGTGCCGGTCATAGCCGGCATCTCCATGCCGTGCCCGCCATGGCCGGAGGTGGTGGGCGCGGGCTTACCGAAGCTCGTGAGCAACGCGGTGATCTGCTCCATCTCCGGGGACTGCGCCTTCTCGATATCCGCGGCGAGCGCGCGCACCTGCTCGTTCTGGGTGCGGCTCGGGACCAGCCGCGCCATCTCGACCGCCTGCGCGTGGTGCGGGTACATCATCTGTAGGAAGGTCACATCGGCGTCGTTGAAATCGCTTCGGGCAGCGGGCTTCCCGGAGATCGCCAGGCCCGACGAGGAGCCGTGATCCATGGCCGGCGTGGACTTGTCATTGCTACAGCCCGCGGCGAAAAGCGCTGCGGCGGTGGTGGTTGTGGCGATGGCGATGGCGATACGGCTACGGGTGATGAACATGTCTGTGCTCCTGATGAATTGCGAATGAGCGGTTTCGGGCAGGCGGCAGCCGCGACCGTGGTTACGGGCGCGGTGGGTCTGTCAGATCCGCAGAATCGACAATTCAGCCAGGGACAGCACGGTCCACGGTGGTGCGCGTTCGCGCACCGGCCGCCACTGGCGCGGTTTCGACGAACCGCCACCCGGTCGATCGATGGTGATCCAGTAGAGCAGGACGAGCGTCAGGGCAACCGCGACGGCGGTCAGGATGAAGACACAGGCGTGCATGCCGCCGTGTGCGTGGCCGCAACCGTCATCGGTACAGTCCGGTCCGGCGGTCGCGCTGCGGTCGGCGGGTAGTGCCATGGTCGACATCGTGTGGTGGTCGTCGGCGGGCGCGACCGCGAAAACTCCGGCGTGCATGGCGGCAATGCCCGCGAGCAGCACCAATACGCCGAGCACCCGGACAAGTCCGGTAGTGCGCGAAGGCTGCTGCGGTTCGACCACGGCGTCATTCTAGGGGGTGCCCCTGCGCCGCCCGCTGATACCCCCAGGCGTATCGGGCACCGGCTAGGTGTTGGCGATATCGATGACGAGCCGAGTGGGATCGGACATGGCGCTGATCTCGAAGGCTGGGTGATCGGTGGTCACTCCGATGAACGATTGGGTCGTGCCCTCGAAGACCCCGCTCCGGTACACCCCGGCGATCATCGGCGCGCTGGGGTCGGTGACCGGATCGGGACCCGAATACGGCGTCACGCCATTGTCGAACGGATAGGCCGACCCGGTGATCTGGACCTCCAGAATCGAGCGGCCCGCGACATCGACGACCTTGCCGCTGCCGTCCTGGATGGCCTGTTCGGTGTACTGCACGATCCAGCCCGGCGTGCCCGTGCCGCCGAGTTCGTAGACCACGCGATCGAAGCCCGCGTGGTGCCCGATCCGGATACCGGTCACAGTCAATCCCGCGTCATTGGACGGGGTTCCACGCTTGGGCAGCGCATCGCGCGGCGCGGTGCCTTGCGCATCGGTGAGTGTGCCGGTCGTGGTCGGCGCGGTGGTCGTCGTGTTCGAACCGGATCCACCGTCGCCGCAGCCGACGAGCACCATCGCGGCGGCGACCAGTAGCACCATCCTGTTACGCATGTGGCTGATGGTATTAGCCGCACCGTGCACCGTCGGGGATTTGCGATGACCCGGTGTTTGGCGCCGGAGTGTCGCGGACATGCCGGGGCGGACGCGATCCATCGGCAACGATCTAGCACACTTGAGCTGTGGAAGATGTCGAGGATGTACTTGGCCGACTGCGGCGGTACCCGGATGTGGAGGCGCTGAACCTCTATGCCGTCGATGCCGCCGACCGGCTGATTCTCGACGTCGCCGCCGATGCCATCGATGCCGCTGGCAGCGGCCGGATCGCGGTGATCGGCGATGCCTACGGTGCGCTCACCCTCGGCGCGATCGCCGGGCATGATCTGCGCGATGTCCGGGTCCATCAGGACCTGCTCACCGGCGAACTCGCATTGGCCAACAATGCGCGCGCGCTCGGTCTCGCGGATCGCTATGCCGCACACGCGCTTTCCGAGGAGTTGCTCGCCGACGCCGAGGTCGTGCTGCTGCGACTACCGCGCATGCTCGCCGGACTGACCGAGGTCGCCGATGCCATCGCCCGCTACGCCGATCCGGAGGTGGTCGTATTCGCGGGCGGACGCGATAAATATCTGACCAAGTCCATGAACGATATACTGGCCGAATCGTTCTCGCAGGTGCGCGCCAGCCGCGGGCGGCAGAAGTCCCGCACGCTATTGGTCGGCGGGCCGAAACCCGTTGCCGCGCCGCCATTTCCGGTGCACGAGCGAATCGACGATTTCGATATCGACGTGGTCGCGCACGGCGGCGCGTTTTCCGGCGCCAAATTGGATATCGGAACCCGATTCCTGTTGCAGCACTTCAAGTGGATGAAACCCGATGCGCGCGATGCCATCGATCTCGGTTGCGGCACCGGCATTCTGGCGGTCGCACTGGCCAAGGCCCGGCCCGGCATCCGGGTGGTCGGAACCGATCAGTCGGCTGCCGCGGTGGCATCGGCGCGGGCGACCGCCGAGGTCAACGCGGTCGCCGATCGGGTGATCGTGGTGCGCGACGATGCCATGTCCTCGGCCGCCGACAACAGTGCCGATCTGGTGCTGTGCAATCCGCCGTTCCATGTCGGCGCGGCTGTGCACACCGGGTCCGCGATCAAGATGTTCGCCGAGACCGGTCGGGTGCTGCGGCCCGGCGGTGAGCTGTGGACGGTTTACAACTCACATCTGAACTATCGCGGTGTGGTCGAGCGCATGGTCGGCCAGACCGAGGTGATCGGCCGCAATCGGAAATTCACGGTGACGCGATCCGTACGTGGACTGCGCGACGTGCCGCGGTAGTAGAGTCCGATTTGTCCGTACCGAAAGGTTTGCTCGGGAACTCCACCGGGCCGACACGCGTTGGACAACCTAGTTGGATATCGAGCGACCGGCTCGCAATCGAGACGGCTCGGGACTGACGGCCACGGCGACGTGAGCCACGACTCCAGAAAGGCATTCACGGTGCGCACCACTAGCAATCCGGTTTTCAGACAGCTCCCTCGGCAAGAGGGCAGTGGCTATGCCAACTTCGGGTCAGGGGTGACGGGCGCGGGCCAGATGACCCAGCAGTACGGCCAGCACCCGCAGTACCCCCAGTACCAGCAGGCGCCCCCGGCCACCCGGGCCATGACCATCGACGATGTGGTCACCAAAACCGCCATCACACTCGGTGTGCTCGCCCTCTCGGCGATCATCTCCTACGGTCTGACCAACGCGAACACCTCGCTGGCGCCGCTGTTCGTCATCGGCGGTGGTCTGGTCGGCTTCGTGCTGGTGCTGGTCGCGACCTTCGCCAGGAAGATGGACAACCCGGTCGTCGTGCTCTCGTACGCGGTCTTTGAGGGTCTTTTCGTCGGCGCGTTGTCGTTCATGTTCACCAATATCGAATTCGGCGGCGTCGGCGGCAGTGCCATGATCGCGCAGGCGGTGCTCGGCACCTTCGGCGTCTTCGCGGGCATGCTCGTGGTCTACAAGACCGGCGCGATCCGTGTCACCCCGCGTTTCACCCGGATGATCTTCGGCGCGATGATCGGCATTCTGGTCCTGATCGTCGGCAACCTGATCGCCAGCTTCTTCATCGACGGCGGCCTCGGCCTGCGCGACGGCGGCCCGCTCGCCATCGTCTTCAGCCTGGTCGCGATCGCGGTCGCGGCCTTCAGCTTCCTGCTCGACTTCGACGCCGCCGACCAGCTCATCCGCGCCCAGGCCCCGGAGAAGGCCGCCTGGGGCGTGGCCCTCGGCCTGACCGTCACCCTGGTCTGGCTCTACACCGAGATTCTGCGCCTGCTGAGCTACTTCAATAACGATTAGCTCGATCGACACAAAGGCGGCCACCGGAATCCCGGTGGCCGCCTTTGTCGTATCGCGAGATCAGCTCAGGCGCTCGATGACCATGGCCATGCCCTGGCCACCACCGACACACATGGTCTCCAGGCCGAACTGCTTGTCGTGGGTCTGGAGGTTGTTGATGAGGGTGGCGGTGATGCGGGCGCCGGTCATGCCGAACGGGTGGCCGAGGGCGATGGCGCCACCGGACACATTCAGCTTGTCGAGGTCCATATTCAGCTCGCGGGCGGAGCCGAGAACCTGGACGGCGAATGCCTCGTTGATCTCGTACAGGTCGAGGTCGTCAATGGTCATCTTGGCGGTCTTCAGGGTCTTGCGGACCGCCTCGATCGGGCCGAGACCCATGATCTCGGGGGACAGGCCCGAGACGCCGGTGGCGACAATGCGCGCCAGCGGGGTCAGGCCGAGTTCCTTGGCCTTGGTGTCGCTCATGATGACCAGCGCGGCGGCACCGTCGTTGAGCGGGCAGGCGTTACCGGCGGTGATGGTGCCGTCCGGACGGAATACCGGCTTGAGCTGCGAGATCTTCTCGTAAGTGGTGCCGGCGCGCGGGCCGTCGTCGGTGGTGACGATGGTGCCGTCGGGCAGGGTCACCGGGGTGATCTCCCGCTCGAAGAAGCCGGCCTTGATGGCCTCCTCGGCGCGGTTCTGCGAGCGCACGCCCCAATGGTCCTGGTCTTCCCGGGAGATGCCGGTGTACTGGGCGACGTTCTCGGCGGTCTGGCCCATGGCGATGTAGACGTCGGGCAGGGTGCCGGCCGCGCGCGGATCGGTCCACACGTCCGCGCCACCTTCGGCGCGCTTGGCGGTGCGGGCCTCGGCCTCGGCGAACAGCTGGTTGTGGGTGTCCGGCCAGCCGTCGGCGGTGCCCTTCGGGAACCGCGATACGGTCTCGACACCGGCGGAGATGAACACATCGCCCTCACCGGCCTTGATGGCGTGGAAGGCCATCCGGGTGGTCTGCAGCGAGGAAGAGCAGTAGCGGTTCAGGGTGACACCGGGCAGGGTGTCGTAGCCCAGTTGCACGGCCACGCTGCGGGCCATATTGAAACCGCCTTCGCCGGCGGGCTGGCCGCAGCCCAGGATCAGATCGTCGATCTGGGTGGGGTCGAGTGCGGGAACCTTGTCCAGGGCCGCGCGGACCATCTGGGTCGCGAGGTCGTCCGGTCGCATGCTCACCAGGGAGCCCTTTCCGGCGCGGCCGATCGGCGAGCGAGCGTAGGAAACGATGACGGCCTCGGGCATGAGGACTCCTTTGTTGGACGGTCAGGTGCGCCACGGACGGTGTCCGAAACGCGGTCTTCGAACCGTTTGTTACTTGTGCTTCCGGATCGAATCTACGTCGCGTCCTGATGGGCGGGCACCCGGGGTCGCCTCCTCGACTGCCTCGATCAGGACCGGGAGCAGCAGCGCGGCCGCCAATGTATAACCCGCTGCCGAGGGGTGGAATCCGTCCTCGGAGAACAGTTGCTCGGGTGCGGCGCGGAACTCGGTGGCCGCAGGCAGCGAACTTATAGCGCGCGACTCAGGCAGGCGGGTCGCCGGGAACGTCGAACCACCCGTGCGCGGGGACGCTCGCGGTGTCGGTGCTGACGGTGACCTCGACGCGCCCCGGACCGGTGTCCTGGAACAGGGCGTACTGAATGCTGCCGTAGAGGCCGGTGACCACGTTGTTGTCGTAGCTGCCCGTCGCGCCGGTGGTCAGATTGCGCCAGGCGACGGTGGTGCGAACCTCGCACAGCGGAGCCAGCGGATAGTCACCGGGCCCGAGACCCGCGGCCGGATCCGCGCGCACATTGAGGATGGCCCGGCCCGGCCACTGCGGACCGGTATCGGCCCAGGTGCGGATGGTCGTCCAGCAGAGGCCACCGTGCGCCAGTGTGGGCACCTGCGGGAATTGGACGGTCGCGGCCCGGGCGGGTGCGGCCCCGACGACTCCGGCGGCCACGGCCGCTCCGGCCAGAACTGTCGCCGCGCGAGCGATGTTCGGCTGCTTCATATTTGCGATCCTAGGCAAGCGATCACCATCATGTGCGCGTTGTCGCGCGAGACGCGCGCGCACCGATACCAACCTCTTCTGCAACGATAGGGGCATGCGCATCGCTGATCACGTCGTTGACCTCATCGGCAATACGCCGCTGGTTCGATTGAACTCGGTGGTGGGGCCCAATGCGGGCATTGTCGCGGCCAAGATCGAATATCTGAATCCGGGCGGCAGCTCCAAGGACCGCATCGCCGTGAAGATGATCGAGGCGGCTGAGGCCTCCGGCGCACTGCGGCCCGGCGGCACCATTGTGGAGCCGACCTCCGGTAATACCGGCGTCGGGCTCGCGCTGGTCGCGCAGCAGCGCGGCTACGACTGCGTCTTCGTCTGTCCGGACAAGGTCAGCGAGGACAAGCGCAATGTGCTGCGCGCCTATGGCGCCGAAGTTGTGGTGTGCCCGACCGCGGTGCCCCCGGACCACCCGGACAGCTACTACAGCGTCTCCGACCGACTGGTCCGCGAGATCAACGGCGCGTGGAAGCCGGATCAGTATTCCAACCCGGGCGGCCCGGACAGCCATTACGAGACCACCGGCCCGGAGATCTGGCGCGATACCGACGGCAAGGTCACCCATTTCGTGGCGGGCGTCGGCACCGGCGGCACAATCACCGGCGCCGGCCGGTATCTGAAGGAGGTCTCCGGCGGCAAGGTGCAGATCATCGGCGCCGATCCCGAGGGTTCGGTGTACTCCGGCGGCACCGGTCGGCCGTACCTGGTCGAGGGCGTCGGCGAGGACTTCTGGCCCGCGGCCTATGACCCGGCCGTGCCGGACGAGATCATCGCGGTCTCCGATGCCGACTCCTTCGATATGACCCGCCGACTCGCGCGCGAGGAGGGCCTGCTGGTCGGCGGCTCCTGCGGAATGGCGGTGATCGCGGCCATCGAGGTCGCCCGTCGCGACCCGGATGCGCTGGTGGTCGTGCTGCTGCCCGATGGCGGCCGCGGCTACCTGTCGAAGATCTTCAACGACCAGTGGATGAGTTCATACGGCTTCCTGCGTGATCGACTGGACGGCGCGGCGGAGCCCTTGGTCGGCGATGTGCTGCGCGGTAAGTCGGGTGCGCTGCCGGATCTGGTGCACACCCATCCGTCGGAGACCCTGCGCGATGCGATCGAGATCCTGCGCGAGTACGGGGTTTCGCAAATGCCGGTCGTCGGCGCTGAACCACCGGTGATGGCGGGCGAGGTCGCGGGCAGCGTGACCGAGCGGGACCTGCTGTCGGCGGTCTTCGAAGGCCGTGCGAACCTGACGGACTCGGTTGCCAAGCATATGAGCCCGTCGTTCCCCCTGATCGGTTCGGGCGAGCCCATCTCGGCCGCAACCAAGGCACTGTCCGACACCGACGCACTGATGGTCGTCGAAGACGGCAAGCCGGTCGGCGTGATCACCCGCCACGACCTCCTCGGCTTCCTCAGCACCGGCTCCATCTAACTCCGCCGCGTAGCCGCTGGATCGAGATCAGATGGAAGCTGTGGCGGCAGCTGTCGCCACCTGATCTTTATCGCGCTACCCGGTTCGGCGGGGGTGCGAGCTATACGCAGCGGCCATTCGATCTATGTCGCGCCGAGGGATTCGGTGCGGATGTGCGTGGTCGAACGCCGCCGCGGGACTCGCGTGATCACCCAGGTATCGATGGCGGAGACGAGTTCGGCTCGGCGGCAAACGGTTCCGGCGGTCGCGACGGGATCGCCGTACCACTGCCGGTGCAGGTCGCCGAGTGCGTGCGCCAGCGGAATGAGCCGGATGCTCCTGGCCGGGCTCGACCGGATGTCCACCGAAGGCGGCGACCGATTCCCGTTGGTCCGACCGTGCAGGAGGCTGTCACCGAAACGCATTCGAGTCGGTGAGCGCCTTTCCGAGCACCAACTGATGCACCTCCGCAGTGCCCTCATACGTGAGCACCGACTCGAGATTATTCGCATGCCGCAGCACCGGATAGTCCAGCGTGATGCCGTTCGCGCCGAGAATGGTCCGGCATTCGCGGGCGATCGCGATGGCCTCCCGGGTGCTGTTCAACTTGCCCGCGCTGATCTGCTCCGGCAGCACCTCGCCGCGATCCTTCAACCGGCCGACCTGCAGTGCGAGCAATTGCCCCTTGCCGTATTCGAGCGCCATATCCGCGAGCTTCGCCTGGGTCAGCTGGTAGGCGGCCAGCGGCTTGTCGAATACCTCCCTGGTCCGCGCGTACTCGATGGTGGTGGCCAGACAGTCGCGCGCCGCACCGAGCGCGCCGAAGATAATGCCGAACCGCGCCTCGCTCAGACAGGCGAGCGGGGAACTCAGTCCGCGCGACTGCGGCAGCACCGCATCGGCGGGCAGCCGCACATCGTCGAAGTCCAGCTCCGCCGTCACCGATGCGCGCAGCGACAACTTGTGCTTCATCTCGCGAGCGGTGAATCCGGGCGTGCCTGCCGGGACCAGGAAGCCGCGCACCACCTGCTTGCCCTCGTCCTCGGTCTGTGCCCACACCACCGCGATATCGGCCACCGACCCGTTGGTGATCCACATCTTGGCGCCATTGAGCACCCAGTCGGCGCCGTCGCGTTTGGCCCTGGTCCGCATGCCAGCCGGATTCGACCCGAAATCCGGTTCGGTGAGTCCGAAACAACCGAGGGCGCGCCCGGCCGCCATATCCGGCAGCCACCGCTGCTTCTGCTCCTCCGAGCCGAATTTGTGGATCGCGGTCATGGCCAGCGAACCCTGCACCGAAACCATGCTGCGCACACCCGAATCGACCGCCTCGAGCTCCTGGCAGGCCAGACCGTACGCGGTCGCCGACAGGCCCGCGCATCCGTAGCCGTCCAGGTGCATACCGAGCAACCCGATATTGCCGAGTTCCGGCGCGAGCTCACGGGCCGGGAACGTCGCGGCCTCGAACCATTCCGCGATCTGCGGCCGCAATCGATGGTTGGCGAACGTGCGGACGGTATTGCGGATCTCGCGCTCGTCCTCGGTCAACAGGGCATCGATCGCGAACAGTTCATCAACGCTCAGCATGAGCTCAACCTACCGCCGTCGCCGCGGCGAAAGCGGGGATCGGCGCGCAACGGGTGATCCGGCCGATAGCCCGCCGATCGCCCCGGTCTAGGCTGACCCCCATGAGCGAGCGCAGCGAACGAACAATGAATACAGCTGAGCTGGGATTCTCCACCAGAGCTGTGCACGCCGGATACGAACCCGAAGCGCGGACCGGTGCGGTGAACGTGCCCATCTACGCGAGTTCGACGTTCGCCCAGGACGGGGTGGGCGGGTTGCGCGAAGGCTACGAATACGGCCGCACCGGCAACCCGACCAGGACCGCCCTCGAGGCGAACCTCGCCGCGCTCGAATCGGGCCGCTACGGACGCGCATTCGCCTCCGGCATGGCCGCCACCGACTGTGCGCTGCGGGCCACGCTGCGCCCCGGTGACCACATCGTCATTCCGGACGACGCCTACGGCGGCACCTTCCGGCTGATCGATAAGGTCTTCAGCCAGTGGGGCATCGAGCATTCGCCCGCGCATGTGTTCAATGTCGACGAGATGCGCGCCGCGATCCGCCCGAACACCAAACTGATCTGGATCGAAACCCCCACCAACCCGCTGCTGAGTATCGGCGATATTCCGGCGCTTGCCGAGGTCGCGCATGTCGCGGGCGCGAAACTGGTGGTGGACAACACCTTTGCCACGCCGTACCTGCAGCAGCCGCTGCTGCTCGGCGCCGATATCGTCACGCATTCGACCACCAAGTACCTCGGCGGGCATTCCGATGTCGTCGGCGGCGCGTTGATTACCAACGATCCGGAACTCGATGCGGCATTCGCCTTCCTACAGAACGGTGCGGGTGCGGTACCCGGCCCGTTCGACGCCTTCCTCACCCTGCGTGGCACTAAAACCCTCGCGGTGCGGATGGATCGGCATTGCGACAACGCCGAGACCATCGCCGAATTCCTGACCGGGCATCCGGCCATCGCGCAGGTCATCTATCCCGGCCTGGCCGAGCATCCGGGCCACGCCATCGCGGATAAGCAGATGAAGCGCTTCGGCGGCATGATCTCGGTCCGGCTCAACGGCGGTCGGGATGCGGCGCAGGAGCTCTGCTCGCGCACCAAGATCTTCACTCTCGCCGAATCGCTCGGCGGTGTGGAGTCCCTGATCGAGCATCCAGCCGCCATGACGCACGCCTCCACCGCGGGCTCGCAGCTGGAAGTTCCGGACGATCTGGTGCGGCTCTCGGTTGGCATCGAAGACGTCGGCGATCTGCTGGGCGATATCGAACAGGCACTGGCGAACTAGCTATGGAAACGAAGAACGGCCGCATCCGTACTTTCCGGATGCGGCCGTTCTTCATGGCTTCAGGAAGGGTGCCCGGCCCGAGATCAGCTGTGGTACGGCTCGGCGCTGACCAACGTCACCTTCATGATCTTGCCGTTCGGCAGCGTGTACTCACGGGTGTCGCCGACCTTCGCATCGATGAGCGCGCCACCGAGTGGCGAATTCGGCGAGTAGGTCTCGAGCTTGGAATCGTTGAGACCCTCTTCGCGCGTCGCGATGAGGAAGGTCTCGGTGTCGGATTCGTCACCGTCGTAGTAGACCTTGACGACCGAACCCGGCAGTGCGACGCCGGACTTGGTGGGCGCAACGCCGACATTGGCGTTGTTCAGCAGCTCCTGCAGCTGCCGGATGCGCGCCTCCTGCTGACCCTGCTCCTCGCGCGCGGCGTGATATCCGCCGTTTTCCTTGAGGTCGCCCTCTTCGCGGCGCTCGTTGATCTCGGCAGCGATGACCGGACGATTGGCGATGAGCGCGTCGAGTTCACCCTTGAGCCTGTCGTGCGACTCCGGGGTCAGCCAAGTCACTTGCGTCTCAGTCATCTCGATCACTCCCTAGTAGTTGTTCCCGGCCGGGGCCGGGTTCCCTGGTCCGCTGCAGTGCCCACAGGGGGCGGGCATGCACCAGCCGACGGCTAGTGCCATCCTGGGGAAGTTCATCGAACCCCGACAGGCTTCAGATCCGGCAAATCATGGATCCCGAACTGACAGCACTGGCCGCCGATGCAGCAAACACGGCTCCGAGCCCCGGAACCGTGTATCACGCTATTTTAGCATGAATCACAAACATGCAGGTCGGCGTTCATTTTGTGGACGGTCTCAGTGGCATATCGCCCGGAGTCAGCCCGCCCGCAGATACTTCGGCACATTGTCGCTGCAGCCGTAGATGCTGCTCGAGACCGGCTGGGCAGAGGCGCGGACGGTGGTCGTCAGCTCGATGGTGCCGCTGCCGGACGGCTCGATCAGCACCTCGCGACGGCCCAATTCGGACCCGTCCCTGGCCATCGCGCGGACGAAACACACCACCGGCTGCTGCGGATCCTTGCGGGTGACCTTGAGATGGACCGAGATGGTGGAGTCGTCGACGACGGTGTAACCGAGCTGTTCGGCGTCGATATCCCCCGGTCCGTACTTCTGGAAGCCGATGTAGGCGACCCCGAGACCCGCGGCGAGCACGACCGCGCCCAGAGCGAACGGAATCCATCGGCGCTTCGGGCGTGGCGCGGTTCCGTACCGGTCGGCATGTCGGTCGATCGGCGTGTCACTGGGCGTTTCACTCATGCCGTCTCACTCCGGGGGGTATGTCGGAACAAAAGTCTGTCGAATGGAACTATAGGGACAGGTAGATCGGACCCCGGCGGCGGAGAGTACGAGGTATGACGGTGGTTGATGAGGTGAACGAGACGTGAGTGGGTTCCGGCTCATGGCGGTTCATGCGCACCCCGACGATGAATCCAGCAAGGGCGCCGCGACGACCGCGCGGTATGCCGACGAGGGCCATGATGTCCTTATCGTCACGCTGACTGGCGGCGAACGCGGCAGCATCCTCAACCCGGCGATGGATACCCCCGGCGTGCTGGAGCGGATCGATGAGATCCGGCGCGAGGAGATGGAGGCCGCGGCCGCCGCGCTCGGTGTGCGCCAGACCTGGCTCGGTTTCGTCGACTCGGGCCTGCCCGAGGGCGACCCGCCGCCGCCGCTACCGGAGGGCAGTTTCGCGCTGGTCCCACTGGAGGAGGCCGTCGAGGCGCTGGTCCGGGTGGTTCGCGAGTTCAAGCCGCATGTGATGACCACCTATGACGAGAACGGCGGATATCCGCATCCGGATCACATCCGCTGCCACGAGGTATCGATGGCCGCGTTCGAGGCCGCCGGCGATCCGGAGCGCTTCCCGGACGCGGGCGAGCCGTGGCAGCCACTGAAGATCTACTACGACCACGGCTTCACCATGGCGCGCCTGGATATCTTCGCCGCCGAATACGACCGGATCGGTGAGCCGTTCCCGCTGCAGGAGTGGCTGGAACGCACCCGCGCCTACCGACAGGGCCGTCCGGACGGTATGACCAGGGTGACCACCCAGATCGAATGCGCCAAATACTTCCCGCTGCGTGATGACGCGCTGCGCGCGCACGCGACGCAGATCGATCCCAACGGCGCGTTCTTCGCGATTCCGATGGAAATGCAGCAGCGGCTCTGGCCCACCGAGGAGTTCGAGCTGGCCAAGTCCAGGGTCGAATCCACGCTGCCGGAGACCGATCTGTTCGCCGGTATCGAAGACGAGCACCGGTGATGTTGGTTTTCCTCGCGCAAACTCCCGGCACGCCTACCGGACCCGAATTCGGTAAGGCGTCGCCGCTCGGTCTGGTGATCATTCTGGTGTTGCTCGCCGGGACGGTTCTGCTGGTGCGTTCGATGAACCGGCATATCAAGGGCCTGCCCACGACCTTCGAGCCCGAACATCCGGAACCGGATCAGGCGGCCGACGAGGGCACCGAACCCGGTATCGCCCGGCTCGACAAGAAGGACATCGAATCCGACGACGGGCCTGATAAAACCTGATGTCGCAGCGGCCGTCCGAAATCTCGGGCGGCCGCTGTCGCGTTTACCCGTCCGACTTCGTCAGTGGGGTAGTCGCATCGTGAGCCCTTCGGTATCGACATCTCGGACGCTGACGAGCGTGAACCTTCTATCGGCGGGAGAGTCAAGCTGCCCCGGAGCCGTCCCGTATGGAAGTTTTGGCAGTCGTGAAGGAGATCTTCCGTAAGGCCGGTGTGCGCGGTTGGGTGCACGCCAGATGTTTCGATTGTGCTGGTGAGGTGGGGTTCGGCGCCGACGAACCTGTGGTGCTGGCGTCGGTGGTGAAGGTGGCGCTGGTGCTGGAGTTCGCTCGTCAGGTGGCGGCGGGTCAGCTCGACCCGACCGATCGGGTGCGGGCGCTCGCGGCGGACCGGCTCGGTGGCGTCGGCACCGCCGGATGTCTCGACGATGTCGAGTTCAGCCTGCGCGATGCCGCGTTCTTCGCGCTGACCGTGAGCGACAATACCGCCGCCGACCTGCTATTCGATCGCGTCGGCCTGGACAATGTGCGCTCGCTGGTGCGCGAATTGGGGCTCACCGAGACCCGGATCGTCGGTGCGCCCAGATACGTCGTGCAGACCATGGCGGAGGATATCGGCGCATCCGATACGGCCGAATTCGCGCGGCGCTTCCCGACCCTGAGCGTGTCGGAAGTGCTGGGCACCCGTGCTATGGACCCGCTGCGCACCACCGCGAGCACGCCGCGCGATATGACCCGCCTGCTCATCCTGCTCGGCCAGGACCGCGCGGGCGATCCCGCCGCCTGCCAGTGGGTGCGCGACCTGATGGGCCAGCAGCTCAACTGGCACCGGCTCGCCGCGGCCTTCCCGCCCGAGGTGGCGGTGTGGGGCAAGACCGGATCACTGCCCGCGATTCGCAATGAGATCGGCGTAGTGGCGTACCCCGGCGGAAGTCGTTATGCCGTAGCGGTATTCACCAGGGCGGATACGCTCGCCCAGCGACTGCCCGAGGTGGATCACGCGATCGGTGCCGCAGCGCGGTCGGCGATTCAGCGCATCCGTCACGATCTGCCGAATACGACATTCCACGGCCGCTGCGCCACCTCCTGAGCGGGCGCTGGCCGCGATGCGCCATCGCCCTGGATGACCGTCACGATGAGCTCGGCCAGTTCGCGGACCAGCGGATGCGGTGCCGCGGCCGGCCAGGCCAGCGAGAGCCGCCAGCTCAGGGCATCGGTCAGCGGTCGCCAGACCACGCGCGGTTCCTTTTGCGCGACCATGCCCTGGTCGAAGGCGACGCCGCGGCCGGAAAGCACCATGCCGAGTACGAATTCGGGATTGCGGGCGTGCTGCACACGGGTGGGCCGGAAGCCGTGCTCCCAGCAGGTGCGTAGGGTCGCGTCGTAGAGTCCGGGCGCGGCGGCCCGCGGAAAGATCACCAGACCGTGGCCGGCCAGGTCGGCGAGGGTGAGCGCGGCGTGCGTGGCCAGCGGCGAATCGCGGGGCAGCACCACGCCCAGCGGTGTCTCGACCTCGGGGCCGAGCTCGAGGCCGACCACATCGACCGGATGTTGCAGCAGTCCGGCGTCGAGTTGGCGGTCGGCGAGCAGCCGGATCTGTTCGGCGGTGGTCAGTTCCTGTAGATCGACTCGGACGTCACGGCTTTCGAATGCCGTCAGGATCGCCGCGAGCACCCGTCCGGCCAGTTCAGGTGGGACACCGACCCGCAATGCATCGATCTCACCCCGATGTGCCTTACCCACCAGCCGTTGCGCCCGATCCCAGCGGGCGAGCAGATCACGGGCCTCGACGAGCAGGATCTGGCCCGCCTCGGTGAGTTCGACACGTCGACTGTCCCGGTCGAACAGCCGCGCACCGAGATCCTGTTCGAGTTTGCGAATACGCTGACTCAGCGGCGGCTGCGCAATGCCGAGGCGTTCGGCCGCTCGCCCGAAATGCAGTTCTTCGGCGACGGCGACGAAGTACCGCAGCTGGCGCAGGGAATCCACGCTGCGACGATAGCGTGATCGTGCTAGCTGGTCGCTCCGGAAATCGGTGTGGCAGGGGCGGGGTCGGCCCGCCAGTCCTCGCGGAGTTGGCCGGGAGTGGTGTCGAAGCGTCGGCGGAAGGCCTTGCTGAAGCTGCTGATCGAACCGAAGCCCAGGTCCGCTGCGATATCGGTGATACTTCGATGTTGGTAGGCGGGGCTGCGCAGACGGTCGCGCGCCAACCGAAGGCGTTCCTCCCGGATGACTTCGCTGGGTGTGGTGCCGGCATTGCTGAACGCGAGTTGAATTTGACGCAGTGACCAGCCGAGCGCAATGGCGACGCGGGTGCCGGTGAGGCCCGGATCTCCGGCATGGTCGTGGATAAACCGGCGAGCGGTCGCTTCGACATGGGCGAGCTGGGTGGGCGAGCTCGCCGGTTCACCGAGTATCTGCATGCAGAGCAGATCCACCAGCCGTTCGGAGACGCTGTCGAATTGGAGGTCGGTGAGTGCGGCGGATTCGGTACGCAGGCCGCCGAGGATCCCGTCGGTCACCCGTCCGAGCCCGGTCGTGAGATCCAGCGGCTGGTTGGGTGGAACGACGCGGTTGAGGCGATGTTTGATCTCCTTGCGCGGAATGGTGATGATCATCCCGCGCGTGCCGTCGGACATGGACATTTCGTAGGGGCGGTCGACGACCGCCAGGCACATGGTTCCCGGGGTGATGATCCCGTACCCGTCGTCGGTGTGGAAGGACACCTGCCCGGAGAAAGGAACGATCAGCCGGTAGTCGTCATCGGGGTCGGCGCGGATGTGGCTCGGGTTGCGCAGGTAGGTGACGGCATCCGATGTCCACCCGACGAGCTGGTAGGTGTCGGTGCGCCGCAGTTGGGTGTTCCCGCGGAAGTCGGTGCGGCTAGGGAATCGGTAGCCGAGCCGACAGTGGTATGTGCTGATCAGATCGGCCCAGTACTCGGTTCGCTCATGTGGATCCACCACATTTGTCGTGGCGGAGCCGGGGATGGCCGCTTGATTCATGAATACGCCTCCGACTCGACGATCATCGGTGGCCCCGGCGCCGACCCCAACTCTAGCGAAGCGTACTGCAGAACCGCGCGAATGCACCGCTCGACCAAGCATTCTCGGGTTTCGAGTTCTGCGCGCTCGGACAATGCTTTTGCGCTTCGGGACGAGCGGGGCCGCGCGGGCGGCGGCTACCGTCCGGATAGCTGAGGCCAGGGTCGGCCCAGCTATCGGTACCGACCCATTCAGCTGGTTGCGGACGACAATCAGGAGTTCACATGCGCAGAATCGTGATCGGCATGGTTCAACGACGGTGCGGTGCCGTTCGTTTTCTGTTACGCCCTCAGCGGCGTCGCCGACCAGAATGAGCCGCCGCGGCCATGACCGACCTCGAGCGGCGTCCGCGGGGGAGGTCCCTTGGCTGAGGGGCGTCGGAAGTCGTTGGCGCAGCTTCGAATACACGCTGGTGGCGACCGGTCCATGCGCCATAGGCGTCGACTCCGCGGCGATGGGGGCGCCGCAGACGTTTGTCGATTGTGTGGTGGTGCGAGTCGTCATCCCTCCGGGTATGCCGACGTGATGCCGGATTCGGTCGGATTCGGTTATCGGGCTTCAGTGTGCGCAGTTCGGTGACGACGCGGCCTGCGCAGGAATCCGGCACGACAGTGGTCATCGGTCGTGACGGTGAGATCGAGATGCTGGCCGCGCTCGCGCGCCGCGCCGCCGCGGGGCGGGGCGCCGTGGTGCTGGTGCAGGGCGAACCAGGTATCGGAAAGACGATTCTCTTGGACGCGGCCAGGGCGCGGTTCACGGCGGCGGGTCTGCATAGTCGACTCGGGGCCGCCAGAGAACTACAGCAGACCGTCCCGTTCGCCGCGCTGCTCTGCTGGCTCGACAACACCGACACGCCGGGGACAGATTCGATCCGGGCCCTGCTCGACAGCGACGATCGGGCGGGTGACGCCGCGGCAAGGCCCCCGATCGTCATCGCCGAGAGGATCTTCGAGCACATCGAAACCTGGTGCGCCGCCGGCCCGCTCGCGCTGATCATGGACGACGTCCATTGGGTCGACACGTCGAGCGCGTCCGTACTGCAGCGGCTGTGCGCCCGCATCGATGAGCTGCCGCTACTGCTGGTGCTCGGTGCCCGCCCACAGCCTCAGGACTCGGCGTTCACCGTATTAGCGGGCGAACTCGTCGAACGCCGCGCCCCGCTGATCCGGCTCGGCGGGTTGTCCGACGAGGCAGCGGCGCAATTGGTGTCGCAGATCGTCGGTACCACCCCCGGCCGTGGCTTGATGCGGGAGGTGGCTGGTGCAAGCGGCAATCCGCGCTACCTCACCGAATTGGTGGCCGCCTTGTTGCGCGAGCAGGCGATTACGGTCATCGCCGACACCGCCGAGATTACCGAGGCGGTCGACGGGCAGCGCCCGTCCACCACACTCGCGCAGGAGATTTCGCGGAAGTTGGACTTTCTGCCGCGTCGGGCATGGCAGGTGCTGCCGACCGCCGCCGCGCTCGGCCCGGTCGTCGACGTCACTGAATTGGCGGCGATTCTGGACCGCCCCCTCCTGGATGTGTGGAGCGTCGTCAGTGACGCGATGACGACCGGACTGCTCGCACTTGTCGACTCCGAAGTGATGTTCCGGCATGAATTGATCCGGCTCGTGCTGGCCGATCAGCTGCCTGCCACGGTGCGCGCTGGTCTGCTGCGCAGGGCTGGACGGGTCCTGCAGACGACCAACGCGCCGATCGAGCGGATCGCCTATTATCTGGCGGTCGCCGACCAGGAACTGGATCACACCAGCATCGACTGGCTGGTAGCCGTGGCCGACAAACTGGCCTTTCGAGCACCCGAGCTGGCGGTGCGGCTGTTGCGGCGCGCGACGACCGAGTCCGATGATGCACAGCTGATCCGCCGGTATACCAAGGCGCTGCTCTGGAGCGGCCGAATCGCCGAGGCAGAGGCGTGGGTTGCGCGGTCGGAGCACGGCAACGATATCGAAATGCGCTGGCTGCTCGCCCAAGCCCGCCATGCCCGGGGCCGAATGGCCGATGCCGAGGCGCTGGCGCTGAGCATTCGGATCCCCAGTATCGGACCGGACCAGTTCGATCCATACGGGCTGCGAGCGCACTGTCTGATCGAGCTCGATCGCCTGACCGACGCCGAAGACGTGTTGAAGCAGGCGATAGCGCACAACCGCGGTGTCCCTGACGTGTACTCGTCCTCGAACCTGTTTGCCAAGGCACGGCTCTACCTGCTGAACGGTCGCTGGGATGACGCGGTGGCCGAATGCGGCGCGAACACCGCGGCGCCCGACGTCCTCGGGTACTCGACGGTCGCGCGTAGCCTGGCCGCGCTGATCGGTATTCACCGCGGCACATTCCTGCCGGACGTGGACAGTATCCCTATACCGGACGACCTCGTTGGCGCCACCGGTCACGCGCACCTGCACCAGTGGGCCAAAGCATTGACGCACGAGGCACACGGCCATCCGGACCTCGCCTTGAAGCTGCTCGTCGATACCTACGAGCGAATGGCCGACCATTCGGCCGCGGCGACGCTGTACTACATTTTCCCGGATATCGCTCGACTGGCCGCGGAACTCGGCGATACGGATGCGGCGCGGTCGGTAGCGGCCGGCGCCGACGAACTCGTGGCGCGCCAGCCGACCGCCTCCAGGAGTGGAACAGCGCTGCTGTGTCGAGGTCTGGCCGAGCGCGATTCCCATCGCCTGCTGGCGGCGGCCGAGGCATTCCAGCGGTCCGGGCGGTTGCTCTACGAGGCGCAGGCACATGAGAACGCCGCCGTGCTGCTCGCCGCGGCCGGGCGCGATATCGACGCCCGCTGTTCGCTGGACACCGCGATAGGGATCTACAGTCGACTCGGCGCATCGTGGGATACCGCACGCACGGTCGCACGCGTGCGGCCATACGACATTCGGCGAGGTGTTCGCGGTCGGCGCAACCGGCCCAAATCCGGCTGGGCGGCGCTGACCGATACCGAGCGCAAGGTCGCCGCGCTCGTCGCCGACGGCTGCTCCAACTCCAGCATCGCGGCGCAAATGTTCGTGTCGCACCGCACAGTTCAGTCCCACGTGTCGAATATCCTCGCCAAGCTCGACCTGAGATCACGGCGCGAGGTCGCCGCGAGCATGCCGGACCGAAAGACCCGCGCGTAAGCGAGGGCAAGTACCAGGCGCGCGTCGCGGGCTCGGTCATTGCCGCCCGCGCCCAGGGTCTGGCCCCTTACCCCATATATGCCGGATGGTAGTGTGCTCTCGTGCTCATCGAGGTTGACAGACTCTAGCCGCCCGGTCGAAGGCGGCGCCCCTGATTGCGCATTCGCCTCTGTGTTCGAATGTGCCTTCCGCGTGCTCGATTGAGCGTTGTCGCGGGCACTGTCCACCGTGCCGACCCATGACGTCGGTGGCCGTTCATGCCCGTGCTCACGCCGGCCTCGCCTTCGCCTGCATCCGCAAAGTCTGAAATCCCACGCGCCCGTGCTCACCGCGATCCGGGCGTCATGCTTCGCGGCCGTTTCCGCGGCGAGCAGGAGGAGTCAACCGAGTCATGTCCATGTCCATGCAATCGACGATCGCACTACAGAACCTGTCGTTCGAATGGCCCGACGGAACCGTCGCGCTCTCCCGGGTCAACGGCGCCTTCACCAGCGGGAGAACCGGCTTGGTCGGCCGCAACGGCGCCGGCAAATCGACGCTGCTGCGGCTGATCGCCGGAATTCTGACCCCGACATCCGGGCGAATCGAAACCGCCGGCGAGGTGGGCTATCTGCCGCAGACACTCACGCTGGGCCGCGACGCCACCATCGCCCAATTGCTCGGTATCGCGAGCAAACTCGCGGCCATGCGCGCGATCGAAAACGGGGAAACCGATGAGAAGCACTTCGAGACGATCGGCGACGACTGGGACATCGAAGCCCGCGCCGACGAGTCGTTGCACGAAATCGGTTTCAGCGCGGTAGATCTCGACCGCGAGGTAGGTGAAATATCCGGCGGCCAAGCCGTTCTCGTCGCGATCACGGGCCTGCGGATCCGGCGCACGCCGATCACCCTGCTCGACGAGCCCACGAACAACCTCGACCGCGAAACCCGCGCCAAACTCACCGAATTCGTGGACTCGTGGCCGGGCACCCTCGTGGTGGTCAGCCACGATTTAGAGCTCCTGGAGCACATGGATGCCACCGCGGAACTGCACGGCACGACACTGGAGGTCTTCGGCGGCCCCTACAGCGCCTGGAAGCAGTACGTCGAGCAGGAACAGGCGGCGGCTGCGCAGGCGGCGCGCACCGCTGAGCAGGCGTTGAAGGTCGAGAAACGCCAGCGCATCGAGGCCGAGACCAAGCTGGCCAGGCGTGAGCGCACGGGCCGGGCCACCCAGCAGAACGGCGGCATCCCCCGGATCCTGGCGGGCAACCGCGCCAGCAAGGCGCAGGCCTCCGCTGGCGCGATGCGCACCACTGCCGACGCGAAAGTCCGTGCGGCCCAGGATGTCCTGGATTCCGCGGCAGCCCGCGTCCGCCGCGAGGAACACATCCACCTCGTGCTGCCCGATCCCGACGTGCCGCGCAGCCGGCGCATCGCCGAACTGCGCGACGGTGACCGGCGGGTAGTCATCCAGGGCCCGGAGCGAGTCGCCGTGGTCGGCCCCAACGGAGCCGGCAAGTCGACGCTGATCGAGAACCTGATCCACGGTCGCGATCCCGGACGCGCCATCTTGTTCACCGACCGGGTCGGGTATCTCCCGCAACGCCTGGACGGACTCGACGAGCAGGCCGGCGCGCTCGAGAACGTCCACGCGGTGGCGCCGACCATCCCGCCCGCCACCATCCGCAATCAGCTGGCCCGGCTGCTGCTGCGTGGCAGCAGTGTCGACCGGCCGGTCTCGACACTGTCGGGCGGGGAACGCTTCCGCGTCTCCTTGGCGCGCTTGCTGCTCGCCGATCCCCCCGCCCAGCTGCTGATCCTCGACGAGCCGACCAACAACCTCGACATCGCCAGCGTCGACCAGCTCGTCGAGGCCCTGGCGGCCTACCGTGGCGCGCTGCTGATCGTCAGTCACGACTACCCGTTCCTGCGCAGGATCGGCATCGATACTGTCGTGGCGCTCGATTCCGACGGCCGCATGCAGCCGAGCGGCTCCCTCTAGACCGGCATCGAGAACAGAGCGAACGGCGTTGGACTCACGTGTTGTTCGGATGGTCGTTCGCGACGCTGAGCGTCCCCTGCTGATCAACCTCGGCACCACCGGATTGACCGGCACCCCGGGCCCGTGGGCAGCGCGCGTGGACTACATCGATGCGCGGCTCGCCTGCGGCGAGTCCGGTGGGCAGTGGCACCTGCCGGTGTTCGGTGACATGCCCGCCGTCGATGCCGTACTCGTCCGGCCCGACGGTTATGTCGCCTGGGTGCACCCGGTCGCCGAACCGCTCGACCACCACGCGCTGACCGACGCGCTCACCCGATGGCCGGGCGTGGCCCGCAGCGCGCTGCCCGAGCTCATCTGATCCGAAACCGAGAAGCTCACGCGTTCCTGGCATTCACCCACCCCGACATCGGCACCCGCAATGTTCTCCTCGGCGGACCGCCTGCGCACTGTCCAAGTCCACAGTGATCGCGCTAACTGTGCAGCCGCCGCAACTCGCCGGGTACTTCGTCGGGTTATGGCGCACTACTCTTCATGTGATGGCCCATGAGTGCGCGGGTGCGGTGGCAGGGCAGATTTTGCCATTCCGGCAACTCCGAGCCCGGCGGGTCGAGGCGAAGTGGGCGGAGCGTGTAGTGAGCCGGCTTGGTATAGGAGGTTGATGGGTGTGAACCGATTGGCTAGTGCGACATCACCTTACCTGCGTCAGCATGCTGGGAATCCGGTGGACTGGCGGGAGTGGGACGCCCAGGCGTTAGCCGAAGCGGCAGCGCGGGACGTGCCGATTCTGCTCTCGATCGGATACGCGAGTTGCCACTGGTGCCATGTGATGTCTTAAGGTTACAAGTTGCATTTGTGCTGGTAGACGCCAAATCTCGGTGTCCGAGCAGGTGTTCCGGCGGTGATCTGGCCCGCTGCACCCAACCGAACCGTCGCAGAGTGGTACTGCCGGGGTCTCGGCGGGGCGCTGGCAGGAGCAGGACGCGCGCGCCGTCCGCTTACGCCGGCGCGCCGACATCCCCATCGCATCGATCAGGAGGACTGTGTGTGCAGGAACTGACCGGTATCGTGGAATGCGCCGACGAGCTCCGGAGCGGCCCTATCGTCAGCGCTGGATGCGCGGTCCACTGCTGTAGCGCGGCCATATCGGTGCTCGATCGACGAAATCCGCTGGTACCAGGACTGTAAGGTGCCGCGTACCAGCGGATTTCGTCGATGACGTGGGATCGTCAGCGCTCCGCGGAGAGATCCCAGAGGGTGCAGTGGTGACTGGTGCGCAGGTCGATGGGCCGAATGCCGTCCGAAACGAATTCGAGGGCAGTGTCGTCCGCGGCAAGACGCGGCCAGACAGGACGATCGTCGCCGTTGGGGTCGCCGGTGCGGACGAAGGCGGTCCAGTAGCCGACGAGCTGGGCGGCCAGTGATTGTTGCTCGGAGGTGAGCTGCGGTCCGTCGGGGAAATCGAACACGTAGTACAGGTCGGACCCGTGTGCGGTGGCAGGTTGCACTATCTCGGGCAGCGGATTTCCGGCGGGAGTGGGGGCCGTCGGGTCCGTGAACACATACGAATAGGTGGGCGCTTTCTCAGCGTGCTGTCGACCGGACTGCCAGGAGGGACAAATCCAATCGCGGTCGCTGAGTACTCGGCTTGCCGCTGCGATCGGGGACTTGAATTCGGTTGCCGGGTATTGCTGCTCCACCTCTGCGGCGGCCGACTCGAACGCGGTCCGCAGAAGTTTCGAGTACTGGTCGGTGGTGATGCCGTCGGGATAGACGCCCAGGATGAACTCGACATGCTCGTCGTTGGTATTTCCCTGCAACAGTGGCACATTCGCCTGCCGTCCGGCGGCGAAGGCCTCGGCCGGTTCATCGGGGACGAGTTCGGTTCCAAAGGCCACCAGTGGGAACATCGCTGTGTACGGCAGGAGCTCTTCGGTGGTCTTTCCGCGCAGGCAGCTTACGTCCGGGCACGACAGCTGTTGTGCCAGATCATGTCCGGCGCTCTGAATGGTGGACAGTGGCTGCCAGCTCGAGATCGCGCCTACCCCGTCGCCGAACGCCCCGGCCGGATGGCTGGTGCGGCACGAGCCGCTCTGCACGATCGCACGTTGGAACAAGCCGCGAGCCGGCGGCGATGTCATGAGGGTGCAGGCGCTCATCGCTCCGGCCGATGCACCGGCCAGGGTGACCTGGTCGGGATCACCGCCGAACTGCGAGATATTTGCGCGCACCCAGCGCAGGGCCGCCACCTGATCCTGCAGGCCGAAGTTGCTGTCGCCCAGTTCCGGATGTGAGTAGAAGCCGAATATTCCCAGCCGGTAGTTGACCGTGACGACCACGATGTCGCCGGACCGTACCAGCCGAGCCGGATCATAGATCGAGCCGGCGCCGGTAATGAACCCGCCGCCGGGAATCCAGACCAGAACCGGCCGCTTCTTGTTCTGTCCGGCGGGGGCGGTCACGTCGAGGGTCAGGCAATCCTCGCTCTGCGCAACATTTTCCGGCATCTCGGGCGCTTGCGGCTGGATACAGACCGGACCCGACTGCGTGGCATCACGGGTGCCTTCCCAGGCGCTCGGCTGTTGTGGTGCCTGCCAGCGATGCTCACCGACTGGTGCGGCGGCGTAGGGGATGCCCTGGAACCGGACCAGTCCCTTGTCCCGGTTCCCGCGGACTGCGCCCGCGTCGGTCATGACCACAGGGTCATGATCGGGTCGTGCCGCGGCGGATGTGTCGCACCCTGCCACAGCCAGCTGCGCAATGATAATTGCCGAAACCGCTGTATGCCAGCGCATTACTTGCTACGTCCTGCCTGGTCGTTGCGCTGGCTGTTGCCCCAGTGGGCGAGAGCCGCTCCGGCGCCGGCGAGTACTACGTAGCACAGCAGCTGTACTGCGAACCCACCTGGCATCCAGCCCAACAGGCCTGAATTGCTGTGGTCGACCAGTATCCGGATAGCGCCTTGCGCGCCGAGCGCCAGCAGCACCATGCCTGCCACCAGCCCGATTACATATTGCACGGCTCGTCGTCCCTTCTCGGCCACTCTCACGATGAGGTTATGGTTCGATCGAACCATAACATGGCGTTGGTACGATCGCACCACGAAGATCGCCGCCGCTCGGTGGAAGGAGAATGTGATGCCACGTCGGGTCGACCACGATCAGCGTCGACGGCAAATAGCGGAGGCGGTCTGGCAACTCGCTATGCGAGGGGGGCTGGAAAAGGTCACGCTGCGCCAGGTCGCCACTGAAGCGGGCGTATCGGCCCGGCTGCTGCAGTACTACTTCGGCTCACGGGACCAGCTGCTGCTCGGCGCGCTGGAGATCCTGAACGCCGAGGCCGAGCAGCAAGCCAAACAACGCATGGCCGAGCTCGGAGACGCGCCTGGTATGCGGGCGATAGTGCGGGGAGTCCTGCTGGAAATGCTTCCGCTCGATGAGGAACGGCGCCAGCGGCATGTGGTGTACGCGGCCTACTTCGTCCGCTTCCTCACCGAACCCGACCTCGCCGCCGTGGCCCGCGCCGCGCCACCCCCACTGGCGAACCTGGTGGCCGATCTGATCTCACGCGGGCAGGAACTCGGCGAGGTCCCGCCCTACATCGACGCCGCTGTCGAGGCTGTATACCTCACCGCAGGTGCCGAAGGGCTACAGACCCGGGTACTGCTCGGGCAGTGGTCGCCGGACCATTCGATAAACATGATCGATCGGCAACTCGACCGCATATTCCCCGATTAGACAGGGTTCGCGCTCACAGAGTTCCGGCCATCGGTCGAGGGTCTGTGACTGCGAGGCCGAGGACGGTACCGGCCGCGGTCCACCCGGCGTCGGAGGCGGTGACCATGCCCAGTGCGAGCCCGGAGATCCCGAGGGTGATCGTGATGGCGCCGAGCGCGTCGAACCGGCCGGGCCGGCCAGGAACCGGCTGCACCGAGCGCCACACGATGGCCGCCCCGGCGATGCCGAACGGCACCGGGGCCACGAACACCGCCTGCCAGCCCAGCAGCTCGGTCAGCGTTCCGCCGAGAAAGACACCGATGAGACTGCCGACACCCGCGACAGCGCCCCAGATGCCCACCGCACGGGTGCGCCCCGCGGGAGTCGCGTAGAGGGCGAGCACGAGCGAGAGCGCGGCCGACTACCCGCTCATCGAGGTCGGGCGGCTGACCCTGGACCGCAACCCGGTCGACAATCACACGCAGATCGAGCAGATCGCCTTCCAGCCCGACAATCTGGTGCCCGGTATCGGGCCGAGCCCGGACCGCATGCTGCTGGCACGCCTGTTCTCCTACGCTGACGCGCACCGAGCCCGGCTGGGCGTGAACTACGAGCAAATCCCGGTGAACGCGCCGGTCGTGCCCGTGCATACCTATAGCAAAGACGGGGTGATGCGGATCCAGAACCGCACCGACCCGGTCTACGCACCCAACTCCAAGGGCGGTCCGCGCGCCGACAGCGAGCACTACCAGCCGGCCATCTGGTATGCCGATGGTGAGATCATGCGCACCGCCTACGTCCGACACCGCGAAGACGACGACTGGGTCCAGGCGCGCACGTTGGTGCGCACGGTGATGGACGACGCCGCCCGCGATCGCCTCGTCGACAACATCGTGAGCCACCTGCTGGCCGGTGTGACCGAGCCGGTGCTGAACCGCGCCTTCGCATACCTGCGCAACGTCGATACCAACCTGGGTGACCGGGTCGAGCAGAGCGTCAACGCACATAAGGGTGTCCACGCCGGTAAGTCCTGATCCGCGCCGAGTCTTCGGCGATCACCGGCCAATTCGGTTGCGGCGCGGTCGTCGTGAGTGTTCCCTCGAGACCAACTCGCGGTGGTCGGCCGGGACGAAGCCGATGATGTCCTCCCGCGAGGTGATCGTCAGCTTCTGCAGAATCGACGTCATCTGGGTGTTGATCGTCTTGATAGAGGTGCCTCGACGCACCCCGATCGCGCTGTTCGACCAGCCCGCCGCGGCCAGAATCGCGACGTCCTGCTCGGCGCCGGTCAGGGTGCACCAGGTGTCGGAAACGTCGCGTCGGGGGTCGGAAGTGGTCGATGTGCCCAGCGCAAGGTGCCGCACCTCGTCGGATTCGATGCTCAGGCGAGAACCCTGTGTTTGTGCAACGTCGAGTGTCTGCTGTCCCAGGACGCCGCGGGCGACCGCAAGTGCTCTGGTGGTCTCCTCGGCGAACGGGCCGACCTCCGCCGTGCCCAGCCTCGTTCGCAGTGTGGTGGATCCGCCTGCGAGCTGGGCGATTTCGGTGGCAAGAGCGATGCGCCGAGTCTTCTCGGCCGGGGACGCGGCGGTCGCATCCGTGATGATCCGCGCCAACGACCACATGCGAATATGCGCCGCCCACAGTACTCCCCACAGATCGCGCCGCGGAATCTGGTATGTCAGTGCCGAATGCGCGGCGGTCAGCGCCTCCGCCGGGTCCGCGTGTTTGGTCAGGGCAATAGCCCAGGCGAGTTCCGCCCAGGACATTGCCCACCGCGCACCCGAACTCGCCGTGCGTTCCAGGTGGTTTCGGGTGGCGTCGAGTGCATGCGAAGCGGTGCCGAAGAATGCCATGGCGACGGCTCCGAAGAGCGAGCTCAGCGATTCGCCGCCGCGATCACCCTGCGCGGCATACTTTTCGCGTGCTCGCGCCAGCACGACGGCCGACCTGACATCGCATCGATGTAGCAATAGGCTTGCGCCCCAGGCGAATTCGACGGCGGCAGGAAGCCCGAAATCGGTCTCGGGACGGCTGTCGGTACCCACGCGCGGCCCGTGGCGCCAGAGCATCCGTCTGTCGTCATCGTTGCCGCTGAGCTGCTGCAGGATCATCGGCAGCGGCTCGTAGAACGTGCGGGCGGCGGCAAGCCGAATGAACAACGGGTGTCCGTGCATTCGACGACAGATGCGTTCGGCCACCTCGACTTGGTCCGCCCCGATGACCGGATATCCGGTGAGCTCGGCGCGCTGCCGGAACAGGTCCAGCGCCTGACGTTGTGAGAGCGGCGGAACCCGCAGCAGCCGCTCGTCGACCCAGCCCACCGGCTCGCGGCTGGTTGTCAGGATGGTCAAACCCGCCACCGCGGCAAGTAGTTCGGCGATCACCCGCCCGACGCCGGCGAGTACGTGCTCGCAGTTGTCCAGCACCACCACCGTGGGCAGGCTGCGGCCTGTCGCATCGGTCCTGGACAGGGTGTCGACGAGGGCTGTCCAGGTCGACGGCCCGGCGAAACCGGGGAGCACCGTGGTAGCGATCGCCTCCTCGATCGCCGCCGGATCCCTCCTGCGCCAGCCGTGCCAGCCGCACGTAGTGCACCGGAATCCGCGTCGCGTTGCGGAGCCGGTGGACGGCCTCCGTGGCGAGCCTGGTCTTGCCGATTCCGCCGGATCCGATCAACGTGATCAGCCGCTGTGGTCCTAGAAGCAGGGTGGTGAGTTCGGCCAGTTCCGCATCTCGCCCTACGAAGCCCCCGTGGCCGTTGGCAGATCGCTCGGACTGTCTGGGTACCGCACAGTCATGTCGGTCACAGTAGTCGTTCCCGGCGGACCGATTATCCGCCGGTCAGATGTGATGGCGCCCCGGCGCGTAGGAGTGTCCGTCGGTATCCATCGGACGGATATACCGATGTGGTGTGGGCCCGGCGTCGGCACACTCGTCACCGTCATCCGGACACGTGGAGGAAGGCTCATGAGAGTGACGAATACGGCGTGGGCGCGCCCGAGCGGGGGTGCCGGGAACGCGGCACCTGCCGACGGGGCGTACACGGGGGGTGCGGCCGACACGGTGTATGCCGGTTCGGCCGCGCCAGCCGGATCGTCGGGGAATCTCATGTGCAGTCTCGGGCGTGCTGTTGCGGTCGTGGCGGGAGCGTCGTTGATCGTCGGGCTCAGCGCATGCACTATTCCTGGCAAGCCGATGCCGGAGCAGGGCGCGGCCCAGTCGCGCGTCGGCGAGGATCCCAATACGGCGAATGTGGAACATTTCGCGCGTATACGGGCGGCCGAACCCTGCGCGACCGGGGAGAGCGACGTACTGAAGAAGTACGGCCCCGTGCAGAAGCCGGACGGCGATGTGTATCTGTTCTACCTGGACCTGAATGTGCATTTCGACAGCAGCGACACTGCGTCCGCGGAGCCCGGCCGGGTCGCGGGCCGCCAGGCCTACCGGACCTCGGTGCCCAACGACCGCACCACACACCGCAGCTGCACCTACAAGGTCCCCTACGCCGGGGTCGACTGTGCGCTGAGTCTGCGGCTGGTGCGCACCCCGCCGAAGGGCGCACCGGATTCGCCGTGGCCGGAGGCGTGCGCGTCGGCCGCGGAGTACCTGGAGTCGATCTATCCAAAGATCGACCAGCTGCGGCCGAATCCGCATCCGGCGCCCGGCGACATCGTGGGGCAGGACCGTGCAAACAGAAGGACGTGATCGCCGGCCGCTTCCCGGGCTGGCTGACCGACAGCGTCCGCCGCTCGTCGCCGTACATGTGCGAGATGGAGATCGCGAAGCGCGGTGAATCTCATGCATACACGGTGTCGATTCACTTCAGCACCAACGAGAAACAGACTCCGACCTCAGGAAGCACGATCGTGCACAGTGAGTCGATGAGTCTGGGCGGCTTCGAGGGCGTCCGCACCGAGAAGGATGTCGCCATAACCACGAGCTGCGGCAGCAGTCTGGTCATCAAGCCCGCCAGCAACGAGGACGGCAAAGACTTCCACCTACTGAGCGTGAACCTGACCACGAGCGCAAAAACCCCCGAGGGTGAAACGGACCCCGACAAGACCTCCTTCGACGCGCCACCTACGGACTGCCGCACGGCCGACACCCTCACCCAAGACGTCCTCGCAGGGATCCAAAACTGACAGCCGTTCCACCACCGACGATGCCGAGCTCCGCGGAGTTGAGGTTGCTGTCGACTTTTTGCCACCGGCACACCGAGGCCTGAACGTCACTAGGAAACGACCCTCTCGCGCTCAGGTTTCACCGGCCAACCCCAGCTTCTGCTGGCGTGCAACGTCAATACTCCGGAACGGCCGGCCGTACAGAAAACTGCCAGATCGGTGTGTTTCTGGCGTACGCGTCGCGCCATGGCACGCCCTGATCGACCGGGAACTCTATGTTCCCCAGTCGTGGACGGCCGATCGTGAGCGGTGTCGTGACGCTGGGATTCCCGACGAGGTCGAGTTCGCGACCAAACCGCGTCAGATGATCGCCATGCTCGAACGCGCGCTGGCGGCGAAGGTGCCGTTCGCGTGGTTCACCGCCGACGAAGCCTACGGCCAGGCCGGCTACCTGCGGGCTCGGTGCGAAGACCACGACGGCGTGATGGCCACCCGCTGCGCACCCGCGCCGACCGGCTCGCCTGTCAAATCGGTGTCCACTACCCGGGGTGAACCCCACGGCCCGCTCACCCACCTCTGGCGGGTACTTCTTCGAACTCACAGGCTTCATCCTCTCCCAAGAGATGAAGCCTCCCGACATGCCGGGGCGATTCAGCTGGCCGGGTATGGAAGGCTGGGACGTATGAACCGATTAGGTGGTGCCACGTCGCCCTACCTTCGCCAGCACGCGGGCAACCCGGTGCATTGGCAGGAGTGGGGAGAGGAGGCGATGGCAGAAGCAACCAGGCGGGACGTACCCATTCTTCTTTCAGTGGGGTACGCATCCTGCCATTGGTAGCTTCGGCCGAACAATCACTGGTGCCATGTGATGGCGCACGAATCGTTCGAGGATGCGCGGATGGCGGCGCAGATGAACGAGAACTTCGTATGCATCAAGGTGGATCGTGAGGAGCGGCCGGATCTGGACGCCGTCTATATGAATGCCACGGTGGCGATGACCGGGCAGGGTGGCTGGCCGATGACGTGCTTCCTCACGCCGGAGGGTGAGCCGTTCTACTGCGGCACCTATTACCCGAAGGTGCCGCGTGGTGGGATGCCGTCGTTCACCCAACTGCTCACGGCCATTACCGATACTTGGAATACCCGGCGCGATGCGGTGGACAAGGCCGCCACGCAGGTGACCGATGCGCTGCGGGCACAGGCCGCCGGGCTGCCCGATGCCGATGTGACGATTTCGGCCGAGCTGCTCGATCACGCGGTCGCGGCGGTATTGCGCGATGAAGATCCGAGGCACGGTGGATTCGGCGGCGCGCCGAAGTTTCCGCCGTCGGCACTGCTGGAGGGGTTGCTGCGGAGTTGGGAGCGTACTGGCGACGCCTCGACCTTCGATGTGGTGAACCGCACGGCTGAAGCCATGGCCCGCGGCGGCATCTACGACCAGTTGCGCGGTGGGTTCGCCCGCTACTCCGTCGATGCGGCATGGGTGGTGCCGCATTTCGAGAAGATGCTCTATGACAATGCGCAACTGCTCCGCGCCTATGCGCATCTTGCTCGCCGGACTCCGCCGCGGGAGCGAGAGTCTTTGGCGCACAGGGTTACTCGTGAGACGGTGCAGTTCATTCTCGATGACCTCGGCACCGACCACGGCGGGTTCGCGTCCGCCCTGGACGCCGATACCCACTTGGAGCCGGGCGGGCCAGGTGTCGAAGGCGCGACCTATGTTTGGACACCCGCCGAGTTGATCGGCGAACTCGGCGCTATCGAAGGTGTCTGGGCCGCCGAGGTTTTCGGGGTCACGACCGCCGGAAACTTCGAACAGGGCACCTCGGTGCCGACCCGGTATTTCGATCCGGATGCGGTGTCCGACAACGGGACTGCCATGGCTGCCCGCGAGCGTTTCGAACGGGTCCGCGCCAGCCTGCGCGATGCTCGTGCGCGACGCCCGCAGCCGGACCGCGATGACAAGGTGGTGACCGCCTGGAACGGCATGGCTATTACTGCCCTGGCCGAGGCGGGTTCTGCACTGCGGCAAGATGATTGGGTGTCCGCCGCCGCCCGCTGCGCCCACTTCCTGCTGGCCGAGCATGTGGTCGACGGGCGGGTGCGTCGCGCCTCGCTCGGTGGCGTGGTCGGCACGTCTCCAGGCATCTTGGAGGACTACGCCTGGCTGGTCACCGGCCTGCTGGCACTACACCAGGCGACCGGCCAACTCGACTGGCTCGAACATGCACAATGCCTGCTGGACAAGGCGATTCAGCACTTCGCCGACCCGGCCGCGCCCGGCAGCTGGTTCGATACCGCCGACGACGCCGAAATTCTGGTCACCCGCCCGCGCGATCCCATCGACGGCGCGACCCCCGCAGGCGCATCCGCACTCGCCGAGGCCCTCCTCACGGCCGCGGCCACCAGCGCTCCGGAACCCGCGCTCCGCTACCGCGAACTGGCCGACCAAACCCTCCAACGCGGTGCCGTCGTCCTCGCCCGCGCGCCCCGCTCGGCCGGCCAGTGGCTCACCGTAGCCGAACCCGCACTCCGCGGTCCCCTCCAGGTAGCCATCGCCCTACCCGATAACACGACCGCGGCAACGGAATTGATCGCCACCGCCCGTACCGAAGCCCCCGGCGGCACCGTCATCATCGCCGCCCCCGCCGACTCGGTCCCCCTCCTGGCCGACCGCTCCCCGGTCAACGGTGCCCCCTCTGCTTACGTCTGTCGCGGCTCCGTCTGCGACCTCCCGGTAACGACCGCACCCGACCTGCGTACCTCCCTGAACCGGCGCTAGTGGGTGGGTGACCTTGCGTAGTCAGGCTTTGTTCATCGGTGGGCGGTCCGGGGTTGGCAAGACGACGGTGGCGTTCGAGGTTCATGCGCGGTTTTCGGCCGCGCGGGTGCGGCATTGTTTGATCGAGGGGGACAACCTGGATCAGGCTTATCCCGCTCCTTGGGAGCATGGTCTCGCCGAGCGGAATCTTGCCGCGATGTGGGCGAATTACCGTGCGCTCGGGTATCGGCGGATGGTGTATACGAATACCGCGAGTGTGTTCGAGGGTGTGCTCGGCGAACTCGTCGCGGCGATGGGGGAGCAGCCGAAGGTGACCGCGGTCCTGCTGACCTGTACGGATCCGACAGCTGCCCAGCGGCTCGCGGGCCGGGAGATCGGTATCGCGCTGGATGCGCACATCGAGCGCAGCCGGGAAATGGCGGCGAAACTGGACACCGAGGCTCCGGACTGGGTGCATAGGGTCGGCACTGATGGCCGCACAGTATCCGACATCGCGGCGGAGATCGTCGTCCTGAGCGGCTGGTTGCCCTGAATTCGGCCGATGGCACCGGGTGTGACCGCGGTCCCGCGATCGCCGATTCCGGGGCGGAGGTCGGCGGCCCTACCGACTTGAACCCAGACGAGGGCACTGCACGTAATCGCGATCAGTAATTCTGGGATGGGGATTCGGTTACCGCGGTTCGTACTTCGGCGACGCTGACGGCGGCCGCATCGGTATCGGGTTCCGCGCCGTCGGCTGTTGGAGCGGTCTCCAGATCGGTCCAGCAGGCGGTCGGTTCGGGCATCCCGCGCAGCGTAATGTGGTCGTAGAGAGCCCATTTGGCGCGCTCGTGCGCGGCCGCCGCCTCGATGACCGCGCCGCTGACCAGAATTCGGCGCGGCACCGGCTTTGCGGCGGTGGTCAGCCGGGCCGCCGCATTGACCGCATCGCCGATCACCGTGTACTCCAAGCGCGTATCGGAGCCGATATCGCCCGCGAATACCCGCCCGCGCGCGACGCCGATGCCGATATCGAGTTCGCCGGTGGCCGTGACCTCGTCGCGAATGCGCCGCGCCGCCCGCAGCGCGGGTGTCGCATTGTCCCGCAACGTGATCGGCGCACCGAAGATGCACAGTGCCGCATCGCCCTCGAACTTGTTGACCAGCCCATTGTTCTCCTCGGTCGCCGCGACCACGATCGCGAGCAGCCGATTGAGCTTGGCCACGAAATCATGCGGCGTCAGACCACTGGACAGCTCGACGGATCCGGTGACATCGACGAACAGCGCCGACACCTCGCGCACATCGCCGGTCAGATCGACCCCGCCCGCCAACGCCCGCTCGGCGACCTCCGTGCCGACGTGACGGCCGAAGACATCCCGCATCCGCTCGCGTTCGCGCAGATTGGCGGCGAGTTCATTGACGGAATTCTCCAGCCGCCCGATCTCGCTGGTGCTGCCGACCTGCACCCGAACATCCAACTCGCCCTTGGTGATCCGATCCAGCGCCCGGCGCAGTGTGCGCATCGGCGTCGCGACCGAACGCGCCAGGAAGGCGGTCGCAAGCGCACCGACGCCGATGCCGACACCGGAGAGGCAGATGGCGGCGCGAATGCGGTCCGGTGCAACCGAGGCCGGATCGGCGAGCACCGTGATCAGCATGAGCAGCGGCATCGCACCCGCCACCGCCCAGGTCATCACGACCCGCATGAGCACGGAAGAACTCCAGTGCGCGGTGGGGCCGAGTACGTCGGACACCACTGGAATGGTCGGGCGGATCAGCCGGTCGACGATCAGGAAGGTGAATCCGGCCGATTCCAGCGCGCCGAGGGTGAACAGTGCCGCGGCCACCGCGGCACTGTTGTGCGGGGTCAGATGCGACAACATCGCGGTCGCCACGATGACACCGGGCAGCCAGATCGCCAGTGCTCGGGCGGTGATCGCGACCGGCAGGCGCAGCAGTTGCCGCGCCTCGTCGACGGTCGGCTCACGTTCGGCATCGAGCCATCCGAAGTACGCGGTCCGATCGCGCACGGCCAGCCCGACTCCGGCCACGAAACCCACCACCGGATAGATCGAAACCATCGCGATGATGTGCCGCCAGTCCGCCCCGATCCGGCTGAGAAATCCGCTGAGCCACAGCTCGGTCACGATCACCGCGAGGCCACCCAGATTCGCGGTGATCACCACCGCCGCCAACCCCCACCGCGCCTTCAGCGCCCACACGACAAGCCTGGTGATCACGGCGCCCCGACATACGGAGGTATCGATCCCGCCTGCGCGGGCGCGTGAGTGCGCACCGAAACTCCAACGCGCACGGGATCACCAACCCGAAATATCAACACTATTGCCTTGATCGCAGCAGCAGCACGAACGACCAGCATAGAACCAGCGCGACCACCAGTGGCAGTTTCCCGTGATCTCGTCGGACATATCGGCGAACACCGTCGACCAGAACGTCACCTGATAGCGCGAGCGCTCTCGTCGCGGGTTTCCCGGACCAGTCGATCGGCATAAGTGGAATCGAATGCAGTCTTCGCCGCCATGGGCCGCGATACCGAATGCCGCGGGCCGTGCCATCGCATCCGACGGCACGGCGCGCTCACCGCCCGCTCGGGGTGTTGTCTGCCCCGCCATCTTCCGGATCCGCATCGCTCCCCAACTCTATTGCCGCAAAGGGCAATTCGGCATGCCCACGATGTTCCTATGCGCTCAGCGCAGCACGACAAGGCAGATGGCGGCGTAGTGGCAGAGGGCGGCCAGGACGGTCGCGGCGTGGAAGAACTCATGGTGGCCGAAGACGGTGGGCCACGGATTCGGCCATTTGGTCGCATAGAGGATCGCGCCGCCGCTGTAGACCAGGCCGCCGATGAGCAGCAGGAGCAGCGGTGCGATTCCGATATTCGTATTGAGCTGCCCGGCCACCGGCACGATCGCCCAGCCGAGCAGCAGATACAGCGGCACCCCGACCCAGCGGGGAGCGGTCGGCCACAACAGTTTCAATGCCACACCGGCCAGCGCGCCGAGCCACACCACCAGCAGTAGTATCCGGCCCGTCCGCCCCGGCAGGCCGAGTAATGCGAACGGCGTATAGCTGCCCGCGATGAAGAGGAAGATCATCGAATGATCGGCGCGCTTCATCTGGACGCGTGTCTGCGCGGTCGCCCAGGTCACCCGGTGGTAGACGGCGCTGATCCCGAATAACCCGCACACGGTCAGCCCGTAGACCAGGGTGGACCAGCCTGCCGTCGCTGAGACGCGCGCTGCGCTCGAGACCAACACCAGCACCGCGATTGCCGCGATGCCGACCGCCCAGGTGTGAATCCAGCCCCGCATCCGTGGCTTGATCGGTGTCGCTGTGCCCGGGATCGCGACCGGTGTCGCATCGGCCGTGCGGACCAATTCGGACACGAGTTACCTCCTAGTGGTACCCGTCAGTAACCTACGGTGTCGTAAGTTGCGGTGCTCCGTAACTGTACCGGGAAACCCGCGACGCGCGCGACGGGTCCGGAGTCGGTAGTGCAGCGTGACCGCGGAGGGATTGCGCGCGCACATCGAACACAGCCGATGCCGGGATCGCGCCGCTGAGGCGTAGGGTGGGTCGCCGTGGAGCTTCCGAGTCCGGTGCGTTTGCCATACCGCATCTACGAGTCGCGGCTGTCCAAGCAGCTGACCGGCAAACAACATCCTCGGCACGTCGCGGTGATGTGCGATGGTAATCGGCGCTGGGCCAGAGAAAACGGCTTCACCGATGTGAGTCATGGACATCGGATCGGCGCGCTGAAGATCGCGGAGCTGGTCGGCTGGTGCGCGGACGAGGGCATTGAGATGGTGACCGTCTATCTGCTGTCCACCGAGAATCTGCAGCGCGATCCCGACGAACTGGAGACCCTGTTCGAGGTGATCACCGATGTCGTCGAGGAACTGTCCGCACCGGAGCAGAACTGGAGTGTGCGCATCGTCGGCACGCTCGACGGCTTTCCAGAGCTGGTCGCCAAGCGGCTGCGCACCGCGGCCGAACGCACCAGCGGACGCGACGGTGTACACGTGAATGTCGCGGTCGGCTACGGCGGTCGGCAAGAGATCGCGGACGCGGTCCGCAAGCTGGTCCGCCAGGAGATCGCGGCAGGGGAGACCGGCGAGGATCTGGTCCAGTCGATCACCGTGAACTCCATCGGCCAGCACCTCTACACCTCCGGTCAGCCGGATCCCGATCTGGTCATCCGAACCTCCGGTGAGCAGCGGCTTTCCGGGTTTTTGCTGTGGCAGAGCGCATACTCGGAAATATGGTTCACCGAGGCGTATTGGCCGGAATTCCGACGGGTGGACTTCCTGCGCGCCTTGCGCGACTATGCCGCTCGACATCGCCGGTTCGGTGTTTGATTTCTGTGTTCGATGGCCGCGCCTTCGGCGCGGACGCGAGACGGACCGCGAACGTCGCTCGTAAGACTCGCTCCGCTGTGGTTGCGTCGGCGACGACGGGTGGGGTCGAAAAGTGAACCCGCAGTGGGGCGATGGGGATATGTCCTACATCGGCTACGAGGAATTCGGGCGGCGCTTCCTGGCATACGCGGCTTCCGAGCAGCGCATCTTGGCAGCGTTTGCCCAGTTGACCGGTGCCGCCTTCGATTTCGGCCCGATCGGCGTCGGGCCCGCCAGATTGGCGAAGGTCTCCGCGCAGGTGCAACTCGGGGAACCGAAGCTGCAACGGTACGTCGACAAGGTCATCTCCTTCGAGCTGATCATTTCGCTCGATCTCGATCTACTGCTCGATCTCGCCATCGATCGGCACCGCTTCCAGGTCGACGGCAATATCCACCTGCACTTGACCGTGCGCACCGCCGAACCGTTGCGGATAATCATCGATATCGCCGAACCGCGCCCGAGCGACGTCCGCGTCAATGTGGCCACCGCCACCAGACGTGGCCAGCTGCTGCGCATCCTGGCCAGCGTCGACCATGAGATCCGACGCTTCGTCGCGCGCTACATCGCCACCGAAATCCGCAAACCGCATATCGCCGCGGTGCGTGATATCGATGTCGCCGCCCGGTTGGACGCGGCTTGGAAGTTATGACGCTCAGAGCTTGCGCAGCCGCAGCCGGTTGATGCTGTGGTCGGCGTCCTTGCGCAGCACCAGCGTCGCGCGCGGACGGGTGGGCAGGATGTTGTCCACCAGATTGGGCCGATTGGTGGAGTTCCAGATTTCCTTCGCGGCGGCTGTCGCCTGGTCGTCGGTGAAGCCCGCGTAGTGGTGAAAATGTGCGTTCGGATCGGCGAAGGCGGTCTCGCGCAGGGTGAGAAACCGTTGCACATACCAGTTCTCGATGTCCTCGATGCGCGCATCGACGTAGATCGAGAAGTCGAACAGATCCGAGACCATCAACCGTGGACCGGTCTGCAACACGTTGAGACCTTCCACGATGAGAATGTCGGGCTGAGTCACGCAGTGGAAATTGCCCGGCACGATGTCGTAGGAGATATGTGAATACACCGGTGCACATACTTCGGCCGCACCGGATTTCACCTCGGTGACGAAGCGCAGTAGTTTGCGGCGGTCGTAGCTTTCCGGAAAACCCTTGCGGTGCATGATGCCGCGCCGCGTCAGTTCCGCGGTGGGATATAGGAATCCGTCGGTTGTGACCAAATCCACACGCGGATGGTGATCCCATCGCGCGAGCAGGGCCTGAAGCACACGGGCGGTGGTGGATTTTCCGACCGCGACACTGCCGGCGACACCGATCACGAATGGCACCTGCTGATCGGGATGGGTCTCCCCGAGAAAGGTTGCGGTCGCCGCGAACAGCCGCTGACGTGCGGCGACTTGCAGATGAATGAGGCGAGCGAGCGGGAGGTAGACCTCGGCGACCTCTTCCAGATCGATCTGTTCGCCGAGGCCGCGAAGACCGATCAGTTCTTCCTCGGTGAGCACCAGGGGAGTCGATTTACGCAGGGTCCGCCACTGTTTCCGGTCGAATTCCACATACGGACTCGGCTCGCTCATTCGTGCCACTTACCCGACACTCCGTTCAGACAAACACGCATACGTCGCGCGCCGGCTGTATGAGATTCGGTCCAGCTCTTGCATAGCCGAATTCTGCTCTGCGTCAGCATCGTGTGAAACGCGGGGTGTCGATACCGGGTGGTAACGGTCGATGACGAGGCCGTCAGCGGCTAATGTCGGCGGGCATGGAAGCGCATCCCCTCGTGACCGAGTACCTGCGTCTCGGCTTGGCATTCGACCGGCTGGAGGACGGTTTCGTCGACGTCTATACCGGTGATCCCGCGCTGCGTCGCGAGGTCGAGAACGCGCCAGTGCCCGAACCGCGCGATTTGGCTCGGCGGGCGGGGGCATTGCGTGCGGAACTGCCCGCGGCCGGACTGTCGCGACAGCGGACCGAATTCCTCGATGCGCACCTGCGTGCGCTGGAATGCTCCGGTCGCAAGTTCGCCGGGGACGACATCGGGTTCGTCGATGAGGTGCGCGCCTACTTCGATGTCGATATCGCACCCGGCAATGTCGAGGACTACCGCGACGCGCACCGGCAGATGGACGATGTGCTACTCGGTGACGGCCCGCTCGCCGAGCGGGTGACCGCATTCCACAAGGCCGATGAGATTCCGCCGGAGCGGTTGAGTGTGTGCGTCGAGGCGTTCTCGAGTGCGCTGCGGGAACGGGTGCGCGAGCGTTTTCCACTGCCCGACCACGAGCACGTCACGTATGAGGTGGTGGGGGATAAGCCCTGGTCCGGCTTCAATTACTATCTGGGCAATTACCACTCCAGGGTGGCGATCAACTCCGATCTCAAACAGCATTTGGCGAATCTGCCCGGCCTCGTCGCGCACGAGTCCTATCCGGGACATCACACCGAGCACTGCCGCAAGGAGGCCGGCCTGGTCGCGAACGGACAGGCCGAGCAAACGCTGTTCCTCGTGAATACCCCGCAGTGCCTGATGGCGGAGGGGCTGGCGGATCTGGCGCTGCGCTCGATCGTCGGACCCGGTTGGGGCAAGTGGGCGCAGGAGATCTACGCCGATCTTGGTCTGCGTTTCGAAGGGGAACGCGCCGAACAGCTTTCGAATGCCTCGGCCGCATTGCTCGGGGTCCGGCAGGATGCCGCGCTACTGCTGCACGATCAGCACCGCGATGTCGATGAGGTCGTCGGATTCCTGCAGCGCTGGGGCCTGACCACCCAGGAACGCGCCCGTCAGTCCCTGCGCTTCCTGTCCTCGCCCCTCTGGCGCGCCTACATCAGTACCTACGTCGAGGGCTACCGCCTGCTCGGTAGCTGGCTGGATCGCGCCGTCGACGCCGACGACCGCGCCGACCGCTTCTGCCGCCTCCTCGACGAACCCCTCACCCCAGGGGCGCTCCGCGCCATGTGATTACCGGATGACGGCGCTGCCGCCACTCCTGGAGATGGTGCAGTTCAACTGGGACAGGGCGACGCAGTAGGCATCGAGTGGGACGTCGGGATCGAGACCAGGTTCAGCATGGCGTCTCCTCGGGGTGTGGACAATCTTGGTCGCTATAGCGGGTATGCCCGAGCGCTGAAATCCGCTCGGCCGCTCGACGATGCGCAAGTCCACCTCACCCCCTTGTTGCGGTCCGGTGTACCCGGGGCTCGACAGGGCTCGGCCCGCCGTGTGCCGCCGGATAAGATGAGGCCACGCGACTGGCGCACTCGAGGTGGAAGCAACCACCGGGAAGCACCCTCGCCCCGCACCGCGCGCCTGGGTGCCGGGCCCATGGGCTTCGGGGTGCGCATCCCGAAGCATCCGGACTACGGAGGTTGCGATGCACACCGAGACACAGAGCCCCCTGATCGGCGCGGCGCGGACGGCCAATAGACTCGACCGGGTGACGCAGACGACCGCCTCTGTCAATTCCCAATCCCTCGGTGAGCTCGATCCGGAGCTCGCTGCCGCGATGGCAGGCGAACTCGCCCGCGAACGCGACACCCTCGAGATGATCGCCTCGGAGAACTTCGTGCCGCGCGCGGTGCTGCAGGCGCAGGGCAGCGTGCTCACCAACAAGTACGCCGAGGGCTACCCGGGCCGTCGCTACTACGGCGGCTGCGAGCACGTCGATGTCGTCGAAACCCTCGCCCGCGATCGCGCCAAGGAACTCTTCGGCGCCGAATTCGCCAATGTGCAGCCGCATTCCGGCGCGCAGGCGAATGCCGCGGTACTGATGGCGCTGATGGAGCCCGGCGACCGGCTGCTCGGCCTCGACCTCGCGCACGGCGGTCACCTCACCCACGGCATGCGGCTGAACTTCTCCGGCAAGCTCTACGAGGTGCACTCGTACGGGGTCAGCAAGGAAGACCACCGCATCGATATGGAGGAGCTGCGCAAGACCGCGCTCAGCTCGCGTCCGAAGGTGATCGTCGCCGGTTGGTCGGCCTACCCGCGGCACCAGGATTTCGCCGCATTCCGGGAGATCGCCGATGAGGTCGGCGCGAAGCTGTGGGTCGATATGGCGCACTTCGCCGGTCTGGTCGCGGCCGGTCTGCACCCCTCGCCGGTGCCTTACGCCGATGTGGTGTCCTCCACCGTGCACAAGACCCTGGGCGGTCCGCGTTCCGGGCTGATCCTGGCCAAGCAGGAGTACGCCAAGAAGCTCAACAGCTCGGTGTTCCCTGGTCAGCAGGGCGGTCCGCTCATGCATGTGATCGCCGCCAAGGCGGTCGCGTTCAAGATCGCCGCGAGCGCCGAATTCAAGGAACGTCAGGAGCGCACCCTGTCGGGTGCCAAGATCCTGGCCGAGCGGCTCGGCGGCGCGGATGTCAAGGACAAGGGCATCAGCGTGCTCACCGGCGGGACCGATGTGCACCTCGTGCTGGTCGACCTGCGCAACTCCGAGATCGACGGTCAGCAGGGTGAGGATCTGCTGCACGAAATCGGAATCACCGTCAACCGCAATGCAGTTCCATTCGACCCGCGCCCGCCGATGGTGACCTCCGGCCTGCGTATCGGCACCGCCGCGCTTGCCACCCGCGGCTTCGGCGATGCCGAATTCACCGAGGTCGCCGACATCATCGCCACCGCACTCGCCGGCGGCTCCGATGTCGACACCCTGCGCGCCCGCGTCACCAAACTGGCCCGGGACCTACCCCTCTACAACGGCCTCGAGGACTGGCACCTGCTCGGCTGAGCCCGGCTTCGATCCGCCTGGGAATCCAGCCGCGCACCAACGGCCCCCGTTCGCACGCGGCGGTCCCCCTAGCAACCAAGATCAAGTGGAATCCATGGCGGCATTGCCCGAGAAGGCCCGCCACCAGCGCCACCTGATCTTGATCACTTCGATTGCTCTGCGGTGCGATCACCCCCGCGTGGCGCTGGGGTGGGCTACTGGTCCATGCGGACTTTCGCTCGGACGATGGACTCGTCGAGGTACCGGGCGATATCGGCGCTGGTACCGGGGCGGATCATGAGTGCGTGGTTGGCGGGAACTTCGCAGTAGCGCCCCGCCTTCGTGTCGATCCAGCGGAGTTTCCCGGTGCACAGGGGGTCGGCATTGCGCGGGCCGACCAGGACTGTGGCGGTGCCGCTGGTATCGCAGGGTTGGCGCCAGAAGCGGCGGTAGCGATCCTGGATGGCGCAGGACGGGGAGTTGCCGAAGGGGTCGGGGCGGTCGTCGTTGAGATCGTCCAGGAGATAACTCTTTTCGGCCGCGGTGCCGGATGGCGGATCGGGGAGCAGGCGGATCAGTTCGGTGGCGAGTTGGTCGACGCGGACCCGGCGCAGCCGCACCTTGCCGCCATCCGGTGCCGGTGCTTGCAGCGCGATGACGCCCGGTCCGGTGCGGGTGGCGCAGCCGATGGCGCGCAGTTCGAGCCCGCCGCGGGTGTTGTCGATGCCGAAGAGTTCGATGCGCCACTCGGGTCTGGCGAGCACCCCGATGGCGCGCTGTAGCGAAGCATTGTCCTCGCGGGCCAGCTCCGTGCGGAATTGTCGCTGGTAGGCGCGATATTCGTGGAGTCCGGGAAAGCGGCTGGTGAAGCGAAACGGAAAGGGCATGCGATCGAGGCCGGTGCCGAACCAGGCCGCCGCGAACTGCTCGGCGGACAAGGTCCACTGCGTCATCATTGCGCCCCCAGGACGGGCGGCACGGTCTTCTCGACCTCGCCGATCAGCTGCTCGCCGTGCTCTTCGGTGCGCAGGTACGTCGCCGACTTGTGCTCACCGTCCTCGCCCCGTCGGCCACGCGCGCTCGGCGGATACATCCCGGAGTATCCGGCGGTACCCGTGGCGCTCACCCGACTCGGCGTACTGGTGGCGGGATGAGCCGCCGTGGCTCCCGGTGTGGTGCCTGGCACCGACTTGCCAGGACTCGGAGTCCCGCCGGTATCGGGCGTACCACCTGGACTGGGCGGATTGCCGGGACTGGTGGAGGCGCCCGCCACGTTCGAGATCCCCGGCGCGATCCCGGCGGACGTGCTGGTGGTCGGTGGCATCGGCGGACCGACCGCCGAGGGGATGGTCGAACTCGTGGACGTATACGCCGTCGAGGCTGGCGCGGTCGACGAGCCATTGTTCTGAGTTGACACAATAGATTGCGGGGCAACAGCTTCGTGTCTACCCGTCCCTTCCAGAGCCCCGTTGCCTTCCACCTTGCCGGTGTCCTCGGCCTGACCGGTTTCTTCCGCCTTGCCGGTCTGCTCGGCCGCGCCGGTCTGCTCGGCCACACCCGTTCCTTCGCTCCCACTGGTGCCCTCCGCGTTACCCGGATTCCCAGCCTTAGCCGAATCCTCGGTCCCACCGGGCGAAATCCTTGGAACCACCCCCGGCCGCACGGAAATCGGATCAACCGGCGGCGGCAACGTCGGAATCGACGGCGCTGTATTCCCATACGGCTGGATATACAGCGTGCTCATATCATCCCGAGCCTGCTCCTCCTGCGAATTCCGCAACTCCGTCCCCCGCGGGTTATCCGAGGTATCCACCACCGGCGGCACCGCCACCTTGAACCGCCCCGCGGCACTCGCCGCCGCCGATAGCGGCGTCGACTGCTGATCCAGCGACTCACCCAGCTCACCGACGCGCGCGGCATACTCCCGAATGCCACGCACCGCCCGATCGGCCGCCGCGCCCTCCCAATGTTGGTCCACCGCTTGCTGAATCGCGGTTTCGAACTGCTGCCCGGCCTTGGTCACCGCTGCCGCGATGGCGGCCCAGGCATCGAACGCGCCGTCCAGTTCGTCCGGATTCATCCGGTCGGCCGCCTGTTTGATCTCCGCGTGCGAAAAGTTCTGCGCGTTCTCGGGATTGGTGATCGCGCGGCCGTCCATCTGTGCTGTCATGGCCGAGGCAGCCCCTTCCGTCAGTGCCGTCTGACTCTTTAGACGCACTCGACCCCACCCCGGTTCCATCGAAACAGAGCCGATTCCGCCAGACCATGCGGTCGGCCGAAGGGTGCCGGTGTCAGTTCGCCTTGGCGGCCGCGACCAGCGCAGGGTAGTCCGGCAGCTCGATGGTCTTGACGTTCTCGGTCATTTTCACCATCTTGTCGAACATCCACGAGTGCAGGAACCAGTTGCGGAACTTGATGCCGAGCGCGGTCTTCGGCGCGAAGAAGCGGCCCGCATTGCTGTAGTCCGCGAGTTTGCCGAGCGAGTGCATGAGCTCGTCGTAGCGCGCGAAGGCCGTCCGGTAGTCGCCGTCGGCGAGCGCGAGTTCCCCGGCCATGATGTAGGCGCCCTGCACCGCGAGGCCGGTTCCGAAGCCGCCCAGGGTATTTCCGTAACCCGAATCGCCGACCAGCGCGACCCGGCCCCGGCTGTAACTCTTCATCTTGCGCACCATGCTGATCGAGTCCAGGAAGAAGTTGTCGAACTCCGCCATTTCGGCGAGCATGCGTGGCGCCTCCCAGCCGACGTCGGCGAAGGTCTCCTCGATGATGTGTCGCTGCGCCTCGATGTCGTCACGGGCATAGTCGAGTTCGGACGAGGCGAAGATGTAGAGCTGCTGTGTCTTCGAGCCGCCGGTGATAACGCATCTGCCCGGCTCGTTGTAGCCGTAGGCCGTCATCCGCTCGGGGGTACCTTCGGACTTGGTCGCCCATGGGCTCGCGCCCGCGACGCAGTAGTAGTGGCCGAGGTGCTTGACGAATTCCTTTTCCGGTCCGAACGCCAGACGCCGTACCCGCGAATGGATTCCATCGGCGCCGAAGACCAGATCGAAGCCGCCCGGCGCGCCCTTGTCGAATTCGACCCACACACCGTCGTCGGTCTCGGTCAGCGCGCTGATCGAGTCGCCGAATACGTATTCGCAGTTCTGGTAGGTCTTTTCGTACATGATCCGCGCCAGGTCCCCGCGCAGGATCTCCACGTCGCCGCCGGCGAAATCGCCGGACACGACGGCCAACTGGGCGCCGTCCTCATCGACGAACACGGTGTCGGTGGTGCCAGTCCGGTGTGCGTAGATCTGGTCCAGGATGCCCATCCGCTCGAGCACCTTGTGGTGCGTTTCGCCGGTGAAGTCGACGGCTTGGCCGCCGGAACGCAACCGCGGTGCGCGCTCGACCACGGTGACCTCGAAGCCGTAGCGGCTGAGCCAATAGGCGAGTGCGGGGCCGGCGATGCTCGCGCCGGAGATGAGAACGGTCTTGTTGCGCATGATGTCTCCAAGGTCGGTATCTGTGTCCGATGGAATCTGTATCCGAAGGACACGCAAATTAGCGTATGGTGGACACAGTTACTTGTCAACGCGCAATGCGTAAGGATGTGGAAATGCCTGCACCGACCACCATCGAACTGCTCTGGGGCGCCACGCAGCGGCCCAAGCGCGGCCCCAAGCCCGCGCTGTCACTGGAGGGGATCGTCGCGGAGGCCATCGCCCTGGCCGATGCCGAAGGGCTGGCGAACCTGTCCATGCAGCGGCTGGCCGAACGCCTCGGCTTCACCAAGATGTCGCTGTATCGGTATGTGCCGGGCAAGGAGCAGCTCACCGCGCTGATGGTGGATACCGCGATCGGGGATCCGCCGGATATCATTGCGACGCACCAGGATTCGGATGAGCAGCAGTGGCGGGCCGGACTGCGCCGCTGGGCCGAGACGCTCTTCGAGCGCTACCGCGCGCACCCCTGGTCGATCGGTCTGACCATTGGCGCGCGTGCGATCGGCCCGCATGAGATGGGCTGGATGAATGCCGCGCTGACGGCGCTCGACGGCACCGGGTTGACCGGCCCCGAGCAACTGGACACCATCGTGCTGCTCAACGGGCACATCCGCAGTCTGGTGCAGCAGGTGACGACCGCGGACCGGCAGGAGACGGCGCAGCAGATCGCGGGCCAGTTCGTCGCGATGATGGCCGCCGCCGGTGACCGGTTTCCCCTGGTCTCCGCAGCCTTCGCCGAGGAGGCCGCCGCCACCGGCGAACCACCCGATGGCGAGGGCCCGGGGGATGCGTTGAGCTTCGGCATCGACCGAATTCTCGATGGTCTGGGTGTCCTTATCGCCGACCGCCGCCGACCGTAGCGGCATAGGCTCAGTGCATGAGTGAGCGCAGCGAGCGAACATCAACACAGCCGACGAGGTCGGTCATGCCGGAGCCGAGCGTCAGCGAGGTGCCGGCATGAGCGACGAACTCGAACTCGAGCAGGACGCGATCACGACGGTGCGAGAGTTCTTCGCCGCACTCGAGATCGGTGCGGTGGAGGAGGCGCTGGAGCTCCTGCACCCCGATGTCGTCTGGAAGAACACCTCATTGCCGACAGTCGGCGGCGGCCTCACTCGCAAGATCCTGCGCGGGCTGAACCGCGACACCATCGGCTTCGCCGCCGAGATGCATCACATCGCCGCCGACGGCGACTTCGTACTGACCGACCGCACCGATATCCTGCGCGTCGGCCCGCTACGGATCGCATTCTGGGTCTGCGGCACCTTCGAACTGTGCGACGGCCGAATCATCCTGTGGCACGACCACTTCAGCTGGGAGAACTTCCTGCGCGGCACTGCCGTCGGCCTCGTCCGCGCCGCATTGCCTCAGCGCTGAACTCAGGTGTGTTTGGTGAGGTAATCGAGGTAGTAGGGGCGCAGGACTTCGGCGATCCGGCCGTCGCCCGCGTGGATGTAGTCGTCGATCATCGGCAATACATATTTGATATCGGCCTCGCTCTCGCCGAGATCGCCCGCGGCCGCCTCGGCGGCGGGGATCGACTTCAGTAGCCGCCACAGATATTTGATGTCGCCGCGCCGCGCCGCAAGCCGGACCGCACGGTCGTGCAGTTCCTTGGACGACAGCTTTTCCAACTCCTCGTTACCGGCCATACCTGCGACTCTATCCCTCGTACCCTGGCCTTTCGAGTGACCGGCAGGCAATTGCGGTCGTGCGGTTAACGACAAATTCACGGACACGCCTACCGGTGCCCGAGCGCGGACCGTGCAGTCGGCGGTAGCGTCGTTGGTGCGGGCCGCGTAGGTGTGGCTCGTACGGGAGGTCCTGAACCGTGACTGAGCTGATCAGTACGAGGGGGCCGGCACCCGGCCCTTGTGGCATCTGACGCAAGTCGGATCCCATCAGGACGGACCGGTCCAGCGAGATCGTTCGTGCGGGTGCCGCGCGAACATAAAGGAGCCCACCGTGACTGCTGCACGCTCCGTTCCCGCTCCCTCGGCGCACTCCAGCTCCGCGAAAGGCGAAGCCGCCGCGAAGGGGGCCCGCCCCTCGCATTCCCAGAATTCCGGTGCGAAATCCTTCGTCATCGACACCTCGGTTCTCCTGTCGGATCCCTGGGCTTTTACCAGGTTCGGCGAACACGATGTCGTATTACCGCTGGTCGTGATCAGCGAACTCGAAGGCAAACGCCATCATCACGAACTGGGCTGGTTCGCGCGGGAAGCCCTGCGCAACCTCGACGATCTGCGTCTGCGGCACGGCAGGCTGGATCAGCAGGTGCCGATCGGCACCGAGGGCGGAACGCTGCAGGTGGAACTCAACCACACCGACCCCGCGGTACTCCCGGTCGGATTCCGCACCGACACCAATGACTCCCGCATCCTGGCCTGTGCGCTCAATCTGGCGGCCGAGGGCCGTCAGGTGGTGCTGGTATCCAAGGATATTCCCTTGCGCGTCAAGGCGAGTGCGGTGGGTTTGCACGCCGACGAATACCACGCCCAGGACGTGGTGACCTCCGGCTGGTCCGGAATGGCGGAGATCGATGTCGCCAAAACACTGATCGATCAGCTCTACAGCGACGCTGTGATCGATCTGGACGAGGCGCGGGAACTGCCGTGCCACACCGGAATCCGGTTGCTCAGCGCAAGCTCCAGTGCCCTGGGCCGGGTCACGCCGGACAAGCGGGTGCAGTTGGTACGTGAACGTGAGGCGTTCGGACTGCACGGTCGTTCGGCCGAACAGCGCATCGCGCTGGATCTGCTGTTGGACGAGAGCGTCGGCATCGTCTCGCTCGGCGGCCGGGCCGGTACCGGCAAGTCGGCGCTGGCCTTGACGGCCGGTTTGGAGGCGGTGCTCGAGCGGCGCACACAACGCAAGGTGGTGGTGTTCCGTCCGCTGTACGCGGTCGGTGGGCAGGATCTCGGCTATCTGCCGGGATCGGAGAGCGAGAAGATGGGCCCGTGGGCACAGGCGGTCTTCGACACCCTCGACGGGCTGGCCAGTCGCGAGGTGATGGAGGAGGTGCTCAGCCGCGATATGTTGGAAGTCTTGCCGCTCACCCACATTCGCGGTCGCTCGCTGCACGATTCGTTCGTGATCGTGGATGAGGCGCAGTCGCTGGAGCGCAATGTCCTGCTGACGGTGCTCAGCCGACTGGGCACCGGATCGCGCGTCGTGCTCACCCACGATGTGGCCCAGCGCGACAATCTGCGGGTCGGCCGGCACGACGGTGTCGCCGCGGTGATCGAAAAGCTCAAGGGGCACCCGCTTTTCGCGCACATCACGCTGACCCGTAGCGAACGGTCGCCGATCGCGGCGCTGGTGACCGAGATGTTGGAGGAGTATGGCCCGAGCGCATAGCGGGTAGCAGCAACCATCCAGTGTGTGTTTCCAGTCACAATTGAGCGGGTAGTATTCGCGTGATACCTGTTCATCAACGGCCCGGCGAGTCTTACCTGGATTCGCCGGGCCGTTGCCGGGCATCGACCTAGCCGTAGCGACTGCTTGCAGGTCGCTCGAAACAACACAGCCGCGACGTCACCGCGTCTGCGGTAGCCACTTTCGAGAGGATGGAAATGCACCACTTCGCTCGACGAACGGCTGGATTCATCGCGGTCACCGCGGCCGCGGCACTGCTGCTGTCCGCCGGCTGCAGCAAGGACGACGACAAGGACAAGAGCAGCGCCGCATCCATGACGACCACCACAGCGGCGGCCCACGGCGAGGAGCATATGTCGGGCGCCGCGGAGGAGACCAAGATCGCCACCCAGGGCGGCGATATCACCGTATCCGGCATCATCTTCGACAAGTACGTGCAGTCCGGCGGTCCGGCCGGTCCACTCGGCGCGCCGCTGAAGACACAGGAGGATGCCCCCAACGACGGCAAGTGGCAGGACTTCACCGGCGGCGCAATCGTCTGGAGCAAGGACAACGGCGCGCACATCGTCTGGGGCGAAATCCGCAAGGCATGGGAGGACATCGGCGGTCCAGACGGCACGCTCGGCTACCCGATCAGCGACGAGAAGGACATCCCCGGCGGCAAGCAGAGCGACTTCGTCGACGGCACTATCACCTGGGTGGACGGCAATACGACCGTCACGCCGAAGTCCTGATCCCGGCCCCGGCGTCCGAGCGTTCGCGTGTCACCATTGGTGAGTACTCGCGGTTCGCTCGAAAGACCTGGTGCTTGTACGCTCGGACGCCGGTACCGATCCCTATTCGTAGATCCCCGCATCGCGGGCCCAGCCGCTAGGTTGTGCTAGTGCAAACTCTGTTGACCGATCGCGAACTACTCGCGTCCCTCGCCGACGAGGTGGAGCTGAATTTGCGCCGCCATGTCGCCGCCGCCGACGGGTGGCAGCCGCACGAATATGTGCCGTGGGACGATGGCCGCAATTTCGGGTTCCTCGGCGGAATCGATTGGGAGCCTGAGCAATCCGAGTTGAGCGAGACCGCCAAGCTGGCGTTGACGGTCAGTGTGCTCATAGCCGACAACCTGCCCTCGTACCACCGTGAGGTCGGCAAATACCTGCGCACCGGATCGTGGTGGCGCTGGGTCGGCCGGTGGACGGCCGAGGAGAACCGACACGAGATCCTGATTCGCAACTACCTCATGGTCACCCGGTCGGTCGACCCGGTGCAGTTGGAGCGGTTGCGGATGGACCAGATGACCAAGGGCTTCCGGCGTCCCGCCCTGCACCTGCTCGACGTGCTCGCCACCTGTGCGTTCGAGGAGGCGGCGGCCGCTATCCGGCATCGCAACACCGCGGCTCTCGGGGAGAACGAGATGGTCACGGCCATCGCCGAGCGCATCGCAACCGACGATGAACTGCAGTCGATCTTCTTCGCCGACCTGGTCGGCGCGGCGTTCGGTATCGCACCGGATCAGACCATGCGCGCCATCACCGACAGCGTGCTGCGATTCCAGGTGCCGACGGTGACGTTGCCCGATGGGCGCAGCAGCGACGATGCGCTGGCCGAGGCGGGCATCTACGACCGCGCCAAGGAGGGGGAATTGGTTTTCGGTCCGCTGCTGAAGCGCTGGGAGTTCTTCACCCGCACCGATATCGGTGCAGAGGGCGAGAAGGCACGCGCGGAACTCGCGCAGCTGCGGACCGGATCGTTGGCCTGATTCGGGCCCTCGTGGTCATTGATGCCGGTCGGCGCACGGTTTGTGCGCCGACCGGTTTCTCGATTCCGGCTACTTTCCATCCTCGGCCTTGGCCATCGACAGCACATCCAAACGGCGATCGAGTTCTTCCAGGGTGAGCTGCTCGTCGAGCAGACCGCGATCGATAACGGTCTGGCGGATGGTCTTCTTTTGCCGCAGCGCCTCTTTCGCGACCGCGGCCGCCTCTTCGTAACCGATAGCGGAATTCAGCGGCGTCACAATCGACGGTGACGATTCCGCGAGAGTGCGCAGATGATCCTCGTTCGCGACCAGTCCGCGAACGCACTTATCGGCGAACAGCCGGGACACATTGGCGAGCAGCCGAATCGACTCGAGCAGATTGCGCGCCATCACCGGGATGTAGACATTCAACTCGAACGCGCCGCTCGCACCGGAGAACGCGACGGTCGCGTCATTGCCGATCACCTGCGCGGCGACCTGCGTAACCGCCTCGGGCAGTACCGGATTCACCTTGCCCGGCATGATCGAACTGCCGGGCTGCAGATCGGGCAGCTGGAGTTCGCCGAGACCGGTCAGCGGGCCCGAACCCATCCAACGAATATCGTTGGCGATCTTGGTGAGGCTCACCGCGATGGTGCGCAGTGCACCGGACGCCTCGACCAGACCGTCACGGGCAGCCTGCGCCTCGAAGTGATCCTGTGCCTCGGAGAGTGCATCGATATCGGTCGCCAGCACGAGCTCGGCAACGACCTTCGCGCCGAAACCCGCGGGCGCGTTGAGTCCCGTGCCGACCGCGGTGCCGCCGATGGGCAGCTCGCCGAGCCGCGGCAGTACCGCTGTAATGCGTTCGATGCCCGCCGCTACCTGGCGGGTATAGCCGCCGAACTCCTGGCCGAGAGTCACCGGTACGGCGTCCATGAGGTGAGTGCGGCCGGACTTCACCATCGTGCGCCATTCGGTCGACTTGTCCAGCAGCGCCAGGCGCAGGTGGTCCAGCGCCGGGATCAGATCCTTGATCGCGGCCTCGGTGGCGGCCAGATGGGTGGCGGTGGGGAAGGTGTCGTTCGACGACTGCGACATATTCACGTCGTCGTTCGGGTGCACCGTCACGCCGTTGGCGTTCGCGATCGAGGCGATCACCTCGTTGGCGTTCATATTCGAGCTGGTGCCCGAGCCGGTCTGGAAGACATCGATCGGGAACTGGTCGTCGTGCAGACCGTCGGCGATCTCGTTGGCGGCGGCGATAATCGCATCCGCCTTGGTCGGATCGAGCAGTCCCAGATCCTTGTTCACCTTGGCACACGCCGCCTTGAGCAGGCCGAGGGCGCGGATCTGCGCCCGCTCCAACCCACGCCCGCTGATCGGAAAGTTCTCCACGGCCCGCTGGGTCTGTGCCCGCCACAACGCGTGCACGGGAACCCGAACTTCCCCCATGGTGTCGTGCTCGATGCGGTACTGCGTCTCCTCGGTCGTCATAATCCCGACCCTATGCCGCAGACGACCGCCATGGGGCTGCCACGCCTGAGGGGATTGGCACACCCCACGCGGTGCCGCTGCGGGAATAGGGGATGCGGTCGACGCCGGCTCTGTCCTTGTGGCACATATTTGTGACACGCTTCAGGCATGACTGCCATCCCCATCCGTGAGCTCTCGCACCACACGGCCCGATGCCTGGCGTTGGTCAAGGCGGGCGAAACGGTCGACATCACCGAGCGCGGCCGGATCATCGGCCGCATCGTACCGGTGGATCCTGAGCGAGATATCCGGGCGCGGATGATCACCGAGGGAAGGATGCGCCCGGCGAGCAGGGGGCGCGCGGACCTACTCGCCGAGGTTCGCCGCCGGCTGAGCGCGGAACCGGTCGATAACGAAGGCCGCGCAAGTGCGGCTGTGCAGGCGCTGCGCGACGATGAGCGCTACTGATGCTGTACCTCCACACCAGTGCGCTGGTGAAACTGGTGCACCTGGAAGCCGAGTCCGAAGCGCTGGTGCGCTGGCTGGATGAGCACCCGGATACGCCTTGGGTTGCCTCCGTCCTGGTTGAGGTCGAGTTGGTCCGTGCGGTGCGTGTCGCCGAGCCTGCTGACCTGATCCACGTGCCCGCGGTCCTCGCGCGCGTGGACAGACTGGAAATGGATGGGATCGTGCGCGCGAATGCGGCAGCGATATCGCCCGCGACGGTACGGGGCCTCGACTCGATCCATCTGGCCACGGCGCTGGAACTTGCGGCCGATCTGACCGCGCTGGTGGCGTATGACAAACGACTCGGCGAAGCGGCGGAGGCCGCGGGGCTGGAATGGGCGGCGCCCTCATGATCGCCGGACTGGTCGATTGGAAGTGGCGATAGCATCGGCGAACGGCCGATTATCAGCTCCTGGAGGCGATTTCGCTGGTTATTCGGCTTGTGCCCGGCGTGGGCGGGGCGGGTGGTGAGCAGCGATCAAGATCAGGTTGAATCTATCGGCATCGCCCGAGTAGCCCTCCATCAGTTCCACCTGATCTTGATCAATGATCGGTGGCATGTCCGGCTCCCGCGATTCGTCAGTATTGATATGAGTGTCTTCACGTCGATGCCGGTGAGGCACTACCGGGGCGTTGCCTATTGGGTGGTGACCGTGCTGGTAGCGGCGGAGCTGGGGGTTGGCGGCATCTGGGATATCGTGCGCATCCCGTATGTCCGCGACCTTGTCGTAAATCTGGGCTATCCCACGTATTTCCTTGTGTTGCTGGGTGTTTGGAAGATTCTGGCCGCGGTGACACTGCTTGCCCCGCGAACCGGCCTCGGCAAAGAATGGGCGTATGCGGGTGCGTTCTTCGTGTACACCGGAGCCATCGTGTCGCACGTGACTACTGGTTACGAGCGAGGCGAGGTGACTGTGCTGCTCGGGTTGACCGCGTTGACGATCGCCTCCTGGGCGCTGCGACCTCCGGACCGCCGCTTGGCCCGCCTACTCGTTCACGGCCGTTCGTAGAATCCATCGATTCGCCCACAGGCAACTGCCTTTGCGGCGGAGGAGACGTCGCGGGGTCGGGGATTTCGTTGGTTACCGGTGTCGGCGCGCCCGGAAGAAGATCGAGCCCGATCCGAAGCGGACCGGGCTCGACGCATTCGAGAAATCAGGGCAGCGGCGGCACCGCATCCTCATCGCCGATGAAATCGACCGAGGAGTATTCATGGAGCTTGGTGAGGCGGTGATAGGCGTCGATCATCCGGACCGTGCCGGATTTGGAGCGCATGACGATGGATTGGGTGGAGGCGCCGCCGGGGAAGTAGCGGACGCCGCGCAGCAGGTCACCGTCGGTTACGCCGGTCGCGCTGAAGAAGACGTTGTCGCCGGCGACAAGGTCTTCGGTGGTGAGGACACGGCTCAGGTCGTGGCCCGCGTCGATGGCCTTCTGACGCTCGTCGTCGTCCTTGGGGGCGAGCATCGCCTGCAGTTCGCCGCCCATACAGCGCATGGCGGCGGCGGCGATGATGCCCTCGGGGGTGCCGCCGATGCCGACCAGGATGTCGGTGCCGGAGTCGGGACGGGCGCAGGCGATGGCGCCCGCGACATCGCCGTCGGAGATCAGGCGGATTCGGGCGCCTGAGTTGCGGACCTGCTGGATCAGCTCGGCGTGGCGCGGCCGGTCCAGGATGCAGACGGTGAGATCGGACTTCGACAGGCTCTTGGCCTTGGCCACCCGGCTGATGTTCTCGCCGATCGGGGCGGAGATATCGATCACACCCGCTGCATCGGGACCGACCGCGATCTTGTGCATATAGAACACCGCGGACGGGTCGAACATCGCGCCGCGCTCGGCGACCGCGAGCACCGCGATGGCACCCGGCGAACCCTTCGACATCAAGGTGGTGCCGTCGATCGGGTCGACCGCGAAGTCCACCTCGGGACCGGTGCCGTCGCCGACCAGCTCACCGTTGTAGAGCATGGGCGCTTCGTCTTTCTCGCCCTCACCGATGACCACGATGCCACGCATGGAAACGGAGCTGACCAGCTGCCGCATGGCGTCGACGGCCGCACCGTCGCCACCTTCCTTATCACCGCGGCCGACCCAGCGGCCCGCGGCCATCGCACCGGCCTCGGTCACCCGGACCAGTTCGAGCGCGAGGTTGCGGTCCGGCGCCTCGCGGCGGCTGGGTGCGGGCGAAGATGCCGTCATTACGGTGTGCCTCCTACGGTCGTTGCTATCGCTGATTCTCGCAGAAGCGCGACCGTTCTCGATCAGGTACTACCCGTAGTGATTGCTTGCAGGTCGCTCGAAAGGTGGGCTCCAGATCTCGGACCACCTCTACGGGAGCGGACCCGAACGGGCGTGGATACTGGGAGCGTGTCGTACCAAAAACCACGCATTCTGCACGACTACCGGGATCTGTTCTGGTCACTGATCCCGTTGGTGCTGATCGCCGTGGTCTTCGCGGGGCTCGCCAGCCAGTGCAGCTTCGCCGCGAAGGGGCCGACCCAGGGCCATATTCCGAACTTCGACGTGACGGCCGCGCTCGCCAACGACGCGAAGACCATGCCCTTCCCGATTCGCAATCCGAGCCTGCCCGAACACTGGACGCCGAACTCCGGTAGTCGCGACACGATCACCACCACCGGCGGCGGCCCGGTCAGCACTGTCGGTTACATCACACCGCAGGGCACCTACATGCGAATGAGCCAGAGCAACGCGACCGAGGAAGCACTGTCGCGCTTCGTACTCGGCTCCCGCTACGGCACCGGCACCGAGCAGGTCGGCGACCAAAAGTGGGTCGTCTACGCCGAACAAGGCTCCGAAACGGCCTGGATCGCCGACCTCGGCCAGTCCCGAGTGCTCATCACCGGCGCGGGCAACCACGCCGCCTTCACCACGTTGGCTGCGGCTATGGACGCAGCTCAGCCGCTACATCGCTAGCGCCTCGTCCAGCCCGGGTCAGCCGTGTTCAGGTCAGTGGTGGCTGACCACGTTGACGATAGTGCCGCTGGGATCGCGGACGAAGAATCGGCGCACGCCCCATTGCTCGTTGCGGAGCGGGTAGATGATGTCCGCATTCGCGGCGACCAACTCGGCGTACACGGCGTCCACATCGTCGACCTCAACGCTGATATCCGGTTGTGGCTGCTCGGCTTCCGGGCCGACCAGTAGGACCTGCGCGGTCGGGTTGGTCGGCGATGCCATCGTCACCACCCAGCCGAGGTCCATGGCCTCTTCGAAGCCGAGTCGCCGATAGAACTCGCGGCTGGCCGCCATGTCCTCGGTACGTATGTCCGGGGTGGCGCGGCGGATGGTCATTCGTCGGATTCGAGGTCGGTGCGGGAGAGGGCGTTCTCGACTCGTTGACGTGCACCTGCCAGATGCTCCTCGCAGCGGGTGGCCAGTGCTTCGCCGCGTTCCCACAGCGCCAGGGATTCGTCCAGGTCGAGGCCGCCCTGTTCGAGCATTTTGATGACGTTGACCAGTTCGTCGCGGGCACGTTCGTAGCCGAAGGTGGAGATCTCGGCCAGTTCGTCGTCCTTGGTGGGGTCGGCCAAGGTCAGTTCCTCCCTGTATCGGTTCTGCCCAACTCTTGGGTGCCCAGCGCGGCGGCGCTGATGGCACCGTCGGCGACCCGGATCCGCAGCTGACTGCCTGCGGGCGCGTCCTCGATCGAGCGGACCACACGCCGCTCCTTACCGCTGACGCGCTGCACGACAGCGTAGCCACGGGCCAGCGTCGCGGCCGGACCCACCGCGGTGAGTTTTTCGCGCAGGTGGCGGGTTGCGGTGGTTTCGGTGCTGATCAGATGTTCTGCGGTGCGGCGGGCGGCGGTACGCAGGCGTTCGATCTCGTCGGAGCGACGGTCGAGCTCGTGCAGCGGGTTGGCGAGCACCGGTCGGGAACGGAGCTGGGCCAATGCCCTGGTCTCGCGGTCGACCCAGCCGCGCAATGCGGCGGCGGCACGAGCGCGCATATCGTGGACCCCGGCCAGTTCGGCGGCCGCGTCGGGCACGATCCGCTTGGCGGCATCAGTGGGGGTGGCGGCGCGCAGATCGGCGACAAGATCGCACAGCGGGGTATCGGGTTCGTGCCCGATCGCGCTGACGATCGGCGTGGTGGCCGCAACGATCGCGCGGCACAGCGTCTCATCGGAAAACGGCAGCAGATCCTCGACGCTGCCGCCGCCGCGGGCGAGCACGATGACCTCGACGGCCGGATCGCGGTCGAGTCCGGCCAGTGCCTGCACTATCTGCGGTACCGCGGTCGGGCCCTGCACCGCGGTATTGCGAATTTCGAAACGCACTGCGGGCCAACGGTTTCGGGCCACGGTCAGCACGTCGCGCTCGGCGGCGCTTGCACGGCCGGTGATCAGGCCGATTGTCTTGGGCAGGAACGGGATCGGCCGCTTCAGCTCGGAATCGAATAGTCCCTCCGCGGCGAGCAGTGCCTTCAACCGTTCGATGCGGGCCAGCAGTTCACCGATACCGACCGGGCGAATCTCTATGGCGCGCAACGAAATCGTGCCGCGACCGGTGAAGTACGCGAGTTTGCCGTACACCACTACCCGGCTGCCCTCCTGCAGTGGGATGGCGGAGTGGCGGATGAGATCCGGATGACAGGTCACCGACAGCGACATATCGGCGGCGGTATCACGCAGCACCAGGAATGCGGTGCTGGTGCTGGGACGCAGATTGATCTGGGTGATCTGGCCCTCCACCCAGATGCTGCCCAGCCGATCGATCCACTGCGCGACCTTGATGGCCACCGAACGCACCGGCCACGGGTGATCGGCGGAGTTGGCGGGAGCCGCTCGGTCTGGTCGGCCGGCGGATTCCCGGCCAACCGTCGGCGACGTTGGGGGTTCGTTCACTGAGCCCGCACGGTGGCGATCCGGTTCGTCAGCATGGTCACGAACGGCGCCCTGGCGCGCGTCTGCTGTTCGTAATCGAGCAGGGCGTCCAGGTCCTCGACGGTCAGCATGCGCAGGCGGGCGCGCAGCTGGGCCAGGGTCATATTGGCGTAGTCGTAGCGGGTGGCCACCTCGGGCTCGATGATCTCGGGCTGAGGTTCGGGTTCGGCATCCGGTGCCGCGGCGACCTCGGTCTCCGGCACGGCGATGGTCTGTACCGACGTAGCGTGACCATTGCTCTCACCTGCGCGGGCGGCATCGGCGACGAAGTCGGTCGGTTCGTCGTCGGCGTACAGGTCGAAACGGCTGGTGCGGGCGGGGGCCGTGAACTCCGGCTCGCTGTCCTCATCGAAGGTGGCCCAGTCGGGCTGTTCGACGGGGGTGTTCGTGAGACGCTCGAATACGCCATCGCCTTTGAGTGCGAGGCTGGTGACGAACTGCTGGACGTGCATGGTGGTCTGCAGCATCTGGCTGATCGCGGTGATCGGGAAATTCATTGCGGCAGTTGGTAGCCGACGGGTTTCTTCGATGGCGTATACGGCGGCGCCGGCGGCGACCCGAGCCAGGAATGGTGGTCGGAACATGCTCCTAGCCTGCCCGATACGGGATGTTATGCAAAGCACTGGTGTCACAGACACGGAATCTACTTTGGCGCACGCGGGGCCCTCCGTGGTTACACGGGCTGCCTCTTCCTGGTCTGAACCATACGCGCCGGGTTCTGCATGATTAGACCGCATTTTCGCCCGGTGCGGTGTGTCGAGAACAACTCGGCCGAGGCGGTGACCGGCCGCCCGGCATTCCTCGGCCGCACGTAAGCTGAGGGACATGTCTTCGGCCATCTCCTTGAACGTCGGAATCGCCCGCTCGCCCGGTTCCGGATCCGCCGATGCCGACGGTGGTAAACGCGTGCTGCTAGCCGAGCCGCGCGGTTACTGCGCGGGTGTGGACCGCGCGGTCGAGACGGTGGAGAAGGCGCTGGAGAAGCACGGTGCGCCGATCTACGTGCGCAAGGAGATCGTGCACAACCGCCACGTGGTGGAGACGCTGCGGGAGCGGGGCGTGATCTTCGTCGACGAGACCGACGAGGTGCCCGAGGGTGCGTTGGTCGTGTTCTCCGCGCATGGTGTCGCACCCGCGGTGCACGAGTCGGCGGCGGCACGCAATCTGCGCACAATCGATGCGACCTGCCCGCTGGTGACCAAGGTGCATCAGGAGGCCAAGCGCTTCGCCCGCGACGACTACGACATTCTGCTGATCGGTCATGAGGGGCATGAGGAGGTCGAGGGCACCGCGGGAGAAGCGCCCGAACATGTGCAGCTCGTCGACGGTCCGGATGCGGTCGACCGGGTCACCGTGCGCGACGAGTCCAAGGTGATCTGGCTCTCCCAAACCACGCTCAGCGTCGACGAGACCATGGAGACGGTGCAGCGGCTGCGGCAGCGGTTCCCGGCACTGCAGGATCCGCCGAGCGATGACATCTGCTACGCCACCCAGAACCGTCAGGTAGCAGTCAAGGCGATGGCGCCGGAATGCGATCTGGTTATCGTGGTCGGCTCACGCAATTCCTCGAATTCGGTGCGACTGGTCGAGGTTGCGCGCGGCGCGGGCGCGAAAGCCGCTTACCTGGTGGACTACGCCCGCGAGGTCGATTCGGCATGGCTGGCGGGTGTGCGCACGGTCGGCATCACCTCCGGTGCGTCCGTGCCCGACATCCTGGTGCGCGGCGTCCTGGATATGTTGGCGGAGCACGGATTCGGCGAAGTGCAGCCGGTCACGACGGCCAACGAGACATTGGTATTCGCACTGCCTCGGGAGTTGCGCACGTCACGTCGCTGAACTGAACCATGGATTCTCAGCACGTGAGGTGAATTGCGCCAACGGCTTTCGAGGCTGCGCGCATGGGACATGGTGCTGTGTGACGGCCGCCTCGGGTGCAGCGCTGTCCCGCTAGAGGTTTTCTGGGCGTCGTCGCTCGGTGCGGCTCGAATCCCGTTCGCGGTAGCGGACATTGGGCTGCGGGTGCGGTGGTGGGACGTCACCGCGGCGCCTGGCCGCGGCGGCGCGGCTGGAATCACCCTCGGCCCGAGGGGTTGCCGCGGCGGGGCGTCCGGTTCGGCTCGGTTCGCTCTCACCGCGGGCCGCTGCCGTGGCGGTGCGGGTGCTCGATCGGCGCTCGCGGCTCGGGCGTTCGTCACCCCGGGCGCCCCTTGCGGCGCCGCCGACGCGCGGCGGAGTGTCGGCTACTTCCGAACTCCCACGACGGCTCGGGCGCGGCAGATACTCGGTTTCGGGGTCGGCGGAATCGGCCTGGGGGCGGCGGGTGCGGCGGCGCGCGGCCTCGGCGAGCGAGCCGCTGTCGCGCCCCGACCTGGTGCGTTTGGGTGCGTTGCTGCGGCCCCAACTGGTGCCGCGACGGGGTTCGTCGGCGCGCCCCGCGGCCTCCTCACGCCGGTGCAGCGCGATCCGCGCGGCACCGATCGCCAGCACGAGCACGGTGGCCAGCGCCATGATCGGGAACCGATTCACCAGCGGGATCGCCAGATTCAGCAGGATGTCCTTGAGACCGGTCGAGGCGTGACCGGTGAGCTGCTGATAAGCCAGCGGCACTGCGACGAACAGCAATAGCGGTGGCAGCACCATCGTGGTGAAGATTCCGCGATAGCGGACGGCGAGCACCGCCGCGACGCAGCCGAGGACGTATAACGTGTTGAACGTCCCGGTCAGTTCGTCGTTCTCGCCGCGGGCATCGATCAGGAACCCCAGAAACGTGCACGCCACCGCGATCAGAACAGCCGCCCCGGCCGGAATACCCGGCACCGAGGGCAGGATCGAACGATGCGGCGCGGGCACCCGGGTTCGCACACGTTGGGAAGCAGCCACACCATGACACTAACCGCCGCCGCGTTCGGCGGTGTTACGGCACGGCGATCGCGGCGGCTAATCGTCGGACTCAGCGAAGCCGACCGCCCGCGGCAATGAATCCACGCGATGGATTGCCGGCACCTCCTGTTCGGCTATTTCCAGGTCGTGGAGTTTGCGTGCGGTAACCATTACCCGTGACTCCACCGAGGCGACGGTGTAGTTGAAAGCGTCCACCGCCTTGCCGAGTTGCGCGCCGAGGCGGTCCAGATGTCGACCGGTCATGCCGAGCCGGTTGTAGAGCTCACGACCCAATTGCTGAACGGTCGCCATATCGCGGGACAGCGCCTCCTGCCGCCAACCGAAGGCGACCGTGCGCAGCAACGCGATCAGAGTCGTCGGGGTAGCGAGGATCACGTTGCGGCCGAAGGCGTATTCGAGCAAGCCGGAATCGGTGGTCAGTGCGGCATCGAGGAACGGATCGCCCGGTACGAACAGCACCACGAACTCCGGCGCCGGATCGAAGGCCAGCCAATACGCCTTATCGGCCAGCTGATCGATATGGGCACGCAGATGTTTGGCATGGCGGCCGAGCAGTTCGGCGCGCTCGTGGGGGTCGTCGGTCATGGTGGCATCGAGATAGGCGGTGAACGGCACCTTGGCGTCCACCACGAGCTGCCTGCCGCCCGCCAGCTTGACCACGAGGTCCGGCCGCACCGTGCCGGTGCGTTCGGTCGTGCCGTCGCTGCGCGCGGCCCGGCTCACCTGGGTATCGAAATCGCAGTGACGGGTCATGCCCGCCAGCTCCACCACCCGCTCCAATTGGATCTCGCCCCAGCGCCCACGCACCTGCGGCGCGCGCAGCGCCGCGACGAGCTGACTGGTCTGGCTGGTGAGCTGATGTGACGTGCGCTGCATGCCCGCGACCTGTTCGCGCAGACTCGAATAGGCGTTGATGCGGTGATGTTCGACCTGCTGGATGTGCTGGTTCAGCGCGCCGACGGCCTCGCGCAGCGGATCGACCATGGCACCGATGGCATGCGAATGTCGCCGTGCCGCATCCTCATTCGCGGCGGTGAGCGACTGCCGCAGTAGCCGCTCGTTATCGGTGGCGGCGGCCAATCTAGCCTCCGCGGCCGTCGCGCGCTGCCCGGCGCGCGCGGCATGCCCGAGCCAGCCGAGCCCTACCCCGGCGGCGAACACCAGCATCAGTGCGACGAGCATCGGTGCGGTCATAGCGCAGATAGTGCCGCATGGCACCGACAAGTTGGAACCCGTGAGCTATCGATCAGCAGCGCGTCGACAAATACCTGGGAGCCGCGGATTCATACCGGACAGCTGATCGCACGGCCGCGCGCAGCAAACAGGGCGGTCGGATCGCGCGTTCTGCACCGGCGACCACGACGGAACGAGTTTACGAGTGACCCGTTCGCGCCCGTCTCGCGTACGAGCCGTCGAAGCGCATGCGCCCCAGGCGCTGGTCTCGACGCGCGTACCAGGCGCCGAACGATCCGCCATCACCGACCATCACGGAGCGAGTCTTACCTGCGACCCCGTTCGTGCCAGTCTCGCGTCCGAGTTGATGAAGCACATGCGCCGCAGGCACCGAACTCGACCGCCCGGCACGTGCACATCCGGTGCCGAACGCCCCGCCATTCGCGACCACAACGGAGCGAGTCTCGACGACTCGGACGCGAGACAGCAAGGGGCCGCGAACACGCAGCGCCGCAGGCGCTGCAAATCAAATACAGCCACATTGTTGAGTGTGTCGGTGCGATCGCCTACGGTTGCGCGGCATGCGGATGCTGCACACCTCGGACTGGCACATCGGGCGTACATTCCATGGCGTCGATCTGCTCACCGATCAGGCCGCCGCGCTCGCGGCCATTGCCGAATTGGTGGCAGCGGAATCCGTTGACGTCGTCGTACTGCCGGGCGATGTATACGACCGATCCATCCCGAGCGCCGACGCGATCGCGGTGTGTATCGAGGGATTCGAGGCCATCCGCGCGGCCGGGGCGCAGATCATCGCGACGTCCGGCAATCACGATTCACCGACACGGCTCGGCGCCGGGGCGAGTTTCGCGGCGGCGGGCGGGCTGCATCTGCGCACGACGGTCGCCGCCGCCGATCGACCGGTGCTGATGTCCGACGAGCACGGTGCGATCGCGTGCTACGGCATCCCGTATTTGGAGCCGGAGATCACTCGCGCCGAACTCGGTGTGCCGCAAGCACGTTCGCATGCGGAGATCCTGGATGCGGCGATGAGCCGGATTCGAGCCGATATCGCCGAGCGCCCCGGCACTCGTACGGTAGTGCTCGCCCACGCCTTCGTGGTCGGTGGCGAGGCGACCGGTTCCGAGCGTTCGATCTCGGTCGGCGGCGTGGAGACCGTGCCGCTGTCGGCATTCGACGGCATCGACTATGTGGCGCTCGGACATCTGCATTCACCACAGACGCTCTCGGCATCGGTGCGCTATTCCGGTTCCCCGCTGCCGTATTCATTCGCCGAAACCTCGCACCGCAAGGCGGTATGGCTGGTAGATCTGGATGCCACCGGCCTGCGCTCGGTGCAACGCCGTGATCTGCCACTCGTGCGCGGCCTGAGCCGTCTCACCGGCACGCTGGACGAATTGCTTACTGCCGCAGCATATTCCGAAGTCGAGCAACACTACGTCTCGGCAACACTGACCGACTACGCCCGCCCCGTCGACGCCATGCGCAAACTGCGCGAACGCTTCCCGCACGCGGTGCACGTGGAATGGTCACGCCCGGAAGGCAACCCGGAACTGCGCTACCGTGAGCGCGTGCACGGCCGCCGCGATACCGAAGTCGCACAGAGCTTCCTCAGCGATGTCCGGGGCGAACCCACCCCGGGTGAAATGGTTTGGCTGGAGCGGGCTCTCGCCGCCGCTGTCGCCGAACCCGACCGGGTGGTGCCCGCCGCGGTCACGCTTGCCGGGGAACTGTCCGCATGAGCGGCGATCGGTCGACAGACAACGTAGTCAAGCAAGCGCCTTGCTTCGGACGATCCGGGCCGGACATTGCCGGTGCGACGGCGTGGCGCGCAGGCTCTCGAGTTGATCGCCTCGCCGGGCCCCTGGAGCCGAACAGCGGCATCGGCCACCATGGCGGGGCCACGCGGGTCGGCACAGCGACGGCGCAATTCGTGACTGGCCGGACGACGCGGCCGATGGTGGTTGCCGGGAGCGTTGCATGAGACTGCACCGGCTGGAGATGACCGCCTTCGGCCCGTTTGCCGAAACCGCGGTCGTCGACTTCGACGCGCTCGGCGCGGATGGGCTGTTCCTGCTACACGGGCAGACCGGGGCCGGAAAGACGACGGTGCTGGATGCGATCGCATTCGCGCTGTACGGCAGTGTGCCGGGCGCACGTGGCGAGAGTAAGCGGCTGCATTCCGACCATGCCGACGAGCAGACACCGCCGCGGGTGGTGTTGGAGGCGACGCTGGGTGGCCGACGAGTGCGGTTGACTCGCTCGCCGGAATTCCAGCGGCCGAGCAAGCGGGCCAAAAGCGGTTGGGTCAAGGAGAATGCCGCCGCGACGCTGGAATGGTTGGACGGACGTGGCGCGAACCTCGCTCGCCTGACCGATATCGGCGACGAGATCGTCCGGCTGCTCGGCATGAGTGCGGACCAGTTCTGCCAAGTCGTGCTGCTGCCCCAGGGTGATTTCGCGCGATTCCTGCGCGCGGAGAACGAGGAACGCGAGAAGCTGCTGGAAAAGCTCTTCGACACCGAGCGTTTCGGTAGTGCCGAGCAGTGGCTGGCGGATAAGCGCAGAGCCTCGGCGGCGGATGTGGACTCGCGCAAGCAGGGCATCGATCGGTTGATCGCGCAGGTCGCGGTGGCGGCGGGGGCGACGGCGGCCGAATCCGTCGGGCCGCTCGAGGCGGTCGGCTGGTCGCAAGATCTGCTCGCCGCCGCGCGTACCGAACTGACCACGACCGCAGCGGAAGCCGAACGGTGCCAACAGGAGTCGGCGCACATCAGGTCCTGCGCCGAGGAACAGCGTCGCCTGCACGAACTGCGCCGCAGGATGGCCGCAGCCCGCGAGCGGCTCGACGCATACGCGGCTACCGCCGACCATCGCGCCGACCTGCAAGCCGAACTCGATTCGGCCCGGCGGGCCGCGCCGGTCGCCGAGGCCATCGATACGGCCCGCACCGCGGTAATGCACGCCAGGCGAATGTCGGACGAAACCCACCGCATCGCAGCTCGATTGGCCGCACTGCTCGCCGAACCCGCTGGCGCGGATGTCACGGGCAATACGCTGATCACGGTCGAGCCTGACTCGGACGGGACGCCGATCGTCGTCGCCGATACGGACGTCGATGCGGCCATTCGACGATGGAGCGCCCAGATCGGCGCGCTCGACGAGGTGCGGGCCGACGCGACCACCGCGACCCGGCTCACCTCCGAACTCGCCACGCTGCGCGAGGAAGACACCGCACTCACCGGCCGGGTGGACAAACTGACTCGAATGCGTCAGCAGCTGCCCGAATCGATCGCGACCATCGAGACCCGGCTGCGCGAAGCCACCGAGGCCGCAGCCGAACTGCCCGCCCTGACCGCCGAATGCGAACGCCTGCAGGCCGCGGCGACGGCGGCGGTCGAACTCGCAGGTCGCAGCACAACTCTCGATCACGCGCGGATCGAGTTGGAGTCGGCCCGCGCTGCACATCTCGATGCCAAGGAACGCGTACTCGACCTGCGCGAGCGCAGGTTGGCCGGCATGGCCGCCGAACTCGCCGGTCAGCTGATCGACGGCGAGCCGTGCACAGTATGCGGTTCCGCCGACCACCCCGCACCGGCGCGCGCCGGAGCCAGCGCGGTATCGAAAGACGCCGAGGATGCGGCGGCCACCGCCGAGCGTGCGGCCGAGGACTCCCGCGACCGCGTGCAGGCCCGAATCACGGATCTGGAACGCGAAATCGATGCGCTCATTGCCCGCGGCGGCGATGCCGATCGCGTGGAACTGGCCGCCGCCCTGCGCGCCGCCACCGGCCGCTACGAAGACGCCACCGAACTCGCCGCCCTCGCCGAGGGCCTCACCGCCGAACTGTCCCGTCTGCGCACCGACGAATCGCGCCTGCACGACGAACTGCGCGAATCCGATACCCGCCGCAGCACCGTCACCACCCGAATCGCCGTCGCCACCACGCGCCTCACCGAACTCACCGACCGCCTGCGTGCCGCGGCGGGCGCCGACGAAACCATCGACCGCCGCCGTGCCCGCCTCGACACCCTGATCGGCGACGCCACCGCCCTCCGTGATGCCCGCAACGACGAGTCGGCCGCGGTCGAGCAGGTCGCCGTGATCACCGATCGAGTCGAAAGCCTCGCGCTGGCAGCGGGTTTCGTCATCGCGCGAGCCGACAACTCCGTCGCGATCGGTCCGGAGACAATGCCGGGTTCGAATGCTTCGCGGGTCACTGATCCTGAGGGCGCAACCAATCGTGATCCGGTCACCGATGGCGGCTTCGCTGCTGGCGCTGGTGCGGTGTCCCGGTCGACCGAGACCGTCGGTTCGACGTCCGCCGAAGCCGGTGCGCAACCACGCGATGATGTGGCTTTGCTGAAGGCATACGCGGGTGTGGTCACCGCCGCCGCACGAACCCCGCAGCGGCACAACGAGATCGAGGCGGAATTGGTTGCGGCCGATCGAGCGCGCGCAGCTGCCGAGGCCGTGTTGGCCGAGCCGGAGATCCAGGCGGCCGCAGCGACCGAACCCGGCGATCTCGCGGCGTTGGAGTCCGCTGTGACCGCTGCGCAGACCCAACTGAACGTAGCCGTCGCCGCCCACGCGGAGGCCACCCGGCGGGTGCACCTCCTGGAGGATTTGGGCGGTCAGCTGTGGGCCGCGGTCGATCGGATCGCACCGGTCCAGCGCGCCCACGAGGAGTTGGCGGCGCTCGCGGAGGTGGTCGCGGGGCGAGGCGAGAACAATCGTCGAATGTCGCTGCGCTCCTATGTCCTTGCCGCGCGGTTGGAAGAGGTGGCATTGGCGGGTTCGGTCCGCCTGCGCCGAATGTCGGGCGGCCGCTACGAATTCGTGCACTCGGACAAGGCGGGCCCGCGCGGGCGTCGCGGCGGCCTCGGCCTCGATATCCGCGACGACTACACCGGCACCGTCCGCCCCGCCAAAACCCTCTCTGGCGGCGAATCCTTCATGGCCGCACTGTCATTGGCCCTCGGCCTCGCCGACACCGTGGCGGCCGAATCCGGCGGCGTTGTACTCGACACCATCTTCATCGATGAGGGTTTCGGCGGACTCGATGCCGATACTCTCGACGCGGTCATGGGGGTGCTCGACGAACTCCGTGCGGGCGGGCGCGTGGTCGGTGTGGTCAGCCACGTCGACGAGATGCGCCAGCGTATTCCGAGCCGCCTGCACGTCATCCGCGGGCGAGCGGGCTCCCAACTCCGCACCACCGTCGCCTGAGCCGACTGAGTACGCGCCGGTCATTGCGTGGCAAGCGTGACCAGTGCGCTGGTCGGACCGGTGGAGGTCCAGCTCACCGCTATGGTCCGATTGCCCTAGCGGCCGAACTCTTGGGCTCGCGGGACCGCCCGCCGCGACTCGGGCACCAGATACCGCCATTTACCGCGGAGTCGATATCCGGGGTGTCGTCGGTGCCCGCATTGTGCAGGTCGAGTGAGCTGCCGAAGTCGATGTCGCGGCGAGGTCCATATCCGTCGCTCGCCAGGCCATACCCTCGCAGCGCAGCGTGAACCGCTCCCACAGTGTGTATCGGTCCGCGATGCGATCGCCGACGCCAACCATGCGCGCCCTCGTTCCTTATCCCGACATTCCGGCCCAAACCTCGCGAACGCAGCATTGTGCTCGTGGTCACATTCCGTTGTGCTGCTCGATAATTCGGATAGTCACGGCTGCTCACCTTTTCGGTTCTCCACACCTGTTATAGGGGGTTTGTGGCTGATTTCCGCTAGCATCCGGTGTGGGTTGCTGCCATTGTGGATTGGGTGACGATCACGGCTTTGGATTTCGAACGCTGCTATCGAGCGGTGTCGACTCGGGACTCCCGATTCGACGGCCAGTTCTTCACCGCGGTGCGAACTACCGGAATCTATTGCCGCCCTTCCTGCCCGGCGATCACGCCGAAACCGTCCAATGTGACCTTCGTGCCGACGGCCGCCGCGGCGCAGCAGGCCGGATACCGGGCCTGCCGCCGCTGTCTGCCCGATGCCGCACCCGGCTCACCGCTGTGGAATACCCGCGCCGATCTGGCCGCGCGGGCCATGCGACTGATCGGCGACGGCGTCATCGAACGCGGCGGCGTGCCCGCGCTGGCCGCCACACTTGGCTATTCGCAGCGTCAGCTGACCCGGGTGCTCACCACCGAATTGGGGGCCGGTCCGCTGGCGCTGGCCAGGGCGCATCGTGCGCACACCGCGCGGCTGCTGATCCAGACCACGAATATGCCGATGTCGGATATCGCCTTCGCGGCCGGATTCGCCAGCATCCGCCAGTTCAACGATACGGTCCGCGAGGTATTCGCGGTTAGTCCGACTACCATGCGCACCGAGGCGCAGCGAATGACCCGCTCGGGAAGCCGTCTCGTGCCCGCCACCAACGGCTCGTTGACGCTGCGGCTGCCGTTCCGGGAGCCGCTGGACCGGGGCTGGCTCGAGTGGTTCCTCTCCTCGCATGTCGTGGCTGGCATGGAACTGTGGGAGGACCGCGCCTACGTCCGCAGCCTGCGCACCCCACACGGACATGCGACGACGCGGCTGAGTTTCCAGCGCGACCATGTGCGCGCCGAACTGTCGCTGCACGATATGCGCGATCTCGCGCCGACCGTCGCACGGCTGCGGCATCTGCTGGACCTGGACGCGGACCCGGTCGGTATCGATGAGGCGCTCGGCGTGGGGCCCGCTGATACCGATGTCGTCGAGACGTCCGGACGCGATCTTCCCGATGTCGGTGCGGCGCCGGCCGAGCACCCCGCCAATGTCGGTGCGGCCATCGGGCGCCGTGCCAGAGCTCACCCGCCGTTCACTCCCGGTATCCGGGTGCCCGGCTCCATCGATGGCCCGGAGTTGTTGTTGCGCACGATGATCGGTCAGCAGATTTCGGTATCCGCCGCCGCCACCCACACCGCGCGGCTGGTCGAGGCGCTCGGCGAGTCGATCGACGGGCCGGTCGCGCGTCTGTTCCCGACACCGGCCGCGATCGCGGAACGCGGAGCCGAGGTATTGACCGGCCCGGCGCGGCGGATCCGCTCGATTATCGGTGCCGCCTCGGCGCTCGCCTCCGGCGATCTGCTGCTGCACCAGGGACGCACCGCCACCGATCTGCGCCGCGACCTGCTGGCTCTGGATGGTGTCGGACCGTGGACCGCCGATTATGTGACCATGCGGCTGCTGGCCGATCCGGATGTTCTGCTCGACACCGATCTCGTTGTCCGCCAAGGCACCACCCTGCTCGGCGTCGATCTCACCGACACCGCGCGCTGGGCGCCGTGGCGTTCGTATCTATCCATGCATCTATGGAAGGCCGCGCTCGCCGGACGCAAGGCCGCACCACCGAAAGCATCCGCGACGAAGTCTGTCGCCGCACCGAAAGCGAAGACCCGATTGTGACCACCGATTTCGCGACATCCGACACTCCGATCGGCCCGTTCACCGCACTTGTCGATGCCGATGGCGCCGTACTGGCCTCCGGTTGGACTGTCGACGCCGAGAACCTGCGGCAGTTGATCCACCCGAGTCTGCGGCCGAGCGAGCTATGCAAACGCGATGATCTCGGGGCGGTGACCCGCGCGATCACCGCCTACCATCGCGGCGAGCTGACCGCGATCGATGCGATCGAGGTGCGTCAGCAATCCGGCGAATTCCTCATGCACGCATGGGAAGTGCTGCGCAAGATTCCCGCCGGCGATCCGGTCACCTACACCGAATACGCCGCCATTTCCGGGCGTCCCGATGCCACCCGCGCCGCCGCCAATGCCTGCGCCCGCAATGCCGCGGCGCTATTCGTGCCGTGCCACCGGGTCCTGCGCATCGGGGGCGGGCTCGGCGGGTTCCGGTGGGGGTTGCCGGTGAAGCGTTGGCTGTTGGATCACGAGCGCGGTGAAGCGCAGTTGACCATCGCATAGTCGCGCGCCGGAACGGGACCGTTCAGCAGCAGCGATTCTGTGGATTGGTATCCGCGTCCGCATGGCGCCGCCGCCAATACTCGCGCTCCGACGGAATCTCGCAACCGGGATGATTGCGGTGCAGATGGTCCACATAGCGTTGGTAATCCTGCCCGCCCAGCACCGCATTGAACCATGAACCCACGGCGCGAACCCTTGCGGCACAGACACTTCCCGCCACTCGCAGACGCCGAATGACGGCCGGTCGAGGCGATCGGTCGTCATTCGGCTGTGCTGCTGCGGTCATCCTGTTGTTTCCACCGTCATGTCCTTGGCATGTGCTGCACCCGGTGCTCGGACCTGTCCGGATGAGATGAGGGCATCCCATTCCTTGCGCACCGCCTTCTCTTCCGCGGTGGCGATGAAGCCGCGCGGTGCGAAGATCTTCGACGGTATGTCCGGCGTTTCGCTGCTCGGTCCGCCGCCCGCGCGCCAGGTGCGGTAGCAGACCACGGCGCCGACCACCGCGACGACCAACACCAGCACCGCGAAGATGATCGACAAGGTGCCCTGGATGAACGTGTTACGCACGATCTTGTCCATATCGTCGACATTCTTGGCCGGTGCCAACAACTTTCCGGCATCGCGGGCAGCACTGTAGTTACTGTGCTGCTTCCAGTAGCCGAGCTTCGGATCGGCGGAGAAGATCTTCTGCCAGGACGCGGTCATGGTCACCGTCAGATCCCAGATCAGCGGCAGCGCGGGAATCCACGCCCACTTCACCAGGCCCTTCTTGATCAGAATGGTCAGTACCACGGTGAGCGCGATCGCGGCAAGCAACTGGTTGGAGATGCCGAACAGCGGGTAGAGCGTGTAGATGCCGCCGAGTGGATCGGTGACACCCATCAGCAGCACCGAACCCCAGGCCGCGACCACAATGGCCGAGCACAGCCACGCGCCGGGCCGCCACGACGGATCCTTGAACTTCTTCGCCGGACCACCCAGATTGCCGAGCGAATCCGAAAGCATGAAGCGCGCGACCCGGGTACCGGCGTCGATGGTGGTGAGGATGAACAGCGCCTCGAACATGATCGCGAAGTGGTACCAAAACGCCTTGAGCCCGGAGCCGCCGAGGAATCCGGACATCACCTGGGACATGCCGACCGCCAGCGTCGGCGCACCACCGGTGCGCGAGATGATGCTGGTCTCGCCGACATCCTTTGCGGTCTGGGTCAACTCACCCGCGGTGATCGGATCGCCGCTCAGACCAAGGGAATTGGTGTAGGCGGCGGCCTTCTCGGCGGTGCCGCCGGTGAGTCCGGCGCCCGCGTTCATGGCGAAGTACAGGTGCTGGTCGATAATGCTGGCGGTGATCATCGCCATGATCGCGACGAACGACTCCATCAGCATGCCGCCGTAGCCGATCATCCGCGCGTGCGACTGCTTCTCCAGCAGTTTGGGCGTGGTACCGGAGGACACCAGGGCGTGGAATCCCGACAGCGCACCACACGCGATGGTGATGAACAGGAACGGGAACAGGCTGCCCGCGAAGGAGGGACCGTTGCTGTTGTGCGCGAACTGCGACACCGCGGGCGCCTTCAGCACCGGCATGGTGAACACGATGCCGAGCGCGAGCAGGCCGATGGTGCCGATCTTCATGAACGTCGACAGGTAATCGCGCGGTGCGAGCAGCAGCCACACCGGCAGTACCGAGGCGATGAAACCGTAGATGATCAGCAGCCAGGCGATGGTGGTGCCGGACAGGGTGAACAGGTCACGGCCCCAACCGGATTCGGAAACCCACCGGCCGGAGATGATGACGAACAGCAGCAGCGCGAAGCCGATAACCGATACCTCGCCGACCCGGCCCGGCCGGACATAACGCAGGTACAGGCCCATGAACAGGGCGATCGGAATGGTCATGCCGATGGAGAACACACCCCACGGGCTGCCGCCGTGCAGCGCGCCATCCGGGCCCTTGACCGCGGCCAATGCCTGCACCACCACGATGCCGAGCACCGCCAGCAGGATCATCATGATCACCAGCACCGCGATGATCGCGGCCACGCCGCCGATCGGCCCGAGCTCGTCGCGGGCCATCTGCCCGAGGCTGCGCCCACGGCGCTTCGACGAGGCCCACAGCACCAGGTAGTCCTGCACCGCGCCCGCGAGGACAACGCCGACAATGATCCAGATGGTGCCGGGCAGATAACCCATCTGCGCGGCCAGCACCGGTCCGACCAGCGGACCGGCACCCGCGATGGCGGCGAAGTGGTGTCCGAAGAGCACCCGCCGGTCCATCGGCATGTAGTCCTTGCCGTTCTCCAATTCCTCGGCGGGCGTGGCCACATCGTCGCGCGGCTTGGTGATCCGGTATTCGATCAGCCTGGCGTAGAACTGGTACGCGGTCACATAGGTACAGATCGCCGCGATCACGATCCAGACGGCGTTGACGTTCTCACCGCGCGAGATGGCGAGGATGGCCCAGGCGATGGCCCCGACGACCGCGATGGCCCCGAATATCGCCTTCTTCCGTGGCGTGATCGGGGAGTGATCGACCACCCCGACGGGCGGCAGATCGGGATCCGTCCGCAAATATTCGATTGTCGCCATCCGATTACTCTCCTGTAAAACGCGCAGGCTTAACACGTGACAACGTATCCGATTGGTGATGTCGATCGGGCTCGTTTCCCGTCGGCTTTGGACAACGTTAAGTTTTGTTCGTGTGTCGGCCATCACCTCGGTGTTGCCGAACGTATGCTGCCATGCGATTCCGCCAAACTCCACACCCGCCTGGAGGAGGGCCTCGTTGCGCAGGCGCACGCTGCTCGGCTCGGTGCTGGCCGCGCCGCTGCTCGCCGGCACCGGCTGCGGGTCCGCTGACGACGCGCTGACTTTCTTCTTTCAGGCCAGGCCGGAGGAGGCGCGGGTCCGGCTGAAGATCATCGACGAGTTCCAGCGGCGGCATCCGGAGATCCGTATTCGCACGATCATGTCCGGGCCGGATCCGCTACAGCAGATGCTTACCTACTGCGCGGGTGGCAAATGTCCCGACGTCATGATGGCGTGGGAGTTGCTTTATGCCGGACTAGCCGAGCGTGGGGTGCTGCTGGATCTGCGCACGCTGCTCGATCGGGAGCCCGAATACGCTGCCGCACTGCGTGCCGACAGCTATCCGGCGCTGTATGACACCTTCACCTACCGCGGTGGGCAGTACGCGCTGCCGGAACAGTGGTCGGGGGTGTTTATCTACTACAACCGGAAATTGTTCGCCGAAGCCGGAGTGACCGCGCCGACCCGGTGGCATGCTGCCTGGTCCTTCGCCGAATTCCTCGATGCCGCACAGGCACTCACGCGGCGCGAGTCATCTGGGCGGACCCGGCAGTGGGGGTTCGCCGACGCCTGGGTGCCGTATCTCTCGGCCGCGTGTTTCGGTATGAACAATGGGGCGCAGTGGTTCTCGCCGCCGGTGAATCCGACCAGGACCGATCTCGGTGATTTTCGGTTCGCCGAGGGGTTCCAGTTCTACGCCGATCTCGCGGTTCGACATCGGGTTGCGCCGAAAGTTGCCGAACAGCAATCGGTTTCGGCACCCGATCTGTTCCGTAGCGGGCGGGCGGCGATGGCGATGGGTGGGCATTGGTTGTATTCCGAGTTCGCCGGACACGATGATCTGCCCATTGATGTCACTGTGTTGCCGGTCGGGCCGCACGGTGGCCCGGGGGCGATTACCGGTGTCGGCAGCACCGGGTTATCGATTGCCGCGGATAGTCCGCGCATCGAAAAGGCTTGGGAATTCGTCAAATTCGCGACCGGACCCGTGGGGCAGGCCATTATCGCGTCCTCCGGATTGTTCGTGCCCGTGCTGGAATCGGCGATGGGCTCGCCGGGCTTCGCGGACGCGCATCGCGAGATAAACAACCTCAAAGTGTTCACGGAGGGGCCGCAGAATTCGCGAGCGCTGCCGGTTACTCCGGTGTGGGGCAAGGTTTCCGCGTTGCTGGAGCGGGGTGGCAACCGGGTACTGCGCGGTGCCGCGACCGCTGAGTCGATAAGCGCGTCCCTGACTGCCGATATCAATACAGTTCTGGAATCCTCATGACGATCTGGTATCGGCAAACCGCGAGTGGTACGCCACACGAGCAGGGGCGACTGGCGCGGCGGCGTGCGCGTGCGGGCTGGGTTTTCGTGACGCCGAATCTGGCCGCCGTGCTGGTGTTCTTACTGTTTCCACTGGGCCTTTCGTTGTATCTGAGTCTGCACTCGTGGGACTTGTTCAGTCCGCCGCGGTTCGTGGGGATGGCGAACTATCGGCGGCTGTTCGCGTCGGATCCGTTATTTCTCATCGCCTTACGCAATACCGCGGTGTTCACGGTGTTGACGCTGGTGCCGACGGTGGTGATCGGATTGGCCGTCGCCGCCGTGCTCAATCGGAAGCTGGCCGGTATCGGCATCTTTCGGACCATTGCCTTCCTGCCGCTGGTCGCCTCGACCGTGGCCATGGCCGTGGTGTGGCGCTTCATCTTCACCACCGATGACGGGCTGCTCAACATCATGCTCGGCTGGGTCGGCATCGATCCGGTTCCGTGGCTGACCGACCCGGATTGGGCGCTGGTCTCGCTGAGCATCGTGACCGTATGGAAGAACGTGCCTTTCGCGACGGCCATCCTGCTGGCCGCGATGCAAGGAGTACCCGAGACGCTGTACGAGGCGGCGCGCATCGATGGGGCAGGGGCGCTGCGGCGGTTCCGGTCGGTGACGCTGCCGTTGATCCGTGGGCCGCTGTCTTTTGTTTTCGTCATCACCATCATCAACTCGGTGCAGGCCTTCGACCAGGCCTATGCGTTGACCGGCGGCAACGGCGGGCCGGAGACCGGGACCTATCTGCTCGGAATCATGTTGTTCCAGAACGCCTTCGGGTTCTACGAGGTCGGCTATGCGGCGGCGCTGGCCTGGGTCATCTTCGCAATGCTGCTGGTGTTGACGCTCTTGCAACTGCGGTTCGCGCGCCGGGCGGAGGTGGAGTTGTGAATACCTACGAGATGGTTCGGCGGTCGCTGCCGGTGCGGATCGGTGTGTGGGCATGCGGTATCGGCCGGGTGGAGCGGGCCATTCTGCGCCGGACGCTGCGTGGCGTGCTGATCTATGTGGCACTCATCGGTATCGCCTGGTGCGCGTTGTTCCCGATTCTGTGGGCATTGTCGGGTTCGTTGAAGCGCGATGGCGAGATCACCGAGCCGACGCTGGTTCCCGCGCATCCGCAGTGGTCCAACTACGGGAAGGTCTTCGACCTGATCCCGCTGGGGCGGATGCTGGTCAACACCGCGTGCTACGCGTTATTTGTCACCGCCGGTCAGGTGTTCTTCTGCTCATTGGCCGGATATGCCTTCGCGCGCTTGCGATTTCGCGGACGCGACGTACTCTTCGTCGGCTACCTCGGCACGCTGATGGTGCCCTTGACGGTTACCGTGATCCCGCAATTCCTGATCATGCGGGCCTTCGGTTGGGTGGACACACCATGGGCGATGATCGTCCCTGGCCTGTTCGGCAGCGCCTTCGGCACCTATCTGATGCGCCAGTTCTTCCGGACGTTGCCCGCCGAACTCGAGGAGGCGGCGATCGTCGACGGGTGTACCACCTGGCAGGTGTTCTGGCGAGTACTGTTGCCGCACACCCGTCCCGCGCTCATGGTGCTCGGGGTGCTCACCTGGATCACCGTCTGGAACGACTTCCTGTGGCCGCTGATCATCATCCAGCGCAACGATATTGCTACCGCCACCTTGGGTTTGGTGCGGTTGCAGGGCCAGTACTACACGCAATGGCCGATTCTCATGGCCGCGGCGATGGTCGTTCTGCTGCCGCTGGTGGTGGTCTACGCGCTCGCGCAGCGGGCGTTCGTCCGTGGTATCGCGGCATCGGGGCTCGGTGGTCGGTGACGGCCGCGCTGCTGGCGGCTGTCGTCTGCCCCGCGAATTACTCGCCCCAGTAGGTGCCGAAGCTCCAGAGATTGCCGTTCGGATCGCGGACGGTGAAGCCGCGCGAACCGTAGTCCTCATCGCGCAGCCCGCGCACCACCTCCGCGCCGGCGGCGACCGCACGGTCGTGCAGGGCATCGGGCTCCTCGCAGACGAGGTAGATCGAATCGGTGCCCGGCCCGCGCTCGCAGAACGGGTTATCGCCCTTACCGATGGAACTGAACATGATTCCGCCGCCGAGCGGCCAGCGCAGCTCACCGTGCTCGATGAACGACGGGTCGTCCGCCCTCGCGTAACGAGGACGGCCCGGAGGCGACTGCCGCCCCGGACGAACTCGCCGACAGCCTGGCCAGGACGCTTTGCGTGGCCTTGGATCGAGCGCATCTCATCCCGACGGCCGCGGCGGTGAGATTTCGCACTCGGCGCCGTAAATCGGTCGGGGTTGTCGCGGCGTCGGCTACCGTTACCGCTCCTAAGGATTTTTGGAGGTGTGATGCGGCGGGTGCAATACCAGCGCAGCGGTGGTCCGGAGGTACTCGAGGTGGTGTCGGCCGAGGTGCCGGCGCCGGGCCCCGGGGAACTGTTGGTGCGGGTCGAGGCGATTGGTGTGACCCTGCCGGTGGTTCGCAAGGTGCGCGAGCCGCGGGAGCCGATCGCACTGGGTGGCGAGGTCGCGGGCGAGGTGGTCGCGGTCGGGGAGGGCGTCACCAGCTGTATGCCCGGCTACCGCGTCACCGGTCTGGTCTTCGGTCACGGCTATGCCGACTACGCGCTGCTCTCCGCCGCGATGGCCTCGCCGATTCCCGACGGCGCTTCGGCGGTCGACGCGGTCGCGCTGGTCCGCAGCGGTTTGGTCGCACTCGGTGCCCTCGATGCCGCGAATCCCAAGCCGGATGAGTCCGCCCTGATCACGGCCGCTGCCAGCGGTGTCGGCCACCTCGCTCTGCAATTGGCGCGGGTGCGCGGCGCTGCGCGCGTGGTGGCGGCCGTCTCGGACCTCGCCAAGGCCGACTTCCTCCGCGATCTCGGCGCCGACGAGGTCCTCGCCTACGACCAGGCATCCTGGGGCGAGCCCGTCGACTACGTTCTCGACGCCGTCGGCGGCGACCTCCTCACCCCGGCCATCGCGGCCGTGGCCCCTGGCGGCCGACTCGTCGCCTACAGCTCCGGCGGCGGCACCATCCAGGCCTACGACCTGCTCGTCGGCGCGAAATCGGTCATCGGCTTCCAGATGGCCCGCATCGCCCGCCACGCTCCGGACCTGTACGAACACTGGCGCCAAGAACTCTGGCAGTACTTCGCCTCCGGCCTACTCCGCCCGGTCGTCCACGCGGAATTCCCGTTGGCAGACGCCGCCGCGGCCCACGCTGTCATCGAAGCCCGGTCGAACCTCGGCAAGGTCATCCTGATTCCCTGAAGCAGTCAGCGTGCGTCGGGATGCGTAACGGGCGAGAGGGTCAGCAGATCATCGAGTCCCACGAAGTCCGACGAGTTGACGGTGAACAGCGGCAGCCCATGCGCAGACGCTATCGCCGCGATCATCAGATCGATCCTGCGCGGCTTCGGATTTCGCCCGGCGGCGAGCACCGCCGCGACGACATGGCCATAGCGGCGTGCTGCGCGAGTATCGAACGGCAGCGGCTCGAACAATGCCTCTGCGTTTTGAACTCGTTCAATTCGGCGGGCGCGCTCGGCCGGATCGGTCGTGAAGTGCGGCCCGGCGGCGAGCTCGGCCATCGTCATCGAGCTGATGACAATCTCGGCAGGCAGTTCACCCGGGTCGAGAGTATCGATGAGGATCACGACATTGGTATCGACCAAGCCTCGCTCCGGGACGGTAGTCACGAGTCGCTTCCGGGCGCGAATTCCCCACGGCGGTAGGCGCGGTCATAGGGGTCGTACAACGAGTCATCGACGAAGTCGTAGTCGTCGCTGCCTGACAGCCCGGCGAAAGCGGCGATCGCTTCTTCGCGAGGCACCGCCGTACGCCGCCGCATGGGACGGTGAGGTATCAGATCGGCAACTGCGGTGCCATCGACTGTAACGGTGTACGACTGTCCGGCTCGGACCTCGCGCAGGATTCGGCTGGCGTCGTTACGGAGTTCGCGCTGCGGGATCTCCGGCAACTCGGCGGGAATGCCCATTTTCACATTGTACCGGCAGTGGCTACGGTTGCGCTACGGCTGCGCTACGGCAATCTCGACGACCGCATGGAGTGTGATTACCGAGCTGTCGTCCTGCTCCCTCGGCCGGTGCGGAAGGCCGACGTCAGGCCGCGTAGACTCCCTACCTCGTGAGCGAGCGTGCGAGCGAACCATCCAACACAGCGTCTGAGACGTACGAGGCTGCCGAGCGAAGCGAGGTAGCCGCGTGAGTCTCACCCTCGGAATTGTCGGCCTGCCCAATGTCGGAAAGTCGACACTGTTCAATGCGCTGACCAAGAACGACGTGCTGGCCGCGAACTATCCGTTCGCGACCATCGAGCCGAACGTCGGGGTGGTTCCGCTGCCCGACCCGCGACTGGACAAGCTGGCCGAGATCTTCGGCTCTCAGCGCACCCTGCCCGCCGTCGTATCGTTCGTCGACATCGCGGGCATTGTGAAGGGCGCGTCCGAGGGCGCCGGACTCGGCAATAAATTCCTCGCCAATATCCGCGAAGCGGATGCCATCTGCCAGGTGGTGCGAGTCTTCGCCGACGATGATGTGGTGCACGTCGACGGGCGCGTCGACCCGCTTGCCGATATCGAGGTGATCGAAACCGAGCTGATCATCGCCGATATGCAGACGTTGGAAAAGGCGATCCCGCGGCTGGAGAAGGAAGCCAAGGTCAAAAAGGACCGCAAGCCGCTGCTCGACGCGGCCAAGGCCGCCCAGGAAGTTCTCGACAGCGGCAAGACCCTCTTCTCCGCGCGCGGCCAATTGGATGGCGAACTGCTGAAGGAACTTTCGCTGCTCACCACCAAGCCGTTCCTCTACGTCTTCAATGCCGACGAGTCGGTGCTCACCGACGAGGCCAAGATCGCCGAACTGAAAGCCGCTGTCGCGCCGGCCGATTCGGTCTTCCTCGACGCCAAGGTCGAAGCCGAACTCCTCGAACTCGACGACGAATCCGCCCTGGAGCTGCTCGAATCCATCGGCCAATCCGAGCCGGGCCTGCATGCCTTGGCCCGCACCGGCTTCCATACCCTGGGCCTGCAGACCTACCTCACCGCCGGTCCAAAAGAGGCCCGCGCCTGGACAATCCACCAGGGCGACACCGCCCCCAAGGCAGCCGGCGTAATTCACACCGACTTCGAACGCGGATTCATCAAGGCCGAAGTAGTCGCCTACAATGACCTCGTCGCAGCAGGCTCGATGGCCGCGGCCAAGGCCGCAGGCAAGGTCCGCATGGAAGGCAAGGACTACGTCATGGCAGATGGCGACGTAGTCGAATTCCGTTTCAACGTATAGCGTTTCGTTTCTGCGGTTCGGTCATCGGGGTCGGCTGGTAGAGACTCCGCTGAGCCCCATCTGAATCCGGGTGGGGCTCAGGTCGTTTCAGCGGCGAGACGTAGTGCGAATCCGTAGCGGGCTACTCAGAGTGCGACGGCGTCGGTGTTCGCGAGGTGTTTGCGTGCTGCGCTGGCTGCGACCTCGGGGTCGCCCTGTTCGATGGCGTCGATGATGGCGCGGTGTTCGGCGACGACCGCTTCGAGGCGGTGGGGGAGTTTGAGTGCCTCGAAACCGATGAGCCACATCGCCCCGCGCAGGCTGACCATGGTTGCGTGGGTACGCTCGAGGCCGAGGATTTCGGACTGAAGCAGGTGGAACTGCTCGTCCAGCGCCAGGAATTCCGACTCTTGGCCGCTGCTGAGGCTTTCCTGCGCGTCAACAATCGCACGTAGCCGTGCGATGTCCTCGGCCGTGGCATTGAGCGCCAGACGGCTTGCCACAAAGCCTTCGAGCAGCGAACGCAGATCGAAGATCTCCTGCCGCTCCGCTGTCGACAGCTCCCGCAGACGGAACCCGCGTTGGGATTCGACGACGATGATTCCCTCGCGGCTGAGCGTGAGAAGGGCTTCACGGACAGGCGTTCGGGACATGCCGAGAGACTCGGCCAGTTCGTTCTCCGAGTACTGCTCACCGTGGGTGAGCGAGCCATCTCTGATCGCCTGCTGAATCTGCAGATAAGCGCGCCGACCCAGCGTCGGGGGTCGTTCAACTGCCGTGATCCCACTCAGCTTCGCCATGCCTCGAGGTTACCAGAATTGTATGCGAGATTCGGTGCACTACACACTTGTATACCGAATACTAGTGTCGTAGTGTGTGCTGTGTCATAACGCATTCGGTTGGCAAAGGAGCACGCGGATGTCTTTGTCCGCTTCAGACAAATTGGCGATCATCGAGCTGTCGAACCTGCAGATGCGGTCACTCGACAACCACGATGTCGATTCCTGGCTCGGGGCATGGGTTCCCGACGGAAGGTTCGTCGCGACTTACGGCACGTTCGTCGGACACGACGCCATCAGGGAGTTCATCAACGGCCACATCGCGGCCGGCAAGGAGGACGGTGCGCGTCATCTGATGACGAACTACATCATCGCCGGCGACGGCGATACGGCGACCGCGACGTGTACGGTCACCAAACTCCAGGTCGTGGAGCCGCCTTTCATCATCGCCACGGGCATCTACACCGATGCGCTGGTGCGTACCGAGGACGGCTGGAAGTTCCAGTCGCGCCGGTTGGACATCGATCCCGGCGTATTCGCGCGGGCCGAGGCCGCGGCCGCCGCGGCCCCGCAGCAGTAGGGCGGGTCCGATGACCGAAATTGCCGCAGAAAGATGGGGAACAGCAGGTCCTCGCGTGGTCATGGTGCACGGCAGCTTGAGCTCGGCCGCAGCAGCCTTCGGTGAGCAGCGGATATTGGCAGACCGGTACCAGATCACTGCGCCGTACCGTCGCGGCTACAGCCCGAGTCCGAGCACACCGCGCATCGATCCGGATCGGGATGCGGCCGAGATCGCCGAACTGCTGGGCGATGGTGCCCATCTCGTCGGAACGTCGATGGGTGGCGTCATCGCAATGCGTGCCGCGGCGCTGGCCCCCGAGAAGGTCTGGTCACTCACGGTGATCGAGCCGCCCGCGCTGCCCAACGGCGCCGGCCGGCCTGCCGCGGACCGGCTCGCGGCGGCGCTGCGCGACTACTGGGCAGCGACCGACCCCGCCGATCTCGAGTCCTTCGCGACCGGCTTCCTCGAGGTCCTCAGCATCGACATGCGACTACCGTCACCGCTGCCGCCCCCGCTCGCGGAGGCCATCCGCAATCTGACTACCGAAAAGCCCTGGGAGACAGGCGTTCCGCTGGAGGCGCTGGCGCGGACCGCATTCCCCAAGCTGGTGGTCACCGGTGGTGGCACTCCGGGATTCGAAGATGTCGCCGACGCTCTGGCAGAGGGGTTGTCGGCGAAACGCGTTCTGTTCGAGGGCAGTCCGCACGCAGTCCAGCGTATCGGGCAGAAGTTCAACGACGAACTCGTCGCGCACCTGCAGAACGCGGAAACATCTCAGTCGACCTGACCGACGCGACCGCGGCACGCAAGCGACTCGTGTGCCGTCGGAGTCGTCATCGAGAAAGGGTGGATCGCCTTGCGTGCAGCGCTGTTTCAGGTCGCGAGCCCGTGGCGACTCGGCTACGGCGGGTCGGTGAAGCGATCGATCGCGAATCAGAGCTCTTGAGGGCCGATCTGCTGGTTATGCCCGAGCTGTGGGGCGTCGGCTACTCAGCCTTCGACGAGTACAGCCAGCGCCCACCCCGTCATGGATGGCTCCCGGTCGTCGAGGGACGCCTGCAACGATCCTGGACGACCATCTCGGACAGTCGACGTCCCTGCAATGAAGTGTGCCCCCTTCCTGTCGGGACGTCGACCCGCTGGCACAACGGCATGTTCGGAGGCGTGGCGCCCCTCGTCAGAGGTTGTTCGGCTCCCGAGCGGTGGGTGTTGTGTGGTTGCTTGTGATCTAAATTGTGTTGTGCGACAGCGCATTTGATGACTTCGCTTTGCGTAGGGAGGTATGCGGGACATAGTCGAGGTTCGGTGTCGATGGGGTCGAATTCCGTTTCAACGTATAGCGTTTCGTTTCCGCGGTTCGGTCATCGGTGTCGGCTGGTAGAGACTCCGCTGAGCCCTATCCGAATCCGGGTGGGGCTCAGTCGTTTCCTCCGCACATCAAGCTCGCCTCGGGCGTTCCGGACAGCGCGGTCAGCGGCATGAGCGTGTGGCTGGGGGCGGTTGTTGAGCTCTCTATGGGTACGGTCGGGGTTGTGGAGACTGAGAGCGTCGCGGCTGCGCACGGGGACGAGGCGGCGTTCGCGGGGTTGGCTGAGCGGTACCGCTGGGAGTTGCGGGTGCACTGCTATCGGATGTTGGGCTCGTTCGACGAGGCCGAGGACTTGGTGCAGGAGACGTTGCTGCGGGCGTGGCGCTATCGAGGGAGTTTCCAGGGCCGTTCCACGTTTCGGGCGTGGCTGTATCGGATCGCGACGAATGTGTGCCTGGACTTCCTTGACCGGCACCCACGGCAGCCGGCGGCGGGTGCGGCCGGCGGACCCGCGGAGGTGGAATGGTTGCAGCCGTTTCCGGATCGGTTGCTGGAGCCGGTGGCCGACCGGGAGGCGGAGCCGGAGACCGCGGTGGTCGCCCGGGAGACCATCGAGCTGGCGTTCCTGGTGGCGATCCAGCACTTGCCGGCTCGGCAGCGCGCGGTGTTGATCCTGCGCGACGTACTGGGCTGGTCAGCGGCGGAGACTGGTGAGTTGTTGGGGATGAGCGTGGCCGCAGTGAAGAGCGCGTTGCAGCGGGCCCGGCCTGTGCTGCGGGCGCATCTGCCGCAACGCGGCTCCGGGCAGGCTATGGTCCCGACTACGCAAGAGCGGGAGCTGCTGCGGCGTTTCATGACCGCCCACGAGCGCGCCGATATCGCGACGTTCGCGGAGCTGTTGAGCGCGGATGTGCGGCTGTCCATGCCGCCGTTGCCGTACTCCTTCGTCGGCCGGGCGGAGGTCGCCGCGTTCGCCGAGCAGGCACTGGGGCCGGGGTCGGCGCTGCATCGGGGGCAGTGGCGAGGCGTGCCGGTCTCGGCGAATCGGCAGCCGGCCATGGCCGGCTACATCCGGCGACCGGGAGACCCTTCCTATCAAGCGCAGGTGCTCAACGTGGTGCGTGTCGAGCACGGTCGGATCAGCGAGATCACCGCGTTCCGGCCTGAGGTGTTCGAGGCGTTCGGCCTGCCTGCGACCCTGTCCTGATCGGCTCTCCGATTCCTTTGCCGCACTCCGCCGGTCTCACAGGGGCACGACCGCGACCGACGCGTTCGATGACCCCAAGGAGCTGTGTGTGCACACACTGACACGTGCGGAACTGGCGGAGCTGCCGCAGGGCGATGTCCGCCTGCTGAACAGCGATCTCGCGCAGGGCCTGCTGACCTCGACCGAACTGGCGCGCATGGCGTATGTGGCTGCGGACGGCACACCGCGCGTATTCCCGATGCTGTTCCACTGGACCGGGCATGAGGTGGTCCTGTCCACATTCGTCCCCGCCCGCAAGATCGAGGCACTGCGAACCAGACCCGAAGTGGCGATCACGATCGACGCCGCCGAAACCCCACCTCGGGCGTTGCTGCTGCGCGGTCGCGCCCAGGTCACCGAGATCGACGGGATCGTGCCGGAGTACGCGCTGGCCATGCGCCGCTACGCCGGTGCGGAGCAAGGCGCAGCCATCGTTGCGTCCGTCAACGGCCCCGGGGTACGGATGGCCCGGATCGCGGTGAACCCGGCCTGGGTGGGGGTCCTCGACTTCCAGACCCGATTCCCTGGTGGCGCCACGGCAGCGGAGTTCGCGCGGCGGGGGCGGGCGTGATGACCGAGTACGTATTCGTCCCAGGGGCCGGGTCCGATTCCTGGTATCTGCACCCGCTTGCGGGAGAACTACGCGCAAGAGGCCACCGCGTGGCCACCCCCGACCTACCCTGCGACGACGACGCCGCCGGGCTGCCCGAATACGCCGACGCCGTGGCCGCAACCATCAGCGATCCCACCCGTACCGTGCTGGTCGCACACTCTTTCGGCGGGTTCACCGCGCCGCTGGTCTGCCAGCGTGTCGCGGTCCAGCGGCTGGTGCTGCTGTCCGCGATGATCCCGCTGCCAGGTGAAGCCCCCGCCGACTGGTGGCTCAACACCGGTTATGAGCACGCCCGCCGCCAGCAGGACGAACGCGACGGCCGACACCCCGACGACGAGGACGCGCTGTTCTTCCACGATGTCCCGCCCGAGTTGGCCGCCCAGGCCAGGGAACACAGCCGCCGCCAATCCACCACCCCATTCACCGAACCCTGGCCCCTGCCCGCGTGGCCAGCGACACCGACGACTTTCCTGCTCTGCCGTCATGACCGCCTCCTACCCGCCGCGTTCATGCGCCGGATCGTCGCCGAACGCCTCGGCGCGGTTCCCGACGAGATCGACGGCGGCCACATGATCGCCCTCGCCCGTCCCCGACAACTCGCGGATCAACTGGAGGCATATACCCCCACGAACTCCACACCATTGTGACGATCACGGGGTGCGATCGAGATCCTCGACGTTCCAATCAACCCCTGTCTGTTGCCGGTCGGACGCTTTGCTGTCCGGCCAGCAACACCGCTATCGACCAGCGATTGATACCCACATCGGCATGACAGGATGTTGTTTGGGGACTGGGGATCTAACGGTGGTTCCGGCCCGATTCGCTGAACGAAGTTCAGCGAAAAGGTGCTGTGATGACGACACTTGATCCGGTGACGAGGAAGCGGTTCAGGTCACCTATCGGCAGCCAGGGCTGATGGTCAGGCGCAGTCGACGTGTGGCCTATTTTCGGAGTGACCCGGAATCGTCGTCGGGTCGAGTGTCTTCTTACCGCGCGGGACTGAATACACGTGAACCTCGCACAAGAGATCTGCGGCTCGAGCAGCGTCATTGAAGGCATCCGTAGGCGAAGGAGCCGGCAAGATGGCGGATGCCGCAGTATCCGCGGTGAGGCCGATTCGTTCAGCTTCCAATTTGCGATGTTGGCTTCGGCCTCCACCTTGATCTCGGCGAACAGCTGGCCGTCGATCAGTTCTGCCTTTCGGGGTCGGCTGGGGCGGGCAACGGGCGATAGCGCAGAGTCTTCGATTATCGCGCTTCGGTCGGTTCGCGGAAGCATTGCGGTTCCCATCCGGGTGGGCCGAAAGTGTAGCCGAGCCAGTCGCGGATTCGCTTGGTGGAGCGCAGGTCTCGCCAGAGTGCGCCGAATTCGTAGTACTGCAATGTGAAGACGTTCGTGCTGTCGATGTCCTTGGTCAGGCCGTAGGTGGGGCGGAAGGTTTCGGCGCGAAAGGTGCCGAATATGCGGTCCCAGAGGATGAAGATGCCGCCGTAGTTCTTGTCCAGGTACTCCTCGTCGCTCGCGTGGTGGACCCGGTGGTGGGAGGGCGTGTTGAAGACGAATTCGAACCAGCCGGGTAGTCGGGCGATGGTTTCGGTGTGCACCCAGAACTGGTAGATCAGGTTGGCCGACCACGCGGTGAACAGCATCCATGGCGGCACGCCGAGCGCCGGTAGCGGTGTCCAGATGAGCAGTTCGAACCAGGGGTTCCATTTCTGCCGCAGAGCGGTGGCGTAGTTGAAATAGCGGCTGTTGTGATGCACCTGATGCGCGGCCCAGATCAGCCGGATTCGATGTGACATGCGGTGGTAGATGTACCAGAGGAGATCCACAGCGACCATGACCGCGATCCACGAGAGGGGGTTGTGCGGGTTCAGGTGCCAGGGCGCGTGCACGTACAGCACGGCGTAGCCGAGGATCGCCACGCATTTCGCCGCGCCGTTGATCAGCACCGACACCGAGCCCATGATCAGGCTGTTGCGGGCGTCGGTGCGGTCGTACCCCACGCGTTCCTGCCGATCGGTGCGCAGCGACCAGGCTTCGATCGCGATCGCGAGCAGAAAAAACGGGACTGCGTAGGTCACCGGTTGATTGATCTGATCCCACAGGGTCACGGCGTCATCGCCTCCACTTAGTGATATGACCGAATGGTCATATCGAATGGAAGTGACCGTAAGGTAAGTTCGCGTTTCATGTCAACGGCCGCGGGTCTGGGAACCAAGGGCATGCCGTCGGACGATCGTCGGCAAAGGATCCTGATGGCCGCGCTGCGTGAGTTCGCCGACCGCGGCTTCAGCGCGGCCTCGGTCGCCTCGGTCGCGGCGCGGGCGGGGATCTCCAAAGCGCTGGTGTTCCAGCACTTCTCGTCGAAGGATCAGCTGTACGCCGCATGCGCGATCGAGGTCGGCGAGCCGCTGCTCACCCGTCTGGAAGCCGAAATGGCCAGCGGCGCGAACCCTTCCAGCATGCCGATCCACGCACTGCGCGGCATCTTCGAAACCCTCGGCCCCGACCGCACGGCATGGCGCATCCTGCATGACCCCACCGCGCCCGACGCCGGAGCCGCCGGCCCGATCGTGCACCGCTACCGCGCGCAGATCGACCGCTTTGCCACCGACGGCGTCACTCGCTTCCTCGCGAACCTCGGCGACACCGACCACGGTGACATCGACGCGCTCATCGGGATCTGGACCTCGGCCGTGGACTCGATCATGACCTACGCCCGCGACCACCCCGCAGAGTCCGCCAATGACCTCACCGAACGCTTCACCCGCCTCATGAACGCCGTCTTCACCGTCGGGCCGATCCGATGACGCTCACTTGTCACCGGCGTACCGAGCCCTACCCGGCAAGAATGCCACCGCATCCCGCCCTTCGGGATATTCACCGGTCCACATACTGCAACCGCACTCGGGTGGTGGACGAGGTGCGCAGTTTGCAGCATCTGCTCGCGGTTCCAGGCACATTCAGGCCGAGCGAAGCCGCTCGTCACAACCGCAGCAAGCCTGGATGAGTCAGCACATCGAAGCCATCGTCACCGGTGGGGACACTTTGATCGCTGGACTTCCTATGGCTGGCTACGGTTCACGCCGGAACAAACGAATAAGGAGTGACGGCGTGCGGGTGCTTTTGTCGGCGAGCGGGACACGCGGCGATGTCGAGCCAGCTTTGGGGCTAGCGCTGCGGCTGCAGGAGCTCGGAGCCGAGGTGCGCGTATGCGCGCCACCGAACTTCGAGACGCGCTTCACCGAGCTGGGCGTGCCGCTGGTGCCGTTGGGGCCGCCGATACCAGGTTCGCATGGTGCAAAAGCCTCAATGGCGGACATGGTGGACTACGTAGACCAGTGGCCCGCAGTTCAGTTCGACACGATCCCCGCAGCAGCCGCAGGATGCGATGCGGTAATAGCAACCGGCATTTCGGAGATCGCCGCCCGGTCAGCCGCTGAGAAGCTGGGAATCCACTACCAGTACGCGAGCTACCAGCCGACCAGCCTGCCCTCGCCGCATCATCCGCCGATGCCGATGATGCCAGGCGAGCGGCCCGCGCCGGAGGCGATCGGCAACCAACTGCTGTGGGAGATCGACGCCGACGGTTGGAACGCGCAGTTCGGCGAGGCGCTGAATACCCGCCGGGCGGCGCTCGGGCTGCCACCAGTGGGCAATGTGCGCGATCATGTCGTCACCGACCGCCCGTGGTTGGCAGCGGACCCGGTTCTGGGGCCATGGCCAGAATCACCCGGTCTGAATGTCGTACAGACCGGTGCCTGGATCGTTCCCGACGAACGCCCCCTCCCCGCCGAGTTGGAGGCGTTCTTGGACGCGGGTACACCCCCGGTGTATATCGGCTTCGGCAGCATGCGGGTGCGCAACCGCATCGCCCGGGTCGCCATCGAAGCAGTCCGCGCGCACAACCGCCGTGTGCTCCTCTCTCGTGGCTGGGCCGAGTTGGCCTTGATCGACGACCTCTCCGACTGCATGGCCGTTGGCGAGGTCAATCATCAGGCGCTTTTCACCCGGGTCGCTGCCGTCATCCACCACGGCGGCGCGGGCACGACAACGACCGCCGCCCGAGCTGGCGCGCCTCAAGTGGTGGTACCCCAGATAACCGACCAGCCGTACTGGGCGCGCCGAGTGGCCGATCTCGGCATCGGCACGGCGTGCGAGGACGCTGATCCCGATCTAGCGTCATTGTCCGCCGCTCTCGACACGGCATTGACGTCCACCACCCGAGCACGTGCGAGCGTAGTGGCCGACACGATCCGCGCTGACGGTGCAACGGTGGCGGCGAAGCTGCTGATCGACGCGATCAGGTAGAGATGCTGCCGGAATGCACTATCCGCCCAACAACGTGCGGACCCAGATCGGCGATACGCGCAAGCGCGTGGGCCTGATAGAGCTGCGCGCGAACCCGCACACCTACCACGGGACCGTCGGACCACGATCGGACAACAGGACATCGACAAGGCAGCCGCCCAGCGCGGGCACGCCAATAGCGCCACGATCAGGCGTCACTACTTCCGCCGCGCCACGCTGCCACTACGCTCCGGCGGGCTGGTCGATCATGTTCTGCACTCGCTCCCACAGCGCGCCGCTGCGTTGGGTTTCGACGCCGATGGCGTCGTAGGTTTCGAGGTCGAGGCCGACGCTCTCGATGATCGCCCTGGACTGGTCAGCGAATTCGGCGGGGGCCTCGGGGCGGGCGGGGTCGTAGTGTTCGCTCAGGGCTTGGATGTCGCGGGTGGCCTTGGCGAACTGTTGCAGTTGGTCTTCGGAAAACGCGTCTGTCATGCGAGCAGACACTAGCGTGGTTAGCGGCCTGCGCGCAGCGGTAGTACTGCGGGGTGAGGAGGGTCGCTCGGCAGGGTGATGCGGTGGTGTGGTGACGGTGGCGACGATCGGTGGCATGCTGCTACGTCGCAATGTCGTCCGAGTGGTCTTGGCTGCCGCGCTGTTATCGGGTGCGGTCGCTGGATGCTCGGACCGGTCGGTGAAATCGATTGACTGGCAACCATGTTCGGAGAACGCGGAATATGACTGTGCCAGCGTGAGTGTGCCGATCGACTGGTCGCGGCCGGAGGGAGCGTCGATCGACGTGGCCGTTGTGCGAGATCAGGCCGACGAACCGGCGCACAAGGTCGGGACGTTGATCTCACTCGCGGGCGGACCGGGCACCTCGGGCGTCGACGAAATAATGCGTGGCGACAAGTTTTCGGCGGAGCTGCGGGCTCGATTCGACATCGTCGGCTTCGATCCGCGCGGTGTGCGGCGCAGTCATCCACTACAGTGCGATGCCGGACTCGCCATGACACGGCCCGGCATGGTGCCCGATACCGGGGCGAAACTCGATGAAGTGCGTTCCTACACAAGGAAACTCGCCGACACCTGCCGCCGGTACACCGGACCGCTGATCGATCATCTCGACAGTATGAGCGTTGCCCGGGATATCGAAGCGATACGCGCCGCGCTGGGCGTCGATCAGATCAGCGTGTACAGCAGGTCGTATGGGACGCTGGCGGCGCAGGCGTACGCGGAGTCGTTTCCCCAGCGGTTGCGCGCCTCGGTCTTGGACAGCGTCGACGATCACAGCCTCGACGGCGCGGCCTTCATGGCGAGCGAAGCTCGTGCGGGTGAGGACACCTTCACCGAATTCGCTTCCTGGTGTGCGCGCGACGAACAGTGCGTCCTGCACGACGCGGACGTGCGCGGAACCTACGGCGAGCTCTACGACAGGGCGGCGCGCGGCGAACTGCGCGATCCGATCGCGCCGGACAAGCCGTTGGGACCGCTGGAGTTGAGCATGAAGGTCACGCACCGACTGTATCGACCCGAATGGTCAAGGCTGGCAACCGAACTGCACGCTCTCCTGGACCAGCCGACCGGTACGCCGATCCAACCGCCGCCGCCGACATTGCGTGGCGAACCGACGCCCATGGCCGAGCTCATCGTGTGCTTCGATTGGAATTTCGACATCCACGATCAGCGTGACTGGCTGCGGCTGTGGCGCGAACAGAACGACAACGCGCCCACGCTGCGTGCCCACTTCGCTTGGGGCGCAGGCAGTATCTGCTCAGGATGGCCGTCGGAACCGGCCAACCCGCCGCATCCGCCGGCGAACCAATCGGGACCACCGATCCTGATCCTCACCTCCCGACACGACCCGGCGACGCCGAACGAATGGGCCCGCCAGGTCGCCGCGCAGACTCATCGAGCAACCCTGCTGACCTATGCGGGCTGGGGCCACGGCATCTACGACCGCACCCCGTGCACCACCAACGCGACCGACCGCTACCTCATCGACGGCACGATTCCAGCACCCGTCAGCTGTCCGGCCACCTGACGACAGCAACCGCGCCGTCCCGTCTCACCCGGCCGGATCGACAGGTATTCCGCCCAACCGTCGGGGAGCACGTGCTCAACTGCCAGGGCGAAGTGACCTCGGCAGCGCGCGCATGCGGTGGGTCGTGGGCTCGGCGATCGCGTGGGTGGTGTCGATCAACACGACCCACGCCATCGACGACGTTCGGTAGGCGACAGCGCACCGACACCGATCAGTGCGCCAACACGCACTCCGTGGCGATCTTGGTCTGGGCGGCGCGGGCCTTGTCGCCGTCGGCCTTGTCCAGTCCGAGAGTCTCCGGGTCGATCGGCTTGCCGGAGTTGTCGCCGATCATGGTTCGCAGACCATCCTGCGAAATACCTTGTTCCACGAACACTTTCGCCGCACAGTCGGCCAGCCTTTGATCCTTCAGACCCTTGTCCTGAAGGGATTTGGCGATATCGGCCTGGGTTACCGGCGCCGCCGTTTCCTTGATGCCGCCGCAGGCGGCGAGTACCGGCAGCGCGATGAGCGCAGCGGCGAGCAGGGAGATCCGCACCCGTTGTCCTCTCTGGAGCAGTCGCAAGGATCATGCCGCACGACACCTGTTGGTGGCCAGCCGCATCCGACTGACAGGTCCATGGCGGCACGCCAGCCGCGATGGACGCGCCCGATATTGCCCGCGTGCACCCAAGCCGTGCCGCTGCACTGACACCGCGAGGATGGTCCTGATCGAGCACCACTGCGGCGATCAACCACTGACGGGGTGATTCGTTGATGCCGTCACTGCTGATGAGCACGACTGTGCGGCGCCGCGGCGAGCGAACTCGGTCCGTGTGACCGCGGGCGATAGGACTGGCGAATTTCTGGGAAAGTTGAATTTGTACGCTGGTGTTCGCGGGTGTGCAACGGGGCTGGCTGCGAGTAAGATCATATTGGCCATGATCAATTTTTCTCGGCGCCGGCCAGCGTCGATCGGATGGTGTGAAAAGAGAAGTGCTCGGAGTCCGTGATGGGTTCGGAGGGCCGATAATGTTTCGTATTTCGATTTTTGTTGTAACTGCTGCCGCTGTGATCGGTGCGGTGGTGTCTCCAGTGAGTTCGTTGGCTGGTCCGGGTGATCCTGGTACGGCCTGTGAGGACAATATGGTTGTGAATACTCATGGCGAGTGTGTTGCCGTCGGGAGTGTTTGCACATTGTCGGACGGAATGGTGATCGGGACTATTGGGCTCGATGGGCGATGTGTTATTCCTGGTACGAACATTTGATCTCATCGAATTCCGCTACAGCACCTGATTTGGGTTGGGTGCAAGTGATTTGACGTGGCGGGAGTGAACCGACCCGAGCCGTAGGGGCCCGGGCCGGAGGGGTTCAACGGCCTCGGGGGTATTTGGTTACTACGGTGCCGTCGGGGTTGGCGGCTAGGTAAGCGCTGCCGTAGTCATCGGTCAGATAGACCATGACTGTTGGTTGGTTGTTGTTGAAGGTCCAGGAGGGGTCGACGATTACGTAGCGCAGGGTCGGCGTGGGGATGCCGAGGGTTTCGTCGGCGGTGCGGAATAGGTCGGGGAGGATATCCCAGTTGATCGAGCTCAGCTTCACGGTGGTTTTGTCCGAGAGTGGGCCGCCCGCGCTCTTTCGGGTGGCTGTGCCGTCGCGGAAGACGAAGAGATCGTATAGGTCGGGTTTGTTCTTGACCGGGGCGCCGACGTTGGCGTAGGTCGGGTAGAACGTTGCTTCGTTGAATTCTTTACCGCCGGAGACCTTTTCGAGCGCGGTGATGGCCTGTCGGATGCCCGTCGGGGTCAGCAGGTCGACAGGTTTGCCGCTCACGGGTGCTCTGGATGTCGGGCTTGCGGATCGGCTCGTGGCGGGGAGTTCATTGGTCGCGGGTTGATTGCTCGAGGTGGCCTGGTTGCCGGTCGAATCGGGGCGCAGGGCCACGATCGTGATCGTGGCGACGATGGCGGTGATGACTGCGGCGGCCGCCAGGCCGATGACGATCCCGCGCGAGAGTGGCTTGCGTGCAGGGGGATTCGTGTAGCTATACGGGTACGGCGCGGGCGTCCTGCTGGGTGCGGTGCCGCTGGATCCAGGGGGTACGCCGCCTGAGTCCAGCGTGATCGCGGCGCCGGGTGTTGTGAACGCACCGGGTGCACTGCCCGCGCCCGGGGTACGGAATCCGCCGGGGGTGTCGACAGCGCCCGGTGTGCCGTATATGTCGGGTGCGCCCGCTACGCCGGGCGTGCTGAATCTGCCTGGTGTGTTGCCTGTGCCCGGCGTTTCGAATGCGCCGAGTGTGCTGGCTGCGCCGGGCGTATCGAATCCGCCGGGCATGCTGAATCGGCCGGGTTCATAGACTTCGCCTGGTGTGCCGAAGCCGGGTCCATGAGCCGTGCCTGGGGCACCGAATCCGACCGGCGCATCGACCGCACTCGGCGTACCAAGCCCACCCTGCCCACCAAGAGGCCACGGACGAGCCGCATCGAACACCGTCGGCGCACCGGCAAACCCAACTGCCTGTGCGAGCATCAGATCCACCTGCTCAGCAGTCGGCCGACGGTTCGGATCAGGTACCAACAGTGCCGTCAGAACCGCAGTCAACACCCCAGCCCGCTGCGGCCGCGGAACCGCACCGGCGATGACGGCCGCCAGCGTGGCAACGGTCGACTCCCGCCGCATCGGGTGAAACCCCTCCACCGCGACATACAGCAGCAGTCCGAGCGACCACAGATCAGAGGCCGTTTGCCCCTCGCGACCGCTGAGCCGTTCCGGCGCAACATAATCCAGCGAGCCGACCACACTGCCGGTGGAGGTCAACCCGTTCATACCGTCGATCGCCGCGATACCGAAATCGGTCAGAACCGGTGAACCATCTTGGCGCAGCAGCACATTCGCCGGTTTGATGTCGCGGTGCAGCACACCCACCTGATGTGCGGCGCGGAGGGCGGCGAGAATGCCGCGGCCGAGGTGTGCCACCTGGGTAGGCGGCATCGGTCCACCCGCCAGGTGATCGGCGAGACTCTGCCCGCGAACCAGTTCCATGACGATCCACGGATGCGCTACTTCGGGTGAATCCACGATGTGGTGGATGGCAACGACATTCGGATGACCGATCCGCGCCAGCGCCCTGGCCTCCCGTAGTACCCGCTCTCGGTGCACCTCGAGTGACCTTTTCCCATCCGCCTCCGCCCGCACCTCCTTGAGCGCGACCTCACGATGCAGCGCGAGGTCATACGCACGCCACACCGTCCCCATTCCGCCGCTACCGAGCGGCTCGAGCAACTCGAAACGCCCGTCGACCACTGCCGGCTCCGAAACCACGGCGCAAGCCTATGGCATTGCCGCACCCACGCGACATGCGCGTTTCAGACGGGCGCAGGCTCGGCCACAGGGGTCGGAGCGGCGCGGCTTGGGCAGATCCGCGCCGACATTATTTACGGAACTAATTGTCTGGAAGGGTCAGCACGGTATCGAAACCTGATCGGAGGCAGTCTGTCAGCAGCGGGAGATCGGGGATGGCGGCGGTGTCTGCGTTGATGCCGAGGTAGCAGGTGCCGACATGGGATATCAGGGTGGCATTGAGGGCGGTTCCGGTGGTGGGGCCGAAGGCGTATATCCGTTCGACTTCCGCACCAGCGGCGTAGAGCGCGACCGGGGAGCCGGGTACGTCGGAGGCGATGAAGTCGACGTGCTTGAACATGGGGGTGAGCAGACCGACCGGTAGGCGGTTGAAGGCGGCGGCGATGGCATTGGACAGTGGTATCGCCGGCTCCCGCCGCCAATCCGCGACCAGTGCGTCGAGCGTACGCATGAGGTCGGCGGTCCCGGCGATATCGAGCGGTAACGTGAACCGGGCCAGGGTGATGCGGTTGCCGCCGATCGCGTCGCGGTCGGTGCGGAGGCTGATGGGCATGGTCACCCGCAAGTGCTGCACCGGCGCGCCGTGCTTGTCGTGATAGCCGCGGAATCCGATCAGCATCGCCGCCAGAAAGGCGTCGTTCATCGTGCAGCCTGCGGCGTGCGCGGCGCGGTGTAGTGCTTCCGCGGACACATCGAGCACCGATAATTGGCGGCCGAGACTGCGATCGGTCATTACCGGAGACAGCGTGCTGGTGATCGGCCGCGCGAACCGGACCACCGAGTTCGCCACAGCGACGCCTTCGCGAACGGTGCGGATGGGATTGGTGACGGTTCGCCAGGCGGCGGGCAAAACCGTCGATAGTCCGGTCCGCACGAGTTCGGCGCCAACGGACCAATTCCATGCCGCGATATCGCCCAGCCCACTCCGGACGTTCGGCGGGGTATCGCCGGATGGTTCGTGTTCGCGCGGTGTGCCGGCCCGCGTGAAATCGAGGATCTCACCAGCGATTTGGATGCCGCCTATGCCGTCGGTCAGGCTGTGGTGCACCTTGAGGACCAAGGCGCACTCGGCACCATCGAGCCCACCCATCGCGGTTATGCGCCACAGCGGTCGTGCCGGATCAAAGGCGGTCATCGCTTCGGTGCGCGCGAACTCGAGGACCGTGGACAGATCCGCCGGTGCCGGTGCAATGACATGCCGCACATGCCAGGGCAAGTCGAAATCGTCATCTGGTATCCATCGCGGCGGCGCGAGACCGAGGGGGACGGCGGCCAGTCGGTGCCGGAACTTCGGCACCATCCGAGTTCCTCGATCGATCGAATGCCAGAAGCGATTCCACTCCGGCTCGCGGTCCAAGACCAGGACCGTGATGATCGTCGAGCGGAGCGCGGGATCCTGCTCCATGCTCCACGTGAACAGATCCGTCTGGGTCATGTGGGATTCGCGCGAACCCATGTCGTCCATGGGACACCATGCGGCGCGGACGCAGCAGAGGCGAAAGTCCCTGCGGTGGGGGTCATCGGGCGCCTGATTCGGGCATTGAGCTTCACCGGGTGTCAGGAACTCACGTCAACGGGTTGTCGGGCTTCGCTGTGGGTATTCGGCCAGGCGCCGGCAAACATCAGTGCGGCGCCGAGCGCCTGCGTGCGGTCTGGCGCCGAGCGATTACCAACGGCTGCTCGACTGCGCACGGCTGGAGGATTGATCGCCGCCGGCCGATCGATCAGCGAGGCGGCGATCGAAGCCGGATTCGCCGATCAAGCCCATCTGACCTGCTGGGTTCCGGCACTGCTATGGCATTACGCCGGGGGTGTATTCAGAAGCGGGTCAGTCGACAGGTTCGAGCGTCGCATCGGTGAAAGTCACGAAATACGGTCCCTCGGTGAAACTTTCGGAGGTTTCCTCGCCGATGTAGAGGTCCAGATGGCGTGGGCCGCCGAGTCCCGGCGTGAACTCGTCGCCGATTGTCCAGATTGCCGTACTGAATCTGTCACATGCGTTGTCGGATTCGCGCCCCGCACTCCCACAACCGGTGAGCCGCAATCGAGTTCCCGGTTCGATGTCATACGCCGCGGCACTCTCGAACGGATGCAACGCCTCGCCCCGGGTGTCACGCGGTTCGGTGTCCAGCCAGAAGCCGACATCGTAGGACCAGTTCAGGTATTGCCCCGCGTTCCCGCCGCTGGTGATCCGGCCGGTGCCCTCATCGCGTACCACGTCGATGAAATCCTTTGGTAGCGAGCCGATTTCGACATCGGCATCGGCACATTCGAGATCACCGCAGCCGCGCACGGTTTCGAGCGGTCCGAAGTGATAGGACTCGACCGCGGTGTAGTACACCGTTACCGTCCAGCCGTCCCATTCGTCGCCGTCGGTATCGAGTCCGCAGCCGACGGCGAGCGGCGACGCCGCGAACAGTGATGCCGCGACCACCCCGAACCCGAACCTCACTGCTGCGATATTGCCCGACGTCGCGGGTGCTGCGCCACTCGGCGACCTACCGGGCGGCAGGCGGGCGCGGCCACGGATTCTCCTCGAGATGCTCGATCGACATATTGAACCGGGAGATAAGCCCGCCCAACTGCGTGATATCGGCGACCGTCCAGTCGGCCACGATCGCGCCGGTGCCCTCGTGACACCGCTCCCTATCGGCCGCCACCAATTCCAGGCCCTTGGCGCTGGCCCGGATCTTGCGGGCAATGCCGCCGTCTGGATCGGGAACGCGCTCGACCAGCCCCTGCTTCAGCATCGCGGCGACCTGTCGGTTGATGGTCGAGATATCGAGCTGGAAGGCCTCCGAAAGCTCGCGCAGGCTGAGCGGGGCATCCATCTCCAGTCTGGTCAGGATCAGATACGCCGACCGATCGAGCTGGAATCCTGGCCGCCGCAGCAGTGAGGCCGGAAAGTGCCGGAAGAGCAGGGTCAACTCGAAGACGAGGCGGGCGAGCGCATCGGCATCCTCGGGACCTGATTCGGACATGGCCCATACTATGTCGGCTGAATCACTTCGATTGCAAATTGTGCACGATACATACGATATGTACCGTACATATTCATGACTGTTGCACCCGACGTGTCTTCGACCGTCACCGGGAACGACGCCCGGCGCCGTCCCGCATCCGGCCTCCTCATCGCGACCCTCGGCATGGTCGGTGTCGTCGTATCACTGATGCAGACGCTGGTCATTCCGATCATTCCCACGCTGCCGACGCTGCTGGACACCTCGGCGTCCAACGCGTCCTGGGTCATCACCGCCACCCTGCTGGCCGGTGCCGTGGCAACCCCGATCAGTGGCCGACTCGGCGATATGTTCGGCAAGCGTCGGGTGCTGTTCGCCAATCTGGTGTTGTTGGTCGCCGGTTCGGTGGTGTGCGCGGTGTTCTCCTCGCTGGTTCCCGAAATCATCGGACGCTCGCTGCAGGGTGCGGCGGTCGGCGCGATTCCGCTCGGCATCAGCATCATGCGTGACGAATTGCCCGCCGAGAAGGTGGGTTCCGCGATGGCGATCATGAGTGCCACGCTCGGTGTCGGCGGTGCGCTCGGCCTGCCGCTGGCGGCGGCCATCGCGCAGAATGCGGACTGGCATATGCTGTTCTGGACCGCGGCCGCGCTCGGTGTTGTCTGTGCCGCAGTGGTTTTCGTCTTCGTGCCGGAGTCGCCCGTGCGCACGCCCGCGCGTTTCGATTTCGGTGGCGCGGTCGGACTTTCGATTGCGTTGCTGGCCTTGCTGATTCCGATCACCAAGGGTGCCGACTGGGGTTGGGCAAGCCCGAGCACCCTCGGCCTGTTCGGGCTCTCCGTGGTGGTCTTCCTCATCTGGGGCTACTTCGAACTGAAGCAGCGCTCACCGCTGGTCGACCTGCGGGTCTCGGCGCGGCCACGGGTGCTGTTCACCAATCTCGCTTCCATCGCGGTCGGTTTCGCGCTCTACGGCATGTCGTTGACCTTTCCGCAGCTGATGATGGCGCCGGAGCAGACTGGATACGGCTTCGGACTGTCCATGGTCAATGCCGGATTGGCGCTGGCCCCAACGGGATTCGTGATGATCCTGCTGTCCCCGGTCTCGGCGCGGTTGTCGGCGGCGCGCGGCCCGAAGGTCACGCTGGCGCTCGGCTCGGCGGTGATCGCGATCGGTTATCTGTGTGCCGTGGTGCTGATGAACAGCGTATGGGAGCTCATGGTCGCGGCGATGATCGTCGCGGGTGGTGTGGGTCTGGCCTATGCCGCGATGCCCGCATTGATCATGGGCGCGGTGCCGATCACCGAGACCGCGGCGGCCAACGGCCTCAATTCACTGATGCGCTCGATCGGTACCTCGACCTCGGCGGCGGTGATGAGCGTGGTGCTCGCCCATATGACGATGCAACTCGGTTCGCATGTGCTGCCCTCCCGTGACGGCTTCCACACCACCTTCCTGATCGCGACGGCCGCGGCCCTGGTCGCCATTGTGCTCACGCTGATCATTCCGATGCGCAAGGCAGCCGATGCCGCCGATCAGGCCGGGCACGCCTGATCATCGGGTCACCAGCCCGAACGGCCACAAGACCGATCCTCAACGGCGAGGGTCGGTCTCGTTTGCCTGCCCTGCGGCGAATTCGGCGAAGCGCGCCGCGATCCGATCCGGGAATTCGCCGTTGACGGCGTGCGAGGCCAGCGGCCACACCTCCACCTGAGCGCCGGGAATGGTGCGCGCGGTCGCGGCGGCGCGCTCGGCATCGTGAATGATGCTGCGCCCGGCGAGGATTGCCAGCACCGGCACCTTGATGCTGGTGAGTTCCGCATCGGTCGGCCGCGCGGGTGTCGGCTGGGCTCCGGTGAAATCCTGCATGCCCGAAGCGATCAGCCGACCCTCCGGCACCGAATCATCGGCACGGGCGCCGCCGGAAATCCAGCTCAACAGCCAGTAGCGGACCTTCATCGGCATGCCGGGAATGACACTGCCGAGCGATACCGGGATCGCCTTCCAGCTCAGCGGCGCAAAGGTATTCGCCGGATCGAGCACCGTTATCGAGGCCAGGCATTCGGGTCGATGAATGGCCACCTGGGTGGCGAGCCAGCCGCCGATGCTCACGCCGAGCAGATGCACCCGCTCCAGACCGAGCCCTGCCAACGCCTCCGCGACCCACGTCGCCTGGTCCGCGGCATCGACAAGCGGTTTGCGCTGGGTGCTCGCACCGGGCTCGCCGATACTGTCGATCGACCACACGGTGTGCTGGGCCATCAGCCCGGGCAGATTGGCCCGCCACATCGGTGTCGACGCCTGCCTGCCGGACAGCAGCACCACCGGTGTCCCAGGCTTGTCGCCGAAGCGATAGCCGCGCACCGGCCCGAACGAAGTCGACACCGCAACCCGCTCGGCCGGTTCCGGCAACTGCGCAATACCGTCGCGGTATGCCGCCGCGAAGCGGTCGAAACCGGCTCGATTCGCGAAGTAGCCGACCTTTTCGCCGGGCTTACCGATATTGGGCTCGAGGAACAACTCGTCGGCCGTCATAAATCCGATCCTAGCCGGGTCGGTTCAGTCGATAGGCATCATGGCGTACATCCACCACGGCCGCCGCGGGAACTCGAACATGAAGACGTTCAATGCCATTCGGCGTATGGAAGTGCGCGATGCGGTCGAGCAGACCGCGACCGCCTGAGCCACGGTCACTGACGAGTCCGAGACTGTGCCCACCCCGCTGCCGCACGGCGCGCTGCCGACCTCGGTCGCCGCGGTCATGTGCGCACTGGACGCGGCCGTGCATGCTTGGGGTATCGCGATCGCGACCGGACAGCCGTCCCCATTGAACGACGAACTCGCCGCTCACCTGCTCACCGCCGCGCGGGCCGCGAATCCGGCGCCCGGTGGCGGTCCGGAGGCGGAAATCGTTGCGCCGCTGCGTCAGTGGGGTGTGTACGCCGCGATCGTCGACGGCGAGGCGGGTGACACAGTGGTCGCCGAGTTGCTGCGCTACCTGGGGCGCGATCCGCGGGTCTGATTCGAACGAGTCTGAGCGTACACGCGAAAAGTGCACGCTCAGACCCATTTCCGTCAGCGTGCGGTGACGAAACCTTCCGCCACCATCCAATCCCGCGCCACCTCGGCGGGTTCGCGGCCATCCACATCGACCTGGCGATTCAATTCGGTGATCGCCTCGTTGGTCAGCTTCTTCGAAATCGGTGCCATGATGTCGGCGATCCGTGGATGCGCGTCAGCGAAGGACTTCCGCATCACCAGTGCCGCATTGTATTTCGGGAAGAAGCCCAGATCGTCCCGCAACAAGACGAGTCCCAGCGCCGGAATCCGGCCGTCGGTGGCGGCGACCGAACCGAACCGGCACTGCTTGGCATCGGCGGTGGCCTGATAGACGACCGCATCCTGGACGATCTGCTTGTGCACCTTGCCGACATCGATCCCATATTTGCGCGCCATCCCGGGATAACCGTCTTGGCGCACATTGAATTCGGTGCCGACGCACGTCGCCGCGGCGGCCGGATCGGTGGCGATCAGCCGGGCATAGTCGGACAGCGTGACAACACCGGTCTCCTTCGCGGTGCCCGCGCTCATCACCAACGCGTAGGTGTTGTTCATGGGGGCCATATCCGTCCACACGATGCCATGTGCGGCCAGGTCCGCATCGCGGACCGCGTTGAACTGCCCGATCTCATCCGGAACGGGTGTCTCGTTGCCGAGATAGTTGATCCACCCGGTGCCGGTGTATTCGTAGGAGATATCGATTTGACCGTGCAGTTGGGCATCGCGAACACTGTTGGAGCCCTGGATATTCGTCAGATCCCGGACCTGCGCCCCCGCGGCGGACAGGGCGAATTCGATGAGATATCCGAGGATGTTCTGCTCGGTGAAGTCCTTGGAGCCCACGGTAATCGACACGCCATCGAGCTCCGGCACCGGACGAATGCTGCCCGGCCCCACTCGCAGCGGCACCGTGCTACCGGACTGTAATCCGCAGGCGCTCAAGACGAATACGGCCGCGAGGCCCAGCATCCACGCCTTCACTTCAAGCCCCTCGGCCCCAAGTACTGTTCGGCCAACGCGCCGAGCCAGTCGACGAGCAGCGCCATCGCGACCGCGAGGACTGCCCCGACCACCAGCGTGACGTTATCGCGCAGCTTGTACCCGGTATCGATCAGAATGCCGAGACCACCCGCGCTCACCAGGAACGACAGCGTCGCGGTACCGACGGCGAGCACCAGCGAGGTGCGCAGCCCGGCGAGGATGTAAGGGATGGCCAGTGGAAATTCGATGCGGCGCAATACCGTCAGCGCCGACATGCCCTGGCCGCGTCCGGCATCGATGACTGCGACATCCACCTGCTGGTAGCCCAGGATCGTATTGCGCAGTACCGGAAGCAGCGAATAGAACGCGATCGGCGCGACGCCGATCCAGAACCCGGTGGTGCGGGTGGCGAGATAGCACAACACGATCAGGCCGATCGCGGGCGCCGCGGCGCCGATATTGGCGATGCCGACGAAAAGCGGAGCAAGACGGCGATATCCGGGCCGGGTGAGCAGGGTGCCCAGCGGTACCGCCACCGCGACGACGATTACCGCGACCGTCGCGGTGATCAGCACATGCTGCCAGGTGACGGTTGCGATATTGGATACGCTGATACTGGCCTGCTGGGTGACGGTGAGATCGCGCCGGAATGCCCACACCAGCACACCCGCGGTGAGTACGAGTACGAGCGCGGGCTGGACGAGCAGTCGAATGCGTTCGGCCCGACGCAGTGTCGTCGGCGATGCCGTGGCCGGTGCGGTGGTGGCCGTGGTCATGTGATCGCATCCGTCTCCGCGCCCACATGGGTGGCGCGCATGGCCGACAGATGGCCGACAAGCGTGTCTATCGTGATCAAACCAGCGTATTCACCGCGTCGACCGGTGACGACCGCGGTCGCGGTCTGCTCGGCGAGCAAGGCCTCCAACGCATCCTGCAGTGTCGACTGCACCGACAACTGCTCACCGACCGGAGATCCGACATCGTGCAATGAATCTGCCTGTGCCAGTTGCTCACTCGACACCCAGCGCAGCGGCCGCTGCTGCGCGTCGAGGATCAGCGCCCACGGCCAAGCCCGTCCGGCCAGGGCGGCGCGGAGGCTGTCGACCGAATCGGTCTCCACGGCAGTCGGACAGCTGCCGAGTTCGACATCGCGGACCCGAGTGAGGGTGAGCTGTTTGAGCGAGGCATCCGCGCCGACGAAACCGGCCACCGTCGTATCCGCGGGATCGGCCAGGATCGCCGCAGGGGTGTCGTACTGCAGAATACGAGATTGACTGCCCAGCACCGCAATTCGATCGCCAAGCTTCACCGCTTCATTGAAGTCGTGGGTGACGAACACGATGGTCTTACCCAGTTCGGATTGCAGGCGCAGCAGCTCGTCCTGGAGCAGGCCGCGGGTGATCGGATCGACCGCGCCGAACGGCTCGTCCATCAACAGCACCGGCGGATCGGCTGCCAGCGCCCGAGCCACGCCGACACGCTGCTGCTGGCCACCCGAGAGCTGCCTGGGATAGCGGTGGCGGTAGGTATCGGGATCGAGGCCGACCAGCTCGAGCATTTCGTCGGTTCGCGCGGCGACCCGCTTGCGGTCCCAGCCGATCAGACCGGGCACCGTCGCAACGTTCTTCGCGACCGTCAGATGCGGGAACAACCCTGCCTGCTGGATGGAATAGCCGATGCCTCTGCGTAATTGGTCCGGATTCATACCGGTGACATCGCGTCCGCCGATCGTGATGGTGCCCGCGGTCGGTTCGATGAGGCGGTTGATCATCCGCATGGTGGTGGTCTTACCACAGCCGGACGGCCCGACCAGGACGACGATTTCGCCCGCCGGGATGGTCAGCGAAACCCGGTCGACGGCCGGATCACGCTGGCCGGGATAGTGTTTGGTGACCTCGTCGAGCACGATCTCGACGCCGGATACCGCCGATGCCGCACTGTCGCCGCGGATTTCGGTATCAGTCACGTATTCCCCTCGATGTGGTGAGACGCCCGACGATGATGAAGATCCCATCGAGGATCAGCGCGAGTACGACAATCAGGATGGTGCCGGCCAGCGCCTGCGGCACCGCATTCGGACTACCGAGCCGGGCCAGGCCGGAGAAGATCAGATTGCCGAGTCCGGGCCCCTTGGCATAGGCGGCGATGGCCAGAATGCCCATGATCATCTGGGTGCTGACCCGCATCCCGGTCAGGATCGATGGCCAGGCCAGCGGCAGTTCGATGCGCGCGAGCACCCGGAGCCGGTTCATGCCGACCCCGCGCGCGGCGTCGACGATCGCCGGATCCACTGAGGCGAGCCCGATGATGGTGTTGCGCAGAATCGGCAGCAGGGCATAGAGCACCAGTGCGGTGATGGTCGGGCCGATGCCGAGTCCGAGGACTGGAATCAGCAGCCCGAGCAGCGCGAACGACGGGACGGTGAGGATGGCGCTTGCCAGCGCCGTCGCCACCGAGGAGCCGAACGGGCTGCGGTAGACCAGTACGCCGATCAACACGGCAACGATCGTCGCGAGCAGCAACGACTGCACCACCGCGGAGACATGCAAGTACGAATCGGTGACCAGCTGTGCGCGCCGATGCACCATGAACGTCCACAGTGTGTCCAGGGCCGTACCTCCCGCCCGGTGTTATCGGAGACTACCGCGCCGGCCGCTCGACCGGGATGTGATTCGCGCGCTACAGCGAGCGGCAATTGTCAACCGCCGCCATGCTTTCGAGAGACTGCCCACGTCCGTCCCGTTGAAACCCCAACTACATCCGTGGGAACCTCGGGCCGGGCCCGATCGTCCCAATGATCAAGAGTCGAAGCTTGGAGGGGGAGTATGTCGGAGCGCAGGGTGGTCGAGCGATGGCGGCATCGGTGGCCGCTGCTCGGCCTCGTGGTTGTAGCGCTGGTCGTGGTCGGTGTGGTCGGGGTGCGCTGGTGGCAGGATCGCGCGCAACCCGCAATCGCCGGAGACCGCTTGACCGCATTTCCCGCGATCGACCGGTCCGGGCTCGACCACACGCAGGGACGGATCGTCGCGGTCCTCGAACGGGAATTCGAGGCACCGGGCGACGGTCCGAAGTACGCCGAGGGTGCCGACGAACCGTGGTGCGCCGATTTCGTCAGCTGGGTGCTGCGGGAGGCGGGTACGCCACTGGCCAATCCGAATTCCGGATCGTGGCGAATTCCGGGCGTGTACACGCTGCAGGAGTACTACCAGGGCGCTGGTCGCTTCGCGTCGGTCGGTTCGGGATATCAGCCGCGCACCGGTGACGTCCTGCTCTACACCGAGAGAAGTCCCTTCGGTCAGCACACAAATATCGTGCTCACTGCCGCGAACGGGACCGTGACGACCATGGGCGGCAACGAATTCGGCGAGGTCGCGATCCATCGTTTCGCACTGGCGGAGATACCCGGGGTGGTCGGATACGGCCGTTTGTGAATAGTGTCGGGCCTAAGCCGGTCTTGTTAGTGGCTATGCGTTGTCGGCGGCTCCTCCGCTAGCACTTACCATTGACTAGGCGGCGCCCGGCAGCGCCGTCTTTCGGTCCCTGTCCTGCTACCCCCTCATCAGCAGGACAGGGACCTCTGGGTGGGGGATGTCGGCCCGACCTCGCCGAAATCTGCGTCGCGTACCGTGTCGGTTGTCCGTTGAGAGGTGAGGGTTTCGGAAACTCTGATGCTGCCAATCGTGGAAAAGACCGGTGATCCCGTGTGGATCGACTTTGCCGAGTTCGGGGAACGGTTCGTCACCCACGCGGTGACCGCGGAACGGATCGAGGCGGCGGTCTGCGCGATGACCGATCACGGCATCACCATCGGCCCGTTCTCGCTCGGACCAGTGGGTTTGGCCGGATTCATGGCCGAGGGCAAGGTGGGCAAGCCGGTCATTCTGCGCAACGGCCCGCATATCACCTTCGAGGTCACGGTGCCGCTGACCATGTCGGTGAAGGTATTGCTCGGCGGGCGCAAGTTGCGGCTCGAGGCGGTCGCCGAAATCGATCTCACGCTGCACGCGCGCACCGCGGACCCGCTGCTCATCGTCATCGATGTCCCGCCGATCGGCTCGCGGGATGTCAGCTTCGTGCTGCGCGCCCAGGCCATCGAATCGGCCTGGGAATGGTTGCTCGATCCGATCGCCGGGGTGGTGCAGCGCGAGGTTGCCAATCGGGTGAATGCGATACTCGCCGAACCGCAGGCGCGGCGCAGCCGGGTCTTCGACGTCGAGGCCATCATCAACGGCGTCCGTTCCGAGCACATCGACCAGGCCGAATTCGACTGGATCGGCTATGACGAATTCGGATATCAGTTCTTCTCCCGCATCGTGACCCGCGATCGGGTCTTCGAATTCGTCGAGCAGATGGTGGGCCGTCCCATCGAGGTCGGGCCGTTGCGCGCCGGCCCGCGTGACTCTGCCACGGTCACGGTGCGGGGCAATGCTCGAGTGCCGCAGTTGGCGGATCGGCCGGACGTGCCGCTGTCCTTCGATCTGACCCTGCCGGTGAGCCTGGATATCACCGTCGACGTGCTCAAGACCAACCACTATCGCGCTGAGGTCGAGATACCGCTGGTGCTGACCGCGCGGGCGGCCGACCCGCTGCTGATCGTCATCGATGTGCCGCCACCCGCGGCCGATGACCTGCGGCTGGAGTTCAAGGCGCGCGGAATGCGGGCGGCCACACTCGCTGTGCTGGCCGGTATCAGGAAACAGGTCGTCGTGCGGGTGGCCGAGGTGCTGCGCGAGGTGCTCAGCGATAGTTCGGGCCGCACGATCGATGTCGCGGCGCGGATCGACGGCATCGCTTAGAGCCCGCGCTTGACCTGTGTGGCAAGTGTGAATTTCTGATTCCAGTGGGTCTGGCGGTTCCAATGTGAATGTGGTGAAATGAGTGCACGTTCGAGGCTCCCGGCGCGCGAATGAACCTTGGGGAAGGTGCGCCGGGCACGCTGCTACCTGTCCATGTCGGGTTTGCGCGAAGGAGTCCTGCGATGCGTTCCATTTCTGTGTCCCGCCGCCAGCTGTTCGCCTACACCGCCGCAGCCGCCGCCGTCGGAATCGCCGCGCCCCGCGCTGCGGCGGCGGGTGTGCTCGGCACCCTCGTCGATTACGCGGGTGGTGTGCCCTCTGCCGGCGCGATCCGGGATGACGGTCACCTCGGCGTCATTCGCTACGTCTCCGATCGCCGTCCGGGCGCCGAATGGATGGAAGGTAAGCCGCTGCGCGCCGACGAGGTCGATCGACTGCATGCTGCCGGGCTGACAATCGTGTCGAACTACCAGTTCGGCAAGGGCACGACCGCCGACTGGCGCGGTGGCCTGGAGGCGGGCAAGAAGCATGCCGATCGCGGCTTCGAACTGCACCTCGCCGCGGGCGGTCCGGAAAACCGGCCGATCTACGCCTCCATCGACGACAATCCGTCCGCGAACGATTTCGCGACCATGATCGCGCCGTACCTCCTCGGCTGGGAGTCGGTGCTCGGTAAACAGAACGTCGGCATCTACGCCAATGCGCCGACCATCGAACTGGCGCAGGCTGCGGGCCTGGGTTCCTGGTACTGGCAGCACAATTGGGGTACGCCCAAAGGTTTCGTACACCCCGCCGCACATCTGCACCAGATCGAGATCGACCAACGCGCCATCGACGGCGTCGGTGTCGACGTCAACAACATCCTCGCCGCCGAGTATGGCCAGTGGTGAAGATCATCGAGGTCATGAAGTTGCGGCGAATGCCGGAACTGACCAACTGATTTCGGAAGAACGTCGGTAATTCGTCGGGTACATCCAAAATCCGACCGGGTATTCGGCGCAGGACCCGAACGCGACTTCAGTGGCACCTACTGGTACGGCCCGAATATTCGGGGAGGCGGTCAAGTCTGGCAGTGACAGGTGGGTGCGCGGCGGAGTTCGGGTTCGTCGTCGGGGACGACGCGGAGGGCGGGGCGGTTGTCGGGGGCCTCGTGGTCGCCGCGCCAGGAGAACATGGACCAGCGGGAGATGCCGGAGAACGCGGAGCCGAGGCTGCCTAACGAGAAGGAAGAGATCACCGAGCCGAAGGAGCCGACGGCGCCGATGGACAGCACCGAACCCACACTGCCGATCGACAGGATCGAGTAGGCCGAGCCGATGGACAGGATCGAGCCTTCCGAGCGGAAGGACAGGATCGATCGATGCGAACGTCTGCTCCGGATCGAACGGGACCAACGCGAATTATCGACAGCCGCCATGTGTTCGGTCTACCACAGTTCGTGGGGCCTACGCAGTTACCGAACTTCCGGCGCCTGAAGGAGAGCTTAAGCGACGGTGAAGAAGCCAAGCGTCGGCAGGAACGAGCAGGTCCGCGGGTCGGCGTCATCGGCCTTGGTGGTCAACGAACCGGAGATGACCGCGACGACCCGGCCCGAGCCGGTGTCGGCGATCGCCGAGAGCGTGGCCGGACCGTCCGGGTTGATCTTCGCCTCGTCGGTCAACGGCTGGATGCCGGACTGCCGGGTGTCGACGTTCAGCCACTGGACCGTCATCGGCGGATTCTGTTCCGGCGTCGGCCCCTTGGTGCCGAGCGCGGTGAACACGAAGCCGGTCTGACCGGCCTGCGGTCCCGGCGGCGGCAGCGTGGCCGGGCCGGGAACGGCGAGTGCGGTGCCGACCGAATCGGCGCCGGGGCCGATGCAGCCCTTGCCGATGCTCGGGTAGAGGAACTGCGCGATGGCCGGGCCACCCTGCGGGACCTCCGGGCCACCGCCACCACTGCCGTCCAGGAACGTGATGATCCGTTCCAGTGTGGACTTGATCTGCGGTGGCAGGTTCAGCGCGTTGAGCAGCGCGCGGACCTGATCGAGGATGGCGTTCTTCGGGGCATCCGCGATGGGCTTGGCATCGGCCGGCCCGGCGATGGCGCCGACGATGGCCGGGGCCAGCGACGCGATCGCATCGGTAGGAACGCCCTCCGGAATCATCGGAATGGTGTTCCTCGGTGCAACGGGCGCAGGAGCCGGTGCTGCGACTGCCGTCGACGGCACGGTGAGCGAAGCGCTCGCCGCGATGGCGAGCGCGGACAACATGATCCGCGATCCTCGGGTGCGAAGCACTGGTCTAGCCGTCCTTAACCTCGGGTACATCACGGGAGCGATGCAAAAAGCCATCGTTTTCGGGGCCACTCTAGGGACAGGAGTGCTGGTTGTACAGCCGCCGTGCCCTTATTGCTGTTGTGGACGATCAGTGTTATCAGACCGTAGCGCTGTCTTGTGTTACCAGAGTGAAAGGTGATGCAAATGTTATCAGTGATGTTCGGAACCCGCCGTGGCCACGCACGCCACCGGCTTCTGGCTCGACCGCGCACGCTGTGCCGATAAGGCATGAGTGCAGCCTTGCGTGGCTGCGCGAGGTACCTCCTCTGGGCTCGACCGCTCATGCCGGGGTCGGTCCGGGGGATTGATGGGATCGCTCGCGGTGGCGGTTAGGCTAGTCGCAGCCTTCCCGGAATCGACTCGAAAGCCTGCGAATTGAACCGAAGCCTCCGATTGGCTGTGCCGGTGCTCGGTCTGTCTGTGTTGGCCAGGCTGCTGTGGATGCTGCTGACGAAAAACGGGATGAACCTCGTCGATCTGCACGTCTATGTCGGCGGTTCGGCGGACCTGCTGACCGACCGCCTCTACGACTTCACCTATGCCGAGAAGACCCCGGACTTCCCGCTGCCGTTCACCTATCCGCCGTTCGCGGCGCTGGTCTTCTTCCCGCTGCACTACTTCCCGTTCACCATGGTCGCGGTGCTCTGGCTGCTGGCTATTGTCGTCGCGCTGTACGTGGTGGTGTGGATCGCCTTCGAATTGATCCTCGGTGCGGAGCGGATGCGCGAGTCGCGGTGGCGCACCGCTGTGGTCTGGTGGACCGCGATCGGCGTGTGGATGGAGCCGGTGCGGACCACCATCGACTACGGCCAGGTCAATGTGTTCCTGGTGCTCGGGGCCATGCTCGCGGTGCGCAGTTCGCGTTGGTGGCTGTCCGGCGGCCTGGTCGGTGTGATCGCGGGAATCAAACTGACACCGGCGATTTCGGGGCTGTACTTCGTGGCCCGGCGGCGGTGGGGGACCGCGGTGTGGTCGGCGGTGGTTTTCGGTGCGACGGTCGGGGTCAGCTTCCTGATCAACCATAAGGAGGCCAAGCGGTACTTCGGCACGCTGCTCGGTGACGCGGATCGGATCGGTCCGGTGGGCTCGGTCTGGAATCAGTCGCTGCGTGGTGCGCTGAGTCGTCTACTCGGCCACGACGTCCAATCCGGGCCGTGGTGGCTGGCGGCCGCTGTGGTAGTGGCCGTCCTTGCCTTCTTAGCTTGGCGCGCACTGGGGCCCGACGATCGGCTGGGCACCTTGATCATTGTGCAGCTGTTCGGGCTGATGGTTTCGCCCATCTCGTGGTCGCATCATTTCGTATGGCTGCTGCCCACGGTGCTGTGGCTGGTGTACGGGCCGCTGCGGCAGGCGCCGGGGGCCCGGATACTCGCCGGGTATTGGCTCGCCACCACCCTGATCGGCGTGCCGTGGGTGCTCTCGTTCGCTCAGCCGTCGATCTGGACGATTTCGCGACCGGGGGTGCTGTCCTGGCTCGGCGCCGTCGATGTGGTCGGCGTGTTGGCGTTCTATGCCTGGGTGATCTGGTCCGGGCGCACGGTCAATCGGATTGCGCCGCAAGCCGATCTATCTCGCGAGCCAGCGACACGTCCAGTGCGGTAAGTCCGCCGGAGTCGTGGGTCGAGAGGGTGAAGCTCACCCGACGCCAGCGGATATCGATATCCGGATGATGGTTCGCGTTCTCGGCGACTTCGGCGACCCGACGCACGAGTTCGATGCCTGCGGGAAAGGTCTTGGCCTCGATCGTGCGGGTGATGGTGTCGCCGGACCGAGTCCAGGCCGACAGTTCGGTCAAAGCCTCGGTGAGTTCTGTCTCAGTTAGTTTCGGAGCGCTCATGCCGGCGCCTCGCTAGCGCTCAGCTCCGGCATGACCGATCGGGCGGCTGTGTTGTTTGTTCGCTCACTGCGTTCGCTCATACCGGAGTTGTACCCCGAGTGCCGCAAACCCATCGCTGAATCCGAGGGCGCGGCGAATTCGTCGCTCAGGCAGCGCGGGCCTTCGCGAGGCCCTTCTTCAGTTCCTTGCCGCAGCAACCGGCCGCTTCCAGGCGTTTCATCCGCATGATGACAACCGGGCACTTCAGGCAGCGCGTCTTCTTGCGACAGCACTTCTTCTTCGGTTTCAGGCTGGAGACCTTCTTCGCCTTGACCTTGCCCATGGCTAGTTAGCATACCCTTAGTCGAGCGCGTGGTCTGCAGGCCATCGGGATACCGGTACTGTGTACCTGGCCGCAATGCCCGGTGAGTATCGATTCTCCACCTGTTCTCAGGGTGACTGGCGGGAGCGTCAGGACCCGGCGGAGCAAGCCTGCGTAACCACGTAGGGTCTCGAGCACGCCGACTTCGGATGCAGCCGGCATCTATACCAACAGCAGGAGGATTGAGGCGTGTCGTCTGCACGCGATTTTCGCAACGTCGCCATCGTGGCCCACGTCGACCACGGTAAGACGACGCTGGTCGACGCCATGCTGCGCCAGTCCGGCGCGTTCGCCGAACGGGCCGAGCTCGTCGATCGCGTGATGGACTCCGGTGACCTGGAGCGCGAGAAGGGCATCACCATTCTCGCCAAGAACACTGCGGTGCACCGGCACCACCCGGACGGTTCGGTCACCGTGATCAATGTCATCGACACCCCCGGCCACGCCGATTTCGGTGGTGAGGTCGAGCGCGGGCTGTCCATGGTCGACGGTGTCGTGCTGCTGGTCGACGCGTCCGAGGGACCGCTGCCGCAGACCCGGTTCGTGCTGCGCAAGGCGCTGGCCGCGAAGTTGCCGGTCATCCTGGTGGTGAACAAGACCGACCGCCCCGACGCCCGCATCGAAGAGGTCGTCGAGGAGAGCCACGATCTGCTGCTCGACCTCGCCTCCGATCTGGACGACGAGGCCGCCGAGGCCGCCGAACTCGCGCTGGATCTGCCGGTCCTCTACGCATCCGGCCGTGAAGGCAAGGCATCCAAGGAACGTCCCGAGAACGGCAGCGCGCCGGACGCGGAGAATCTGGACGCGCTGTTCGAGGTGCTGCTGGAGAACATCCCGGCACCCAAGAGCGATCCGACGGCACCGCTGCAGGCGCACGTCACCAACCTCGACGCCTCGGCATTTCTCGGCCGGCTCGCGCTGGTCCGTGTCTACAGCGGTGAGCTGCGCAAGGGTCAGAACGTCGCGTGGATGCACGCCGACGGCGTCAAGCAGGTCAAGATCACCGAGCTGTTGCAGACCATCGGCGTCGAGCGGCAGCCCGGTGAGGTCGCGGTGGCCGGAGATATCGTCGCGATCGCGGGTATCGCGGACATCATGATCGGCGACACCCTCGCCGATGTCGACAATCCCGTCGCGCTGCCGCGCATCACGGTCGACGAGCCCGCCATCTCGGTCACCATCGGCACCAATACCTCGCCGCTGGTCGGCCGGGTGCAGGGCCACAAGCTGACCGCTCGCATGGTGAAGTCGCGGCTGGACTCCGAACTGGTCGGCAATGTCTCGCTGCGGGTGCTCGATATCGGCCGCCCGGATGCCTGGGAGGTGCAGGGCCGCGGTGAGCTGGCGCTGGCCATCCTGGTCGAAACGATGCGCCGCGAAGGCTTCGAGTTGACTGTCGGCAAGCCGCAGGTGGTCACCAAGCAGGTCGACGGCAAGGTGCACGAACCCTACGAAGAGCTGACCATCGATTGCCCCGACGAGTACCTCGGCGCGATCACCCAGCTGCTGGCCGCCCGCAAGGGCAAGATGGTCCAGATGAACAACCATGCCGCGGGCTGGGTGCGGATGGAGTTCATCGTCCCGTCGCGCGGTCTGATCGGCTTCCGTACCGATTTCCTCACCGAAACTCGCGGCACCGGCATCGCCAACGCGGTCTCGCACGGCTACGCCCCGTGGGCCGGTGAGATCCGGGCCCGCCACACCGGTTCGCTGGTCTCCGACCGCGCGGGCTCGGTGACTCCGTTCGCCATGATCCAGCTGGCCGATCGCGGCCAGTTCTTCGTGGAGCCGGGTGCGGATACCTACGAGGGTCATGTCGTCGGCATCAACCCGCGCGCCGAGGATCTCGATATCAATGTCACCCGCGAGAAGAAGCTGACCAATATGCGCAGCTCGACCGCCGATGTGATGGAGACGCTCGCCAAACCGCTGCAGCTCGACCTGGAGGCGGCGATGGAGTTCTGTGCCGCCGACGAGTGCGTCGAGGTCACGCCGGAGATCGTGCGGGTGCGCAAGGTCATCCTCGGCGCCACCGAACGCGGGCGCGAACTGTCGCGACGGAAGGCGCGGGACCGGGCTGCGCTGTAATAGGGATGGGTCTTTCCGGCAACCTCATGCGAGTGCGGCGAGTCAACCAAGGACACACGCCAGCGGCATGCTATTCGGCCGAGCGAGCGCGAGGCCAAGTAGAGTGCGGCACGTGAGCACGGGGGCTATACGACGCGCGATGCTGATCATCATGGCGGCCTCCACCGTGGTGCTCGCCAGCTGCACCGCGAATCCGCCGCCGCCGATCGAGAGCACCGACAGCCCGAAGACGACACCGGTCAAACCCGGTAAGAACACCGTCGTGGTGGCCATCGATGACATTGGCATCGGGTTCAATCCGCATCTGCGTTCCGATCAGTCACCGGCCACCGCCGCGGTGAGTTCGATGGTGTTGCCGAGCCCGTTCCGGCCGGTGCCGAATCCAGCGGTGCCCGGTGTCACCGAATGGGTGCCGGATACCGCGCTGATGGTCTCGGCAGAGGTGACCGCGCAGGAACCGTTCACCATCACCTATACGCTGCGCAACCAGGCGAACTGGTCCGATGGTGCGCCGATCGCGGCGGAGGACTTCCGGTTCCTGTGGCAGCAGATGATCACCCAGCCGGGTGTCGTCGATCCGGCAGGATATCGGCACATTGCCGATATCAACTCCTCGGGCGGGGGCAAGACGGTCACCGTCACGATGACCGAGCCATACCCGGCCTGGCGTGAGCTGTTCACGAATCTGCTGCCCTCGCATCTGATCAAGGATCAGCCCGGCGGCTTCGCCACTGGTCTGGTCGAGGGTGTTCCGGTGTCGGGTGGCAATTTCCGCATCAAATCGACCGACCGCGGACGCGACGAGATCCTGCTCGAACGCAACGATCGGTATTGGGGCACCCCCGCCGCGCCGGATCAGATTCTGTTGCGCCGCGGCGGAACTCCCGCGCAGCTGGCCGATTCGCTGCGCACCGGCGACGCGCAGATGGCACTGGTGCACGGCGGTGTCGCGACCCAGGCGCAATTGGCAGCGATCCCGTCGGTGCGCACCGCGATCATGCCGCAGTCGCGTGAGCTGCAATTCGTCATCAATGGCCGCAGTGGCGATCTCAGCGATCCGCGGGTGCGGCGCGGGGTGACCGCGCTGATCGATCCGACGTTGCTGGCCACCGTCGCCGGGCAGACCGGCGGCTGGGTCGAGCCGGTGCGCTCGCAGATCCTGACATTGTCGGATCCCAGATACACGCCGACCGCGCCACCGCGGCCGTCCGCGGACGAGGCGTTCGCGCTGCTGGGTGAGGCAGGTTATGGTCGGGCCCCCGAGACGCCGCCGGTGCAGTCGCCGACCTCACCCGCGCCGCGCCCCCGCTCGATCGCGAAAAACGGTAAGGCACTGGCGATTCGAATCGGCGCGGTGACCGGTGACGCAACCGCGCTCGCGGTCGCCAATACCGCCGCGGACCAATTGCGCAGTGCCGGAATCGATGCCAGCGTGCGCAGTTTCGCGGCGGACACCCTCTACGGCAAGGAACTCATCGAGGGCGGCGTGGACGCCATAGTCGGCTGGGAGGTCGCCGGTTCGGATCCGGCCACCGTACTCGCATCGCGCTACGGCTGCCCGCCGGTGGCTACCGCTGCGAGCAATGGGGATTCGCAAGCCGCCATCGAGGCGGCCAAGACGGCGCCGAGCAATCTGTCCGGCATCTGCGATCCCGGACTGCAGCCCTCGATCGACGAGGCGCTGCGCGGTGTGGAGGTCGGTCGGGTGCTGGCCGATGCCGAGCCGCGGCTGTGGTCATTGGCGACGGTGCTGCCGATCGTGCAGGACAATGTGGTCGCCGCATCCGGACCGCGCGTCGATGGTGCGTCGTTGAGCGGTGCCATTCAGGTCGGCATCTTCGGTGATGCGGCAATGTGGCGCAGGATCCCATGACGACCGGTGGACTGCTGCTGGTGCACGCCCACCCGGACGACGAGTCCATCACCACGGGCGGCACCATCGCGCACTACCGCCGCCGCGGCGTACCGGTGACGGTGGTGACCTGCACCCTCGGTGAAGAGGGAGAGGTGATCGGCGACGAGTGGGCGCTGCTGACCGCCGAGCACGCCGATCAATTGGGTGGCTACCGGATCGCGGAGCTGACCAAGGCGCTGGCCGCGCTGAAGGCCGGGCCGCCGCGCTTCCTCGGCGGTGCGGGCCGCTGGCGCGACTCCGGTATGGCGGGCACCACGGCCGCGCAGCATCCACGGGCCTTCGTGCATTCCGGTGCCGCCGCGGTGGAAGCGCTGACCGCGATCGTGCTGGAATTGCGGCCCGAGGTGGTGATCGGCTACGACCCACACGGCGGCTACGGGCATCCGGACCATATTCGGGCGCACTGGGTCACCTCGGCGGCGGTGACCGCGGCAGCCGAGCAGGGCTGGGACACCCCGAAGTTCTATTGGACGGTCGTCGACGGCGACATGCTGCGCCAGCACACCGAGGCGTTGGCCCGGCGGACCGTGGCAGGTTTGCCCGGCGCATTGCCGCGCGGCTGGCGGTTGCCGGCCGCGGGCGAACTCGCGAGCGTGCCGAGTCATACGGTGACGACCACCATCGACGTATCCGATTCGCTGGCCGCCAAGCGGGCGGCGCTGCGGGCGCACACCACGCAGGTGACGGTCGCGCCGTCGGGGCGCGAGTTCGCGCTATCCAATAATGTTGCGCAGCCGGTACTTCCGGAGGAGCACTTCGTCTTGGTCCGTGGTACGCGCGGGCCGGTGGGGCCGGATGGGCGGGAACACGATTTGTTCGCGGGCCGATAGGTTTCCTGGCGTTGCCTGAGGGTTGCTGTCGGGTCCATTTTTGGCGGCGGGTACCGTCTCTGTGATTTCGGACATCCAGGTGGAGGGTATAGCGGTTCATGACAGCGGTCGGCGACAAGGCTCACCTCAGCATCGAGGATCACGGCTACCACAAGAGTCTCAAACCGCGTCAGCTCCAAATGATCGCCATCGGCGGCGCGATCGGAACCGGTCTTTTCCTGGGCGCGGGTGGTCGGCTCGCGAGTGCTGGACCAGCGCTGTTCCTGGTCTACGCGGTCTGCGGTGTATTCGTGTTCTTCATTCTGCGTGCGCTCGGTGAGCTGGTGCTGCACCGGCCGTCGTCCGGTTCATTCGTTTCCTATGCCCGCGAATTCTTCGGTGAAAAGGCCGCATTCATCGCCGGATGGATGTACTTCCTCAACTGGTCGATGACCGGAATCGCCGATACCACCGCGATTGCCCAATATTTTCACTACTGGGCCGGATTCGCCCATATTCCGCAATGGGTGCTTGCGCTCATCGCGCTGATGCTCGTGCTCGGGGTCAATCTGGTCTCGGTCAAGTGGTTCGGGGAGATGGAATTCTGGGCCGCACTGGTCAAGGTGGCCGCGTTGAGCGCGTTCCTGATCATCGGCACGGTATTTCTGATCGGCCGATTCACCGTCAATGGTGCGGCGACCGGTCCGAGCGTCGTCACCGATCACGGCGGAGGGTTCCCGACCGGGATCCTGCCGTTGGTCGTGGTCACCTCTGGTGTCGTATTCGCTTATGCCGCTGTGGAATTGGTCGGCACCGCGGCGGGCGAAACGGAGAATCCGGCGAAGATCATGCCGCGCGCGATCAACTCGGTCATCCTGCGGATCGCGGTCTTCTACGTCGGCTCGCTCGTGCTGCTTGGACTGTTGCTGCCCTACACGAGCTACAAGTCCGGCGAGAGCCCGTTCGTCACCTTCTTCACCATGCTCGGGGTTCCCGGTATCGGCAGCGTCATGAATGTTGTCGTGCTGACGGCCGCGTTCTCCAGTCTGAATGCGGGTCTGTACTCCACCGGGCGCATTCTGCGGTCTATGTCGATGAATGGCAGCGCACCTGAGTTCACCGGGGTGATCGGCCGCAACGGGGTGCCCTATGGCGGCATCATGCTGACCAGCTTGATCGCGCTCTGCGGTATCGCGCTCAATGGCATCGTGCCCGAGCGGGCCTTCGAGATCGTGCTGAATATGGCCTCGCTCGGCATTATCGCGTCCTGGGCCACCATCGTGCTATGCCAGCTGCAGCTGTGGCGCTGGTGGAAACAGGGCAGACTCCAGCGGCCGCAGTTCCGCATGTGGGGTGCGCCGTGGACCGGCCTGATCACGCTGGTATTCCTGTTCTTCGTTGTGGTGCTCACCGGCGTCGACTATCCGGTCGGGACCTGGACCGTCGCCTCCCTCGTGGTGCTCATCCCGGCGCTGATCATAGGCTGGTTCGCCGCCCGCAAGCGGGTGTTCGCGATCGCCGCAATGCGCAAGGGCTACACCGGTGAGTTCCCCGTAGTCGCGAACATCCCCATCGAAGCCGAGTGAATTCGGAATAGACTCCGATCATGTACAACTGGGATCTGCAGAACGCGATCGCTGCCTTCGTGGACAGCCTGCGCCCCGGCGCTCAGCAGCAGCACGACCTCTACATGTCGGTGCTGTACGCGTTCGTCGATATGCAGAGCCACCTGCTCACCCTCCTCGGTTTCCCGTCGGTCGCGTGAGTGAGCGTCAGCGAGTGAACCATCAATACAGCGCGCCGTCGCGCACGGCGGAGTCGAGCGTCAGCGAGGCGCAGCTGTGAGTGAGCGTCAGCGAGTGAACCATCAATACAGCGCGCCGTCGCGCACGGCGGAGTCGAGCGTCAGCGAGGCGCAGCCGTGAGCGTCATCTTCGACAAGGCACCGAAGCGCACTTACGGCGCCCACGAAACTCTGCCCCTGGGCCCGGTAATCATCAGCGTCCTGGTCCTGGACGCTCTGATCACCCTCGTCCTCGAAGTCCTCTACCTCCCCACCTACATCAACACCGTCGCGTTCCCCCTGTCCGCGGTGCTGGCGGGCGTAGTGAACATCCTCCTGGTCATGGGAGTCCGCTCGATAACCCAGCGCGTCAGCGTGATGATCCTCCCCTTGGTCGCCTGGACCTTCGGATTCCTGCTCTGCTCCGTCAGCGGCCCAGGTGGCGACATCTTGCTGGGCAGCGACTGGCGCACCCTGCTCCTGCTGTTCTGCGGTTTGGTCCCACCCCTGCTCTACATCTACTTCCGAACAAACGCCGGCCTGTTCAGCACGCACTGATTCTCGTTGACGCCGAGCTACGGGGTGGCGATGGCGGCGCCGCTGGGGCTGAAGACCGCACACACCGCACCTCGCCGGGCTCCGCCACGTTCACCGCGACTGTCCAGGCAGGATCGTTATTGCCGAAAAACTCGTTGCGGACAACGTATTTGCCGTCTCGGGTGACTCGGATCCCGTCGGCGGAGGCGACCCTACGGACGCCGGTGCCTCAGTCGACGCGAATGGCCAGGCTGGCGATGACGGCGTCGGTGCGGGCGCGGAGGGTGGCGGCCAGGACGGGGCCGCGCGGATTGTGGAGGAGGCGGTGGTACCAGCGGGCGGCTTCTACCTGGGCCAGGAGAACGGTGACTTGGCGGCCGGTGCGGGTTCGGGCGCGGACGTAGCCGACGAGGGTGGTGATGAGACTGCGATGTGGGCTCGGGAGGACGGTGAGGGGAACGCCGGGATCCCATTGCTTCCACTGCTTGCTGAGTCGACGGGTGGCGGCGGCGTCGATTTCGGCTGCAACGGCAACGACTTCACCGTCGAAGGCTTGGGCGGTGCGCAGGGCACGGGCAGTTACCGCGCTGACCGCGACCACCGGAACCACGATGAGCATCGGTTCCCGATCCGGGGATTGCGATGGGAGGGCCGGGATTCGGCCCAGGCTGAGTTGATCGGCGATGCTGCGGTAGTAGTTTTCGGTGCGGGCGAACAGAGTTATCAACGCGGGCACGATGATCAGCAGTAGCCACGCCCCTTCTCTGAACTTCTCGATGAGCAGTACCACGGCGGCCACGGCGGTGAGCAGCGCGCCGAAGCCGTTGAGCATGGCACGCGGAATCCAACCCGGGCCACGCTGCGTACGCCAGTGCCGCACCAGCCCGGTCTGGCTGATGGTGAATCCGATGAAGACGCCGACCGCGAAAACCGGTAGCAGGCGTTGGGTTTCGGCATGCACGATCAGCAGCACCGTGGCTGCCAGAATGGCAAGGGCCGCAACGCCATAGCGGAATACCGGGCGCTCGGAGCGCAACGCGAACAAGTGCGCGACCCGGTGGTCTTTCGCCAGTAGTGACAGCAACACCGGCAGTCCGCCGAAACTGGTATTCGCGGCCAGGCACAGCGCCAGCGTGACGGCCAGACTCGTCACGTAGAACGGCCACCCGATCCCGAATGCCCCCGCTGACAATTGCGCGAGCAGCGTGACACCGCCGCGCGGCACCGCGTGATAACGGCCGATGAGCAGCGCCGAACCGAGCAGCATCGTGCACAGCAGTACGCCGAGCGCGACCTCGGTGTGCTGGGCCCGTCGTACCGCGGGCGTCCGGAACGATGGCACTGCGTTGGCAATCGCCTCGACCCCGGTCAGCGACGCACACCCGGCCGAAAATGCCTTGAGCAGCAACAGAATTCCGATCGTATCGACCGGCACGATCGGCCCGAGATCGGTGCCGATCACCGCGACCGGTGCCGCGCGGAACAGTCCGATCACGATCATCGCGAGGATCGAGACGATGAACAGCAGTGCGGGCCCCATCAGCACTTTCGCCGATTCGGCCACCCCGATCAGATTGATCACGGTGAGCAACGCGAGTCCGCTCAATGTCATGAGCAGCAGATGATCAGCGAGTACCGGAAAAGCGCTGGCCAGACTGGCCGCACCGGCCGCGAGACTCACCGCGACGGTCAGCACGTAGTCCACCACCAGACTCGCCGCCGCGAGCAAACTGGCACCGCGACCGAGATCCTTCTTCGCCACCGCATAGGACCCGCCGCCGTCCGGATGTACCGCGATAACCTGCCGATACGACAGCACCAGTACCAGCAACAATGCCGAGATCGCCAGCGTTACCGGCAGCGTCCACGACACCGCCGCCGCACCCGCCGCGACCAGAACCAGCACGATCGCCTCGGGCCCATACGCCACACTGGTCAGCGCATCCAGCGATAACGCCGCCAAACCACCGATCGCGGTCAGTCGATATTTGTCGCCTCGCTGCATCCGCCGCACGCGGCGATCGGCGATGGGTAACTCCCGCGTCGGCGATGTCGGGGTCTCGACCACGCTGATCATTGAACTCGGCGCAGCGCTGGCAATCGATCAGCGACACCGCGCGAGTCGGGTCGAGTCGCTGGTTCGGCTCGGTCGCTCTCGGCGCCGACGGTCTCGGACAGCTAGGTGTGGCGTGTCTGGCAAAGTCTTGGTCCAGTCGATGACCGGCCGTGCTCGATACAGTGATCGAATGCGCATTTCCGCTGACGTGATCGACGTCCTGGACGCGATGTCGGGTCTCGTTTTTGCGGGCGAGGCGAGCGGGCGTCTGACTTTCGCGCTGTGGCGAGACGGTGCGGTGCGTCTTCTCGACGACAGACTCGCCGAGAACTCGCAGCGAGAGCTCCCTCTGGAGGATGACGTCTGCGTCCTTGCGGCGTCCAGCCTCGATCTGCTCATACTCGCCTCCGCCGGCGGGCTCGTCATCGCCGGAGAGGAAGTGGTAACGGTGCCCGGAATACCCGCCGACGCGGCTGTGCTCCTGGGCGGTCTACTTGTCGTCGCTGTCCCGGACGGCGAGAGGCACCGGCTGCTCGTGCTCGATTCCGCGACCGGGGCGATCCTCGACGACCAAGCGATCGACGCCGATGATGCTCGCGCCTTCCTGCATCCTCATCCTGCCGAAGACACGGCGATTCTCGAGCTCGCCATGGGGCAGGATGGCGTTCTCGCCTTCCGCGTCGATGTCGAGGGATCGCGCCTACATCTGACCGAGATCCTCGCCGGAGATGATCTCGTGATCGCGGGTTTCAGTCCGTCGGGCGCGAGGCTACTTGTCACCCCGTATCCAAGCGATCCGCAGATCGTACGGATGCTGTCGTGGCCGGATCTGAAGGAGATCTCACGGCTCGACGCGAGTGACGTCGACGCCGTGTACGGTTTCGGGCTCGCCGGATGCTGGATCAACGACGACCGAGCCGCCGTGTACGCGACCGAGGACGCATTGATCGTCGCCGACGAGAACTTCGACTCGGCCGAACGCATCGTACTGCCGATCGACTTCGGCGACGAGGGAGAAATCGAGAGGCTCACGTATTTGGGTTCGGGGAACGTCGCCGTCGGCGCGTGGACGCCAGCCGGTCGACTCACCCTCGTCGTGCGCCTCATCGAAGGATAGGGCTGTGACTGACAACGTCTTTGTCCAGGCGACGACGGCGTTGCGGACGACCACAGTGACCACCTCGCGCAGCGGGCAACCCTGCGTGCAGCCTGCGCGAGGTAGTCACTGGATGTGCGTGCGGCTCTCAGCGGGTGCCGAGGCGGCCGGGGGTTGCCGATTCGATGAGGTTCCAGGCCTGTTCGAGTGGAATGTCGACGACGAGGTAGCGCTTTTTGCCAGCCGCGGTGGCGGCCACGACGGTGGCGATACCGGAGCGGCGCTGCCAAAAGGATTGGCGGACCGTCCAGCCGATGATGCCGGGGGCTTCGAGGCAGTCGCGGTCCCGGTCGAGCGAGCCCGAGCGGGTGATGAGCCAGGCTGGACTGCTGTCGGTGGCGGGCAGGATTGCGTGGCCGAGGCCGCGGTAACGGTCGGCGGCCAGCGCCGCGGCGATCGGGGTCGCGAGTGCGGGCAGCAGCCACCACCATGGTGAAAAATCCACTCCGGCAAGGGCAGTGATCAGCATCGCGGCCGCGAGAAGCAGGATCGGGCTCAGTGCGCGGGTGTACCGACGGCGGCGTGCGGCCGGTCCGTGTGCGATCAGCGGTGCGGTGCTGACCGTCGCATCGTCGGGCGGCCTGGTGCCTCGGGGGGCGAGCAATTGCGCGAGGGTGCGTTCGATCGCCGAACGCGGTGCCTGGGGCAGGATTTTCTGGCGCGGGCTCTGGCCGGTCATGATGGCTTCGAGCTCGGCGGCACCGGCCAGGCGCAACAGCAGCGGCTCGTTGACGGTCGCGCCGCGGAACCGCGCCAGATCCAGGGTGATCTGCCTGGTCGTGAACAGTCCGTGGCGCAGGTGCAATGTGCGGTCGTTGTCGAGCACGCGCAGCCCGAAATAGGTTGTCAGATAACGTGCACAGGCCGCGAGACTGACAATCACCACGATCGCGACGACCAGCAGTGCGATGCTGACGGCGATGAGGACCGCGCTGCTGTCCTCGATACGGAGCACCGCATCCGAACTGAACATGATCTGGCCGAACCCGTACTGAAATGCCACACCGACGATGGGTGCGATGATCGCGAAACCGGTCAGCGACAGTGGCGCGTAACGCACCCAGCTCGCTTGCCAATGACCGATCTCCCGAGCACTCCCGGAGACCGGCAGGTCTTTGCGGAGCGGATCCTCGATTGGCATCTGCTGTCCGACAGCGGATTCCGAAGCGGTGTGCGCGAGCAACACGGTCCGCAACTCGGGCACCACATCCGCATCCAACGCATCGAGCTTGAATTTCTCGCCCGAATCTGCGTGTTGCCCAGTCCCTATCGCCAACACCGCCAGCCCGAGCACCCGATGCAACAGATCGGCCTCGATATCGACCGATCGGATCCGTGGCCGCGGTACCGACAGCTTCTTGCGTTGAATCAACCCGGTCCGCAACTCGACATGTGTCGGCCCGACCCGATAGGTAGTGGTGAACCAGCGCGTCAGCGCGAAGCCGACGATCGCCGCCAGCGCGATGAGCCCCCACAGATGATTACCGGTATTGGTGCCGAGGAGCACCGATCCGATCAGCACCGGAATGAACTTCACAACCTCGTTGATGGGGTGTACCAACAACATTCGCTTATCCAGCCGCGACCACGGCTGCTCTGTCTCCGGCACGAGATCGGTCTCCGGTAGGTGCGAATTCACGTCGCATCCCCGCGGTGCAATGCCGCGATTTCGGTCAGCCGCGTGACGGTCCGTTCGGCGACCGGCAGATCGAGCGCGGAGATCCGTACCGCACCGGCCGAGGACGCCGTCGTCACGGTCACCGTCGCCAGTCCGAGAATTCGCTCCAGCGGCCCGCGCTCGGTATCGACGGTCTGCACCCGGGAGATGGGCGCCACCCGGCTCTCCACCGTCAGCCACCCGACCCGGGTGTACACCGCCTCATCGGTCACCTCCCACCGATGCACCGCATACCGCCACAGCGGCATCACCCCGATGCTTACCGCCGCGAGCACGAGCCCCGCCGCGAACACCACCAACTGCGCACCGCGATGCCCGGAGTCGGCGACAACCCAGACGGTCAGTGCCACGACGGGAATCACCCACCCCAGCGCGGCCTGAATCGTCCACAAGAGCTTGGCCTTGGTGCTCGGACGCCAGGCTGGGTCGGCCATGATCGTGTGCGGCGGCGACATGCTAGCCATGGTTGCACGTCCTTGCTCCGCCCCCAACCCACCTACCTGCGCGGGAATAATTCGCCCCGGCAACCCGGAATACTGCGCGAAATCCGACAGTTATCACCGCGCACAGGCACTGGAGGGAGACAGCCCAGGATGTGTAGCGCATGATCGAGGACGTGACCGAGCTAGCGACCCCGAGCGTCCCGCCAACACCGCCTACGCCGTCGGCAATGCGCCGCGCGCTGCGGCGGGCCCGCGACGGTGTGACACTGAATGTGGACGAGGCGGCCGTGCTGTTGCACGCACGCGGCGAGGACCTCGTCGACTTGTGTCGCAGCGCCGCCCGGGTGCGCGATGCCGGATTGGAATCGGCGGGTCGGCCGAAGACCATCAGCTATTCGCGCAATGTCTTCATCCCGCTGACCAAACTCTGCCGGGACAAATGCCACTACTGCACCTTCGTCACGGTGCCGGGCAAGCTGCGCGCCGAGGGTAAGGGCATGTTCCTGGAGCCCGATGAGGTGCTGGATATCGCGCGCCGCGGTGCCGAGCTCGGTTGCAAAGAGGCGCTGTTCACCCTCGGCGACCGGCCCGAGGACCGCTGGCCGGAGGCCGCGCAGTGGCTCGACGAACGCGGCTACGACTCCACCCTGGATTACCTGCGCGCCGTTTCGATCATGGTGCTCGAGGAGACCGGTCTGCTGCCGCATCTGAATCCGGGCGTGATGAGCTGGGCGGAGATCTCGCGGCTCAAGCCGGTGGCGCAGTCCATGGGCATGATGCTCGAGACCACCGCCACCCGCCTGTTCACCGAAAAGGGCAACTGCCATTACGGGAGTCCGGATAAGGATCCGGCGGTGCGGCTGCGCGCGATTACCGATGCCGGTCGGCTTTCGGTGCCCTACACCACGGGCATTCTGGTCGGCATCGGCGAAACGCTGACCGAGCGCGCCGAGTCGATCATGGCGATTCGCAAGCAGCACAAGGCATTCGGGCATATCCAGGAAGTGATCATCCAGAACTTCCGTGCCAAGGACGACACCGCCATGCGCGACGTTCCGGACGCGGGCATGGCGGAGTTCCTGGCCGCCATCGCGGTCACCCGGCTGCTGCTCGGTCCCGACGTTCCCGTGCAGGCGCCGCCGAATCTGGTGTCGCACGCGGAATGTCAGGCCCTGATCGATGCGGGCATCGATGACTGGGGCGGTGTCTCGCCGATCACCCCCGACCACGTGAATCCGGAACGGCCCTGGCCGAACCTCGATACGCTGCGCGAAATCACCGAGGCCGCAGGCTACCAACTCGTCGAACGCACCTCGGCGCACCCGAAATACGTGCGCGCGGGCAACCCGTGGGTCGATCCGCGCATCGGCGCACACGTCGCCGCGCTCACCGATCCGAAAACCGGTCTGGCGAATCCGGATGCGGTTCCGGTTGGGCTGCCCTGGCAGGAACCGGACGAGTCGTGGGAATCCGCGGGCCGCATCGACCTCAATACCTCGATCGATACCGAGGGCCGCAATACCGAGAGCCGCAGCGATTCCGCGCTCGGCCATGATGTCGTCGGGGCCTTCGGCGACTGGGACACCATTCGCGAACAGGCCAGGGACCTCGCCGTCACGGTACCCGAGCGGCTCGACTCCGATGTGCTGGCCGCGCTGCGTGCCGCCGAGAACGATCCGGCCGGGCTCACCGACGCCGAATACCTCGCGCTGGCAACGGCCGACGGACCAGCATTGGATGCGGTGGCCGCACTCGCCGACCAACTGCGTCGCGATGTCAATGGCGACGATGTCACCTACGTGGTGAACCGGAATATCAACTTCACCAATATCTGTTACACCGGCTGCCGCTTTTGCGCATTCGCCCAGCGCAAGGGCGATGCCGACGCCTTCACCCTGAGCATGGACGAGGTCGCCGACCGCGCCTGGGAGGCGCACGTCGACGGCGCGACCGAAATCTGCATGCAGGGCGGCATCGACCCGGACCTCCCGGTCACCGGCTATGCCGATCTGGTGCGCGCGATCAAACAGCGGGTGCCATCGATGCATGTGCACGCGTTCAGCCCGATGGAGATCGTGAACGGCGCCTCGCGCGGCGGGCAGAGTATCCGCGACTGGCTGGTCGCGCTGAAGGAAGCCGGGCTGGACACGATTCCCGGGACGGCCGCGGAGATCCTCGACGACGAGGTGCGCTGGGTGCTCACCAAGGGCAAGCTGCCGACCTCCGCATGGGTCGAGGTGATCACCACCGCACATCAGGTCGGCGTGCGTTCCAGTTCCACGATGATGTACGGCCACGTCGACAATCCCCAGCACTGGGTCGGACATCTGCGGGTGCTGCGCGGAATCCAGGACGAGACAGGCGGTTTCACCGAATTCGTCCTGCTGCCGTTCGTGCACCAGAGCGCACCGCTGTACCTGGCCGGCGCGGCGCGGCCGGGCCCGACCATTCGAGACAACCGCGCGGTGCACGCCCTTGCGCGGATCATGTTGCACGGCCGCATCGATAACATCCAGACCAGTTGGGTGAAACTCGGCACAGTTGGCACCCGGATAATGCTCAACGGCGGTGCCAACGACCTGGGCGGGACCTTGATGGAAGAGACCATCTCCCGCATGGCCGGATCGCAACACGGCTCCGCCAAGACCGTCGCGGAACTCGCCGAGATCGCCGAGGGCATCGGCCGTCCGGTGCGCGAGCGCACCACCACTTATGGGGTACCACCACGGAAGATCTCCGCGGCGCTGCCACTGACGGTTGGCTAGCGGCACCGGGTCGATACCGGATTCCCGGACGTCGCCCTGGCGACGATTCGCAAAGGGCGGATGCCAGGGTGTTTCGAATCCAGCGAGTGGCACGCGGGACGAAGTTGGTTAGGGCAGGCTGACCCGGAGTAACCTGGGCTACCGGGATAATGTGACGCTGGGCGGACTATCCCTGTGAGGACAGACTAGGAGAGCGGCAGTGCCGTACATCATCGCTGAACCGTGCGTTGACGTGAAGGACAAGGCATGCATCGAAGAATGCCCCGTGGACTGTATCTACGAGGGTGGTCGCATGCTGTACATCCATCCCGACGAGTGCGTGGACTGTGGTGCATGTGAGCCGGTGTGCCCGGTGGAGGCGATCTTCTATGAAGACGACACTCCGGACCAGTGGAGCGGATACGTGAACGCCAATGTCGACTTCTTCGACGAGCTGGGTTCGCCCGGCGGTGCGACGAAGGTCGGCAAGGTGGATTACGACCCGCCGCTCATCAAACAGCTTCCGCCGATGGCGACCGAATGAGTATTGGGTACTGAGTGAGTTCTGTGTCATCGCGTCGCCGCGTCAGCGCTCTGCTGCCGGATTTCCCCTGGGACACCATTGCGGCGGTGAAGGCGAAGGCCGCCGCGCATCCGGACGGGATCGTCGACCTGTCGGTCGGCACCCCGGTCGATCCGGTGGACCCGCTGATCCGCGCGGCACTGAGTTCGGTCGCCGAGGTGCCCGGCTATCCGACCACGCACGGCACGCCCGAACTGCGGGTCGCGGCGGTCGACGCGCTGAAGCGGCGGTACGGGATCACCGGACTCGATCAGGCCGCGGTGCTGCCGGTGATCGGCACCAAGGAACTGATCGCCGGACTGCCGCGGCTGCTCGGCCTCGGCGCGGACGACCTGGTCGTCATCCCTGAGGTCGCCTACCCGACCTATGAGGTGGGTGCGCTGCTGGCCGGTGCCAAGGTGGTGCGGGCGGATGGCCTGACCCAGCTGGGTCCGCAATCGCCTGCCCTTATCTATGTGAACTCGCCGTCGAACCCGACGGGGAAGGTGCTCGGTGTCGAGCATCTGCGCAAGGTGGTGCAGTTCGCGCGTGAGCGCGGCGCGATTGTCGCCTCCGACGAGTGTTACCTGGGCCTTGCCTGGGAGGGGCGTGCCGTCTCCATCCTCGATCCCGAGGTGTGCGACGGCGACCACACCGGTCTGCTCGCGGTGCATTCGCTGTCGAAGACCTCCAACCTGGCCAGCTACCGTGCCGGATTCGTGGTAGGCGATGTGGAACTCGTCACCGAATTGCTGGAGGTGCGTAAGCACTCCGGCATGATGGTGCCGTTCCCGATTCAGGCGGCGATGACCGCCGCGCTCGGTGACGACGCGCATGAGGCGCGGCAACGGGAGCGCTACCGTGCGCGTCGTGAGGTGCTGCGAAAGGCGTTGCAGGACGCCGGTTTTCGGATCGATCACTCCGAGGCGGGCCTGTACCTGTGGTCTACCAGGGGAGAGCCGTGCCGGACTACCCTGGACTGGCTGGCCGAGCGTGGCATTCTCGCCGCGCCCGGCGACTTCTATGGGCCGGGCGCGCGGGAGTACGTGCGCATCGCGCTGACCGCCTCCGACGAACGCATCGAGGCTGCGGCGCACCGCCTGACGGCGAACTCGAGGTCCTGAGTCTCTCTGGAGCGGTGACGTCGAAGGCACGATCAAACAACCGGTTGGCACAGTGATATTGCCAGTAGTCACAACAGCTCCAAGAACGGATAACGGCTCCGTGCTCGCATTCAGCCGACGCGTTCCAAGTTCTCGATCATGCGTCCCATGACGTCCATCATGGTGGCGAACCCCTCGGGGCTGATCCCGGTGGCCGACAGGTCTCGGATCCGATCCACGGACTTTGCTGCTTCGCCGTGTGCGGTGCGCCCAGCGGGCGTCAGGACATAGCGAGAGTCCGGACCCCGCTCGACCCAGGCGCGGGCAGTCAGTTCGGCGACCACTTCGTCGACGTTCTCCCGATTCACGTCCCAGAACGGACGCAGTGCGTCGGTCAGTTGTGCCGCATCGGCCGGGTTCCGGCTGATGACGTTGAGAGTCTGCCACTGACGGCGGGTGAGACCGGCCTCGGTCAGAAGCCTGTCGAAGGTGGACTCGATGAGCTGGTCGAGTCGCTTGAGTTGGAATCCGATCAACCTGCCATCAGTCGGCTCGTTAGCCACCGTCGAGCTGGACGTGTCCTGTCCCTGGCTCGAGCATGCGGCCAATGGCAGCGCAGCAGTGGTCAAGACGCAGAGGAGAAGAGAGCGGATGCGCATTGCGGGACCTTCATATCGATTGACAACTACTTGTCAAAGTGCAAGTAGTGTTAAAACGTTAACATACGGGTATGGATGATGTCGGTCGTGTGGAGCAGGCGATGATCGCGATTCGCCGCCGCCAGACCAAGCGGACGCTGGCGGGCGGAAGGGAGGTCGCCGGGCAGGCGTTCGACGTCCTCGACGTAATCGAATCCTCCGACGAACCCACGGTGTCTACAGTGGCGGCGGCCCTGGCGGTTGACCAGCCACGCGCGAGCAAACTGGTAGCCACCGCGGTCGGAGCGAACCTGGTGCGGCGGGTCGCCGATCAGACCGATGGTCGGCGTTCAGTGTTGGTGCTGACCGACCACGGGCAGGCGGTCGTCGCCGCAGTGCACCGTCGCCGCCGCGAGGCGTTCGATCAGGCGATGTCTGGGTGGACCGCATGCGAGCGGGGCGAATTCGCGCGGCTTCTTACCCGTTTCGTCGATGCGATGCCCTAAATCGTCCGTTGCCGGTGGACACCCTTTGTCCGGCCTGGTGGCCATGAATTCTCCAGGCGGGCGGCCATCTGGTGCCGTCAGTCGATGCCTCTCGGCGGCAATGCCAGGACGATCAGGCTTGGACGCCGCCGAGTAACGTGCCCAACCCGAGGAAAACGAGTCCGACCACCGATGCGGCGATGCCTGCAGCAACGCCCGAGTGCCTGCCACTGGCTATCTGAGCCCGCTGCGGGTCCGCAGGATCGACCAGGATCTCGACCGGGAACGGAAAGCTGCGCAGGGTTCCGCCCGAACTCCCGGTCGGGTTCTTGGCAGTCCGTGGCACGCCGTGCTCGTCGACCCATCGCAGAATCCAATATTGGATCGATGAACTCGACGAACTCGATTCCCAGACATAATCGATGACCTCGCCCTGGTGGCGCTTCCAATGCCGCCGACGGTCGCGCACCTGCCGTAGCTGCCAGATGCCGTTGACGAACAGAAATATCCCTAAGACCGTAAACCCGATGGCCATCCAGGTGCCGGTCTCCATGACCAGAACACTAGACCGCCTGTGCTCGGCCCGGCGTACATACCCGCTCCGTCATGTCCTGTTGATCATGCGCCGGTGGGGCTAGGGTCCGGGTAGGCGATAAGCGATATCTGTTCCGCAGCATGTCGCGGACAGTACTTTTCCGCCTCGGGACCTGCGGAGATACTTGGTGTCGTTTGCCACCGTTGTGGGTTCTGGCGCAAACACTATTTGCGCCAGAGCCTGGTTGTGGACCACCACGTTGCCAGTCGTGGGACCACGACAGCAGTACAGAAGTGGAACGGGTTATCGCGCTGTTGATTGGCGAACGCTGCGTTCCCGAACGACCGATATGCGGCAGAAGCGGATATTTCGGCTGGCATGAGCGCGCATTGCCAGCAGGCGTACCACATTCTGCCCGTGATCTTCCGAGGGGCTGCGATGGCCAGTTCGCGCTGGCCGGTTCGGTCAGCGTGGTGCATCCAGGTCACTTTGTGCCTCACCCATGGCCGTAATCTCCTACATGCAGGCGTCGTCACCAACCACGCGGATCCATCCAATGAGCCGCGCCGATCAGACGAAGGATGCACATATGTCCGCTGATGACACGTCGATGCCCGATCCGATGGACGATGCTGCGGCCGATGCCGGTCCTTGGAATACCGCAGCCTTGTCACGACTACGGACGTGGGCCCCAGAATGGGCCGATGCGTGCAATAAGATGGCTACTAATCCCTGGTGTAGTAGGGTCCTGAGCCGGAAGTTCGCCGAATTGGTCTGCGTCGGCCTGGCCGTGGCGTGTACCAATCTTGATATACAGGCGGCGCGCCGGCATATGCGTGCGGCGCTTGCGGTCGGTGCTACGCGCTCGGAAATCCTGTTTGTGATCAAGTGCGCGACCGTGGTTTCGCTCCACTCGTGCAGCGTCGCTGCGCCGATCCTGCTCGACGAGGCACAAGCCGGCGGGGGCGAACCAGTGTCCCGAACCGGCGGCCAGCCGACTCCGTCGTGTGATGCGATGCGCGCTGCTGGACAGTGGAATGACGCGTGGAATCCCTTCTTCGACCTTGACCCGGTATGGACCGAAGAGTTCATGGCGACCGGTGTCGGCATCTATCGAAGCGGGGTCATGTCCGCCAAAGAGATCGAGCTTCTCAGCATCGCCCTGGATGCGTCGGTCACCCACCTGTACTCACCGGGGATTCGACGCCATATCAAGGCTGCGCTGGGCGCTGGCGCGACGACTCAGGAGATCGTGGAAGTCCTGAAACTCTGTGTTGCCCAGGGAGTGCAGGCATGCAATCTCGGTGTCGCGATCCTTGCTGATGAACTGTCTCGAATCGAGCCGCATGAGTGATGTCAGAAATAGGATGGGACGTGGCAGTACAGCGATCACCACCCGCGAGGGTGACCTACCGCGACCGAGAGCTTCGGAGGCGAGAAAATGTACTTCACCGATCGGTCACTGCTCCCCGAGAACCAGGCACCGCTGATCATCACCGCGGCCCCCTACGGGCCGGTGTGGGTCCCGTCGGACTATCCCGAAGACATCCCGGTGACCTGGGACGAGCAAGTCCAGAAAGCCGTCGACTGCTTCGAGGCCGGCGCGCGCCTGCTGCACATCCACGTCCGTGACCCGAAAACCGGCAGGATTTCCAAGAACTTCGACGACTACAGCGCCCAGATCGGCCGGCTGCGCGAGGCTGTGCCCGACATGGTGTTGCAAGTCGGTGGCTCCATCTCGTTTGCCCCCGAGGGCGATGCCGTCGCCAAATGGCAAAGCTATGACACCAGGCACATGCTGACCGAGCTGGACCCCAAGCCCGACCAGGTCACGGTGACCGTCGGCTCCACGCAATACGACATCACCTCGATGCTGACCATCGACGATGTGGAGGGCACCCACTTGGCTGATCCGCACGTCATGTGGCAGTACTCGCAAATGGTCGCCGACGCCACGCCGGAGTTCTACATCGAAAACCTCAGACGCCTGCGCGAAAACGGCATCCAGCCCTACTTTGCGCTAGCCCACGTGCACGGCCTCGAGATCGTCGAACGACTGATCCGGCAAGGCTTGTACACAGGTCCTGTCAACGGGTTCTACAGCATGGTCGGCGGCGGCTCGACCGGCTCGAACCCCTTCGACCTGATGGAACTCATACGCCGCGCACCGCAGGGATCGTGCTTCACCTACCAGTCGATGTTCCGGCTCGTATATCCGATCTCGGCGGTGTGCATCGCGCTCGGTCAGCACGTCCGTGCCGGTATCGAGGAGAACCTGTGGGGTCCGGTCAAGGGCCAGAGGTTCACGACCGTGGAAATGATCCGCAAGATGGTGCGCATCGCGCAGGAGCTCGGCCGCCCGATCGCGACGCCTGAGCAAACACGGCAGATCCTCAAGCTCGGCACCTGGTACAACACCGCTGAGGAGACACTGTTCAACCTTGGGCTACCACCCAACCGTGACGAAGGCGAGCGCGGCTTCCTCACCTACGAGGGCTTCCACACCTTCGAAGAAGAAGGCAGAGTACACGCAGCAGCCGCAGCCGGTCCCGCCGATCCACGCGACATCCTCTAACTGTGGTGTCTCGGGACGTTGGTTCCACTGTCACGATCTCGAAGGCCAGCTACTTGGGGCCGATCACCCCAGGGCTGGAACGGTGATGGCGGTGTCGGTGAGTCGGTAGTCGCGCAACGGAACTCTGCGTGAGTACGCTGCATTGCCGGCATTTCCGGACGTTTGGCCGCCGTCACCATGGTCGGTCCGCATAGCGGATCTGGAACATGTTCTCCCGGCGGATCACCTGCTGTCGGTGGTCCCGACGACTGGCAATGTGGTGCACAACGGTGGCAAACCACATTGGATCGGGCGGAGAAGCTCGGGTTCGAGGGGCATGGATGACTGAGCAGATCCTCGGGTCGGCGTCCAGCCTCGGTCCGCTGGATGCATCGGCGTTCGCGGCTGCCCGCAATGAGGGACTACGGCTCGGTTGTGCCGTGTTCGTCCTGCCGTTGCACAACCAGGTTCACCTGGCGAAGCGGATCAGCACGTTGGATCCGCCGAGCCGGGGCGGCTCGAGGTCGGTGTCGGCATCGGCGGACGCAACCGGATGTTCTCCGCTTCGACGTCGCCCCGGGTGACAACCTCGTTGCCCGCTTCGACGAGGGCATTCACCTCATGAAGGCGCTCAGGACTTCCCGCGCACCTTTTGTCACGCCGCGCACGGAGTCGCGGGGGATTGGAAACATTTCGTGACCAGATCGCGGCGGTCTCCGAGTTTTCCCGGCCATCTTGATCAGGCTACTTATTCGTCGGACAGGGATACGGAGAATGTGAGTATGGGCTTGGCGCGGAAGGTTGTCGGTAAGTCAGTCCTCGTCGCGGGCGCCGCGACGATGATCACGCTTGCGGCCGGTTCAGCGGGTGCGGAACCACGGGACTGTGTGCTGAATCAGTGGGCGACCGGCGCGTCGGCGCATTGTGGAGGAGACGGCACCTACATCCTCGAAGTGGATTGCCTCGGTGTGAATCTGGCTTACGGCCAGCCGTTCGGGCCCTACTACAAGTCGGTCACAGGGTTTGCCGACGCCCCCGCCGGCAGCCGAGCCGGGGCTGCATGATGCCCACCACGCTGGGACAGCTCGGGATCGCGACCGGCGTGCGGATCACTCAGGTGCCGACCCGCCCCGGTTTGCCGGACAATGCATGGGAATACGACCCGGGGCGGCGCTGACGCCCGGGTAGCGCTGTGCAGCCGCCGCCCACCACCTGACGGCAACTGTTGGCCTCACGGATTCACCGAAATTGGCGACTATCGATCGATCGAATGCGTGCACGGTGAGGAGTAGTCCGATCGGAAGCCAACCCGGGAGCACGACGAATGCCAGTGGCAGTAGCAGGTTCTCCATACCCTGCTGTGGCGCAGCAACCAGGGCCACAATGGTGAACATTGCGGACAGCACAAGGAGGTAGACGATCCAGCGGAATACCCCCGCGCGGCGGCATCTTCCACGAATCGGCCATTCGCCGCGTACGAAGACGGCTTCGTTATTGAGGGACGTCCCAGAAGCGCCTGCTTAGACCGTGTCTTATGTGGTTGTATTCGTTGGTTGTGTGTCGTAACCGCTTGCGCGGCATGATGTTCGATTCGTGACCGACGAGTTGTCGAAACGTCTTGTGCCGGACGAGCTCTGGGAGCGGGTTGAGTCGTTGCTGCCCAGGTTCAGCCCGCGCCCGCAAGGTGGTGGTACCGCGCCGACCGATGAGCGGGCGGTGTTCACGGCCGTGGTGTTCGTGCTGACCAGCGGCTGCGCGTGGCGGATGCTGCCGCCATCGTTCGGGGTGACGGTGCCGACGGCGCACCGCCGGCTCACTGTGTGGACCGAGGCCGGACTGTGGCGCCGTTTACATTGCGCGATACTCGACGAGCTAGGCAGCCATGGCTTGATCGACTGGTCGCGGGCAGTGATCGACGCGGCGTCCGTGCGAGTGAAAAAGGGGGATCCATGACCGGGCCCAGCCCGGTCGATCGCGATAAGTTCGGCGTCGACGGAACTCGTTGTTGTTCAGCGTTTTCGCACATAATGAATAGGGATCATGGCGGAGGCTGCGTCGGTCAACTTTGCCAGCGGCGATGCCGCTACATCACCTCTCAGGCGCTCGGGCTCGATGATGCGGCCGGCGGTTATGGAGGTGTTCCGGGATCTGGTGCTGGCCCGCATCATCGAGCCCACCAGCAAGGCCGACTCGCTGCGGGTCCTGCGGAAACCGGCATCTCGACCGTGTCGTATCGGACGCTGACGCGGCGGCTACCGGATTACGCGAAAGACGGTTTCCGCCAAGGATTGTCGGCCGCGTGCGCGGCACACGCGGTCTGAGGCCGGCGTCGTTGGTGCTCTACGACGTGAGCACCCTGTATTTCGAGACCGACGCCGGGGACGGATTCCGTGAGCCGGGGTTCTCCAAGGAACGTCGGCTGAAACCACAGATCACCATCGGGCCGGTCACCGATGCCACCGGGTTTCCGCTGACGGTGTCGGCGTTCGAGGGCAACAAAGCCGAGACCGCCACGATGCTGCCGGTGATCAACGCGTTCAAAGCCGCTCACCGGCTCACCGACGTCACCGTGGTGGCCGATGCCGGGATGATCTCCGAAGCCAACCAGACCGCGATCGCGGCCGAAATTGACCGAAGTCAGGTGGTAAGTCCATCAAGCTGCTTGCGCGAGGGGGCGACGCAGACCATCCGGGAACGCGACTCGAGACCGTCATACTCGTGGAATCCTTACCGCTACTAACGATTAGGAAAATCACCTCGATTATTCCATCTCGCCAAATTCTCTCAAGTCAGATTATTTATCGGGAAAGTCAATTAACGCTCGAAACGCCGTGTGCTCTCGCAATATGACAACGTGTCAGCGCACGTGGCATGCACGCGGTTGTCGGGGTCCGGTTATCGGAGTGACGTCCTTGCTATCAGAGGAATTCGGCGAGATGATTATATAGTCGAGGGTGGCGGGAGTATACAGAATGTCGGGGTCCGTCCAAGGCCGTAGGGACCGTGGAGCGCCTTCGACATCAGTCCATGGAGTTGTGGAGGGATCATTATGAGTAACAGATTACGGGCGATAGCATCAGCTTTGGTGATGGCTCTCGCGATCGTGCTGGGCTCGAGTGTGGCCGCCGCCGAACCGACCCCGGTACAAGAACCAGTACCTGTATCGGCACCTGCTTCTGAACCGGCAGCTCCTGACGCGGTCCAACCAGCCGCGCTGACAATATTTGGGAGCATCGTAGGCGCAGGCGTACCAGGCGCCGTCGCCGGTTTTTTGGTGGGTTTGGTCGTTTGTATCCCGGCCCTCCTCTTATTTGTCGTCGGCTATCCCATTTGCGTGGTTTGAGTGGCAGATCGCGGTAAGGGGTGAGCGAGGTGTGCCGGATGTGGCAACTTGCCACATCCGGTGATCGCTCTTGACGATGTAATTAGCTTGAATACGGCCGAGCGTGCAAGAGGGCTTTGGAGCATCTAATCTCGGGAATTTGCCGAAATTGATGGCAGCTGGCGCTGGAGACGGTGAAGGGTGCTCCGACCTGCGATAATTCTATTTGCTGAAGACAGAAATTCGTGAGTGAGGAGCACCCTTCTGGTGCGGAAGTCTCTGCCTTATCAGTTGTATTCGTAGGTGGGGTCGTTGTCTTCGCGGTACTCGCGCAGGGTTCGATCGAGCAGGTTTTGCAAGTGTGCGGATAGTTCCGCGGTGTCGGTCGGGGTCACGTGGACGGCTGCGGTGGCGCGCACCCGGTAGCGGCCATCCGGGTAGTCCATGATGTGGAAGTCGCGCTTGGGGGTGGGACGGTTGTCGAACGCGCCGCCCGGGTATACGGCGATGTGCGCGACTGTGGTGCGGTGGCGTTCGAAGAATCGTTCCGCCTCGGTGCGCCGGGAGACAGGTGCATCGGCGGAGAATGCGGTGAATGGCCGGTCGTCTTCGCCGTCGAGGTCGATGCGGTTGATCTCGAAGCTCGAGGCGGTGCCACGGGGTGCGTCCGGTAGGGCGGCGATGACGCGGCGGGCTACGGTGTGTGCCCCGACCAGCATCATGCGTACGGCGCCGCCCCGGTCGGGATCCGCTGTCGGTTCCTGCGTGAGGATCACCGCGCTGCGGCCGGAGACTGCGACATGGATACGTACCAGTGCCGCTGGGGCCGCGTCCTCGCGTGGCAGCACACCCCTTGCCGCACCGGCGAATCCCGCGACCTCGATCCTGGCCTCTGGTTCCACGAGGACCCGCAGTGGGCCGTACATATCCTCGTCGAGCATCGCCCGTACCCCGGAGGCGGCGGTTTTGTAGGCGCGCTCGTAGGCTGCGGCGGTGTCCTCGGTCGGTCGGTACCGCAGCGGGTAGGGCAGCACATCCCGGCCCATGGCCTGCCACAGTACGGTCAGCTCGAGTGCCGATAGCGACCACATCCGCTGTGTCATCCGCCGCGCACCGTCATCCACCCGACACCGTTATCCGCCTCGTATGTCATTGGCCCAGTACACTATTCGCGAAGCGCGCTAATCGCCAAGCACCGGCGGAACCGTCTTCGGGCGATGGTCGGGATCAAGGCCGGTCAATTCCTCGCCGTGCTCGCGGGTCACCATCGCCTCGGCCACCGCCGATTTCCCCTTTTCCTTTTCCTCGTCGCCCTTGCCTCGGGCCGCGCCGGGCATCATGGAGCCGGTACCGGACACGCCATTGCGGCCCGCGCTACCGACGCCGGTGCCAGCACCTGAGCCCACGCCGGTGACTGCGCCCGTGCCCGGAATCGATCGACCCGGGCTACCGGAAAACGTGCTCCCGGGACCGGGGGAAACCGTGCTTCCAGAGCCGCTGAGTCCGGTGCTGCCGAGGCCGGAGCCCGGAGTGGATCCAGGACTGAGACCGGTCGGCGTGGTCGCGGTCGATGCTGTGGTACCGAGCCCCGCCGGTGTGGTCGACCCGGATCCAGGACTTGGCTGATCTGCCTGTCCCGCAAGCGGATCCACGCCTGCCGGGGCCGAATCGCCAGGTTCCCCGCTCCCGCCCGTCGTTCCGCCGCCATCGGGCTCCGAGCTATCGGACGGCGACCTTCCGCTTGGACCGGGCTCCCGACCGGTCGGCGGCGGCACCGGTGTGACGGTGCCAGGATCATGGACCGGGTTGTAGGCCAACGGAATACGCGGCTGCGCGGTGTCTGCCTCCCGAATACCTGGCTGGTAGACCTTTTCGAGGACGGTATAGGTGGCCAACTCGGCGGCGTCGGTGCGGTTGCGGTCCATTTTCCAGGTCGGACCGGGTATCCAACCGGCGACGGTGCTGGCCCACCCGGTTTCCGGCTGCGGCTGCACATTCGCTTTGGTCACCTCGACCGCTGACTTCACGATCTCCACTTTTTCGGCGACGATTTTCGTGGCCGACACCATATTCTGCGCCTTCGCCACATAATCGACGATCCCACCGGCGGCGGCCTGGCTGGCCGCTCCCGTCCACGACTCCGCTATCGCCGATAAGATTTCCGGGCCGAACTGGGTGAGGCCGGATTCGAGTTTCTCGGCTCGGGACTTCCACATCTGTTGTAGCGTCGTCATGACACCGACATCGATCGTCTGCGCCTTCCGATACAGCTCATCCAGATCCTCGCTCCGAACATTTCCGTACAGGGACTCCGGAATGCGCGAATCATGGAAGTCGCCCTCGAAATGGTGATCGGTCAGATCCTTGATGCGGTTGCGTGCGGCAATCGACTCCGGGCTTTGGTCGCCCAGGGCTGCGGCCAATGATGTCGCCGATTTATCAATGTCATTGGCACCGGAAATGACCGCACCGAGTGGGCCGTTATTTATCATTTTGCCGACATTGATGATGATTGATTCGAAAGATGGAAGACCGAACACCCTGTGCCCCCCTTGGTTCAGATCCGGCCGAAGTCTTGCGCGTTGGTGGTGTCCTGCTCTTGTATGCGGTCCAGTGATGCCTGGATGGTATCGCCCATGAGCTCGAGTACCCGGATGTGGTCTCGCAGAGCGGTATCGAGATCGCCGTCACCTTCCGAGTCGCTTGCCTTCAAGCCGAGCAGTTTGGCCAGCTCCTTCCCGCACTGGAACTCGCCCAAACCAGTCACACGGGCCATCTGATCGATGTCACGCATGGAGTCGCGATACACCTCGATCTGATTATCGATTGCCGTACGACACCGCTTCGCCACCGAATCGTCCAGGTGCAACCTGCCAGCTTTTGCCTCGTCCGCAAGGTACTGCCACAGCGTAATATCCTCTTGCATGCCCATTGCCGTACCGTCACTCTCTCACTTCGGAAAAGTCGGCACCAATATCTCCGCTGCCACCGCGGCGATGACGCAAGGGCCTCGATCGTCTTCGAGTTTCTTTGTACTGAAGGACTTGTAGATGGAGATCTCTATCGTTTGCCTGTTCGACGGAAAGCTGAGATAGCAGACCTCGTCATTACGATCATCTGCTCGGCGAAACTGGACCCCGTCTCGACCAGCGATAGAAACATCGGTGAAATCGATGTTGTTCGCGTCCTTCTTCGATTCGTCGATCGTATGGGTTGTTGACCACACGCCGAGGGAATAGTTCGATCGAGTCGGCTTGTCCTTCCACGAGCACAACTTCCAACCTTCCACCTTCTCGACGCCCGCAATCGTGTCGCTACGTGTCGACGGATCCACCCCAACCTGCCGCAGGGTCTCGTTGGTGATCTGTGTGCATGGATCCCACAGTGCCGCAGTCGCTGCCGTCTTATCGGAGGTCGAACTCGGGGGCGCTGTCTCTCCATTTGTTGATCCGCACCCGGTGGCGACAACCAACGCCCCTGCCAGCACCGCGACCGCTGCTGTCGTCCGTCGTCCCACTACTGCTCCCGTCCGGCCGCCTAATAGTCCGCTCGTAGTGTAGGACGCATCGGACACCGATTCGGTTCCACGGATTATCGCCGGGTGAACCGTGCGCGCGGTGGTGAACCGTGCGCACGGTTGAGCTGAGTCGGGAGTCGAGAACCTGCGGCCGTTGTGATCGAGACGGAAATGGTGATCAAGCTCGGCGGGTGAACCTCCCATACCGCATGCCCGCCGCAAAGGTGTCCCATTCACTCGGGGTAAAGACCAACGCTGGACCGGTTGGGTTCTTCGAGTCGCGAACGCCGACGCTGCCGCCCTTGGGCCATGCCACCTCCACGCATGCGCTCTGGCTGCCGCTGTGACTACTCTTGAACCAGTTTGCGCTGGACAGTTCGGTTTCCACGTTCATTCTTCCTTGAAAACGCCCTCTCGCACGCTCATGGCGAAGGTGTCCCACTGACTGGGTGTGAAGACCAGTGCTGGACCGGTTGGGTTCTTCGAGTCGCGAATACCGATGCCGCCGCCCTCGAGCCAGGCCACCTCAACGCAGGCGCTCTGGCTGCCGCTGTGGCTGCTTTTAAACTAGTTCGCCCGGAGAGATCTATGGTCATGCTGCGTAACTCGTTGCTGCGCCGGGGGAGTGGCGGTCATGCGGGGCGGTTGAATTCCCCGTCTCGTATGACTGTGGCGAAGGTGTCCCATTCGCTCGGGGTGAAGACCAGTGCTGGACCGGTGGGGTTCTTCGAGTCCCGGACGCCGACGCAGCCGCCCTTGAGCCATGCCACCTCGACGCAATCGGTCTGGCTACTGCTGTAGCTGCTCTTGAACCAGTTGGCCCCGAGTAGGTCAGTTTTCACGCTTCATACTCCCTTGCAACCCGCCTGAGCAGGTCTCGCGACTTCACTTCATCGTGTGCTGTGCTTCGGACGGCCGAAGCAACCTCATGGTAGCGCTGCACATCGTTGGCATTTTCCAAGTACAAGTCAGGCTTACCGGCACCCTCGATATAGACAAGCGGCGGCTCCACTGGCTTGCCCTTGGTATCGAGGTCGAAGTCCAGAATCATGAAGGGGCCATGCAGGAGTCCCCACGTGCACCCAGCGCTGAACGGGTGAATCCGGATACTGACGTTCGGCAACTTACCGATCTCTGCCAGGTGCCGCAGCTGTGCCGCCATCACGCGGGGGCCGCCTATGACGCGGTGCAGCGCCGACTCGTGAAGAAGTAGCTCGAGCTGCACCGGGTCTGTCTTGCGGGTGATAATCATCTGGCGCTTCAAACGCAGCTCCACTTTGCGGTCGATATCTTCCTGACCTGGCAGTGCGCTGATCACTGCCCTCGCGTAATCGGGAGTCTGCACCAGACCCAGCACGATCTCCTGGTACGAGATCAGTTGCCGCGCAGCGGGCGTCAACTCGACGATCATGTTGAACGTCTCGTCGCTGTGGAGACCGGCGAATGCCGTATACCACGAGGTGACCCTGGCTTGCTTGGCAAGTTCGACGGCCCGTGTGATGTCCGCGCGTGAGACCTCATACAGATCACACAGCGCCTGCACATCTATCGCGCGGACCTTCTTCGTCTTGGCCGCCTCGATGCGCTGCAAAGCTGCCTGGCTCAGCTCCACCAGGGCGGCAGCTTTGGCGATAGTCAAGCCGGTCCCTTCTCGGCGCTCGCGTAGGAATCGGCCCAGCTGTCGCCTGGGCAGGGTCGATGGCTCGGATACGTCGTCGCTGGTCATGGTCTATGCCTCCGCTACGGAAAAGTGGGTGGATCGGTGGTGTGAAATCGAATCAAACGTGACCCAGGCGCGGATCCCATTCTGGGCCTTCGCATCAGCTCGATTCGAATAATCGATTCTGCTCGAATCAGGCTAGCGCCCGTGGTGTGCTGTGTCAGGCGTTCGGCTGACACAGCGGCCCTCGAAATACCTCAATCTGGCGGAACTGCAACAACATCGGCGGCGGGGTAACGGTTCAGCGGCACCCTCGCGATCCGATTCCGCTACCGGTGTTGATTCGTCGCTGCCCGCTCATCCAGATGCCAGCAGATCTCGCATACCGACCAGGTTCCGGGGAGGCACCCACATGACCCACAAGCAATCCATCGCGCCGTTGCCGTGCACCGATAAACCCAAGGCGATGGGGTTCGTTCGCACGGATGTCTCCAAACTGCACGCGCCTCGCCATGCCAGCGAAATACGCAGGCACGCGCGCACATTGGGATACCGGTATGTGTACACAGTGCATCCGCCGGGGGATGAGCCCGACCCGATCGGGTACGTCCTGGCCATGGCGGCCGGGCTCGGTGTCGAGGCCATCGTGGTTTTCGAACTGGCGCACGTGAACGATCAACCCGCACTGATCTGCGATCACGGGTACGACCTGGAAACTGTTTGCCCGCAGAGCACTTGGACGCGCACCGCGCTGTCGGTACCCGGTACCGAAACGGGGGCGGCGTGTTGAGCGAGGATACGATCGCCACCTCAGCGGCTATCTGCGGCAGCGCCGAAATCGAGCTGGCACACCAGCAGATGCGGCGACATCGGGCGTGCCGGGTCGAGATATGTGCCTGGAAATGGGTCGCGTACAACACCCTCGTGGCCAATGGCAGGATCGCGCCGCAGACATTGAGTCCGCGCGAGCGCGCGCATCGGCGCGGCATCGAATTTCCCACCGCGTCATCGCCTGCCGATGGATCGCTGTCTGATTGCGGCACACCGGGATTCACGCTGTTACAGCGGGTGCTGGATGGCCTCGTGCAAGATATGCGCGCCCATCTGGGGGACGGCCGCGAGGGAGAGCGACGGTGAGTCCGTGGCATGTGGTGTCCAGCGTGGTGGCGGTACTCGGCGGGGGCATGGTCGCGGTGATCGCCCTCGGATGCGTATGGCCGGTCGACCGGCCATACCGCCCCGCCGCACGTCGGCGCGCCAGCGCGCCGTGCCCGTTACGTCCCGTCGAGTGGCCGAAGGCGTGGACATGTGACCTGCCGTCGCCGCCGTTGACGCTCGCCGACGCCCATCGTGCTATGCAACTCCACCGCGAACACGACTGCGCCAGAAAGCGGGCCGCGTTCGCGACACTGGTCGCGGCCGGGCACGCCACACCTGATTCGGCACGTCGATCCCGTTGGTGGGAGATGCCCTCGTGAACGATCACCCATCCATGAAGGAAGAATCCCCGCACACCGGTAACCACATCGTCGTCACCGGTGGTGCTGGATTCCTCGGCTCGCACCTGTGCCGTGCACTGCTCGCGCGCGGAGACCGGGTCACCGCGATCGATAACCTCAGCACCGGCCGTCGGGTGGCCATCGAAAACCTCACGGCACAGCCGCATTTCACCCTCCGTACCGCGGATGTGAGCACACCCGGCGCATTCGCCGACCTCGCCACGATCACCCATATCGCGCATCTCGCCTGCCCTGGCAGTCCGAAAGCCACCGTCCGGCGGCCGACGGACACCCTTCGAGCGGCCTCGGCCGGCACCCTGGCCGCTCTCGACCTGGCCGCGAGTCGCGGCGCGCGCATCGTCGTCGCATCCGGTCCCGAGAGTAACGGCGACCCGCGAAACACCGGCCAGGCAGGCGATTTTCAGGTACACGCGTTGAGCACCCTCCTCGCCGAGGTCATCGCCCGCCATTACAGTGGCGTGGACGTGGGCATTGTGCGGCCCTTCGAGGTGTACGGACCACACCAGTGGCCGGGCGACGGCCGCATCGCGGCCACGATCTGCGCCGCCGCACTACGCGATCAGACAGTGCAGGTCATCGACAGTGATGTCCGATCATTCGTCTACATCGCCGACACCGTCGACGCATTGGTCGCGATGCTCGACAGCACTACGACCGGCCCGGTCGACATCGGCGGCCCCGCCGCGGTGACGACCGCCGAATTCGCCCACACCGCTATTGCCCTCGCCGGTAGCGGCTGGCTGGAGATCGCCCCAGCCGATCTCAGCGCACCGACCGCGCACAGCCCGGACCTCGACCGTACCCACGCGCTGTTGGGCTGGCGACCGAGCAGACCCCTGGGCGACGGTCTGCGCTACACCCTCGACTGGATGCGCACCATCTTGTCGTATCCACCGTGAGGGCCGGGGGCGGTCGACAGCGCCCATTCGCATCGGTAATCGTTGGATTCGGGCTGATCAGAATGCGACGAGCGCGCGAGAAGTTCCGTTCAGCCGAGCAGCTTTTTCTGCACCTTCCCCATCGCATTGCGCGGCAGCGAAGCCACCACGCGGACCTCGCGCGGGCGCTTGTGCACCGAAAGCTGTTCGGCCACATGCTCGATGAGCGCCTGCTCGATGGAATCCGTTGCGGCACCGCGTAGTACGACGTATGCGACGATCCGCTGCCCCAGGTCGGCATCGGGAACGCCGACCACCGCGACCTCGGCCACCTCCGGATGTCCGAGCAGTACCGTCTCGACTTCGCCCGCGCCGATGCGGTAGCCACCGGACTTGATGAGGTCGACCGATTCCCGGCCTACGATACGGTGCCAACCGTCGGCATCGATCGCCGCGACATCGCCGGTCTTGAACCAGCCATCCTCGGTCCAGCATTCGGCGGTCGCCTCGGCCCGGTTGTAGTAACCGTCGAACAGCATCGGCCCGCGCACTTGCAGGCCACCGATGCTGTCCCCGTCGTGCGGGACATCCGCACCAGCCTCGTCCCGCAGCCGAGTCTGCACACCCGCGACGGGCGTGCCGACCCAGCCGGGACGGCGTTCCCCATCGAACCGAGTGGACAGCGTGATCATTGTTTCGCTCATCCCGTACCGCTCGATCGGCGCGTGCCCGGTGAGTTCGCGCAGCCGCTCGAATACCGGCACCGGCAGCGGCGCACTGCCCGAGACGAGCAGCCGCGCCTCGGCCAATTTCCGTGCCGCATCGGGATCTTCGACAACGCGCGACCATACGGTCGGCACCCCGAAGTACAGCGTGCCGTGCGCGTCCGCATAGGCCTGCGGTGTCGGCTTGCCGGTGTGGATCAGCGGGCTGCCGACCCGCAGCGGCCCGAGCAAACCGAGAATCAGCCCGTGCACGTGGAACAGCGGAAGACCGTGCACCAGAACGTCGTTCGGCGTCCAGGCCCACGCGTCAGCGAGTGCATCGAGCCCGGCCGCGATGGCGCCGCGATTCAGCACGACCCCCTTGGGCAGACCGGTGGTCCCCGAGGTATACAGCACGAATGCCGGTGTGGCAGAGTCGGGTTCGGGATAGGTATGCCACGAGCGCGCGTGCGCGCGCACCGGAACGACTGGCAGATCCGATCCCTCCGGCGCCGCCCCCAACCACGCCTGGGCACCAGAGTCGGTGAGGATATGCGCCAGCTCGGCGGTCCCCGAATCCGGTGGCACCGGCACCACCGTCACCCCGGCGATGAGGCAGCCGACCACCGCGAGCACCGTGGTTACGGTCGGTCGCGCCAGTACCGCCACCCGATCGGCGCGCGCGATGCGCTCGGCCACCGACGTCGCCGCACCGAGCAAATCACTGCGCGACAACGTCATCCCATCGATGGTGACGGCATCGGGTATATCCGCTCCCCCGGCAACAGCGAGCGGATTGAGCGAACGAAGCAGCAGCGGCGGACCGAATGACATTCGCTCACGCTACTTCGGCACCACGTCGCACCACCACCACGCTCCCCCGGCGAGCCGGCTCGGCCACCAACGCGATGGTTGACACACTCATGAGACAGTGAGAACGTTTGGGTAATTCCTTCTCAACATGAGAACGGGGGCGCCGATGACCAGCCCGTTTCGCACACCCGCCGAGGACACCTTCGATATCGAGCGGCACCTCGACGGTGTCGCCGCATTCTTCGGCGGTACGGCGAATGTCATCATGCAGCTCAGCACGTTGCCGGTCGGCTACGGCGTGCTGGAGAGCACCGTCGACAGCGGCAAGGTCATGCTGCATCCGATCAAGCGGCTGCGCACCACCCTCACCTATCTCTCGGTCGCCATGCTCGGCACCGATGCCGAACGTGACGCCTATCGCGACGCCGTGAACCTGTCGCACCGCTCGGTCAAGTCGACCGCGGCCAGTCCGGTGCAGTACAACGCCTTCGATCCCGCACTACAGCTCTGGGTGGCCGCCTGTCTCTATTGGGGTGCACGCGATCTCTACGAGCGCATGCACGGCCCGATGAACGACGCCGACGCGGAAGCCTTCTACCGCTATGGGTCTCGACTCGGCACGACGCTGCAAATGCATCCGGAATCGTGGCCCGCCGACCGCGTGGCCTTCGACCAATTCTGGACCGAGCGGCTCGCGAAGACCGCCATCGATCCCCCGATCCGCGACTACTTCAACGAGCTGATCGATCTGAAAATGCTGCCGAGGCCTGCCCGCTTACCATTCGCCCGGTTCCACCGCTTCGTGGTCACCGGCCTGCTGCCCGAGCAACTGCGCGACCAGATAGGCATGACCTGGACCGCGGACGACGATCGAAAACTCGCCGGAATCCTGCGCACCCTCGGCTCGATCACCGCTCGAATGCCGAAGCAGGCCAGGATGTTCCCGATCAACGCCTACCTGTGGGATATGCGCATCCGCAGGCGGCTCGGCCTGCACCTGGTGTGATCAGCGGGACGGCAGTCGGCGGAGCCGACGGGGTGGGTGAATGTAAACCGCTCGTGTACGGGGATCGTTTGACAGCCTCTCGAGGTGATGAGAAGGTAAATGTCAATTCTTCTCATCACCTTTCGATTGTCGGTGATCACCCCCCGAAAGCCGAGGCCAACGATGACCTTGCCGCAACCCGCGCAGCCGCCCGATCCGCTGCCTACCTGCCGCTACGGCACTGTCGACGACTTCGCGATGGACGAATTGTGCAGCGGTGTCGCGGCCTTCCTCGGCGGAACGGCGAATGTCATCATGCAGCTGAGCCTGCGGCCGGTCGCCTACGGCGTCATGGAGAGCACGGTCGAATCCGGCCGGATCGATGTGCACCCGTGGAAGCGAACGCGCACCACGCTGACCTATCTCGCGGTGGCGCTGCTCGGCACCGAGGAAGACCGCGCGAATTACCGCGAGGCCGTCAACGGTTCACATCGCGCGGTGCATTCCGAGCCCGGCGCTCCGATCAAATACAACGCCTTCGACCCGAAGCTGCAACTGTGGGTGGCCGCCTGTTTGTACTGGGGCTTGGTCGATCTGGAGGAGCGGCTGCACGGACCGATGGATGAGGACACCGCGGATGTGCTCTACCAGTACGCCGCTCGGCTCGGCACCACCCTGCAGATGCGACCGGACATGTGGCCGCGGGACCGAAAGGCCTTCCAGGAGTATTGGAATGCCAATCTCGCGACCAAGACCGTGGATGACCGCACGCGCGCGTACTTCAATGATCTCGTCGATCTGAAAATGGTCGCCTGGCCGGTCCGCACATTATTCGCCCCGCTGCAGCGGTTCTTGGTGACCGGTCTGCTACCGCCGCACCTACGCGCCGAGATGAACATGGATTGGAGCGAGCGGCATGAGCGCGTCGCGAATAAACTACTGCGCGCGATCGGTGCCGTGCACCGGTTACTACCGAAGTCCGCCAGGCTCTTTCCGATGAACCTCTGTCTGTGGGATATGCGCAGGCGGCATCGTCGCGGCAAGCCGCTGGTCTGAGCTCACCCACCCCGCCGGCTCCGCCGGCTGCCATCCCCCTAGGACTTGCTGACCAACGCGCGCAGAAAGAATGTGAGGTTGGCCGGACGTTCGGCGAGGCGGCGGGTCAGGTAGCCGTACCACTGGCTGCCATAAGGCACATATACTCGCATGGCATTGCCCGCGGCGGCCAGCCGCAACTGCTCGGGATCGCGGATGCCGTAGAGCATCTGATGCTCGAAACGGTCTGGACCACGGCCGGTTTCGGTGGCCAGCCGTTCCGCGGCGAGGATGAGCACCGGATCGTGGGTGGCCACCATCGGGTAGCCGTCGCCGCCCATCAAAATCTCCAGGCAGCGCAGGTAGGAATCGTTCACTTCGGCGGAACGCTGATACGCGACGGTATGCGGTTCCCGATAAGCGCCCTTGCACAGACGAATTCGGGATCCGGGACCGGACAGTTCCCGGCAGTCGGCCTCGGTGCGATGCAGATAAGCCTGCAATACCGCACCGAGCCAAGGGAATTCGGCGCGCAGCGTACGAACCGCGGCAAGCGTGGCCTCGGTGGTGGTGTGGTCCTCCGCGTCCACAGTGACCCACACGCCGGCCTGAGCCGCCTTGGTGCACACAATGCGCAGGTTCTCGGTGGCGATGGCCGGGCCGTCCGCGGGCAGTGCCTGCCCCAGCGCGGACATTTTCACCGACACCTCGGTACGTGCCGCGATATCTCGGAAGCCGTTCAATGCCGCCAGATCGTTGATCAGCGAAAGGTATTCGGCCGCCGTGGCCTCGGCCTGTGCCCGGTCGGTAGTGTTCTCCCCGAGAAAGTCGACGCTGATCAGCCGACGGCTGGCCAGCAGCTCGCGCACCACCGCGATCAACTCGTCACGGCCCTCGCCGGCCACGAAGCGCCGGACGATCTCCGCGGTCACCGGCATCCCGGTCAGGATGCGCTGCATCCGCGGGGAAGCGGAGGCCGCGAGGATTACCGGCCGCAATGGATTCATTCCGACCCCATGTGCGGATACCGGTAATCACCCGGCGGCACGAAGGTCTCCTTGATCGTGCGTGGCGCGACCCAGCGCAGCAGGTTCAGCGGCGAACCCGCTTTATCGTCGGTGCCCGACGCACGCGCACCGCCGAAGGGCTGCTGACCGACGACAGCGCCGGTCGGCTTGTCATTGATGTAGAAGTTGCCCGCGGCGAATCGCAATGCGGCCGAGGCCTGGTCGATGGCCTTGCGGTCCTGAGCGAAGACCGCGCCGGTCAGTGCATAGGGTGCCGCCGACTCCACCTCGGCCAATACCGCCGCGAAGGAGCCGGGTTCGGCATCGTCATAGACGTGCACGGCGAGGATGGGACCGAAATATTCGGTGACGAAGGCGTCGTCGTGCGGATCGTCGACCAATAGCACCGTCGGCCGGACGAACCAGCCCTCGCTGTCGTCGTATGCGCCGCCCGCCGGAATGGCGATACCCGCCGCCTTGGCGCGTTCGATGGCGGCCACATTCTTGTCGTAGGCGCGCCGATCGATCAGTGCCCCACCGAAATTCGTCAGATCGGCGACATCGCCGTAGCTCAGTTCACGGGTCAACTGGAGGAAATTGTCACCGATCGTGCGCCACATCGAGCGTGCGATATAGGCGCGGGAAGCCGCCGAACATTTCTGGCCCTGATATTCGTAGGCACCGCGAATCAGCGCGGTACGCAGCGCATCCGGATCGGCGGACGGGTGCGCGACAATGAAGTCCTTACCGCCGGTTTCTCCGACCAAGCGTGGATAGCTGTGGTAGCGGCCGATATTCGCGCCGACCTGGGACCACAGGAACTGAAATGTCTTGGTGGAGCCGGTGAAATGGACACCCCCAAGTCGCGGATCGGCGAGCGCGACCTCCGACAATTCGACACCGTCGCCGGTCACCATATTGATGACGCCCGGTGGCAATCCGGCCGCCTCCAGCAGCCGCATGGTGTAGAAGGCCGCGAGTGTCTGCGTCGGCGAGGGCTTCCACACCACGGTATTGCCCATCAACGCTGGCGCGGTCGGCAGATTGCCCGCGATGGCGGTGAAGTTGAAGGGTGTGACCGCGTAGACGAAACCCTCCAGCGGGCGGTAATCCATCTGATTCCACACCCCGGCGCTCGACTGCGGCTGCTGCTGCAGAATTTGGCGCGCGAAGGCCACATTGAAGCGCCAGAAGTCGACCAATTCGCACGGTGCATCGATTTCGGCCTGCTGCACCGTCTTGGATTGGCCGAGCATGGTGGCGGCGGCGACCGTCTCTCGCCACGGCCCGGCCAACAGATCCGCCGCGCGCAGGAAGATGGCCGCCCGGTCGTCGAAGGTCGTGGTGCGCCAGCCAGGTGCCGCCGCGATCGCGGCCTCGATAGCGCCGTGGGCTTCCGAATGCGTGGTGTCGGTGTAAGTGCCGAGCACATGCCGACGTCGGTGCGGGGCGACGATATCGTGCCGCGTCCCGATGCCCGGCCGGTGTTTGCCACCGATGACCAGCGGAATATCGATGGATTCGGCGGCGATCTCGGTGAGCTTGGTGATCAGCAGTTCCCGCTCGCGGCTGCCCGGCGCATAGGAATGCACCGGCTCGTTGCTCGGGATAGGGACTACCGTGACAGCGTCCATATCCCAGGCTAACGCCGTTCCCGGGTCCGTCGGGGTACGACTGCGGGACGTGTCGCCGCGAACGAGCACTGGAGCGCCATCGGCTTGACCTCTATTTAAGTTCAGGTTCTACGGTCGCCGGTATGAGCGCAGCGCTGACCCCCGAACAGATCGACTACCTGCCTGGATGAATCGATCCGGTTCTACAGAATTGTTCGCCGCCGAAATCCGCGAACGGCACGCCGAACCGGTCGGCTCGACCGAGAAGCCGTGATGTAACTGATGGGACCTATGTCACTGATTCGAATGTCTTTCGGTCCCAATGTCCGATATCCGAATGCCCTTGCAAAGGGACGTATCTTGCATACTAGCAGAATAATTCAGCCGAATTGCGATGTGCATCACTCTGCCCCGTAGCGGTCACCCGTTCTCGTTGCTCTACGGTTGCCCGGTGCTTTCATATGCAGAAAAGGTTGCGGATCAACTGGCCTCGCCGGTCGACGCGGGCGACCTGGTCCTGGGGCCGACGGAACTGTTCTTCTCCACCACCGACCGGCGCGGTGTGATCGGCCTGGGGAATTCTGTCTTTGCCCGCGTATCGGGCTACGCGCTCGACGAGCTGGCCGGACAGCCGCACAATGTCGTCCGCCACCCCGATATGCCTGCTGGAATGTTCCGGCTGATGTGGGAACGGCTTGCCGATGGCCGACCGGTCGGGGCGTTCGTCAGGAACCGGGCCAAGGACGGAACGGCGTATTGGGTGTTCGCGACGATGAGCCCGGTGCCTGATGGTTATGTCTCGGTGCGGCTTGCTCCGTGCAGTCCGTATTTCGGCCTCGCCGAACAGCTTTACGCGCAGGCGCGAACCGCGGAGCAGGCATCGCGCCGTTCCGGGAACGACCGCCGTGGCATCGCCGCGAGCGGTATGGCCGGGCTCGAGGAAGCGCTGCGTCGCCACGGATTTCGCTCGTACGACGAGTTCATGCACGAAGCTCTGCCCGCGGAGATCGCGGCCCGCGGCAATCTGGTATCGGCGACGTCACTGCGGCCGGAGGTGTCCGGGCCCATCGGTTCCGTGCTCGCGGGCACCGCTCTGGTGGATGCGAGGCTCGCTCAGATGGTTGGGCGATTGGGCGAATACCGGGAGCTGTGCGGCCGGCTCATGACCGCCGCAACGCGGGTCGCCGACATCACCCGCCACATCGATCGATCCGTTGTGGCGGCCAGGGATGCCTCTGCGCGGGTCGCCGACGAGCATCCGGTGCTGCTCAATATCGCCCGGGTGATGGGTGAACCAATGAGCGAAGCGGTCGCCGCGTTGCACACGCTGGGGCCCGAACTGGACCGGTTGCGTGGGGCGGTGACGGAGCTGCGGTTCCGAATCTCGTTGGCCGCCTTGTACAACAGCATGGTCGCGGCCTTCGCCGCCGAAGTGGTCGACGGCGCGGCGCCGGCCCGCACGCTGAAGGCGGTACCCCTGCTGTGCGACGCGACCGCCATCGGGCTGTGCGATATGGCCGACCAGATGCGCGAGGTGAATGCGCAACTGTCGACGGTCGCGCAGCAGACCGAACGGGCGAGTGCGGCGCTGGACCGTTTCCGACGCTTCCTCGGTCAATGGCGTCTGCGCGTCCTGCGGCACAAGGCCGGACCGGCGATCGGTGCGAAGCTCGATCCCATCGACGCGGAGATCGCGGTGAGCTGGGAATGGATGGACCTCCTCCACGGCCTCGGGCGGGAGTTCCACTCCGGAGCAGTGATTTTCGACTTCGTGACAGTCGAGGCACAGCTTGCGGCGATCAAGTTGGCCGCCGCCGAGTGCGATACCGACTGAAGGTTGCGTGGTGTGCTGACCATCGTCCCCAACGAGACAACTGATTTCGTACGTACACGGGTGACTCGTCGGGGGACGGGCTAACTTGCCCACAGTCCGACCGCCACCCGCTAACGTCACAGTTGCCGCGATTGAGTCTGGCGCCTGAAGACTCGGCGAGGCGGATCAGTTGGCGTGCAGGTCGGCGTTGAGTTCGATGCCGGTGCCCTTGCGGGGCACGACCTCGACGGCGCCCGTGGTCGAGTTACGGCGGAACAACAGGTTGTTCTGGCCGCTGAGGTCGGCGGCCTTGACCACGGTGCCGTCCGGGGTGGTGACCTTGGTGCCCGCGGTGAGGTAGAGACCGGCCTCCAGGACGCAGTCGTCGCCGAATGGGATGCCGAGGCCGGAGTTGGCGCCGAGCAGGGAGCGCTCACCGATGGAGATGATGGTGGTGCCGCCGCCGGACAGGGTGCCCATGGTGGAGGCGCCGCCGCCGATATCGGAGCCGTCGCCGACCACGACGCCCGCGGAGATTCGGCCCTCGACCATGGAGGCGCCGAGGGTACCCGCGTTGAAGTTCACGAAGCCCTCGTGCATGACAGTGGTGCCGGAGGCCAGATGCGCACCGAGACGGACCCGGTCGGCATCACCGATGCGCACACCCGACGGCACGACGTAGTCGACCATCCGCGGGAACTTGTCGATGCTGTACACGGTGACCGGGCCGCGCGCCCGCAGCTTGGCGCGCGTTGCCTCGAAACCCTCCACCGCGGCCGGACCGTGGTTGGTCCACACCACATTGCTGAGCAGACCGAACTGCCCGTCCAGGCTCACCTCGTGCGGTTTGACCAGCCGATGTGAGAGCAGATGCAGCCGCAGGTACACGTCGTGCGCATCCACCGGGGCGGCAGACAGATCAGCGATCGTGGTCCGCACCGCGACCACATCCACCCCGCGTGCCTCGTCGAATCCGAGCAGCGCCGCGTAGTCCGCGGGCGCCGCATCCAGGCGCTTGGTCCCGGTGTCACCGAACGCGCCCAGCTCCGGATTCGGGTACCAGGTATCCAATACGGTCCCGTCCGCGGTCACATTGGCGATACCGACTGCTGCTGCTCCCTGAATGCTCACGTCATCAGAGGTTACCCACCGAGCCACGACCGTGCTGAGCCACGTCGACCGGTCCTCGCCCGAGCGGCCGACGTCGCCATCCCAGGCCTGCCCCGGCGAGCCAGTACTCGACGCTCGCCCGGCGTTGCCTCCAGTCTGGTTCGACGTCGCGACGGTCACCGCTGTGATGGCTACGGGCACGACGGGAGATCAACACCGCGGTCGTAGGCTGGGGCGCGTGACCATCGACTTGCGCGCCGACCCCATCGCACTGACTGCGGCTCTCGTCGACATCCCGAGCGTCTCACGGGACGAGGCGGCCATTGCCGACATAGTCGAGCGGGCGCTGCGCGAGCAGGCCACGGGATTCGAGGTGCTGCGGCACGGGAATGTGGTGCTCGCGCGCACCGACCTGGGGCGGCCGACGCGGGTCATTCTCGCAGGTCACTTGGATACCGTGCCCATCGCGGACAATGTGCCGAGCACCTTCGTGGACGAGGCGGGGGAGCGCCAGCTCTACGGCTGCGGCACCGTCGATATGAAATCCGGTGACGCGGTGTTCCTGCATCTGGCCGCGACCGTCGCCGAACCGGTGCACGATTTGACGCTGATCTTCTACGACTGCGAGGAGATCGCCGCGAAGCACAACGGCCTCAACCACATCGAGCGAGACCTCCCGGATTGGCTCGTCGGTGATCTGGCCATCCTCGGCGAACCGTCCGGCGGGGTCATCGAGGCTGGTTGCCAGGGCACCCTCCGCGCCCGGCTCACGACCAAGGGTGTGCGCGCCCACTCGGCGCGCTCCTGGAGGGGCGACAACGCGATTCACCGCATGGCCCCGGTACTCCAGCGCCTCGCCGACTACAAGGCCCGCGAGGTCGATATCGACGGCTGCGTCTATCGCGAGGGCCTGTCCGCGGTCCGTATCGGTGGTGGCGTGGCCGGCAATGTGATTCCGGACGAGGCCGAGGTCGACGTGAACTTCCGCTTCGCCCCCGACCGCACCGTCGCGCAGGCCACCGAGCATATGCGCGCGGTATTCGACGGACTCGAGCTCGATTTCGAGCTCACCGACGCTGCCGCGGGCGCACTGCCCGGCCTGTCCGCCCCCGCGGCCAAGGATCTGATCACCGTGGTGGGCGCCGACAGCGTGCGCGCCAAGTACGGGTGGACCGATGTCGCGCGCTTCGCCGCCCGCGGCATCCCGGCAGTGAACTTCGGTCCCGGCGACCCCAATCTCGCCCATAAGCGCGACGAACACGTCCCGGTCGCCCAGATCACCTCAGTCGCGGCGACCCTGCGTACCTACCTGACCCAGTGCTTCCCCAACTCCGCCGAACCGTCCCGCTGATTTGGTAACTGTCCCACTGATTTCGTAAGCACATGGGTAACTCGTAGGGGACGGGCTAACTTACCCACAGCTGTACCGCCGCCCGCCAACGTCACGGTCGTCGCGGCTGAGTCTGGCGCCTAAAG
>NZ_JBFAXH010000001.1:0-262632 GCF_040680755.1 Nocardia sp. NPDC051990 | reverse complement strand
AAGGTTCGGAGAGGCGGGGGAGCCGCCTAAAGGTTCGGAGAGGCGGGGGAGCCGCCTAAAGGTTCGGAGAGGCGGGGGAGCCGCCTAAAGGTTCGGAGAGGCGGGGGAGCCGCCTAAAGGTTCGGGGAGGCGGGGGAGCGAGGCGGACCAGCCCGGTAGCGTGGGCGCCATGTCCACCGAAGCCGCCGATAACGAGATCGCAAGCCCGCCGAAGTCGACACCCAAATTCCGCGGACCGATCATGTTCCGTCGCGATCGCAAACCGGGTGGCACCGCCGACCAGAACCTGTTGGACCGGCACGGACCCAGCGATTGGGTGCATACCGATCCGTGGCGGGTACTGCGCATCCAGGCCGAATTCGTCGAGGGCTTCGGTGCGCTCGCCGAACTGCCGCGCGCGGTCACTGTATTCGGTTCGGCCCGCACGCCGACTGGGCATCCGGAATACCACGCTGCCAAGGCCATCGGCGGCGCGCTGGCACAGGCCGGATTCGCGGTGATCACCGGCGGCGGTCCCGGCGTGATGGAGGCCGCCAACCGGGGCGCGTCGGAGGCGGGCGGGTACTCGATCGGACTCGGCATCGAGTTGCCGTTCGAGCAGAGCCTCAACGAATGGGTCGACCTCGGCATCAATTTCCGCTATTTCTTCGCGCGCAAGACCATGTTCGTGAAGTACTCGCAGGCATTCATCTGCCTGCCGGGCGGATTCGGCACCCTGGACGAACTGTTCGAGGCGCTCACCCTGGTGCAGACCCATAAGATCACCCGCTTCCCGATCATCCTGTTCGGCAGCAAGTACTGGGCCGGGCTCGTCGACTGGCTGCGCGATTCGCTCGGCGGCTCCGGCAAGATCTCCCCGGGCGACCTCGGCCTGCTGCATGTGACCGATAGCGTCGAGGAGGTCGTGCAGATCATCCTGGCCACCGCGGACGGTGCCACCGATACCGACGCCCTCGGGACGGAGGATCAGTGGTGAGTGGCCGCGGCGAACGAATAATGAACACAGCCGCGCGCGGATACGCGGTCTGCGTCTACTGCTCGGCCAGCACCGCCGATCCGGCGATGCTCGCCCTCGCCGCCCGGGTCGGCACCGAGATCGCAAGGCGCGGTTGGCAATTGGTCTCCGGCGGCGGTCATGTCTCGATGATGGGCGCGGTCGCCACGGGTGCCCGTGCGGGTGGTGCGTACACCCTCGGAGTGATCCCGAAACGCTTGGTGCACCAGGAAGTAGCAGATGTCGATGCCGACGAGTTGATCGTCACCGACACCATGCGCCAGCGCAAACAGGTCATGGAGGACCGCGCCGACGCCTTCCTCGCCCTGCCCGGCGGCATCGGCACGCTGGAGGAATTCTTCGAAACCTGGACCGGTGGTTATCTGGGCCAACATGGTAAACCGGTGGTCGTACTCGACCACAACGGTTTCTATCGAGGTCTTTTCGACTGGTTGGATGAACTGTTCGACCGGAAGTTCGTATCTCAGTCGGCCATGGCCCGGATCACCGTGGTCAACGATCTGCCCGCGGCCTTCGCGGCATTGAAACCGGTGCGGGCATCCGAGGCGGTGCAGGAGCTGGGTACCATTTTCGACGAGGAGGTCTGACACTGTGGGCACCGCAGCCCGAACCAAGGTCAGCCTGTTCGACATTGTGAAGCGGTTGCCGCCCATGGCATTCGACGCACCGTCCATGGTGCGCGGCGCGCTCGGCATGCTGGTGCGGGCGGATGACAAATCGTCGGTCGGGCTGTACTTCCAGCGCAAGGCGCGCCGGCATCCGGACCGGCCGTTCCTGAAGTACGAGGGCCTTACCTTCAGCTACGGCGCGGTCAACGCGCAGGTGAACCGGTACGCGCGGGTGCTGGCCGACCGTGGCGTGCGCCGCGGTGACGTGGTCGGCGTGCTGATGACCAACCGTCCGGAAACCCTGTTCGTGGTGCTGGCCACCGTGAAACTCGGTGCGGCGGTCGGTTTGCTGAACCACCACCAGCGCGACCAGGTGCTCGCCCACAGTTTCGGATTGCTCGACAGCGTGCTCAATGTGGTCGGCGAGGAATGCCGGGCGGCATTGGACTCACTCGCCGAACCCCTTGCCAATGTGCTCTTTTCACAGGATCTGCACAAAATGGCCGAGGATGCCGATCCGGCCGATCCGCCGAGCTGCGCGCAGATCACCGCGAAGGAACGCGCCTTCCTGATCTTCACCTCCGGCACCACCGGCCTGCCCAAGGCCAGTGTCATGACACATCTGCGCTGGACCAAGAGCATGTCCGGACTCGGCGGACTCGGAATTCGCCTGCACGGCAAGGACACTCTGTATTGCTGCCTGCCGCTCTATCACAACAACGCACTGACCGTCGCGCTGTCGTCGGTGCTCGCCGCAGGCGGCACCTTCGCACTCGGTAGGCAGTTCTCCGCCTCCCGGTTCTGGGACGAGATCATCCGGGAGCAGGCAACCGCGTTCATCTATATCGGTGAACTCTGCCGCTACCTGCTCAATCAGCCGGACAAGCCGACCGATCGGCAGCACCGGGTCCGGCTCATCGTCGGTAATGGTCTGCGGCCCGAGCTGTGGGACGAGCTCGAGCGCCGTTTCGGCATCGGCAGGATTGTCGAGTTCTACGGTGCCAGCGAGGTGAATATCGCCTTCGTCAATGCCTTCGGGGTGGATCGCACCGCGGGCTTCGGGCCGTTGCCCTATGCCATCGTCGAATACAACGATGCGACCGGAAAGGCCAAGCGCGACAAGGACGGTCGGCTGCGCCGGGTGCCGGGCGGCGGGGTCGGCCTGCTGCTGGCCAAGGTCACCGACCGCTCGCCTGCCGATGGCTATACCGATAAGGCCGCCTCCGAGGCGAAGCTGGTTCGCAACGGTTTCGAGGACGGCGACGTGTGGTTCGACACCGGTGACCTGGTGCGCGATCAGGGCTGGCACCATATCGCCTTCGTCGATCGGCTCGGCGATACCTTCCGCTGGAAGGGTGAGAATGTCGCCACCACCGAGGTCGAGGGGGCACTCGCCGAATCCGACGCGATCTCGCAGGCGGTCGTCTTCGGTGTGGATATCCCCGGCACCGATGGCAAAGCGGGCATGGCGGCGGTGACGCTGTACCCGGACGCCGAATTCGACGGCCGCACACTCGCCGAGCTGGCCTACTCCCGATTGCCCGGCTATGCGGTCCCATTGTTCATCCGGGTCGTCACCGAACTCGAGCAGACCTCCACCTTCAAGAGCCGCAAGGTCGAACTCCGCAAGCAGGGTTACGCGCCCGACGCCGACAGTCGGCTGTATGTGCTCGCCGGCCGCACCGACGGCTATATCCCGGCCTACGACGAATACGCCGCCGACGTCGCCGCGGCTCGCGCGCCCAAGAACTGACCACGAGATCACCGGTTCCGTGAGCACATCGGGTCCGCCCAGTCCTCGATCAGGACCTGAACGCGAACCGAGTGGCACTTATTTGTACGGCCTAAGTACCCGGGGCGGCGGGGAAGCTACAGTCGGTTGCATGTTCAGCCCCACCGCAGCGCCGCTGCCAACCTTGTGCGGCAAGCCGGTGGCGACGGATCGGGCGCTGGTCATGGCCATCGTCAACCGCACTCCCGACTCCTTCTACGACCAAGGCGCCACCTTCTCCGACGCGGCCGCCATGGATGCGGTAGCGCGCGCTGTCGACGATGGCACCGATCTGGTCGATATCGGTGGGGTGAAGGCCGGTCCGGGCACCGTGGTCGATGCGGCGGAAGAGGCTTGTCGCGTGGTCCCGTTCGTCGCGGCGATCCGGGAGAAGTATCCGGAGCTACTGATCAGCATCGATACCTGGCGCGCCGAGGTAGCCGAGGCCGCCGTCACCGCGGGGGCGGATCTGATCAATGACACCTGGGCGGGCGCCGATCCGGATCTGGTGCACGTGGCCGCCGATCGCGGCGTCGGCATCGTGTGCAGCCACACCGGCGGGGCGCTCCCGCGCACCCGTCCGCATCGGGTGCGTTATGCCGACGTGGTGGCAGAAGTAACCCAAACCGTGCGGCGCGCCGCCGAAGAGGCGGCCGCGGCCGGGGTTCGTAAGGATTCGATTCTGATTGATCCGACCCATGATTTCGGCAAGAACACTTATCACGGGCTCGAGTTGTTGCGGGGAATCGACGTTCTTGTAAATACCGGATGGCCAGTCTTGATGGCGCTGAGCAACAAGGATTTCATCGGGGAGACTTTAGGTGTCGGTCTATCCGAACGGTTGGAGGGCACATTGGCAGCAACAGCATGGTCGGCGGCCGCCGGCGCCCGAGTCTTCCGAGTGCACGAGGTTGCCGAAACCCGGCGCGTCGTGGACATGATCGCCGCGATACAGGGCATCCGGCCCCCCGCACGAACCCTGCGAGGTCTGGTATGAATTTCCACCACCACGAGAGCCCCGTCTGGGGGACGACGAATACCTGGGACACCCCGGACTGGACGGTCGACGAACTGATCGCCGCCAAGCGCGGACGCACCGTTTCGGTGGTGCTGCCCGCACTGAACGAAGAGAACACTGTCGCCGATGTGGTGGCCAGTATTCGACCGCTGGTCGGCACCCTGGTCGACGAGCTGATCGTGCTCGATTCCGGATCGACCGACACCACCATCGAATGCGCGCTGGCCGCCGGCGCCGAGGTGATCAGCCGGGAACAGGCCGTCCCCGAACTCGATCCGTTGCCGGGCAAGGGCGAGGTGCTGTGGCGGTCGCTGGCGGTGACCAGCGGCGATGTCATCGCCTTCGTCGACTCCGATCTGATCGACCCGGATCCGGCCTTTGTGCCGAAGCTGCTCGGCCCGCTGCTGCTCGTCGACGATATGCATCTGGTTAAGGCCTACTACCGCAGGCCGCTGCGCCAGGCCGGTGCCGTGGACGCACACGGTGGCGGTCGCGTCACCGAACTCGTAGCCCGTCCATTGCTCGCCGCTTTGCGTCCGGAACTGTCGCAGGTGCTGCAGCCGCTCGGCGGCGAATACGCCGGCACCCGCGAACTGCTCACCTCGGTGCCGTTCGCCCCCGGCTACGGCGTGGAGATCGGCTTGCTCCTCGATACCTACGACCGCCTCGGCCTGTCCGCGATCGGTCAGGTGAATCTGGGTGTGCGCACCCACCGCAACCGCCCGCTGGCCGATCTCGGCGTAATGAGCCGTCAGATCCTCGGCACCGTCTTCAACCGCAGCGGCGTCCAAGATTCCGGCGCCGCCCTGACCCAGTTCCACCTGATCGGCGATGCTTTCACCGCGCACAGCACGGAGGTCTCCCTCGCCGACCGCCCGCCGATGAATACGCTGCGCCCGGCCTGCGCCGCAGCCTGAACCGACGAAGATCCCTGGTGCTTTCGAGTGCCCATCCGGCTCGACGGAGCCTTGCTGATTTTGGTTGCCGCCGCTACGTGGTCGAGCGTCGAACCCGCGCTTGGCGTGCGTCCCGCAGTGCGTGGCCTAGTCGACGACGCTGAAGTGTTGTTCCGCTGAGGTCTGCCTTTCTCGGTGCCAAAAGGTTCCGGAAGTCGAACAACTCAGCGTCTGAGGCGGGAGATGGCTCTGGGCTCGGCGTCGTGCCGGTACACCGGTGTGAGCAGATCGGCATCGACCGGCTCGCCGGTGGAACGGTCGTAGCGGATGGCGACCAGCACCGAAAACAGATGTGCGGCAGCGCGTTCGTGCAGCGTGGCCAATCTGGTTGCGAGCAAACGGATTGCGCCGAGGGAACCGGGCGGATGCAGGCCGTCGATGATCAGCGCGGTGCCGCGTCCATCGGGACGCGGGAGGCGGGCGATATAGGCGATATCGTGCGGTTCCGGTCCGCCCGGCCGGTATACCCGCCGGGCCGCCCGATCCTCGATGCCGCGCCGAGCGTCCCCGGCTCGTGCCACCGCACGCCGCAGTCGCGGATCCGCCGCGATGAGTTGACGGATGCTCGGGGACAGTTCGGGCCCGCCGAGCACGATCAGTCCGTCGCGGTTCAGGTCAACGGGTCGGCCCGGCAGGAAGTGTTCGACCGTTGCCGTGAAGCCGAGTTCGCGCAGTAGCTCCACCAGTCGTTGCGCCGCGTTCGGATCCGGTGCGCCGAGCACTCGGCCACCGCGAACCTCCGGAGCGATTATCGTGAGCGATCCGTGCCCGAAGAACAGACCTTCCGGCACGGGACCCTGGGTGCTCACCTGATGGATTCGCGCACGGGAAAGTCCCGCCGCCGCACCGATTCTGGCGAAGGTCCAGCCTTCGGCATGAAGTTCCCGGATCACCGCCCTGCGGATACGGGTCAGTTCGTTGATGGTCTGTTGGGCCGCCGCCACCCCATCGGTGGCCGCCTTGAGTCGCTCGACTTTATCTTCGATCGCGAAAACGCGCGCCACGTCATCGGCCGACATGTGCGAAGTCTAGACATCTCGACACCGTGTTGCGTCTAGTCTTCTTGACGCACAAGCACTTTTCCTGCTCTAGCGACTACACGGAGCGAGTCTCGACGGCTCGGACGCCAGACACCAGAGGGCCGCGAACACGCCGCACCGCGCCGCCAAAAACCCAGCGCTGCCAAAACCCAGTTAGGTCGCGTCGGTGTCGATCGGCGGACGTTCGTTGCGCTCCAACGGCTTTTCGAGCTTGGGCATCGGGTAGTCCGGCATGCCGCTGCTGGTGCCGAGCAGGCCCTGGTTATCCGGGATCGCCTTCTCGAATTCGCGGAAGACCGAATCGTCGCCATTCAGAAGATGTTTGGTGACCATCTGGCGCGGCGACATCTGGCGCAGCTCGTTCAGATCGGCCAGCGGCTTACGCAGGTCCTCGAATTCGGGCCCGAGCTCCTGCTGCAGCTGCTGGGTCGCACCGCTGGCATAGTCGCGGACTTTGCGCAGGCTCTGCGTGGTCCAGCGAATCGCCCCGGGCAGTCGCTCCGGGCCGAGGATCACGAGGGCGGCGACGAGGAGGATTACCATCTCGCCCCAGCTGATGTTGCTGAACACGAATCCAGGCTACCTGGGCGGATGTGGCCGAGCCGCTCCGGATGTCATCCGCGGATCAGTCCGATTCCAGCGTGACCGGTACGTCCACCTGCCTGCCATCCCGGATCAACTGTACGTTCACCGTGTCGCCGATCCGGCGCTGCTGCACGGCGACCACCAGCTCGTCCGGGCCGGTCACCTCGCGATCGCCGATCTTCACGATGACGTCGTTCTCGACGATGCCGGCCTTGGCCGCGGGCCCACCGGGTTCCACGTCGGCGACGGCCGCGCCGCTCATCACATCATTGGCGACCTGCTTGCTGCGGGCGCTGAGACCGATTTTCGGGTGGTGCACCTGTCCGTCGCGGATCAGGGTCTGCGCGATACTGGTCACCATATCCACCGGAATCGCGAAGCCGAGGCCGACCGAACCACCGGTCTCACTGCGGATCGCGGTATTGATGCCGATGACCCGGCCGTCCATGTCCACCAGGGCACCACCGGAGTTACCCGGGTTGATCGCGGCGTCGGTCTGCACCGCGTCGATGACGGCCTTGGTATCGCTGCCCTCACCGGACAGCGCCACCGGACGGTGCAGAGCACTGACAATGCCGGAGGTGACGGTCTTGCTCAGGCCGAGCGGCGAACCGATCGCCAGCACATCGTCACCCACCTGGACGTCCTTGGACTTGCCCAGATTGGCGACAGTGAGATTCTTCACATCGACCCGCAGCACCGCCAGATCGGTCTTCGGATCGCGTCCGACGATATTCGCGGGCACCCGGCTGCCGTCGGAGAAGGTCACCTGAATGGCGGCCCGGTTCGACTTATCCTGTGCCGCCATCGAAATCACGTGATTGTTGGTCGCGATGTAGCCCGCACCGTCGATCACGACACCGGACCCGGTCGCGCCATTGTCACCGACCGTGACGCGGATCGAGACCACCGAGGGCAACACCGCATTGGCCACCTTGGCGATCAGGCCGTGCGGGCGCTCGATCTCACCGGACTGTTCGAGGGTTACCTTGCGTGAGGTCAACGGTGAGGTCGCCTCCGCGGTCAGCCGGCCGACCAGGCCGCCGAGCACACCGATGGCGAGCGCGACGGCCGTGAGCAGGGCCAGCGCCTTGGGCGCCACCTGGGAGCCGAAGAGCACCTCCCTGGCCGAGAGCTTCCGCGCCTGCGGCAGCGGTGCGGGTCGCGGGGTGGCGACGGCTGGTGCGCCGAGGCGGGCGGCGGCATCGGGATCGCGCCACGGATCGGCCGGACCGGCCACCGGCGCGTCGGTGTCGGCGACGTCGGGATCACGCTGCAGGAGTTCGGTGGAGCCAGCGGGGCGTCCGAATGCTTCGGCGAGTACGGCGTCGGGCGGGCTGTTGTGCAGTTCCGGGCCGAGCTGCGGAACGCTCGAGCCGGTCGGCTCGGGCTGCTCGCCGAATGAACCGGCTTGGCCGGCCGGGCGACGGAACGTGTGCGCCGTGTGACTGTCCACGTGGGGGCGGTAGACCGGGCGCGGTCCGAGTACGGGCGCGTCCGACGGCCTCAGCGGGGCGGGTGAATTCAGCTTCCCCCTGGTTGCCGAATCGGTGGTGTCGCCTGTGGTGGGCCGCGATTCCGACGGCCCGGAATTCGTCGATTCGGTGGTCACTCGCCAAACTCTACTTGCGCCACCAGGTTGTCCACCGGGTCGCGGTAAACGAATCGGTCAAAAATCCGAAAACCGCCTCATTGCGCGGGCTTCCGGCGGGCGACTGGCTGGCCGCGCTCGTCGCGCCGCCGGGCAGTTCGGCGAGCGGAATACGGGTGAGACTGTCGTGCAGGTCGGTCGGAATCGACACCTGGCCGGCCCGGCGCAACGCGACCCGCGCCTGCTGCTGTGCGTCGACCTCCGCCGCACATTCGGGGCAGACGGAAAGATGTTGGGCGGCACGCAGATAGGCATTCATCCGCAGTTCGCCGTCCACATAGGCCGCGATCGCCTCGCTGGCCAGATGCTCGGTGGGACGGAAACGGGGACGACCTGACGTGCTGGCGTCGCCACTCATTCAGTGCTCACCTTCCAACCGACATCATCCACTCCTACGCTCGACCGAACGGATATCCGGCCGTCGGGTGCGGTTCGGCTTCCGCCGGATCACCCCAGGTTCGCGTCAGCAGCGAATCGCTGCTCACTTCCATTATGCGCAAGGTAGTCGCGCAGTGCCTGACGGCCGCGATGGATGCGGCTGCGCACGGTGCCGAGTTTGACACCGAGGGTCGCACCGATCTCCTCGTAGGACAGGCCCTCGATATCACAGAGCACGACGGCCGCACGGAACTCCGGAGCCAGCGAATCCAGGGCGGATTGCAGGTCGGGATCCAGGCGGGCGTCGTGATAGGCCTGCTCCGGACTCGGGCCGTCGGCGGGCACCCGGTCGTAATCCTCGGGCAGCGCCTCCATCCGGATCCGATTGCGTCGGCGCACCATATCGAGGAACAGGTTCGTCGTGATGCGGTGCAGCCAGCCCTCGAAGGTGCCCGGTTGATAATTCGACAGCGAACGGAATACCCGGATGAAGGTTTCCTGGGTCAGATCATCGGCGTCCTGAGCGTCGCCGGAAAGTCGGTAGGCCAGCCGGTAGACCCGGTCGGCGTGTTCGCGGACCAACTCGTCCCAGGACGGCATCGCGGAACGGTCGCCCGTCGCATCGAAGGCCGCGGTTCCGGTCAGCTCGACTTCGGTGCCGTCGTCGTCGTGCATTTCGGTCTCCATCGAGAGAACTTGCGCCGCTTCCGTCGAGAGAGTGTGCGCTGGCAGGGTGGCGAACTCGCGCACCGCCCCGGCCTGAGCGACTGGCCCGGAGGCGGGAGTTTGCGTAATCACGGAGGGCACCGGGACCGCAGAAAAAGACCCTCTGTCCATGTGGATGGTGATACCTCCTACTCGGGACCGTGGCAGCTGGCGGCGATCCGGGTCTCGGATCGTCACGTAGGGTTACAACAGACGAGCGGTATGTCGTTGTTCCCGCGTCCCCGTGCCGGTCGGTCGGTCGGTCTTACGTGCCATACTCTTTCTTGCCTCGATATGCCGGGGGTATGGAGATCCTGAGGGACACCTGAGAATCCGTCCGCTGCCCCCCGACAAACAATTAATCGCTCGGCCACGGGATAACGCTTCACCGATGAGCCAAACTTGCGACTTCGTGCCCTAGATTCATAGGCGTGGCATCGAATCTGGAGCGAAACCTCTCCTACGTGGAGGAATCCGTCGTGGAAGACGAGGTCCTCATCAGCGCGCGTGAGCGGGCCACTGAACTCGGTGCCTTACCTGTACCACCCTCGGTCGGCGCCCTGCTGAGCATGTATGCCCAGTTGCTCGGCGCGCGTGCGGTGGTCGAGGTGGGGACGGGCGCGGGGATCAGCGGGCTGTGGCTACTGGATGGTATGCGCGAGGACGGGACCCTGACCACCATCGATTCCGAACCCGAGCATCAGCGCGCGGCCAAGGAGGCATTCCGCACCGCGGAGATTCCGCCCGCGCGTACCCGATTGATCAACGGCCGAGCCCTCGATGTGCTGCCTCGGCTCGCCGACGGTGCCTATGACCTGGTATTCATCGATGCGGCCCCGCTCGAGCATCCGCAATACGTCGCCCAGGCCGTGCGGCTGCTGCGGGTCGGCGGCGCGATCCTGCTGCACAATGCGCTGCTCGGCGGCCGGGTTCCGGACCAGACCCAGCGCGATCCGGCAACCCAGGCCGTGCGCGCCGCGACTAGGGCGATCGCCGAGGATCCCGAACTCACGAGTGTGCTGATTCCGGTCGGTGACGGTCTGCTCTGCGCATCGCGCGGCTAGTAGAAATCGGCCATATCGGCCACATGATCAAAGCTGGACGAGCACGCGGCGGTTGCCTGGTGCCCGCACTTCGCATTCTGATTTTCCGCATGGTGCTGGCCATGTTGGTGCTGGGGTCAGTAATACCGATTTCGGTACCAAGTAAACGAAAGTCCCGCCGACTCCCGGTCCCTGCGCACCGTTCTACCCAGTCACCGTCGCGCCACCGGAACCCGGCCCGCGATAGCCGTCGGAAATATTCGCGCGAAACCGCCGCCGACTGGGTATCAAGGAGTAGAGGATGTCCCGCGGTGGCCATCGGGGAGAGGTTCAGTGTGTTTCGCGACGATGATCGAGATCGCCCGATCAACTGGGGCCGGTCCGCGATTGTGCTTGTACTGGTGCTCGGTCTCGCCGTTGTCCTGATGCTATTGGTCGTCACTGCCGATTTCGGCGATAAGTCGCCGACCACGTCTGTGCCGAAGACACCTGGCCCCTGCGCGCCGTTCTGTCCGACGAATCCGTCGTAGCGATTTCGGCTAGACCCAGACGCCCTTGCCGACCGTCACCACGCCGCCGTTGCTGACCGCGAAACGATCGCGATCCCGGTCCAGATCCACGCCGATGATCTCGCCCTCGCCGACGACCACGTTCTTGTCCAAGATCGCGCGCCGCACCACCGCGCCGCGTCCGATCCGGACGCCGGGCATCAGCACGCTGCCCTCGACGGTCGCGCCGTCGTCGACCATGACATTGGAGCTGAGTACCGAATTACGCACGGTCGCGGCCGAGAGGATGCAACCGGCTCCGACCACGCATTCCTGCGCGAGCCCGCCCTGCGCGAATTTGGCGGGCGGCAGATTCTCCGCCGCACCGCGAATGGGCCAGTGCTTGTTATAGAGATTGAAGACCGGATGTACCGACACCAGATCCATATGCGCCTCGTAGAAGGCGTCGATGGTGCCGACATCGCGCCAGTAGCCGCGATCGCGTTCGGTGGCGCCGGGTACCTCGTTGTCGGCGAAGTCGTAGACCGCGGCCTCGCCCGCGGCGACCAGCGCCGGGATGATGTCGCCGCCCATGTCGTGATCGGAATCGGAGTTGTCGGAATCGGCGCGGATCGAATCGACCAGCACCTTGGTGGTGAACACGTAGTTGCCCATCGATGCGAAGGTGACGTTCGGATCGTCCGGTGTGCCCGGCGGATGCGCGGGCTTCTCCAGGAATTGGATGATCCGCCCGGACTCGTCGGAATCGATGCAGCCGAACGCGCTGGCATCGCGGCGTGGCACCCGGATGCCCGCGACCGTGACGCCCGCGCCGGAGTCGATGTGGTGCTGGACCATCTGCTCCGGATCCATCCGGTACACGTGATCGGCACCGAAGACCACGATGTAGTCCGGGTCCTCGTCGTAGATCAGGTTGAGCGACTGCATGATCGCGTCGGCGCTGCCGGTGTACCAGCGCGGACCGAGCCGTTGCTGCGCGGGTACCGGCGTGATGTATTCACCGGCGAAACCGGAAAGCCGCCAGGTCTGCGAGATGTGCCGGTCCAGTGAATGCGATTTGTACTGGGTGAGCACACACAGGCGCAGATAGCCCGCGTTGACGAGATTGCTGAGTACGAAGTCGATCAGGCGATACGCACCGCCGAAGGGTACAGCCGGTTTGGCCCGATCCGCGGTGAGGGGGAACAGGCGCTTACCCTCGCCACCGGCGAGCACGATCCCGAGTACGTGCGGCTGGCTCCTCACACCTGCCAAACTACCGCGCGACGCGGGTACAGGTGGCCCATGCCAAAGTGAACGTCTAGTTTGAAGCCGTGAGTTTCGGCACTGGTGGCGGGGGTGCGGGGGCGGGGGCCGGCGATCACGGCCGGCTTCGCATCGCGATGTTGACGCGCGAATATCCCCCCGAGGTGTACGGCGGGGCAGGTGTCCATGTCACCCAGTTGGCTGCGCGGTTGCGGCAGTTGTGCGAGGTGACGGTGCATTGTATGGGGGTCCATCGCACGGATGCCGTAGTGCACCAACCGGATCCGATGCTCTACGCTGCCAACGCCGCGATGCAGATGCTGTCGGCCCAGCTGCGGATGGCCGATGCCGCGGGTGAGGTGGACGTGGTGCATTCGCATACCTGGTATACCGGGCTGGCCGGACACCTCGCCGCAACGCTCTATGGGATACCGCATGTGTTGACCGCCCATTCGCTGGAGCCGCGGCGGCCGTGGAAGGCCGAACAGCTCGGCGGCGGCTATCGGCTGTCGTCCTGGTCGGAGCGCAATGCCGTCGAATACGCGGACGCGATCATCGCGGTGAGTGAGGGTATGCGCCACGATGTGCTCGACGCCTATCCGACGATCGATCCGGACCGGGTGCATGTGGTGCACAACGGTATCGACGCGGACGTTTGGCATCCGGGACCGCCGGTCGGGGAAACCAAGACCATCCTGGACGAATTGGGCGTGCGCGCCGACCGGCCGATCGTGGCCTTCGTCGGTCGTATCACCCGGCAGAAGGGTGTCGGGCATCTGCTCGCTGCCGCCCGCGACTTCGATCCCGAGATCCAGTTGGTGCTGTGCGCTGGTGCGCCGGACACTCGCGAGCTGGAAACCGAGGTGGCCGCGGCCGTCACCGAACTCACCGCGTCGCGTGGCAATGTGTTCTGGGTGCGCGAAATGCTGCCGACCGAGCAGATCCGCCAGATTCTGGCCGCGGCCACGATGTTCGTGTGCCCCTCGGTCTACGAACCGCTCGGGATCGTGAATCTCGAGGCCATGGCCTGCGCGACCGCGGTGGTCGCCTCCGATGTCGGCGGCATTCCCGAGGTGGTCGTGGACGGACAGACCGGTCGCCTGGTGCACTACGACGCGAATGCGCCAGAGCAGTACGAACACGATCTGGCCGCGGCGGTCAACCAGGTCGCCGGTGATACAGCGCTCGCCGCCGGATTCGGTGCCGCCGGACGTCACCGCGCCATTGCCGAATTCGACTGGCTCCGGATTGCCGCTCAAACCGTCGCGATCTACGACCAGGTCCGCAAATTCTGATCAGCCGGAGTACGGGCGGTAGGTCGAGATCTGGACCGAGGCGGTTACCTCGAGCGTGTCCGGAAGCGCATCTAGATACCGGGTCGCATGGTGGGCAGACGGGCCCATCGCCACGACATTGCCGATATCGGTGCGAGTGAGTTTCATCGGGTACTCGACGACAGTGCGTTCCGCGGCATCGAAGTGACCGGACATGGCATCGGTGAGACGACGGCCTTTGTCCGGATCGACCGTCACCATACCCAGTGGGCCGACGAGCTCGGCCAGATGACGTGGGGTGGGGGTGGCGACGACGAAGCGGCCCTCGGCGCTGAGGACCCTGGCGACTTCACCCGGATTACGCGGGGCGAATACCGACAGCACCCGATGCAGCGCACCGTCGCGAACAGGCAGTCCGCGCCAAGCGTCGGCGAGTATCGAGGCGGCACGCGGATGGGCGCGGGCGCAGCGGCGGGCCGCGGGTTTGGCCACATCCAATGCGATCCCGATGGCCGGGACGGCTTCGAGCACGGCGGCCAGATAATAGCCGGTTCCGGCACCGACCTCGAGCACGGCGGCACCGTCGAGCACTGGATCGTCGGCCGCGATGGCCGTGGCCACCGCTTCAGCGATCGGCGCGAAATGTCCCCCGACCTGGAACGCGGCCCGCGCGTCCAGCATTGCCGAGGTATCGCCGGTCATTTTCGTCGACGCACCGGTCAACAGGCTGACGTAACCCTGTTTGGCGATGTCGAAACTGTGCCCGTGTCCGCAGCGCAGCGCCCGATCCCGCGACTCCATTGCGGAGCCGCATTCCGGACAGGCCAGCAGACCGGCCACATCAGCGAGTGTGGGGTTAGCTGGTGACACTCTTCAGTTCGTCACCGAGCGCTGCCGCTTCATCCGGCGTGAGCTCAACGACCAAACGCCCGCCACCCTCGAGTGGAACCCGCATCACGATTCCACGCCCTTCCTTGGTTGCCTCGAGGGGACCATCCCCGGTGCGGGGCTTCATGGCCGCCATCCTCTGCTCCCTCCAGATCTGCGCGATATGCTGCGCACTTTCTTGGAACTCCAGTTGTCACCAACCAGTGAGCTCGCCGGCATTTGGCGAGCTACACCCGTCCCATTCTTCCCTATCGCCGGAGTGGACGGATACCTGACTTCGAAATGTGATCGCTCGGCCTGTGTTGGACGGCCTTCCGCTGACCCTTTCGAGTGACCCGCAAGCAGTTGTTACGGTACCCAACAATCGGCCAGGTGGTCGTCGACCATTCCGGTCGCCTGCATCAGTGCGTAGGCCGTCGTCGGGCCGACGAAGCGGAACCCGCGGCGCTTCAACTCCTTTGCCAGAGCTATGGATTCGGCAGTGGTAGCGGGCACCTCGGCAACCGTGCGCGGGCGCGGCCGGATGGCCGGTGCGAAGGACCAGATCAACTCGTCGAGTCCGGACTCGAGGTTGGCGGCCACCCGGGCGTTGGCGATCGACGCCTCGATTTTGGCCCGGTTGCGGACGATGCCGGTGTCGGCCAACAGCCGCGCCACATCGTCATCGCCGAAGGCGGCGACCCGCTCGATCGCGAACCCGGCAAATGCGGTGCGGAAGGCCGGACGCTTGCGCAGGATGGTGATCCACGCCAGTCCCGATTGGAATGCCTCGAGGCACATGCGTTCGAACATGGCGTCATCACCGTGCAGCGGTTTGCCCCATTCGTTGTCGTGATAATCCCGATAAAGCTGGGAGCCCTCCGACCATGGGCAGCGGATCTTGCCATTGGATTCGGTCGTATCCTGCGCGGATACGGTGATTTCCGCGGTCATTTCCGGTCCAGCCCGAATGGTGCGTGCTGCTGCATGTTCGGTATCTGATGTGCGCCGGGGATCTGATACGCGACCGGAGCCTGCGGCGTGGCGGCGGATGGTTGCGCGGTCGGCGGCTGCGCGATCATGCCGTTCGGCGGGACGGGTGTGGCTTGCTGGGCGGTCGGTGGCTGGGCTGCGGTGTTGTTCGGCGGGGTCGGTGGTGGCTGGACGGTCGGTGTCTGCGGCTGGGCGATTGCGCCGTTCGGTTGTACGGTCGCGGCCTGCGGCTGCTGGTGCGGTGCGCTCGACTGCGGCGGCTGCTTCGGGAGTTGGACGTTTGGCGGCTGGGCACTCGGTGTCTGGGCGCTGGGTGTCTGAGCACCGCATGCCTGCGCCAATTGGAGCTGCAGCTCATCGATTCTGGCCGCGAGCCGGGTCAGCGCCCAGTCCACTTCACCGGCTTTATAGCCACGCACCACCTGCTGGAAGCGCAGGGCGCGCACATCCGCCCCGCTGATGCCCTCGGCGGGCAGCACGGTCGCCGTCGTCCCCTCGGGCAGTGGTCCGAGTTCCTCGGACCGCCCGAAGACCGCACTGGCGAGCAGGAACAGCACTGCGGCGACCAAACCGACGATCAACACATACAGCAGCAGCGTGAGCATGTCCCCGAGCTTATTGGCTAGGTCCGACACCGGGCCTGTCCGCCTCCCCGAATCTTCAGGCGCCAGATTCAGTCGCGACAACTGTGACGTTGGCGGTCGGCGGTGGAGCTGCGCGCAAGTCAGCCCGTCCCCCATGAGTTACCCATGTCCGTACGAAATCAGTCGTCGCCCTGAGCTTTTACAGGTGCCGAGTCGTATCGATTCCGAGCGACATACCCGCGAGTCCGCGGCGTCGCACCGAGAGTTTTTCGGCGATCTCGAGCAGTGCTTTGGCCGCTGGATTCTCCGGATCGCACAAGACGATCGGGGTGCCTTCGTCACCCGCCACGCGCAACCCTTGCTCGATCGGAATTTGGCCCAGCAATGGCACATTCGCTCCGACAGCCCGGGTGAGACGCTCGGCCACGGACTGGCCGCCACCGGAACCGTAGAGGTCCATTCGGGTGCCGTCGGGCAGATCGAGCCAGGACATATTCTCGATAACGCCCGTGATCCGCTGCCGGGTTTGCAGTGCGATCGCACCGGCGCGTTCGGCGACCTCGGCGGCGGCGGGCTGCGGCGTGGTAACCACCAGGATCTCCGCGTTCGGGATCAGCTGCGCGATGGAGATCGCGACATCGCCGGTGCCGGGCGGTAGATCCAGCAGCAGCACATCGAGATCGCCCCAGAACACATCGGCAAGGAATTGTTGCAGTGCGCGGTGCAGCATCGGACCGCGCCACACCACCGGCGTATTGCCCTGGGTGAACTGCGCGATGGAAATCAGCTTCACATTGTGCGACTGCGGCGGCATGATCATCCGCTCGACCTGCGTCGGGCGCGCGTCGGTACCGAGCATTCGCGGAATCGAGTGGCCGTAGATATCCGCGTCGAGCACACCGACGGACAGCCCGCGCGCGGCCATCGCGGCAGCGAGATTGACTGTGACACTGGACTTTCCGACGCCACCCTTGCCGGAGGCCACCGCGTACACGCGGGTGAGCGAACCGGGTTGGGCGAACGGGATGACCGGATCAGCGGAGTCGCCACGCAGCTGCTTGCGCAGGTTCGTGCGCTGCTCATCGCTCATCACATCGAGGTCCACTGTGATCGCGCCGACGCCGGCGACGTCGGCCACCGCCTTGGTGACCCGCTGTGTGATCTCGGTGCGCAGCGGGCAGCCCGCCGTCGTCAGATAGACCTCGATATGGACATTGCTGTCGGCACCGATCACGATGCTCTTCACCATGCCCAATTCGGTGATCGGTTTGCGGATCTCCGGGTCGTCGACCTTTGCGAGGGCTCCCCGTACATCCGCTTCCGTAACCACTGGCATGGCACGAATTTTACGTTGTGTCAGATTCGCGGCAGGTCCCCGGGCTTCGGTGCGATACCGGAGGCGTAGGAACCGGCCCACGCCATCACATTGGCGACGTAGGCCATGGAGTTGTTGTAGCGCAGGATCGCCTTGGTCTGTTGGGTGAGATCGCGCATATTCAATCCGCCGTCGCACAGGTACCGGCCCGCGGTCAGCGCCGCGTCGAACAGATTCTGCGGATCGGCGATGCCGTCGCTGTTACCGTCGGCGGCGTAGCGCTTCCAGGTCTCCGGCAGGAATTGCATCGGGCCGATGGCGCGGTCATATCCGCTGAGCCCATCGAGCGCGCCGCCGTCGGTATCGCGAATGACATGGTTGCCGGCGAGGCTGCCGTCGAGGACCGGACCGTGGATCGGTGTCAGCGGATTGCCGTCCGCGTCGGCCTTGCCACCGAAGGCGTGGGTCGATTCGACTCGGCCGATCCCGGCGAGCAGATACCACGGCATGCCGCACACCGGATTCTCGGCGGCGAGTGTGCGTTCGGCGTTCTGATAGGCGGCGACGGCGACGCCGGGAATGCCGAGCGGGCCGGGTGGCAGTGCGGCCGGTTGCCTATCATCGGGCAGCGCAACGGTTTTCACGATCGGCGGTGCGCTCGGCGACTGCTTTGCCATTGCGTGCGCGACGTTTTCGATCGCCGCCGGTTCCGCGGCGACGGCTGGTATCGCCGCTCGGTCATCTCGCTCGTCCTCCGGAATGTGTTGCAGGACAGACGATGCGGTCGGATCGATGGTGCCGGCGGATGCGGCGACAGCCACGAGTCCAGCGGGGACCAATCCGGTCAATGCGATAACGGAGCTGCGCTTGATCGTCGCAGGTGACTGCTTTCGGTGACGCCCCACTGTGTGGTGACCCTCCCATTGGCTCGGTAACGAGCCCTTCGTGATGGAACGAAGTCGAGGGTACCGCATTCGAGATCTTTTTGTTACTGCTTCGTTATCGGATTTCGGTGTGGCGTAATCTGTTCGATATCGGTCCTGGTCTCAGCCCTGCCGGGCGGGTGCGGGCGCGGGCATCGGGATAACAACGCCGAACGGCAGCGTGATGCCCGGTGCGGGCGGCGGGGTGGTCGCACCGGACTGCGTCGGCTCCGGCGCATCGGACACTCCGGGCTCCGGTGTCTTCTCCGGAGTGGCCTGCGGCGTTTCGCCCGGCAATTGCGCGGGAGGCTGCGCATTGGGTGCAGGCGCGGGCTGAGCAGCACCGGGTTGGGCCGAATCCGGTGGGGGCGGGGTGCAATTGGCGGGTTGCTGCGGTGGCTGGTCTTGCGGCAGCGGCTCCTTCGGCTTGCCGTTGTCCGCACTGTAGGTTTGCGCCGGCGCGATGGGGGACTGCGCCGGATCGCCCGGTGCCGGCAGCTGCGCCGGGACCACCTGACGCGGATCGCACGGCGGCTTGGGGACCGGCCGCGGGCAGAAGATGCCGCACGGAATCGGCGGCAGACCGGGGATGGTGATCATCACCTCGGTCGGCGTCTGGATGGTCACCATATTCGGCGGCGGTTCGGTCGTGGTGGTGGTCGTCGAAGGCGTCGTCGAGGATGCGGCCAACATCTCCTGGCCCGCCGTGGTCGGCGCGGTACCCGGTGGGATGAGATCGGGAGAGATGCGCACCTGGCTCGGGGTGCCGCCGGTGCGGTACGCCGCCGACCAGCTCAGCACGTTGGCGGCGTAGGCGAGCGAGTTGTTGTAGCGCAGCACCGCGCGCAGTTCCTGCTGCGGATCGCGCAGGTTCAGCCCGCCCGAGCACAGGTACTTGCCCGCGGCGAGCGAGGCATCGAAGACATTCTGCGGATCGGCGACACCATCACCGTTGCCGTCGGCGGCGTAAAGGCTCCAAGTCCTGGGTAGGAACTGCATCGGCCCGATCGCGCGCACCGGGGTGCCGTCGGCGGTCTTGATCACTTCGTTGCCTGGTAGCGACCCATCCAGCGCGGGGCCGAAGATCGGCGTCACGGCGGTGCCCGCGGCGTCGGTGCGCCCGCCGCCCGCATGTAGCGATTCGATCCGCCCGATCCCGGCCAGCAGGCTCCACGACAGGCCGCAGTCGGGCATCGAAGATTCCAGTGCGAGTTCGGCATTGCGATATGCCGCGAGCACGATTTCCGGGATACCGAGCGCACCGCCGGTGGCGGGTAGCACCATATCCTGCAACGGCACCGAACCCGCGAAAAGCGGGGTGCCGTCGACAAGCGGAGTCATTGCTCGAAGTTTGCGGGGAGCCTCCGGCGTTACCGGAAGGAGACCAACTGTCCGGGACAATTCGGTCAGGTTGGTATTTCCGGATGTTCCATCGTCGGTGGCCGAGCCGGTCGATGTCGCGAGCAGCGCCTCGGGGGCGGTATCGAGAGTCGTGGACAGGGTGGCATTGGTACCCGAGCCGGTGGCGACAAGACCGGCTACGACCAGGGCCGAGACGGTTATCGGAGCAGAGATTCGCATTCGGCCACACCAATCCTCTACGTCGTGAGAGCGTGTGTCCGAGACATTCCCGGCCCGGACGCTCGGGACAACGTCGTCCAGGTTACCCGTGGGTCACAACGTTATAGAGCATTTCCTGTCAATCGTCAGCAACTGGCGGTGCAACCTGAACTGTGCCCGCCTTTCTGCCGGAGCTTTTCTTGCGAACGGCCTTAGCGGGTTTATCGGAGCTCGACCCGGATTCCGCGAACCGCGCGGCCTCGATCCGGTCCAGCACCTCGCGCATTTCTTCCAATTCCCTGCGCATATAGTCGCGCGTAGCAACTTCGCCGAGCGCAATACGCAGCGAAGCGAGTTCGCGAGCGAGGAATTCGGTATCAGCCTTGGTCTGGGCGGCCCTGCTGCGGTCCTCCTCCAGTGACACACGGTCGCGGTTGTCTTGTCGGTTCTGCGCCAACAGAATCAGCGGCGCGGCATAGGCGGCCTGGGTGGAGAACGCGAGGTTGAGCAGGATGAACGGATACGGGTCCCAGCGCAGCGCGACCACGGAGATGTTCAGCGCGATCCAGACGACCACCACAATGGTCTGCAGCGCCAAATAACGTCCCGTGCCGAGGAATCGGGCGACCCGCTCGCTGGAACGGGCCATCGCCTCGGCGTCGTAGTCGAAGCGGAAGCGGGACCCCACCGGCGTTTCCAGGCGCTGGCGCGCCGGAGTCTTCTCACTCGGCATCGACTACCCCCTCCTGGCCGACGACCGTATCTTCCTGCTCGCGCCAATCCTGCGGTAGTAGATGATCGAGCACGTCGTCCACGCTGACCGCGCCGAGCAGGTGGTTCTCCGCATCCACCACCGGGCCGCAGACCAGGTTGTAGGTGGCGAAATAGCGGGTGACCGCACCGAGCGGGGTATCGGGACGCAGCGGGGCCAGACCGGCATCGAGGATGCCGCCGACCAGATGTGCCGGAGGTTCGCGCAGCAGTCGCTGCAAATGCACCGAGCCGAGGAAGCGGCCGGTCGGCGTCGCGGTTGGCGGCCGCACCACGAACACCATGCTGGCCAGTGCGGGTGTCAGATCCGGATTGCGCACCCGGGCAAGCGCTTCGGCGACCGTGGTGGCCGGGGTCAGGATCACCGCTTTCGGTGTCATCAGACCACCCGCGGTATCGGGGGAGTGCTGCAGCAGCCTGCGGACCGGTTCGGACTCCTCCGGATCCATGAGTGCAAGCAGCGATTCCCGCTCACTGGTGGGCAGTTCGCCGAGCAGGTCGGCGGCGTCGTCGGGATCCATCGCCTCGAGCAGATCGGCGGCGCGGCGCACCTCGAGATGGCCGAGCAGATCCACCTGGTCGTCGTCGGGGAGTTCCTGCACGACATCGGCGAGTCGCTCGTCGTCGAGTGCGACCGCCACCTCGATGCGCCGCTTCTCCGGAAGTTCGCGCAGCAGATGGGCGACATCGGCGGGGCGCAGTCCCTCGAATTGTTCGAGCAGTTGGGTGACGTCCTGACCCGGCCGGCCGATTTCGTACGGCGTCAGCCCGCTGACCTGGGTCCAGTCCACGACATGTACGGTTCGGCGACGGCCGAGCCTGCGATGTCCGCGCACCGCGACCCTGGTGACCCGCCAGTCCCTGGTCCGGGTCTGTTCGATACCGAGATCGACCACAAGCACATCGACATCCGCGAGGTCCGGCAGATCCGGATCGGCAACGCGCACCGAAGAATCCACGATCTGTGCGAGGGCGAGCATCTCGCCCGGACGCTGGTTGAAGCGGCGCAGGCTCACCGTGCCGGTATTGAGGGCGACGACACCGGGATCGATCGTGGTCACCCGCAGCATGGGCACGAAAATCCGCCGTCTGGAGGGCAATTCGACGACCAGGCCGTGCACCCGGGGCTGCTGGCGGTCGTAGCGGACGGCCACGACGACGTCGCGGATGCGGCCGATAGACTCGCCGTCCGGGCCGAGTACCACCAGTCCGGCCAGCCTGGCGACGTACACCCTGGTTGCTGCCATGGTTGTCAGGTTAGAGGGTGCGCGGACCGGTACTCGCACCATGCCACGATCGACGGGAGTGATCATGAAACCGCGCCGCTCGGTGCTCGCCTGCCCCGGTAGCAGCAAGAAGATGATCGATAAGGCCAAGGGGCTGCCGGTCGACGAGGTATTTCTCGATCTGGAGGATGCGGTCGCGCCGGCCGTCAAGGCCGAGGCCCGCGCGAATATCGTGGCGGCGCTGAACGACACCGGCTGGGGCGATCAACTGCGGGTGGTGCGGGTCAATGACTGGACCACCCAGTGGACCTACACCGATGTGATCACCGTGGTCGAGGGCGCGGGTGCGGCGCTGGACGCGATCCTGCTGCCGAAGGTGACCGATGCCGGTCAGGTGCGCGCGCTGGACCTGCTGCTGACCCAGTTGGAGAAGTCGAGCGGGCTCGAGGTCGGGCGGATCGGTATCGAACCGCAGATCGAGAACGCCCTGGGTCTGCGCAATATCGATGACATCGCGACCGCGAGCCCTCGGGTGCAGGCCCTGGTCTTCGGCCCCGCCGACTTCATGGCCAGTATCAATATGCGCACGCTGGTGGTCGGTGAACAGCCCGAAGGTTATGACACCGGCGATGCCTACCATCACATTCTGATGACCATCCTGCTCACCGCCCGCGCGCACGGCCTGCAGGCAATCGACGGTCCCTACCTGCAAATTCGGGATATCGACGGATTCCGCCGGGCGGCCGGGCGCACCGCCGCACTCGGTTTCGACGGTAAATGGGTGCTGCACCCCGGACAGATCGAGGCCGCGAACGAGATCTTCAGTCCGCGCCAGGCCGATTACGATCGCGCCGAGCTGATTCTGGATGCGTACGCCTTCCACACCTCCGAAAAAGGTGGTGCGCGCGGAGCGGTAATGCTCGGCGACGAAATGATCGATGAGGCCAGCGCGAAGATGGCTCGAGTAATCGCAGATAAGGGTCGGGCCGCCGGAATGCGGCGATCTCCAGAGATGGAGGCCACGCGTTTCACTCCCCCTAACTCCGATTCGGAATAGCAGAATAGAGATATGACGAATCCCTTGGGGAACTCGAATCGCGCGCGCCAGGGTCTGCCGACGCCGCCATCGGGCTGGCCGGTCGGCTCGTATCCGACCTACGCCGAGGCCCAGAAGGCCGTCGACTTCCTGGCCGACAATCAGTTCTCCGTGCAAGACGTGACCATCGTCGGCGTGGACCTGATGCAGGTCGAACGCGTGTTGTATCGACTGACCTGGGGCAAGGTGGTCGGCGGCGGAGTGGTGTCGGGCGCGTGGCTCGGCCTGTTCCTCGGCCTGCTCCTGAGCCTGTTCACCACCAGTGGTGGCTTCGCGCCGGTGCTGGTCGGTTTGGTCGGCGGCATCATCTTCGGCGTCATCTCCACCTCGATCCCGTACGCGGCGACCAGGGGGCAGCGCGATTTCGCCTCCACCATGCAGTTGGTGGCAGGCCGCTATGACGTGCTGTGCGACCCGAAGTCGGCCGAGCAGGCTCGGGACATGCTGGCGCGGTTGGCGATCTGAGCGCATGGAAGTTGTGGACAAGGTCCGCACCGAGGTGCTGGATCACTTCGGCGTGGCGTCAACGAGGGTCGATTCCGCGTCGGTCACCTTCCTCGGTCTCGAGTCCATCGAGATCCTGCGCATTCCGGGCGACGAGCTGGTGCACTACGTCACCCTCGGCGGATCACGTCATCCCATGGGCGATCCCAGTGACCTGCACGCCGATCCGGTGCGCGGGCCGCGGGCCGAATTGGTGCTGACACTGCGTGCCGGGGTCGGTCCGAGTTCTGGACTCGCCCGCACCCTCGGTGTGCTCGTCGCGGCACCTGCCGTGGAAGGTGTTGTGCTGCAGGTCGATGCGCTGCTGGACCTGGGCGAGCCGATATGGCGCGATGCGCCGTTCACCGCGGTGTTGTTGGGGGACAGCGATATTCCCGAGGTGGCGCTGCCCGAGCCAGCCGAACCCGTGCGGTATTTCGCGGTGGTTCCGGTGACCGCGACCGAGGCGGCCTGGGCGCGGGTGCGCGGCGCGCAGGCATTGCGTGATGCGTGGGCCGAGGCCGGTATCGATGTGCACGATCCGGCGCGTGGCGCTGTGTCACTGTAGCTGGTGTCAGAGCCAGTTGTTGCGGTGGAAGTTGATGTACAGACCAGTGCAGACGATCGCGATGAACAGCAACACGGCCGGATAGCCCCAGACCTGGTTCAGCTCCGGCATATGCTCGAAGTTCATCCCGTAGATCCCTGCGATCATCGTCGGCACCGCAGCGATGGCGACCCACGCCGAGATCTTGCGCATATCGGTGTTCTGCTGGACGCCGACCTTGGCCAGCGCCGCGGTGATCAGTGCGCTGAGCGCCTCGTCGAAATCGTTGATCCGCTCGGCCACCGCGGTGTGGTGGTCGGCGACATCGCGCAGATAACGCCGAATCTCTTTGGGTAGCGGCATTGTGGTGTTGCGGCCGAGTGCTTCGAGCGCGGTGCCGAGCGGATTCACCGCGCGACGCAGCTCCACGATCTCTCGCTTGAGCTGATAGATCGATTCGATGGTCACCGTGCTGCGCGGTGTGAAGACCTCTTCTTCCATCTCGTCGATATCGTTCTCGACCGACTGGGCCACCGTCACATAGGAATCCACGACATGGTCGGCCACCGCGTGCAGCACCGCACCGGGACCGAGCATGAGCTGGTCGGGCTGATCCTCCAATTCCTTTCGGACACCGGCCAATCCGGTGTGCTCGCCGTGCCGTACGGTCACCGTGAAATTGGGGCCGGTAAAGACCATGATGTCACCGGTCTCCACGATCTCACTGACCGAATGGATCTCGTGCGGTACGTAGCTGACGGTGCGCAGGACGAGGAACAAGGTGTTGTCGTAGCGTTCCAGTTTCGGCCGCTGATGACCGTGGATCACGTCCTCGACGGCCAGCGGGTGCAGGTCGAAGACCTTGGCGATATCGGCCATCTGGTACTCGTCCGGATCGTGCAGTCCGACCCAAACGAATCCGGCTCCGCGCTTGCTGACCTCGGCCATCGCTTCCGCATGGCCGAAGTGGCCGGGCAGTCGCCTGCCGTCGACGTAGACGGCGCAGTCGACCACCGCGCGCGCGGTGGGGACGGGGATGTGGGGCAGCGGGGTGTGCGCCCGGCCGGAGCCGCGGAACGACGGTAGCGGCGGAATAGATGGCACGGGTTGATGCTACGTCGCGTGCGCGTGTGTGCGCCGTGCGAGCGCACGGTATGAAAGAAGGCGTGCGCATCGACCTGCATACCCATTCGACCGCGTCCGACGGCACCGACACCCCGGCCGAACTCGTCCGGAACGCGGCAGCGGCCGGACTGGACGTCGTCGCGATCACCGATCACGACACCACCGCCGGGTGGGCCGAGGCGGCCGAGGCGCTACCCAAGGGTTTGACGCTGGTGCGCGGCATGGAGATGTCGTGTATCGGGCTCGGTGAGGACGGGTGGCCGGTCCCGGTGCATCTACTCGCATACCTCTTCGATCCGACCGATCGGTGTTTCGCCGATGAGCGGGAACGCCTGCGCGCCGAACGGGTCGAGCGGTTGCGGGCGATGGCCGAGCGGATGCGCGACGACGGACTACCCATCGATCCGGACGCGGTCCTGGCCTCGGCCGGACCGTCGGCCGGCCGCCCACATCTGGCACGCGCACTCGTCGCGGCCGGTGTGGTGCCGACCGTGGACGCGGCCTTCACCGAATTGCTGGCCCCGCACGGCCGCTACTACGCGGAGAAGGCGGATACACCGCTGCGCCGGGCCGTCGAAATGATCGCGACCGCGGGCGGGGTCAGCGTGCTCGCGCATACCCGGGCGCGTAAGCGCGGGCGGCTGCTGGCGATCGACGATATTCGGGAACTGGCCACGCTCGGACTCGGCGGGCTCGAGATCGATCATCCGGACCATTCCGCGGCCGATCGTGCCCTGCTGACGGAGTTGTCCGCCGAACTCGGCCTCATCAGCACCGGATCGTCGGACTATCACGGCTCCAACAAAACCATCCGGATCGGTGAATTCACCACCGATCCCGCGCAATTCGAGGAACTCGCGGGCAAAGCGACAGGTGTGCCGGTGATCGCCTCGTGAGAGTGCTGCGCGGACTCAGCGGAATTGTCGCCGGTGGGATATTCGTGCTGGCCCTCGTCGTTGTCGGTACCGCGGTCATCGCTGCTCAGCGTGGCTTTCCCGGACCCGGCGGCGAATCGGTGACCTGGCATGTCGCAACCTCAGCGATCGGCATCGGCGCACAGATTTTTTCGGATCGACATCGAGGTTTCGCCGCTTTTTCCGGATCGATGGTCGTTTTCATTGTCGCCGGAATATTGCTCTGGACGCAGTGGTGGACCTGATATATCCGTAAAGGTTGCGGCCACGTGAATTGTGGCCGAACATTTCTCTTTGTGACGGAATTCGAGACGGATGTGCTCGTCCTCGGCGGCGGTCCCGCCGGGGTCTGGGCCGCGATCTCCGCCGCCACCGCGGGCGTTCGGGTGGCGCTCGTGGACAAGAGCCGCTGCGGCGCGAGCGGGCCGACCGCCACCGGGACGACCTCGCTCTGGAATATCCCGCCGGGGTCGGCGCGAGATGAGGCGGTGCGGCGCGCGTACGCACATGGCGGCGGGCTCGGCGAACCGGAGTGGATGCTGCGCGTACTCGACGAAACGCACCGCAGGGTCGAACAGTTGCTGGCGTGGGGCTATCGGTTTCCGGGTGCGGGCAATGGCGGGACGGCACTACGCGTATGCCTGGACGGCGCGGGCTATCTGCGCCGGATGCGCCGCAACCTGTTCGAAGCCGGGGTGCGCATTCTCGATCATCATCCCGCCCTGCAACTGCTCGTCGATCGCGATGGCGTGGTCGCCGGTGCGGTCGGTGTGCAGTCGCGCAACAACTTTCGGACCTGGACCATCCGAGCCGGGGCGGTCGTCGTGGCCACCGGCGGTTGCGCGTTCCTCTCCGGCGGCGCGGGCACCGATGTCGATACCGGCGACGGATTGCTGTTCGCCGCCGAGGCGGGCGCGCAACTGTCGGGGATGGAATTCTCCAGCGCCTATGGTCTCGCGCCGGTTGTCCCCACCCCGCGCGACACCCTCATCAGTCCCGGGCTGGCCCTACATTTCGCGACGCTCTACGACGAATCCGGCGCGGAGATCACCGGTCATCGCTCCGCGGCATTCATCGCTATGGCGGATGGCCGCCGAATCTACGCGGCCTTGGAAGATGTGCCGTACCCGGTTCGGCGCTGGCTCGCCAGACAGGGGTTGGTCGACCACACCCGTCGGGTCCCGCTGCGCGCGGTGCTCGAGGGCACGGTCCGTGGGACCGGTGGGTTGTGCATAGCCGGAATGGACTGCGCGACCACCGTGGCCGGACTCTACGGCGCGGGCGATGTGATGACGCGCGAGCCGATCACCGGCGCGGTCAGCGGCTTCGGCGGTCCGGGCGGAGCATGGGCCATCGCCTCGGGCGTGTGGGCCGGTAAAGGTGCCGCGCGGTGCGCGCGCGGGCGCGGCATGACCGGTCCGGTGCGTGCGGTCCCCGGTGCGGGACTGAATCCGGTGGCCCGTATCGATCCGCGCGCGGTGGTCGGGTTGGTGCAGGAACACACGCTGCCGTTGCGGCGCAGCTACTGGCGCAGCGCCGGGAGTTTGCGCGACAGCATCGGCGAACTCGACGCCATGTGGCCGGGCGCCGAATTCGACCTCGGCGGATTCGGGGTGGACCGGTTGCGGGCCAGGCAGGCGGCGGCGCTGCTCGCGGTGGCACGCTGGACGAAATACAGTGCGCTCGCGCGGACGGAGAGTCGCGGAATGCACCGGCGCACCGATCATCCCGGCGCTGCGGCCGATTGGCGGGTGCGGCTGACCTCCGGCGGACTCGAGACCGTGTGGGTACGGTCAGATCCACGCCAGACAGTCGCCGGTATGGAGCCCGCGGCGCGGCCGGAGTTCACCGCTACCGTTGGGACAGCTCACCGGAGCCCACAGCCGAGCCGCGAAACTGTGAGTTTCTGCTTGCCGTTCCCAGGAACACGTCGAAGCGTTCCCGAGACCTGACGTATTACTCAGCAGGTCTGCTCGTGGCCGGACCACCGCCTGGTCAGCCGGGGTCATACCCGGTTTCCGGCGAGCGTTCAACATCCGACGCAACGCGCCTGGACGAAGATGCTATGTAACGAATAGTCAGCTGCCAGTGTGGTTTTCGCTGCCATCCGACTGCGCCTGGCCGGTGCTGGGTCGGGATCCGACACGCCGGTTTGGCAATACGTCCTCCCGGCTGGCAGAATGTTGCGGATTCCCGCCTATGCCACCGCCGGGTTGGGGAATACCGGCGATCACCGCCTCGCGACGCACCGTCGCGACCTGATGATCCCCCCGCACGTTTTATACGGACACACCCGTCCGCCTCTCGCTCTGCGGATCAGTGCCGCGCCATATTTCGGTTCGGACCGTCGGATTTCGACACCTGCGGTCCGACTCGAAACGTCCCGGTCAGCGCACTCGATGAGCGTATGAATCACCTACTACCAACTACCCGGCGGTAACCCGTCCCCGGTTTGTCCGACCCGAGCAGGAGTGAAATCGTGTCACCTGTGACTGACGCACCGAATGCCACTGCAAGCCTTTCCGAAATCACGCACGACGAGATTTTTGCAGGTCATCTCGGTGGCAAACTATCGGTCGAGCTCGCCGCGCCGCTGGAGACCCAGCGCGACCTTTCCATCGCCTACACACCCGGTGTCGCGAAGGTCAGCCTGGCCATCGCGGAGGACGCCGCGCTGGCCAAGCGCTACACCTGGACCGACCGCCTGGTGGTCGTGGTGAGTGACGGCACCGCGGTGCTCGGCCTCGGTGACATCGGCCCGCGTGGCTCGCTGCCGGTGATGGAGGGCAAGGCGGCGCTGTTCAAGAAGTTCGCCGGACTGAACTCGATCCCGATCGTCCTGGACACCAAGGATGTCGACGAGATCGTGGAGACCATCGTCCGGCTGCGCCCGAGCTTCGGCGCGGTGAACCTGGAGGACATCTCGGCACCGCGCTGCTTCGAGATCGAGCAGCGGCTCATCGAGGCCCTCGACTGCCCGGTCATGCACGACGACCAGCACGGCACCGCCATCGTTGTGCTCGCCGCCCTCAATGGCGCGGCCAAAGTGCAGGGGCGTGACATCGATGGTTTGAAGGTCGTGGTGTCCGGCGCCGGTGCCGCCGGTGTCGCGTGCACGAACATCCTGCTCGCCGCGGGCGTCAAGGATGTGATCGTGCTCGATTCGAAGGGCATCATCGACCGCGAGCGCGGCGACCTCAACGACGTGAAGTCCGAACTGGCGCAGCGCACCAACCCGCGCGGACTCGCCGGTGGCGCGGCCGAGGCGCTGGACGGCGCCGATGTGTTCCTCGGACTCTCCGCCGGCACCATCGCCGAGGAACTGATCGCCTCGATGGCGCCGGAGTCGATCGTGTTCGCCATGTCGAACCCGAATCCGGAAATCCACCCCGATGTCGCGCAGAAGTACGCGGCGATCGTGGCCACCGGGCGCAGCGACTTCCCGAACCAGATCAACAACGTGCTGGCATTCCCGGGCGTCTTCAAGGGCGCGCTGGACGCGGGCGCGCGCCGTATCACCGAGGGCATGAAGATCGCCGCCGCTGATGCCATCCTCAGCGTGGTCGCCGATGAGCTCGGTCCGGACAAGATCGTGCCGAGCCCGCTCGACCCACGCGTCGCACCGGCCGTCGCCGAGGCCGTTGCCGCCGCCGCCCGCGCGGAGGGCGTCGCGTAACTCGACCCGAAAATGCGGGGCTGCGCACCAGGGGTGAGCAGCCCCGCATTGCGTTGAGCGGGTTGATCAGTGCGGAATGGAGACGGCCGAGACGAACTCGGCGATTTCGCGGTCGCTGAGATTCCTGGCGATATCGGATTCGCAGATCATGCCGACGAGTCGCTTCCTCGCGTCGATCACCGGGAGCCGTTTGATCCGATCCTGCTCCATCATGTCAAGAACCTCGCGGACATCGGCGTCGGCCGATACCCAGCGTGGCGTTCCCTGGGCCAGGTCTCCGGCCCGGACCTTGCTCGGATCATGGCCCATCGCAATGCATTTCACGACGATGTCGCGGTCGGTCAGCATGCCGACGAGCCGGTCGTCGTTGCCGATCGGCAGCGCGCCGACATCGAGCCTGCGCATCAGCTGTGCGGCCCGATCCAGCGTTTCATCCGCGGGGATCCACTCCGCGTTTTCGTGCATGATGTCGCGCGCTTTCATAGAGCGGCTGTTCACGGTACGCCTCCTGGTCTCGGATGAGTGATCCCGCAGGTGCGCACTCCGCGATCGTGCGTCGAGCATCCGCGAAGCAAACTCCTACGGCACGTCACATCGTGACCCATGTCACATCAATGGTCAATGTGTCCGCGGCCTCAGCTGCTGGTCTGCAGGATTCCGGCGGGGGTGACAGGGCGGCGCAGGCGGCCGGTGCCGGGTGCGCTGGCCCAGACCGCGAACGCCAACAGGCCGTCCATGAGCATGGCGAGGACCGCGACCAGCAGGGCTCCGACCAGGACGCGATCGTAGCGGTAGACGGCGATGCCGTCGAAAATATAGCGACCGAGGCCGCCCAGATTGACGAAGGCCGCAATAGTGGCGGTGGCGATGACCTGCAAGGTGGCCCCACGCAGGCCGGTGAGCAGGATCGGCAGCGCATTGGGGACCTCGACGCGGAACAGGATCTGACGCTCGGTCATGCCCATGGCGCGCGAGGCGTCCACGACATCGGCCGCGACATTGGCGATACCGGCATAGGCACCGGCCAGCAGCGGCGGAATGCCGACCGTGACCAGCGCGAGCAGCGGCGGAATCAGGCCGAGCCCGAGGCCGAGCACCAGAAAAGTGAGCAGGCCGAGGGTTGGTAGGGCGCGCATGGCATTGGCGAATCCGACCAAGAACGCCGAACCACGCCGGGTGTGCCCGATTACCAGCCCGAGTGGGACCGCGACGGCCGCGGAGACGACAACGGTCAGGAAGCTGTACCAGAGGTGCTCGGCGATGCGGTGTTGGATACCTGCCGGGCCGCCCCAGTTCGCGCCGTCGGTGAAGTAGTGCCAGGCATCGATGAAAAGGTTCATGCCGCAGCGCCTTTCGCGATCCTGGCGTCCGCGCGCGTCCACGGGGTCGCCCAGCGCCCGATGGCGTACACCAGGCGGTCGAAGATCAGGGCCAGCGCCAGCGTCACGATGATGCCCGCGATGATCTCGTCCGGATAGTCGCGCTGATAGCCCTGGGTGAAGAGTTTGCCGAGCCCGCCGACACCGATCAACGCGCCGACCGAAACCATGGCGATATTCGTGACCACCACAACTCGCAGGCTGGAGACGAAAACCGGTATGGCCAACGGCATATCGACGGTCACGGTGCGTCGCAGCGAACTGAAGCCGACCGCGTCGGCGGCGTCGATCACGGTGGGCGACACCGAATCCAGCGCCGTCGGCACCGCGATCACGAGCAGCGCCGTCGAATACACGGTGAGCGCGATGATCACATTCAGCGGATCGATGGTCGAAATCCCGGCCAGCGGCGGAATGATCACGAACAGGGCCAGCGACGGAATGGTGTACGACAGGCTGGCCACCGCCACCGTGACGCGCCGCAGCCAGGAGATCCGGCGCACCAACGCGCCGATCGGAATCGCGATGATCAGTCCGAGCAGCAGCGGAACCAATGCGAGATACAGATGGGTTCTGGTGAAACCCATGATCTCGGAGAAGTTGTCGATCAGATAATTCATGCGCTTTCGGTTTCGAAGAAGTGCCGATTGCGCGTGTCGTCCTCCGCCGTGCGCTGCCCCGCGAGCTGCTCGAGTACCTCGGGAGCCCGGATGCCGCCGCGCGTGGCACCGGAATCGTCAACGGCGACACCGATTCCCGACGGTGAGGAGATCGCCGCGTCCAGCGCCTGCCGGAGATCGCCGTCCGGCGGAAAGAGTGATCCACCGGCGGCGATGCTGTCGTGCAAGGCCCGCCCGGCTCGAATGCCCTCTACGCCGGTGACATCGATCCAGCCGCGCGGAATACCGGAATCGGTGACCACCAATACCCATTCGCCCCGGTCCAGGCGCAATTCGGCGAGTTCGGGTTCGGTGGCGGTGTGAATCTCGTGCAGTGTCAGGCTATCCGCCTTACGGAACGACAGTGCGCGATAGCCGCGATCGCGTCCGACGAAATCGGCCACGAAATCGGTTGCGGGCGCGGCTAGTACGTGCTGGGGTTCGTCGTATTGCTGGAGGATGCCACCCGGTCCGAATACCGCGAGCCGATCGCCGAGCTTCACCGCCTCATCGATGTCATGGGTGACGAACACAATGGTCTTGTGCAATTCGGCCTGCAGCCGCAGCATTTCGGCCTGCAATTCCTCGCGCACCACCGGATCGACCGCACTGAATGGTTCGTCCATCAAGAGCACCGGCGGATCGGCGGCCAGTGCCCTGGCCACCCCGACCCGCTGCTGCTGTCCGCCCGAAAGCTGGGCCGGATAACGGGTGGCCAGCGATCGGTCCAGCCCGACCCGGTCCAGCACCTCGAGTGCGGCCGCGCGGGCCGCGCGGCGCCGAACCCCTTGCAGCACAGGTACGGTCGCGACATTGTCGACGACCGTCCGATGCGGCAGAAGTCCGGCGCTCTGGATCACGTATCCGATACCGAGCCGCAGCTTGACCGGATTCATCGTCGAAATATCCGCGCCGCCAACAGTGATGGTGCCCGAACTGGGCGTAATCATTCGATTGATCATGCGCATCGACGTGGTCTTGCCGCAGCCCGACGGTCCGACGAAGACGGTGAACGAGCCGGATTCGATGCGCAGATCGAGTTCGGAGACGGCGTGGGTGCCGTCCGGATAGGTCTTGCTGATACGGCTGAATTCGATATCGGACACGCTGGCTCCTACCCGGTCGGCGTGTTCAGCCGTTGGGCGGCGATCCATTGCTGTGCCGCGGCCTTGGGTTCGGTCTTGCTGCTACCGGAGACCGCCTCGTTGAGCTGCACCAGTTGGTCGGTGGTCAGTTTCGCGGAGACGGCATTGAGCGCGGCGAGTGCCTTATCGGTCTTCTTGGCGGTGTTGAACAGCGGCACCACATTCTGGGCGGGGAAGTTGTGCTTCGGATCATCCAGCACCACCAGATTGTTCTGTGCGATTGCCGGGGAGGTGGTGAAGATGTTGGCCGCGGTGACCGTGCCCTCGACCAGCGCGCGCACCGTCGCGGGCCCGCCGCCGTCGGCGATCGGCACGAAATTGTTCGCGGCGATGTCCAGGTTGTAGTTCTTCTTCAGACCGGGCAGACCGCCCGCGCGCTCCTGGAATTCAGCGGGCGCACCGAATTTCACCTCGGCCGAATGCGCGGCAAGGTCGGCGATGCTGTGCAGGTTCCAGCGCTCGGCGGTGGCCTTGGTGACCACGACCGCGTCCGAGTCCTGGCCGGGGGCCGGGGTGCCGATGGCGAGATCGGAGCCCGAACCGGTAGAACTCAGTGCCGTGGTGAGCGCGGTGTCGATATCGGTGGAACTGGTTGCGGTGGCGCTCTTGTCCAGGTACTGCAGCAGGTTGCCGTTGTACTCCGGGATCACCGAGATCGCGCACTGGCGCAGTGCCGGGATGTAGGCTTCGCGGCTACCGATATTGAGTTTGGTGTCGACAGTGAATCCGTTGACGCGCAACACTTCCGCGTAGATATTCGCGACCGTCTCGGACTCCGGGAAGTTCGCCGAGCCGACGGTCAGCCCGTCACCCTCGCAATTGCCCTTGGCCGCGAGCGGGTCGGAATTACCACAGGCGGACAGGATCATCGCGGCGGCCAGCGCCGCGGCGGCGACGAGAATGCGGGCGGCGCGCAGCGTCAGCCGCAGCGCGAACCGCCCGTGCCGCGCGGCATCGGGGTTGATCGTGGTTTTCACTGGAGTCCTTCCGGCATGACGAGCGATGCGAGCGGCCGTGGACGCACGGCCACCCGGTACATTCTGGTTGTTCATACTGCCCGCTGCATGGAGTTCCTGTTCACTACCGAAGGTTGGTGTCGCCGGATGGGGTTGGCCGCGTCGAGGCGGATGCTGGCACGGATCGTGGTCGTCATGGCCCTCGGGCTGGCGGTTTCCTGTGGAAGCGACGATCCGGGCCCGACGATAGCGGTCGGCGCGGGCGATTCGATGGAATCAAATCTGCTTGCGCAAATCTATGCGGGTGCGTTGGCGCGGACCGGTGCGCGCACCTCGGTCACCGCCGATCTCGGCAATCGCGCTGACTATCTGACCGCGTTGGACGCGGGCACCGTGACGGTGGTCGGTGAACACGGCGGCGAACTGCTCACCTTTCTGAACGCTGGGGCACAGGCCCGCAAGCCCGAGGTGACGACCGATATCGCGGACCCGTCCGCGCCCGTTCGGTTGTCGGTGCCCGAGGAACTGAGCCGGTCGCTGCCCGAGGGGCTGGCGGTCTCCGATCCGGCCGATGGCACGGACATGCGCGCCCGGGTGCTGCTGACCGAAGCCGCGGGTAAGGACGTGCGCTCGATCGGTGCGCTCGCTCCGCGCTGTGGCGAAATCCAAGCCGGGGTCGCACCGGTTTCCGGTGTGCTGCACACCGCGGCGCCCGTGCGGATTGCCGGTTGTGATTTCGCCGGTACCAGGCCCTATCCCGATGCGACGGGGCTGCGAAAGGCATTGCTGGACGGTGAAATCCAGGCCGGAATCCTGACCGGGCCGCCCGCGCTGGTTCCCGGTGCGACCGACGGGCTGACGGTCCTCGCCGATAGCGACTATGCGGTGCGGGCCGAGAATGTGCTCGCGGTCTACCGCAAGGGGCTGCTCGACGATCGGCAGATTCGGAAGCTGAACTACGTCGCGGGTGAGCTCACGACCGATGAGTTGGCGCAGCTGATGCGCAAGGTTCGCGAAGGTGCCGGTGCCGCCGAGGTGGCACGTACCTGGTTGGACGATCACGCGCTCTGAAAATCCCTGTTCACCACGGCCCGAGTGGTTCGCGCTCGGGCCGTTTGCTATGTCGCCGATCACAATTCCGCTCGATATCGCGGTCTTGCGGGCCAACTGCTCTGCGCCGTATATTCCACGTGGAATATTTGATGCGGAGTATGTCGATGGTCCGGACTATCGTGCGTGCTTCGGAGATTCGCTCTCGCATCCGCGAGCGTTGTGCAGGAGGTGACCGAAAATGGGGCAGCAGGCGCGCCCGTCGGTGACGCCATTGGCGATCGCCGTGCTCGCGCTGCTCGAAGAGCGGCCCATGCATCCCTATGAGGCGTATCAGCTGCTGATCGCTCGCCGGGAGGACATGCTGGTGAAGGTGCGGCCGGGCTCGCTCTATCACACGGTGACGCGATTGGCCGAGCAGGGATTGGTGCTGGCCGAGGGGGTCGACCGGGACGGGAACCGGCCGGAGCGCACCACCTACCGGATCACCGAAATCGGTCGGGAGACATTGCGTTCCCGAATCGCCGAAATCCTCCGGAATCCCGCGCGGGAGTACCCGATGTTCCCGGTCGCGCTCGCCGAGGCGCACAACCTGCCCGCGCCGGAAGTGCTCGCGTTATTGCGGGAGCGCGTCGAGCGGTTGGCACAGGACCTCGCCGATGTCGACATCATGAGCCAATGGGCGGGTATGCACGCTGTGCCACGGCGCTACTGGATCGTGCTCCCGTATCTGCGTGCCACCATCGCGGCCGAGATCGCGTGGGTCGACAACCTGGTCACCGAACTGGACAGCGGCGAGATGGAGTGGGACGAATACGACCCCGCCACCGGCGTCCGCGTCACCGAACGTCAGCACCCTACGTCCGACCGAGAAGATTCCGAACTACCTCCGGTGCCGCGCCGCTGGGGCCAGACCAGCGCTGCACCGTCGTGATGTGTACCGGTGTGCGCGGCCCTCGATTCGCTTCTTCGCCATCCTGCGTCAGCCGGGACAGACAGCCGAGATAGGAACCGAATTCATGACCACCCGACGTAATCCGTGGCTAGCGCTGTTCGCGCTGGTCGTCGGCTTCTTCATGATCCTGCTGGACATGACCATTGTCGCGGTCGCCAATCCGGCGATCATGAAGGATCTGCAGGCCGATATCTCCCAGGTCATCTGGGTGACCAGCGCCTACTTGCTGACCTATGCGGTGCCGCTGCTGGTCACCGGTCGGCTCGGCGATCGTTACGGGCCCAAGAACCTGTATCTGATCGGACTGGCCGTCTTCACCGCCACCTCGCTGTGGTGCGGTCTGTCCGGATCGATCACGATGCTGATCGCCGCGCGGGCGGTCCAAGGGCTCGGCGCCGCGCTGATGACGCCCCAGACCATGGCGATGATCACCAGGACCTTCCCGCCGGACAAGCGTGGTGCGGCCATGGGGCTGTGGGGTGGTGTCGCCGGTCTCGCCACGCTGGTCGGTCCGATCCTCGGCGGTGTGCTGGTCGACGGGCTCGGCTGGGAGTGGATCTTCATCGTCAACGTTCCGGTCGGCATCGTAGCCTTCGCACTCGCGGTCTGGCTGGTTCCGGCGCTGCCGACGCATGAGCACAAGTTCGACATCCCAGGTGTGGTGCTCAGCGGTGTCGGCCTGTTCCTGCTGGTGTTCGGTATCCAGGAGGGCAATACCTACGACTGGTCGCCGCGCATCTGGCTGATGATCGGCGCAGGTGTGGCCGTGCTCGCGGTGTTCCTGGTGAACCAGTCGCGCAATACCGGTGAACCGCTGCTGCCGTTGGGGCTGTTCCGTGATCGCAACTTCACGCTGTCGAATGTGGCCATTGCGGCCATGGGTGCCGCGGTCACCTCGATGATGGTGCCGTCGTACTTCTACTTGCAGGCGGTGCGGGAGATGTCACCGACCAAGTCCGCCTTGGTATTCGCACCGATGGCGATCGTCACCGGAATCTTCGCGCCGATCATCGGCAAGATTTCCGACCGGCTGCACCCGCGTATCGTGCCGACCATCGGATTCATCGGATTCTCGGCCTCGATCTTCTGGTTCGCGTCTGTGATGACACCGCATTCCTCGCTGGTGTGGTTCCTGCTCTCGGCCGCGCTGGCTGGTTTCGCCAATGCCTGCATCTGGGCACCGCTGGCGTCCAGCGCCACGCACAACCTGCCGATCGAGCAGGCCGGTGCGGGCGCGGGTGTTTACAACACCACCCGTCAGGTGGGCTCCGTACTCGGTAGCGCCGCGATCAGCGCCTTGGTCGCGGGCCGCATGACCGCCAATGGCCTCGGCGGCGGGAAGATCGCCGAAGGTGGTGCGGGCCAAGGCCCCATCCCGGAATTCGTCAAGAATGCCTTCAGCACCGCCCTCAGCCAGGCCGTTCTGCTCCCCGCAGGCATCCTCCTGATCGGCGTACTCGCCTCGGCCCTGTTCATCCGCCACGGCCAATCCGCCGCATCCAGCCCGAAAACCGACCTGGTCAAGGCCGACACTGTAGGCGTCTGAGTCGAACGAGACTGTGCCCCAAAGATTTAGATCCGTGGGGCACAGTCGTATTAGAGGATGAGATCCGAGAGTGCTTTCCAGTCGACGGTGATGTGAATCGGCATGTCGATTGTTGTTTCGGCGTCGCTCGGCTGGCCTGGCGGCAGAAATCCTCCGGCAGCTTCCGCCAGATCTCCAGAGTGATCGGCTCGGGCTGCAAGTTCTCGGATCTCGCCCAGTCGAAGATGCCGGACATGTGCACTCCTTGGGATTCGGCTGCAGGTCGCGGGAACAACGCCGATTACCTGGTCCGATCCTGTCGTTCGCTCAGCCGACGGTGACTGTAGTGGTGGGGTATCCGGTGGCGCCGTCGGGGACTACGGGGGCGCGGGCTTCGGTTTGGGTTTCGCCGGTGCCGTCGGTGGCGCGGGCCCGGATGGTGTGCGGGCCGGGGGTGGCGTTCCAGTTGTAGACCCATTGGCGCCAGGTGTCGATGGATTGTTCGGTGGACAGCCGGGCGGGTTGCCATGGGCCGTCGTCGATCTGGACTTCTACGGCTCGGATGCCGCGATGTTGGGCCCAGGCGACGCCGGCGATCGCGGTGCTGCCTGGTTGCAGTTTGGCGCGGGCGCGCGGGGTGTCGATGCGAGCGCCGGTTTTGATAGGGCCGTAGGCGGACCAGCCGCGGCGGGTCCAGTAGGCGGTAGCGCGATCGAAGCGGGTGATCTCCAGTTCGGTCACCCATTTGGTGGCGGAGACGTATCCGTAGAGGCCGGGGACGACCAGTCGGGCCGGATAGCCGTGTACGACCGGGAGGGGCTCGCCGTTCATGCCGACGGCGAGCAGCGCATCGCGGCCATCGGTGAGTACGGCCAGCGGGCTGCCCGCGGTGAAACCGTCGATGCTGTGCGACAGGACCATATCGGCGTCCGGATGCGGTCCGGCCTCGGCGAGTAGTTCATCCAGGCGGTAGCCGCGCCAGCTCGCGTTGCCGATCAGATCGCCGCCGACCGGATTCGATACACACGCCAGCGTCACCAAGGTTTCGACCGGTGTGCGCTTGGCGAGATCGCCCCAGCTGAGCTGGATTTCGCGATCCACCATCCCGTGGATCCGTAAGGACCAATCGTCAACGGATACCTGCGGCACGATCAGTGCGGTATCGATCCGATAGAAGTCGCTGTTGGACGTCAGATACGGCGTCAGCCCCGGCAGCTTCAAATCCGCATCCGGTGCGAGCGAAACCGCTGGCCCACTCGGCTCCGGCAACTGAATCGCGGCCCGCTCACCGGAAACATCCCGCCGCTGTGCCCCGATGAGCCGCCCACCCACCCCGCTGAGCAACCCCAACCCACCCGTTATCACGATGCCCCACAACACCTGTCGCCGCTGCGGCCCGGCAACAGATCCGGCCGCATCAACCATAGGTTCCTGGGTCGCAGGTCTGGTCGTCCCGGGTGTGGTCGGAGCCCTCGAACTGGCTGAGTCAGCTTCAGTAGCAGCGGTTTTCGGCGTTGCGGGCTGGGCCGAACTCGGGGCCGGGGTTTGCGGCCGGCTCATTGTGTCGCTGCTGGGTGCGGCTTCCGGTCTAGCGCCCACTCGGGTAGGGGCATGCGCGACGGCCGCCGCTTCGTCGATGCGGTTGGTCAGGGTGCGGAGGGCGTAAATGCCTGCGGCGACGCCGATTATGGTGGGCCAGGCGGCGGAGAATCCGGTACGGCCGATGGTGATGGCAACAGTGAGCAGGCCGAGGGCGGCAAAGAGCCAGGATCCTCGGGGCTGCTCTTTTCGTTCGATGGCTCCGATGAATCCGGCGACCAGTACGGCCATGAGTGCCATGCAGGCGAATAACAAGGTCTTGTCATTGGTGCCGAAGGTTTGGATGACCCATTCGCGCAGGCCGTCCGGGGTGTGGTCGATGACGGTCGAGCCGAGGGCGTTCGTGGGTGCGCTGTCGGGGCCGGTGACGGCGGCGACGAGTTCGGCCACCCCGAGTGCCAGACCAGCCGAGACAATCCCCGCCGCCACCCGAAAGCGCAGTTCAGCCATGGTCCGAGCCTACTGCCGGGCGCGGTCGGGAAGTATGACCAATCGGTGACGTAAGCATCAGTCCGCGGACTTGTGCCGCTGGTAGTACCGCGCGACGCGAACCCGGTTACCGCATCGTTCCGATGCGCACCAGCGACGGCGCGGATGCAGGCGCAGGAACAGCAGGACAGTCATCGGCCGCGCAATGGCAGCATTGGCTGCGCATGCCCTACCTCGCCGATCTGCCCGACGCCGAGCTGCACGTCTTCGATCCAGGCCACTTCGCTCGGGAGACGCATCTGACCGAGATCGCACCGCTGATCGCCGATTTCCGGGACGCTCGCAGCGTGCGGCAGTGAGCGCTATCTGTGAAACACAAAGGCGCCGCCCGCAATCCGCGGACGGCGCCTCGCACAACCAGCGTCAGCTGTAGATCTTCTCGACCTCGGACGCGTACTGCTTCATCACCACGGCCCGCTTCAGCGACATCTTCGGCGTCAGCTCACCGGTCTCCTGCGTCCAGTCGACGGGCAGGATGCGGATCTTCTTGATCGCCTCGGCATGCGAGACCTTCTTATTGGTCTCGGCGACCGCGGCGTTGATCTCCGCGACCAGCGCCGGATTCTCGATCACCTGCTCGATCGGGGTCTCGACGGGCAGATTATTGCGTTCCTTCCAGCCCGGCAGCGCTTCCGGATCGAGGGTGATCAGCGCACCGACGAAGGGCTGACCGTCGCCGACCACCATGACCTGGCTGATCAGCGGATGGGCCCGCAGCGAATCCTCCATCAGTCCCGGGGAGACGTTTTTACCGCCCGCGGTGACGATGATTTCCTTCTTGCGCCCGGTGATGGTGACGTACCCGTCGCCGTCGATGGCGCCCAGGTCGCCGGACTTGAACCAGCCGTCCGTGAACGCATCCTCGGTGGCCTCGGCATTACCCCAGTAACCATTGAAGACAACCGATCCGCGCAGCAGCAGTTCGCCGTCTTCGGCGATCTTCACCGCATGGCCCTCGATCGGCTTGCCGACGGTGCCGACCCGAATATTGCCGGGGGTGTTCACGGTGATGGCCGCGGTGGTCTCGGTGAGGCCGTAGCCCTCGTAGATGGTGACGCCGACGCCGCGAAAGAAGTGGCCGAGGCGCGCGCCGAGCGGTCCGCCGCCGGAGACCGCGGCCTCACACTGACCGCCGAGCGCGACCCGCAGCTTGCTGTAGACGAGCTTGTCGAACAGCGTGTGCTTGAGCGTGAGCACCAGGCCGGGCCCACCGTTGTCGAGGGCCTGGCTGTAGGCGATGGCGGTCCCGGCGGCCGCGTCGAAGATCTTGCCCTTGCCACCGTCGTGTGCCTTCTGCTTGGCGCTGTTGAACACCTTCTCGAAGACGCGAGGCACCGCGAGGATGAAGTGCGGGCGGTAGCTGCCGAACTGTTCGACCAGGGTGGACCAGTCGGCAGTGAACGCGACGATCACCTTGGCGTCGAATGCGGCCAGCGTGACGGCACGCGCGAAGACGTGCGCCAGCGGCAGGAACATCAGCGTCTTCTTGCCCTCGGCAACGTACCTGTTCAGCGCGATCCGGTCGGACTTCGACTCCGCGTACAGATTCGAATGCGAGAGCATGACGCCCTTGGGGCGGCCAGTGGTGCCCGAGGTATAGATCAGGGTGGCCGGGGACTTGGCATTGACCTCGGCACGGCGCGCGTGCACGATCTCATCGTCGAGGTCGGCGCCGCGCGCGATCAGGTCGTCGACGGCGCCCTTGTCGATCTGCAGGGTCTCCTCGAGATCCGGCAGCGTACCCGCCTCGATCTCATCGATGACCTTGCGGTGCCTATCGCTGTCGACCACCAGCAGCTTGGTGGCGGAGTCCTGCAGAATCCACTTGGCCTGCTCGGCGGCCGAGCTGTCGTAGATGGCGACAGTGCAGCCACCGGCGGCCCAGACGGCGAAGTCGAGTAGCACCCACTCGTAGCGGGTCGGGGCCATGATGGCGACGCGATCGCCGAGTTCGAGACCGGAGGCGATGAGGCCCTTGGCCACATCGGTGACCGCTCTCGCGAATTCCGCGGCCTTGATTTCCCGCCAACCGGCACCATTGGTGACGTTGAACAGCACTGCGCCGGGTGACTGCTCGGCGTGCCGGAAGACGTTATCGGAATTGTTCGCGTCTTCCGGGATGGTGTAGGAAGCTGGGACTTCGAACTCTCGCATCAGTGCCCTTCCACGTGGGTTTACTCGCCAGTAATCTACGACACCTGTGACCGGGACGTCAGCTCGGCCTGCTCGCAGCCCTATCCTAGGTCGCGCATTGCGACCGGTTGGACCGCTTCTCGCAGGAAAACGGCCAGTTCGGTCAGCGCCGCCGCTGCGGGACCGACGAGTGCGGCCTGCAGTTGCGCGACATGCCATAGCCCCTTGCTCTCAGCGAGCCAGGTATGAACGCCCGCTGCCCGCAGTGCCGTAACGAGATCGGCACATTGCGTATGCAGCAACTCGCTGACATCGACCTGTACATATGTCGGCGGCAAACCCCGCAGTTCGCCGTGCAGCGGTGCGTAGCCGGTATCCGTGCCGTCCCCGGTACCGAGATAGGCCGCGGCGCATGCGCGCGACCACGGTCGGTTGATCACCAGATCTCGGAACTTGTCCGGGACCTGATTCGGATCCACCCACGGCGCGATCAGGCCGAGCGCGGCCGGGGTGTACCCGTGTTCGGCGATGAGCCGCTGTGCGGTGGCGAGCGATAGTCCGCCGCCCGCCGAATCACCAGACAGCGCAATCTGTTCGGGGCGGTAGCCGATACTTCCGGTCAACTCCAGGAAGGCCGATTCGGCGTCCTCCAGTCCGGCCGGGTACGGGTGCTCCGGTGCCAGTCGGTAGTCGAGAACATAGACGGCGCAGCCGGTTTCGTGAGCCAGCCGGGCGGCCAGCGAGCGGTGTGTCGCAAGTGATCCGACCGCATAGCCGCCGCCGTGTAGGTAAAGCACGGCGCCGGCGTTCAGGTTCGGCCCGGCCGAGCGCGCGGTGATCCGTTCGGCGGGTCGGCCGCCGAGCCGGAGCGGGTGCACGATCGTGCCCGATGGCAGGAACTGTGCGCGCGAACCGATATCGAGCAGCACCCGCTGCACCTGCCAGGGCAACCGCGCGTTCAGCGTGACCCGGAAGATCGGGCTCAGCAGCGTCCGCGCAATGGGTAGCGGAATATTGATGTCACGCATGGGTTTTCCTCGATTCCCGCGCTTGGGCAGCGCGGTTCAGGGCAGGATGCCACCGTTCACCGCGGCGGCGATGCGCTGGTAGCCGGAGGCGGTGACCCGGACGAACAGGTCGAGCAGTTTGGCCTCCCAGCCGATCAGCACGCGGCCGTGTCCCTTGCGGACACCCTCGGTAATGGTCTGCGCGGCCATTTCCGGCGTGTGAATGGCCAGCTTCTTGTCGAACAGCGATGCGGCACTGTGGCTGTCGATGCCATCGGCGTAGGTGGCATTGCGGGCGACCGCGGTCTTGATACCGCCGGGATGCACGCACGTGACCTTGACCGGATGCTTGCCGACCAGCATCTCCTGGCGCAGCGCTTCGGTGAATCCGCGCACCGCGAATTTGGCTGCGTTATAAGCGCTCTGGCCGGGCACCGCGATGAGGCCGAACAGGCTGGAGACATTGACGACGTGGCCCTCGCCGGATTCGATCAGCAGCGGCAGGAAGGCCTTGGTGCCATTGACGACACCCCAGAAGTCTACGTCCATGATGCGCTCGATGTCCTTGAACTCCGAGCGGATCACGTCGCCGTGGTAGGCGATGCCCGCGTTGTTGTAGATCTGGTGCACCCTGCCGAAGTGCGCTTTCACTGCGTCGGCGTACAGCAGCACCGCTTCGCGCTCGGCCACATTCAACCGGTCGGATTTGATCTTGGCCCCGTACGCCTCGCAGCGTCGGACCGTCTCGGCCAGCCCGTCGGTATCGATGTCGGAGAGCGCGAGTTCGGCGCCGCGTCCGGCCAGATTTTCCGCAAGGGCGCGGCCGATGCCGGAACCCGCCCCGGTGATCACACAGACTTTGCCTTTGAAGTAAGCGTCATTGCGCCCACCCGTCGCCCGACCGCCACCCCGCACGGAATCGCTTCGCGATGCTGCATTCACTGTGCCACCACTTTCAGATCGTTTCGGGAGGTGTCGACGGCCGTCGTCGCATAGGCGGAGACATCGAAATTCTTGGTCAGCCTGCGGAATTCGAAAGTGAAGTCCGGCCACAGCGTGGTGTTGTTGCCATGCTTGTCCAGGTACCAGCTGGCGCAGCCGCCGGTATTCCACACGCTCTTCACCAGTTTGGCCTGCAGGTCCTTGTTGTAGGCGTCCTGGATGGCGCGCCTCACCTCGATCGTGCGCAGGCCGAGGCGATCGATGGTGGCCAGGGCGTCGGCAATGTAGTTGATCTGCGATTCGATCATGTACACCATCGAGGTGTGGCCGAGGCCGACATTCGGGCCGAGCAGGAAGAACATATTGGGGAAGCTGGCGACAGCCGAACCCTTGTAGCCCTGCTGGCCGATCTCGTCGAATACCTCTGCCAGCGTGCGACCGTCCTTGCCCGAGATGGCGTTGTAGGTCGGTGAATCCGTGACATGGAAGCCGGTCGCGACGATGAGTGCGTCGATTTCGCGCTCGGTGCCGTCCTTGGTGACGATGGAATTCGCGCGCACCTCGGCAATCCCGTCGCTGACCACGTCCACATTGGGGCGGCTCAGCGCTGGATAATAGTCGTTGGAGATCAGCATGCGCTTGCAGCCGATCCGGAAGTTCGGGGTGACCTTCGCGCGCAGCTCCGGATCGCGGATCTCCAACTGCAGCTTGGCCTTGGCGATCAGTTCGAAGGCTTGCATCAGTGCCGGCACCTTGGCGAGGCCGACGACCTGGGTTTCGCGGGCGGCATAGATGGCCGCGCGGGATAGCCGCTGCAAGCCCGGGATGTGCCGGAAGGCGAGGCGCTCCGGCAGGGTGTACGGGCGGTCCATGCGGGGCAGGAGCCAGGGCGCGGTGCGCTGGTAGACGTCCAGGTGGGCGACCTGCGGGGCGATGGACGGCACGATCTGGATGGCCGAGGCGCCGGTGCCGATGATGGCGACGCGCTTGCCGGCTAGATCGGCGTCGTGGTTCCAGCGGGCGGAGTGGAAGATCTGGCCTTCGAAACCGTTGATGCCCTTGATATCCGGGAGTGCGGGTTCGCAGAGCGCGCCGACCGCGGAGACCACGGTGTTGGCGGTGAAGCTGCCCTGGGTCGATTCGATATGCCACAGGTTGGTGGCGCTGTTCCAGCGAGCCGCGGTCACATCGCAGTTGAACAGGTGCTTGTCGAGCACGTTGTACGCACGCGCGACGCCCTGGATGTACCGCTGGATCTCGCCCTGCTTCGAGAACGAGCGCGACCAGTTCGGGTTCAGCGCGAACGAGTACGAGTACAGATGCGACGGCACATCGCAGGCCGCGCCCGGGTAGGTGTTGTCGCGCCAGGTCCCACCGACATCGCTGCCGCGTTCCAATACGAGGTAATCGTTGCGGCCCTGCTTGCTCAACCGGATCGCCAGGCCCAGACCAGCGAAACCGCTGCCGATGATGATGGTCTTGACGTGGCGGGCTGGCCGGTTGCCGACAGCTTTGTCTGTAACCTTGCGACTCATATAACGCAGACTACGGCGCTACTGAGCATGAGTCAACAGTATTGACCAGCGTTCAGTAGGATGGTCGCGTGAGTAGTCGAGGCACCGCAGAAACGGTCAAGCGCACCCGGCTCAGCCCGGAAGAACGCCGTCGACAACTGATCACCCTGGGCGCCAAGATGCTCGGTGACCGCGCCGTCGAAGACATCTCGATCACCGAAATCGCGGAGGAGGCGGGGATCTCCCGCGGCCTGCTCTTCCACTACTTCCCGACCAAACAGGACTTCCAACTGGCGATCGTCCGCCACGCCAATGCCGAACTACTCGACCGAATCGCGCCCGACCGCTCGCTCGGTGTCTTCGAGATGCTGCGCGATTCGATCGAGCGGTATATCGAGTACGTCGCCGAGAACCGCAATTCGTACGTATCGCTGCTGCGTGGCCCGGCCAGTGTGAGTGCCGCGGTACTCCCGCTGGTCGACCAGACCCGCAACGCCATCATCGACATCATCCTGACCGAAGTGCCCGTCGATATTCCGGTCACCGACCGCCCCCGCCTCCTCCTCGCCATGCGCGGCTGGATCGCCTTCGTCGAGGAAACCACCCTCACCTGGCTCCACCACGAAGTCATCACCCGCGAACAGTTGGTCGACCTTTTGGTCGAATCTCTACTCGCCCTGGCTCTTGCACTGAATCCCGCACTGGCCGTCGCGCTTCGCGGTTAGCCGCCGCGTGGTTGCTACTCCGGTTTGATTCGGATCTGCTGGAGTTCGAGTACTGCTCTATGGATGGTGCGGAAGTCGGTGTCGTTGTGTACGGCGGCGGCGTATCGGACGCTACTCGCCATGGGCGGAGGCGGCTGACCGAAGCCGGGTAAGAACAACGCCGGACCGAATCACTCTGGGAGAGAGTGGATTCGGCCCGGCGCTGGTCGATGCGAAAGCTACGCGGTCGGCTCGAAGGCCTCGGCGACGATTTCGGCCTGCTCCACGGCGTGGACCTTGGACGAGCCCGAAGACGGAGCGGACATGGCGCGGCGGGAGATGCGGCGCAGCTTTGTGAAGCGCTCCGGGAGGAGTTCCGGGAGGTTCAGGCCGAAGAACGGCCAGGCGCCCTGGTTGGCCGGTTCTTCCTGGACCCAGGCGATATCGGTCGCATTCGGGTAACCCGCCAGTGCCTCGTTGAGACGGAACTTGGGCAGCGGATAGAGCTGCTCGATGCGAACGATGGCGACGTCTTCGCGCTTCTGCTTGGACTTTTCGGCGACCAGCTCGTAGTAGAGCTTGCCGCTGGTGAGCAGGACGCGCTTGACCTTGTTGCGGTCGCCGACGCCCTGTTCGTAGGTGGGCTCGTCGAAGACCGAGCGGAACTTCGATTCGGTGAAGTCCTTCAGGTCCGAGACCACGGCCTTATTGCGCAGCATCGACTTCGGGGTGAAGACGATCAGCGGCCGGCGGATGCCGTCGAGAGCGTGACGGCGCAGCAGGTGGAAGTAGTTCGCCGGGGTGGACGGCACGGCGACCGTCATCGAGCCCTCGGCACACAGCTGCAGGAAGCGCTCGATGCGACCGGAGGTGTGGTCCGGGCCCTGACCCTCGTGACCGTGCGGCAGCAGCAGCACGACCTCCGACAGCTGACCCCACTTGGCCTCACCGGAGGAGATGAACTCGTCGATGATGGACTGCGCGCCGTTCACGAAGTCACCGAACTGCGCCTCCCACAGGACAAGTGCGTCCGGGTTGCCCAGCGAGTAGCCGTATTCGAAGCCGACCGCGGCGTATTCGCTCAGCGCCGAATCATGCACCGCGAACCACCCCGGGTTGGCACTGCCGATGTTGTGCAGCGGGGTGTACTCCTCGGCCGTCTTGCGGTCGATGATTACCGAATGGCGCTGGGTGAAGGTGCCGCGACGCGAGTCCTGACCGGTCAGACGCACCGCGCGACCCTCGTCGATCAGCGTGCCGAAGGCGAGCAGTTCGGCGAAGGCCCAGTCGACCTTGCCCTCGTAGGCCATTTCGCGCCGCTTCTCCAGCACCGGCTTGACGCGCGGGTGCACATTGAAGCCGTCCGGCACATTGAGGAAGGCGTCACCGATGCGCTGCAGCACCGTCTTGTCGACGGCGGTCAGAATGGTGGTCGGCACCTGCTGGTCGTCCTCGACCGATTCGCTCGGCTCCGGGACGTACTTCTCCAGCTCGCGAACCTCATTGAAGACCCGCTCCAGCTGGCCCTGGTAGTCACGCAGCGCGTCCTCGGCCTCTTTGAGCGAGATATCGCCACGACCGATCAGGCTCTCGGTGTAGGCCTTGCGCACCGAGCGCTTGGTGTCGATGACGTCGTACATGTACGGCTGGGTCATCGACGGGTCGTCGCCCTCGTTGTGGCCGCGACGCCGGTAGCAGATCATGTCGATCACGACGTCCTTGCGGAACTTCTGGCGGAAGTCCACCGCCAGACGCGCCACCCAGTCGCAGGCCTCCGGGTCGTCACCGTTCACGTGGAAGATCGGCGCGCCGATGAATTTCGCGATGTCGGTGGAGTATTCGGTGGAGCGGCTGTTCTCCGGTGCGGTGGTGAAGCCGATCTGGTTGTTCACCACGATGTGGATGGTGCCGCCGACGCGGTAACCGCGCAGCCCCGACAGGTTCAGTGTTTCCGCGACCACACCCTGACCCGCGAACGCGGCGTCACCGTGCAGCATCAGCGGCATGACGGAGAAGCCCTCCGGCCCGTCACCCTTGTCCAAAAGGTCTTGCTTTGCGCGTACCAGACCCTCGAGCACCGGGTCGACCGCCTCCAGGTGCGAGGGGTTGGCGGTGAGCGAGACCTCGATCTCGTTGTCGCCGAACATCTGCAGGTAGGTACCGCGCGCGCCGAGGTGGTACTTCACGTCGCCGGAGCCGTGGGTGGCCGCCGGGTTCATATTGCCCTCGAACTCGGTGAAGATCTTCGAGTACGGCTTGCCGACGATATTGGCGAGCACATTGAGGCGACCGCGGTGCGGCATACCGATGACGACCTCGTCGAGCGAATGCTCGGCGGACTGGTCGATCACGGCATCCATCATCGGTATGACGGCCTCGGCGCCCTCGAGCGAGAAGCGCTTCTGCCCGACGTATTTGGTCTGCAGGAAGGTTTCGAATGCCTCGGCCGCATTCAACCGGTTCAGAATGTACTTCTGCTGTGCGACAGTCGGCTTGACGTGCTTCTGCTCGACCCGATCCTGAATCCACTGCAGCTGCTCGGTTTCCAGGATGTGGGTGTACTCCACACCGACGTGGCGGCAGTAGGCGTCGCGCAGCACCGAGAGCACATCGCGCAGCTTCATCCGCTCCTGGCCGTGGAAGCCCGCGACATCGAAGGTGCGGTCCAGGTCCCAGAGGGTGAGGCCGTGCTGGGTGACATCGAGGTCCGGGTGGCTGCGGAACTTGTCCTTGACCAGCCGCAGCGGATCGGTGTCCGCCATCAGGTGGCCGCGGTTGCGGTAGGCGGCGATCATCTCGAGCACCCGAGTGCTCTTGTCGACGCCGCGTTCCTTGACGTCCTTGCGCCAGCGCACCGGCTCGTAGGGCACGCCGAGGCCATGGAAGATCTCGTCGTAGAACTCGTCGCTGATCAGCAGGTTGTGGATGGTCCGCAGGAAGTCGCCGGACTCCGCGCCCTGGATGATGCGGTGGTCGTAGGTCGAGGTCAGGGTCATCAGCTTGCCGACGCCGAGTTCGTTGATGCGCTCGTCGCTCATGCCCTGGAATTCGGCGGGATACTCCATCGCGCCGGCGCCGATGATCGCACCCTGGCCCGGCATCAGCCGCGGCACCGAGTGCACGGTGCCGATGGTGCCCGGGTTGGTGAGCGAGATGGTGACGCCGGTCATGTCGTCGATGCCGAGCTTGCCGTCGCGGGCGCGGCGCACGACGTCCTCGTAGGCGGTGTGGAACTGCCCGAAGGTCATGGTCTCGCAGCCCTTGATGGCCGCGACGGCCAGCGAGCGGTTGCCGTCCTTACCCTGCAGGTCGATGGCCAGACCGAGGTTGGTGTGCGCGGGGGTGATCGCGTTGGGCTTGCCGTCGATCTCGGCGAAGTGTCGGTTCAGATTCGGGAACGCCTTGACCGCCTGCACGATCGCGTAGCCGAGCAGGTGGGTGAAGGAGATCTTGCCGCCGCGGGTGCGGGCGAGATGGTTGTTGATGACCAGGCGGTTATCGATCATCAGCTTCGCCGGAATGGCGCGCACGCTGGTCGCGGTCGGGACGGCCAGCGACGCGGACATGTTCTTGGCCACGGCCGCGGCCGGGCCGCGCAGGACCTTCGCCTCGTCGGTCGCGGTATCTGCGGGCTTCGGCGCGCCGGAGGTGGGCGCGGCATTCGAGGCCGGCGCAGGAGTCGTCTGCGGGGCGCGGGTGGCGGGCTTGACGGGCGCGGGAGGCTTGGGCGCGGCGGGCGCGGGCGCCGCCGCTGCGGGGGCCGCGTTCACCGGGGCGGGGGCCGCAGCGGCCGGGGCCGCGTTCACCGGCGCGGGGGCCGGAGCCGGGTTGGCCACCTGCGCGGGAGCGGCCGCGGGCGCGGCGCTGTTACCGGAATCACCTGTGACTTCGGGCGTGTAATCGGCGAGGAACTCGTGCCAACTTTCATCGACGGAAGATGGATCCTGTTTGTACTTTTGATACATCTCATCGACTAGCCACTGGTTCTGTCCGAACTGGGAAGTTGAGCTGCTCACAGCAGGTGTTCGCCTCATTTCGTTCTTCGCGCTGCGACGTTTGTGACGTGCCCGGCACGGGGATCAGCGGATGCGCGCCGATGCGCCCCCTCTGAGGATAGGCCCAGCAGCAAATCAGCGGACCGACTGACCACCGGACAACCACGATCCCAAAGATGACGACCCGTCCTCACCCGAGAATATTCCCCCCGGTTCGCTGGCCGCCGCCCAGAGCTGGGCATAGTGACCATCGGCTGCCTGCAGGGTGTCGCGCGGGCCGATTTCGGCGATGCGTTCGCGTGCCACGACGGCAATTCGATCGGCTCGCGCGGCGGTGCCAAGTCGGTGCGCCCCCCATGACGGTGGTCCGGCCGCGCGCCAGAGATCGGCTTGCTACCAGCACCGATGCCTCGGTCTCCGGATCGAGGTGGCGGTGGCCTCTTGGCTCCCCGCGGCCGGGGTCGGATCAGATGTCGCGGGTGCGCAGCATCCACCAGGCCCCACCCGCGGCGGCGATGGTCCAGAGGATGAGGACAACCAGGGCGGCGGGCGTGGGGGCCAGGAAGTCGCTGTCCTTGAAGGAACCGACGGCGACGGTGCTGACGGTGGCGGATCCGGGGAGCACGGTGACCACCCCGGCCAGACCGATCGCCTTGGCCACAACCCAGATCAAGGGTTCGATGATCACCAGCCAGCCGAACATCGCAACGACCGCCGTGGTGGACGTGCGCAGCAGCAATCCCAGACCGGCGCCGATCAGGGACCAGCACACCGCGGCGAGGAGGCCGCCGCCGAGAACGGCCAGTAAGTGCAGTCCGAAGTCGAATTTGCCGCGGCCGAAACCGAGCAGGCAGGCGAAGGCGATGAGTTCGACAATGGCGGTTGCTGCCAGCGCGAAACCCGCGGTGACCAGGAATTTCGCGGCGGCGAGCCGGTCCCGATCTCGGGTGAACAGTGCGGTGGATGACATTGTGGCGTAACGGTATTCGGCACCCGCACCGAATGCGCCGAAGGCACCGGCGACCATGATCGCGGCGGCGAGACCGATATACAGCCCGATGGTTGCCGTGCCCGTGGCCGGATCGGACTTCGGATCGGCGGGTCCGGCGAGCAGTGCGGTCACCGCGCTCGCGACGAGGGCGATCGCGGGGAGCAGGACGGCGAGGATTCGGCTGGCGCGCAGCGTGCTGACCTTGCGGACCTCGGAGTTGACGGCCGGAACGAGGTCCGGCGGTAGAACGGCGATCATCGTGAAATCCCGTGGGGAGTCGGTTGCTGCGGTGCGATCCCGGTGTAGGGGGCGGGCCGGGGCGGGCGGGCCGGTTTGACCAATGACGCGAGCACGCGGTCGGGGTGGATCTGGTCGACGGCGATATCGTCCACACGCACACCGGCCGCCGTCGCCGCCGCGTGGATCTGCGTTTCGGTTGCCTCGGCAATGGCCAGGCGACCGTCGGGACGGATTACCGCATCGGTGAAGCCCTGTGCGGCCAACATGGTCGCGAGTGCGATCGGCGTCGATGCGGCGACGACCAGACGATCGGGGTGGCCGCGCCGAAGTCGGGCGGGCGTGCCCTGATACACCACCGAACCCGCGCTGACGACAATGATGTTGTCGGCCATCGGAATCACATTCGCCAGGCTTTCGCTGGACAACAGGGCCGAGCCACCGCGGCGTGCGTGCCGGCGCAGGAAGTCCACCAGCCAGGCGCGTTCGGCCGCGTCGAGACCGGCCAGGGGCTCGTCGAGAATCAGCAGCTGCGGGTCGCCGAGCAGCGCGGTCGCCAGGGCCAGCCGGGTCTGCGCTCCCGCCGAGAGCTCGCTCGCCCGCGTCTTCGCCGATGCACCGAGGCCGACCACCTGGATCACGTCGTCGACCCGTGCGTCCTCGACACCCACGGCCGCCGCATAGACCAGCAGATGATCACGTGCGCTACGCGCCGGATGCAGTCCACGCGGCTGCAACATGCCGCCGACGACAACCGCGGATCCGCCGCTGCGCCGCGAGTCCGGCCCGCCGAGCGCGGCGGTTCCGGAGGTCGGTTGGAGCAGACCGAGCAGGATGCGCAGAATCGTCGTCTTACCCGCGCCCGCCGGACCCACCAGGGCGGCGGTGGTCCCGGACGGCACGGTGAAGCTCACGTTTTCGACCGCGGTGACCAGGTTGTAACGCTTGGTCAGGCCGCGAACGGAGAAGGCGAGCGGTCGGCTCGAGCTCATCGCGGCGTGGTCGGGAGTTGCGGCTTGACCGGATCCAAGGCGGGCAGTGGATCGGCGTCGATGATGAGCTGCCGATCGGCGGGCCAGGTCACCGGCGCGGGGCCGAATGCCCCGCGCGCGTTGCTGATCGTGGTCTTACCCAGCGCCCGGTTGCCGACGCCGCCGATCACCGCGCCGATACCGGCGGGCACCACCTTGCCGGCCATCAATGCGGCCCGCTTGGTGATGAAGCGGACGATGAATCGCTTGACCAGCGAATCGTTCATGCTCGCCAGGCCCGGAATCTTATTGGCGAACAGCGTGCCCCAGTTCTTCGCCGAATGACCGACCGTCTTCTCGACGATCTCCATCCCGCTCTCCCCGAGTACGACCGCGAGCACCAGCGCCCGCCGCATCTCCTTGTCCTCGGGGGAGATACCGTGCACGGCCGCGACGGCCAGCGTGAATACCGCGGACGCCTCCATGAAGAAGGTGGTCTCGGCACTGACCGCCGCAAGTGCCGCGATGGTGCCGACTCCGGGAACCGCGGCCGCCGCGCCGATCGCACCGCCGCTGCCGGTGACCGCGAGCAGGTACTGGTTCTCCAGCCGCTCGATGATTTGCGCGGGACTCTCCGACGGATGCGAACGCCGCAACCGGTCCACATACTTGGCGACCGCGGGCGCCTGCAGGCGGGACCCGGAATCGAGTAGCTGGACCACCGTCTTCTCGAACGTGCCTTTGAACACGGCGATATCCTCCTCTTCCGCCCGTACGCAACGACCTTATTGCACCGACCGCCATCAACTCGTCATGACAACGATGTACCCGGTCGGCCGGGTTCCCGGCGTGTCGGTTGGATCACGCTGGTTCGCGCAGCGCGGGAACCCGTTCTGTGAGCGGCGGCGGTGGCGGCGCAGTGCCGTCGCCGAATGGTCTGCCACCCAGCGCTTCTCGGCCGTGCGGGGTCAGCCAGTCGGTCAGCTCCGGACCCTTGGGCACGATCTGCGTCGGGTTGATATCGGTGTGCACCAGGTAGTAGTGCGCTTTGATCTGGTCGAAATCGATGGTGTCGCCGAATCCGGGTGTCTGGTAGAGGTCGCGCGCATAGGCCCAGAGCACCGGCATTTCGGTCAGTTTGCAGCGGTTGGTCTTGAAATGGCCGTGATAGACCGGATCGAAGCGGACCAGCGTGGTGAACAGCCGCACATCGGCCTCGGTAATAGTGTCGCCCACCAGGTAGCGCTGGGTGGTGAGGCGTTTGGACAGCCGGTCCAACCGGGCGAAGAGCCGATCGTAGGCCGCCTCGTACGCGTCCTGCGTTCCGGCGAATCCACACTGGTAGACGCCGTTGTTGACATCCCGGAAAACGGCCAGGTTCACCTCGTCGATCTCGGCCCGCAGCTCGCGCGGATACAGCTGCGGCGCGCCGGGGCGATGGAATGCGGTCCATTCGGTGGCGAAGTCGAGCGTGATCTGCGCGTAGTCGTTGGTCACCACCTGCCTGGTGGGGACGTCCACGACCGCGGGGACGGTGATGCCGCGCGAATAGTCCGGGAAGCGCGCAAGGTACGCGTCCCGCAACCGGGGGATGCCGAGCACCGGATCCACCCCACCCGGATCCAGATCGAAGGTCCAGCTGAGACTGTTGTGCGTCGGCCCGCACAACCCGAGCGAGATGACGTCTTCCAGTCCCAGCAGCCTGCGCACGATCAGGGTGCGGTTGGCCCATGGACAGGCCCGCGCTGCGACCAGCCGATAGCGGCCCGACTCGACCGGATATCCGTCGCGGCCGTCGGCAGTGATGCGGTTAGTGATGTAGTTCGTATCCCGCTTGAACCCACCGAGTTCGATGTTGGGACCGTTTTCCGATACCGACCTGGTCACTCACTCAGTCTGGCAGATCGACGCCTCGGGGGCTGGCAGCGGCGAAGCCGGCGGGGTCGATAAGCCTAGTCTTGCCCAATGAGTGATACGAAGGCCACCAGGCTGACTCGGGAAACCACCGATGGCGGCGCCGAGGTCGCGACCCTCACCTTGGCCAAACCGCCGCTGAATCTCTTCGATCAGTCGATGTTCGACGCGCTCATCGAGGATCTGGCCGAGCTATCGGCCAACCCGCCGCGCGCTCTGCTGCTGCGGGCCGAGGGCAAGCTGGTCTCCGGTGGCGTCGACGTGCACGTCTTCGACGGGCTGGTCGCACCCACCCCGCCGACTCCGTCGGCTGCCGTTCCCGCAGCCGTCGAGCGGGGCGCCGAGCTGTGGCGCACCCTGTTCGCGCAGATCATCCACCCGCTGGAGGCGCTGCCGTGTCCGGTGGTCTTCGCCGCGCACGGCCTCACCCTGACCGCCGCCTTCGAAATAGCCCTGGCCTGCGACATCATCCTGGCCGCGCCGAAGGCGAAATTCGGCCTGGTGGAGACGGTCGTCGGTCTGACGCCGTCGATGGGCGGTCCGCAGCGACTGGCCGAGCGTGCCGGTTCCGGCCGCGCCCGCGAATTCGTGATGACCGCCGACCTCTACGACGCCGCGACCATGGCCGAATGGGGCGTGGTCAACGCCATCCACGACGATGTCGACGCCGCCGCAAGGGAATTGACGAAGCGTCTGGCCCAGGGGCCGACCCGGGCGCATGCCGCGACCAAGCAGATCATCCAGGCGTGGCGCTCCGGCGGTGTGGCGCACGCGGATTCGGTGACGCCGGAGGTATCCGGCGCGCTGTTCGACACCGCGGATCTGCGTGGTGCAGTGCGCAGCTTCCTGGAGGTCGGACCGGGGAAGGCGACCTACACCGGCCGGTGACAGCCGGGACACAGCCCCGCACTGGAACGAGCGTTAACGAGTTCACCGCCTATGCCAGCGAAAATGTGACTCGCGTCATATAGTCGCAAGAGCCTGCAGGCTCGAGGCGCGTGCGGAGGACCCATGTCGCAGTTTCTGGTCGAATATCCAATCAACCGTCGGCATGCTTGCGGCGCTCCGCTGGCCCGCGGCGCCGACGGGGTGCTGCGCTACGGCAACCTCACTCCGGCGCTGACCGAACTATTGGATTTGCAGGTGCATGCCTTCTCGACCAGGGAAGCGGTGGTGGAGATCGGTGGCCCACGGTTGAGTTATCGGGAGCTGTGGCACTGCGCCTCCCGCATCGCGGGTGGCCTGCAGGAACGTGGCATCGGCTATGGCGACCGGGTCGCCATCCACATGCCGACGGGCGCGCGGTGGGTACAGGCATTCCTCGGGGCGCTGCTCAGCGGCGCGGTCCCAGTGCTGGTGCACGACGGTTTGCCCGTTGCGGTGGCTGAGCGGGTGATCGCCGACAGCAGTACCGATTTCGTGCTCGGCGGTGGTAGCGACGAAATGCCCGACGGCGCCGCCTTCATCGATGACGGTGCGGCCCTTGGTGATCTGGCGCTGCTCTGCTACACCAGCGGCACCGGGTCCTGTCCGGCCGGTGCCGCCGTTGCGCCCAAGGGGGTCGAGCTGACCAACGAAAATCTGCTCTCGGCGATCCGTTCCGTCGTCGCGGCGCTGGATCTGCCGACCGATGGGCTGCGCAATCTGGTGCTGTTACCGCTGGCGCATGCCAGCGGTTGTGTGGACCAGCTGCTGCCAACCTTCGCGGTCGGCGGCACGGTTGTGCTCGCGCCGGATAGTCGCAGTCTCGCGGAAACCATTGTCTCCGAACGGATCGATATGGTTTCCGCGACACCACGCATCTTCGCCCGACTGCTGCCCGAACTCGCGGCGCTGCGCACCGAGGGGCTGCGTACCGAGGGTATCTTCCGGGTCAGCAATGCAGGCCATCGCGGCGAACGTGCCGCCGACCGCACCGAACCCACGGATCTGGCCGCTACCCTGCGGGATATGTTCCCGGCGGCGCGGCAGTGGTCGGTCTGGGGTGCGACCGAAACCAGCGGCATCGGCCTGGTCGTCGACGACGACACCGATACCGTGCCCGGCGCGGACCCAGTGCTCGGATTCCCCTTCGGCGGTACCGAATTGGCGCTGTGGGGGCCCCGGGCGCAGACCGGACACGGCGAGTTGCTGTGTCGCGGACCGAATGTCACCCACCGCTACTGGAACGATCCCGAAACCACCGCCGACCGCTTCACCGGAAGTTGGTTCCACACCGGCGATCAGGTCAGCATCGATGCCGATGGTCTGGTCCGACGCGAACGGGCGCAGGCGGGGTGACTCACTCGAGCAGGCGATCGCGCAGCCGCGCGCGCAGGTCCGCGGTGAATCCGATGGCGGTCAGGTAGGTCTCGAAATCACCGTGACCTTCGTGCACCGCATCCATCGCGATGCGCAGATAGTCCTCGTGCACGCCGAGGATATCGACGGAAAGTCCCTCGCCCGCAGTGAGTTTCGACGCCATCATGGCGCGCAGGGCGGGGACGGCAGCGTTGCTGGCCAGGAAGTCGGCGAGCACGTCGGCCTCGCCGACCGCGACCGCGCGCAGCAGGGTCGCGATCGCCCAGCCGGTGCGGTCCTTACCCGCCGCGCAGTGCACCAGTACCGCGCCGTCGCCGTCGGCGATCGTCTCGGCGATGGCGATGATCGCCGTATTGGCCTCGGGCAGAGCCGGGAAGTAGCGGTAGACCTCGAGCATGTGCCGGAACGCGGAGTCGGTTTGCGCTTCGTGTGGCGGCGCCTCGGCCATCCGGGTGTCGAACGGCGTGACATTCAGTCGCACGCCCGCGGGTAGATTATCGTGGCCGATGTGCTCGATCTCGCGCGGTCCGCGCAGGTCGAAAACATCGGTGACGCCGAGTTCGCGCAGGATCGCGTGTCCGGGCAGATCGAGACCGCTCAGTTGGGCCGAACGCAATAGCACGCCGGGGCGGATCCGCGTGCCGTCGACGGTGCGCAGCCCACCGAGATCGCGGAAGTTGAACGTGCCGGTCAGATAGAACTGGTCGGCGGAGGGCGAGAGAGTCACCGATCCAGGCTAGCTACGTCTCGGTGTCGGCACGATGTCGATCGCGGATCGAGCACGGAACCGTCTGCTGTCCGGTTTGCGGGGTCAGTGTGTGATCCGCCACAGCAGGTTGGGGCGCCTTGGCCGTAGTCTGGTCGATGGTCTTCTTGCTGGGGCAGACGCGAGACTGACGCCCAGGGAGGCGATTCCGGCGGACGCCGTCGATCGCAGCGGCATTCCGTTTGGGTAACAAAACATTCTTCTAGTCTGGAAATGCCCGTTGAACCCGTTCTTAAACCCCGGAAACCCTCTACCATTGATGAATGTTGGACGGGGCATCCAGGAAATTCCCTAGCGGGGATTCGTGAGAGCCGCCTTTCGTGTTCAGCGCGCCGCGCCGCCGAAGGTGCGCGAGTTCTTTCCTCGAGGGAGTCGTCGTTGAGCGTACGTGGAGAAATAGCGGTGGTTCGGCTGCGGCCGACCATCTGCGAGGCCGTTGAGAAGGCTGCCGCCTCGCTCGATTTCACCGGAGTGCGAGCACTTCGGGTGCTGTTGCATGCGGGTGTGAGCGCGTACTGGCCGCTGGTCAAGGCCGCTCCGGCCAGGCAGGCCCGCCGATACGAGGCGACCGCGCAGCTGTTGGCCGAACGTTGGGAGACGCAGACCGAATGTGTCGCCGACCCGACGGCCACGGCCCTGTTCCGAGAGATGGACTCCGAGGTCGCGAGCTTCCTGGACCTCTGCGCTGACCGGTCGGGCACGCAGTGGTTGGAGCCGGTGGATGCCATCGCGGCCTATGTGGTCTCGGTGCTGCAGGGTGCGGTGCTGCGCTGGCTCGCGGACTGCAATGACGAAACGATGCTGGTGGTGCTCGACGACCTGGTCAGCAGCCTGACCACCCGGGCCGTCGAAGCCTGATAGGCGCAATACCGAGTCTGATACGCGCAATACTGGACGTTTGACCAGTTTGGTGGTTGAGTGGGTCTGGTGACTCACATGTCGCCGATTGTCGCACTGCATGCGGCCACGGCCGAGTTGGACCCGCCGCTGGCTTCCCTCGACCTGACCGCGCTGCGTGCCAACGCGGCTGACCTGGTCCGACGCTCGGGTGGGGTGCCCATCCGGGTGGCAAGCAAGTCGGTGCGGTGCCGCGCGGTGCTCGAAGAGGTGCTCGGTACCGGGCTCACGGCATCCGGCGGCTTCGCGGGCATCATGTCCTACTCGTTGGCCGAGGCGATCTGGCTGGTCCGCCTCGGCGCGCGGGATGTGCTGCTCGGCTATCCGACCGTCGACCGCGCGGCGCTCGCTGAACTCGCCACCGATGACACCCTGTGTCGATCCATTGCGCTGATGGTCGACGATGTCGCGCAGCTGGACCTGATCCGCGCTGCGGTCGGCACCGATCTGGTGCGGCCGCGGATCTGTCTCGATGTGGATGCCTCGCTGCGAATCGGGCCGCTGCACCTGGGTGTTCGGCGCTCGCCGGTGCGCACCCCCGAACAGGCCGCCGCGCTCGCGCGCGAGGCGGTGCAGCGTGGGTTCGACGTGGTCGGCGTGATGACCTACGAGGCGCAGATAGCCGGGCTGTCCGACGCCAGTATCGCTGTGCGTCTGGTGAAGCGGGCTTCGGCGGCCGAAATCCGCAAGCGGCGCAGGCTGGTTCTGGACGCGGTGCGCTCGGTGGTCGGCAAGTTGGAGATCGTCAACAGCGGTGGTTCGGGGTCGATCGAGGTCAGCATCACCGATCCAGATGTCACCGAGGTGACCGCTGGCTCCGGGCTGTATGTGCCGACGCTCTTCGATCACTACCGTGCCTTCACCCCACGTCCCGCACTGTTCTTCGCCACATCGGTGCTGCGCAAGCCGACCTCGTCCATCGCAACGGTTTTCGCGAGCGGCTACATCGCCTCCGGTCCCACCGGGGCGTCGCGGGTGCCGAAGCCGGTGTGGCCCACCGGCTTGAAACTGCTCGGCACCGAGGGTGCGGGCGAGGTGCAGACGCCCCTATCCGGGGCCGCCGAACTGCGGATCGGTGATCGGGTGTGGTTCCGGCATGCCAAGGCGGGGGAGCTGTGTGAGCGGTTCAGCCACGTCCACCTGGTCGATGGCGACGGCACGCGGACGACGGTGCCCACTTATCGCGGTGAGGGCAACTGCTTCGGCTGAGCCACTGCCAAATGCGAATTGCGCGGGAGCGCAATGGCGATTTTCAAGATCGAATTTCGATAAAAGAACCAACCGGTTCGGACTGAATATGTTGGTCACGAACCGACCAAATGCTGAAGAAATATTCAGCCGAGTCGGAGGAATGTCGCCAGATCCGACAGATCGTCCGGCGTACTCGGCAGATATTCGGTGAGCAGTGGTGATCGAATGATGACGGCCTTCCACATGGCCCGGCACAGCGTCGCCTGAACCAGGCTGCGCGACAGCAGGAATCGCATACCGTAGGGTGCGTCGGCGGGGCTGGAGGTGGTCATCGACATGAGCACTACCGCAGCCTCGCGGCCACGGAAGCGCTCGGCGGTGCCGACCAGCACATCCTCGATCTTGGCCCGGGCCAGCAGTGTTCGGATCAGGCCGACCTGGGCGCTGTAGGGCGCGACAACGAGAATGTCGTGCGGATGCAGCCGTCGCGTCATCGCACCGGTCGTCCACGAGACCCCGAGCAGCGCGCGCACCCGGCGGACCACCTCGCGGGCCTCGGCCACCGATTCGGTGGCATCGCCGCTGTGTGCCACCAGCACTGTCTCCACACCGGGTTCGACGCCCTCCAATTGCCGAGCGAGCGTGACGGTTTCGTTGGAGCGCAGGCGGTTGTCGTAGTACAGCCGGGAGATCGGATCGCACACGCGCGGGTGCATCCGCCAGGTCCGGTCCAGGAAATAGCCGCGGTCGGCGGGCAGGGTGAGGCGGTCCTCGGTGAGCCAGCCGAGCACCGATTCGTCGACCGGTTCCGGATGCGCGCTGCGCGCTGCGGACGGCGCCGGATCGCCGAGCAGCAGCAGGTTGCGCGCACTCACCGCGACGGCGGCGGTATCGGCCAGCGGGAAGCGGCCCGCATCGGCGATCACCAGCAGGTCGAGACTGTCGCCGGGCACCACTGCGTCATCGGCGAAATCGGCCGGTACACCACCGATTACGCAGCCGTTGACCGCATTGTCCAGGAACCGCGGATAGCGCGTGCCGTCGATCACCGACCACTCCGGCGCCACCGCCTCGACATCCTTCTTGGCCACCAGTTCCGGTAGCACCCCCATCGCGACGATCATGTCGAGCAGGCTCTCCACGGCGGAATGCGTCTGCGCGACAATCCCGACGCGCCACTTGTGCCGGGTAACCAGACGCTCGATCGTCCTGGCGACGGTGGAGGTCTTGCCGGTGCCCGACGGCCCCTGCACCGCGAGATAGGAATCGTCGAGATCGCGCAGTGCTGCCGTGATGGCCGCCGCATGGTCACCGTGCACATCCGGTAGCCGTTCGGCACGCCGTAGGCGCGGGGGTCGGCGGGCGAGGATGTCGAAGATCGCGCCCGCCGGGATCTCCGGCAATGCCATCAGCAGCTGCTGGGCGGCGAATTCGACCGCGGTCTCGATATTCTCGTCCCAGGCGGGCAGGCCGGGTGCGATCGCGGTCGGCAGCTCGTCGTAGGGTTCGCAGCCGTCCGGCAGCAATTCCTCCAGCCGCACGGTGTCGTCGAAGTTCGCGTCCACCGAGCAGCCGAGCACGGTCGCGGTCGCGGTCGCGCGCCGACCGACGGCGGTGATCATCCCGGCGGCAACCGGCTGATCGTAGTAGGTGTACACGGTGGTGCCCGGCGTCAGCGCCGTGCCGGTCGCGACGCCGTCCGCGATATCGGCACCGCCCCAGCCGATGCCGATCCGTCCGGTCAGCGTGAGGTATCTGCGCATGGTCGGCTGGTGTGGGCTGCGATGCCATTTGGTATCCACCGTGCCCCAATCGGCGACCAATACGCCTGGCGCGTCGGCCCATTCGTCGAGCGGATGACTGAGCCGATCGGCATGTGCCCACCACAGCGGCTGGCGTTCGCGCCGGTGATAACCGAGTGCCGCCGCCATCAATGCCGCGGGATGCCGTGGCTCGCCCTGTGTCGCCGCATATTCCGCGAGTGCTGCCTCGATCGACGACGGCCGCGACGGTGGTCGCGGATCCGGCTCCTCCGGGCCGGGCACCAGACACCACGAGCTGGCCTGATCCAGGAGTACCGCATCCGAGTCCACGCGTTGTTCGGCCACCCGATCCAACAGCCAGTCGCGCAACCGCAGCACGGTGACGCAATCGCGTTCCTGGCCCGACGCATTCGGTAGCAGCCGCCGCAGCAGGCTCAGCCGATAGGAGCGTTCCCCGACCAGCACGGCATTGCGCACGATCGGATACAGATCGACGAGCACGCCGGCATGCAGTAGATCCTCGACGATCTCCGCACCGACCCCGTACCGGCCGGTCCACCGCAGCAGCGCCGAACGCACGCCGGAGGTGTAGTGGTACATGCGCATATCCGGATACATCCGGAGCCGTTGTGCCACGAAGTCGAGTACCTCGTCCACTGCGCGACGCTGTCCGGCCGCCTCGTCGGCGATATCGGCCATCGCCTGGTGCGGTGTCGCAGCCGCGCCGAAGGGGGCACGAAAGGCCAGCTGGACCGTGCCGTTGCCGCCCACCTCGATACCGAGCAGTCGACCCGAGGGCCCCTCCTCGATGGTGAGTGCGAGATCGCCCGGCGACGGTGGCGGCAGCGCACCCAATGCGATCGCGTCGACGAGTGTGTGGGTCGGCTGTCCGGAATCCTCGCGGCGCAGCTGGATTTCGGCTTGGCGCCGCAATGCGCCGAAGGTGCGCGGCGGCAGTCCGGGCACGGTGGCGGTGCTGCTCGCCAGCCGGTCGATGGTGCTCACCCCGGCCTCGCGCAACCTGGCCCGCGCCGTGCGCGACATACCGGCCACCAGCAGCAGATCACGCGCCGCCGAGATCGCACTGGTGCAGGTCGGGCAGTGGCCGCAGGCGAGATAGCGCGGATCGCCCCATTGCACGGGCAGCAGCTCGCTCAGTTTGTCTTCCAGAATCCGCTCCACCCGGCCGCGCCGGGCCAGATACACCGGCAGCAGATCGGTGAGCGCGAAGCTCTCGCTGCCCTCGTTCAGGTACAGCCGGACCAGGGGAGCGGTGAGCGCGCCGCTGCTGTCCAACGCGTCGGCGCAGGCGGCGAGTTCGAGTGCCGCGTCGATCCGATCCGGTGGACCCGCCGTGGTGCCGTGCACGGTGTAGCGGACCCGATGCCCGGCTCGCACCAGGAAATCGCTGGCACAAACGAATTTTCCGTCGAAGAAGGTGCCGCCGTGGATTACATGCGCACCGGCACGCAGCGCCGCGACGGTCTCAGCATTGGCGGCTTGCAGCGCGGCGAGGTAGCCCTGGGGATCGACCGCCGGATCGTGTTCGGCGTAATGGATCTCCACCATGCGACCGCCGAACCGATCACGGAAGTCCGCGAGCCTGCGTGCGCGCGCATCGTCGGATGAGCCGCGCGACACCTGATTCGGCACCCCATCGGCCGTGCCCGCGATGGTGCCCAGTTCGGTATCGAGGGCACGCAGCAACTCGAATTCACAATGCGCCGCGCGCACGAGGTCGGCGGCGGAACAGACGACACGATCACCGAACACGATCAAACGCGGCCTCCTGTGTCTTCGCCGGACACGGACGGCAACACCTTAGCTAAAGCATGTCCAGCGCCTCTTAACCGAGTAGCGGTTGAATGCATTGATCAGATCGAACCCAGTCCGCGGCACTTTCCCACGTGATGTGGACTTTGCCTGCGGTAAGCGCCGCTTGCACCGCGCGAAGCGACCGGTTGTCTGCGAACCGCGCGGCATCGGCAGGTCTGGCGAACAGCAACTGCTGCTCGACCATGGTGGGATCGAGACTGAACCGGAACGTGGTGTGCCGCGTCATCAGTTGCAGAGTGTGCCACCGACCGCCGAGCAGTACAGTGCTGTCGATCGCTGCACTGCAGCCACAATCGGCGCGGTGCGCTGGATCTCAAGCGAGCAGGGCGGTGACTTCGTCATCCTCCAGCTGATGGAAGTCGCGATAGGCCATTCCGACGCCGCCGAGCGAGCGCGGAACCCACGGACACACCACCTCATCCGCCTCGGCTTCTACCCTGCGCAACGCCTCCGCGGACGACACCGGCACCGCGACCACGATCCGCGTCGGTTGGTGCAGCTGGGCAACCCGACAGGCGACGGCCACCGTCGCCCCGGTCGCCATGCCGTCGTCCACGATCACCGTCGTGCGGCCGGAGATCGGGATCGGCTTGGCATCACCACGCCACATCTCGCGTCGGCGCTCGAGTTCGGCGCGTTCCACCTCCTCGATCTCGGCGAGCTGCCGCGGCGTTATCCCGGTGTGCGACAACACATCCTGATTGAAAACCCGGATACCTTCCTCGCCGATGGCACCCATCGCCAACTCCGGCTGCCACGGCACACCGAGCTTGCGGACCAACAAGATGTCGAGATCGCCCCCGATGACCCCGCATACCGCGGCCGCCACCGGAACCCCGCCGCGCGGCAGTCCGAGCACCAGCGGTTGCATCGCACGCAGGTGGCCGAGTTCCGAACCCAGCGCGCGACCGGCCGCTGTCCGATCGGAGTAGATCATCCGAATTAACGCTACTCCGGTGCGTCAGCGGTGATCGCGAATCGCCGCAATGCCAGGCTCGGGTTGGTACGGCGGACCGCGGCGAGCTGTTCGAGGTCGATATCGGCGGTGAGCACGCCGGGTTCGTCGCCGAGTTCGGCAAGCACGGCACCGGTCGGATCGATGATCATCGAGGCGCCCGCACCGCGTGGCGCGCATTGATCGGCGGCGGCCACGTACACGGTGTTCTCGATGGCACGCGCGCGCAACAGCGTCGTCCACTGATCCACCTTTGCCGGACCGGGAATCCACTGCGCGGGCAGCACCAGCACCTGCGCTCCGGCCGCCGCGACGCGGCGGCAGCCTTCCGGAAAGCGCAGATCGAAACAGGTCTGCATGCCGAATGTCACAGCGCCGACCGTGAAGGTGGCCGGGGCCTCGATCGCACCGGCCTCGACGACATCGGATTCGCGATGTCCGAACGCGTCGTAGAGATGCACCTTGCGATACTTCGTCACCAGGTTCGCGTCGGGTCCGAGCACGACGAGGGTATTGCGGATCCGGCCCGCCTCCGGCGCCACCTGCTCGACCATTCCAGCGATCAGATACACCCCGAATTCGCGCGCGATTTCGCCGAGGCCGGTGACGAACGGCCCGGTCAGCGGTTCGGCGACGGCCACGATCCGCTCGTCGAGCCGGGTTACGGCAAACATCGAGTATTCGGGCGCGACAACCACCTTCGCACCCCGTTCGGATGCGGCGCGAACGTGCTCGCGCAGAGCTTCGAGATTGGCGGCCGGGTCGGTTCCCGGCGCGAACTGGACTGCCGCCACCGCCACCGCTGCTCCGGCGGGAGCGACGGGCCTGGCGGAGGCAGCTTGCGTAACCATCGAAGGCCCCGCGTATGCCGCTTTTGACACTGCCGGGTGGTGATGTGCGGACACGCTTTCGGGTTGCATACGTCTCACCGTATTGGCCCGGTGGCCGGGGCGGCCACCGCGAGGCAGTAAACTGCTGGTCAATGAGTACCAATCAGGTCGACAGTGTTCCTGGCGACAACGACAGGGACACCGACGGCCCGACCTTCGCCGATCTCGGCATCGATGATCGCGTCCTCGCAGCAATCGCCGATGTGGGCTATGAGTCGCCGTCGCCCATCCAGGCGGCGACCATTCCGCCGCTGCTCGACGGTGCCGATGTGGTCGGGCTGGCCCAGACCGGCACCGGCAAAACCGCGGCATTCGCCATCCCGATCCTCATGGGCATCGAGGCGACCGGCAAACTTCCGCGCGCCCTCGTGCTGGCCCCGACACGCGAGCTCGCCATCCAGGTCGCCGAGGCATTCGGCCGCTACGCCACCCACATCCCCGGACTGCATGTGCTGCCGATCTACGGCGGCCAGGCCTACGGCGTCCAGCTCTCCGGCCTGCGCCGCGGCGCGCACGTCGTGGTCGGTACGCCGGGCCGGGTGATCGACCATCTGGAGAAGGGCACGCTCGACCTGTCGCAGCTGCAGTATCTGGTGCTCGACGAGGCCGACGAGATGCTGAAAATGGGTTTCCAAGAGGACGTCGAGCGCATCCTCGCCGACACCCCGCGCGATAAGCAGGTCGCGCTGTTCTCCGCGACCATGCCCTCGGCGATCCGCAGCATCTCCAAGAAATATCTGCGCGAACCGGTCGAGATCACGGTCAAGTCGAAGACCTCGACCAATACCAACATCACCCAGCGCTGGGTGCAGGTCTCCCATCAGCGCAAGCTCGACGCACTCACCCGCATCCTCGAGGTCGAGTCGTTCGAGGCGATGATCATCTTCGTGCGCACCAAGCAGGCCACCGAGGAGCTGGCCGAAAAGCTGCGCTCGCGCGGTTTCTCCGCCGCGGCGATCAATGGCGATATCGCGCAGAATCAGCGTGAGCGCACCATCGGCCAGCTGAAGTCCGGTGCGCTCGACATTCTGGTCGCCACCGATGTCGCCGCCCGCGGACTCGATGTGGACCGCATCTCGCATGTGGTCAACTACGACATCCCGCACGACACCGAGTCCTATGTGCACCGCATCGGCCGCACCGGCCGGGCCGGGCGCAGCGGTCAGGCGCTGCTGTTCGTCGCGCCGCGGGAACGCCATCTGCTCAAGTCGATCGAGCGCGCCACCCGGCATCCGCTGACCGAGATGCAGCTGCCGAGCGTCGATGATGTGAACACCCAACGCGTCGCCAAGTTCGGCGATTCGATCACCGAGAACCTCAGCTCGACGAATCTGGCGTTGTTCCGCAAGCTCATCGAGGACTACGAGAGCGAGCACAATATTCCGCTGGTGGATATCGCGGCGGCGCTGGCGGTCAGCAGTTACGACGGCGACAACTTCTTCATGGAGCCCGAACCGGAGCCGGTCGAACGCCCGCAGCGCGAACGCATGCCGCGCGGGGAGCGGCCCGCCCGCCGGTTCGAGGGCGAGGATCGTGGTCCATCGCATCACCGCGTCACCGGAACCGAATTGGTGACCTACCGGATCAGCGTCGGCAAGCGACACCGGGTGGTGCCCGGCGCGATCGTCGGTGCCATCGCCAATGAGGGCGGACTGCGCCGTAGCGATTTCGGCCATATCAGCATCCGTCCGGACCACAGCCTGGTCGAACTGCCCGCCGACCTTTCCTCGGAGACGCTGGAAGCGTTGCGGCGCACCAGGATCAGCGGCCAGCTCATCCAGCTGCAGCTCGATTCCGGCCCGCCGAACGGTCGTCCGCTCCGCGCCGGAGCGCGTCGTGATCGCGATGCCGGCAAGCGACCGGAACGGCGTAAGCCACGCTCCTGAACCGATATCAGGGCTGGACTTCGGTGATGCCCTTGCGGTGGCGCCGGCCGAGTTCGGTATAGCAGCCCGGATCGAGTTCGATCCAGCCCTCGGCCTGGGTGCCTTCGATGACTTCTTGACCTCGGGGCACCCGCGGCGAGGACGCCCGTCGGGATCTTGGCGTATGGCGGGACCGGGGAATGTGCGGCGATCATTCTGCCCGCGCCGAGTTCGGCCAGATCCGGCGACGGTGCTGCCATTGCCGACAATGGCCTCCGCGCCGACCGACACACCGTGAAAGACCACGCTGTGCGCGATGGCGGCGCTGGGGCCGATTCCATCGGCACGTCCGGTGGCACGTGCGGGATCGCATTGTTCTGGACATGGGTGCGCGTTCGGCAAATGGTGATCGGCGCCATTCCGCGCGAAGCGCCGCGCCGTACCAGATGGACGTCCCCGTCGCGCCCCGCCGATCAGGGTCGCGGTCAGCGCGATGAATGCCGCCGGATCGACGGTGGCCTTCCCCGCCTCCCCGGGCCCCTTGCCGGTCGTCGGTACCCAGACGGTTTCGGCGCGGGGCCGGCGGTTTAGTTGTCGCAGAGTTTTGGGTGTACCCGACGACGAGTTACCCCATGTGCTTGCGAAATCAGTTGTCACGTAGGCAAATCTCACCAACGTTCGGCCATGGCGAGGGTGCGTTCGGCCGCGGTGACCATCGGCCGCAGCTGTGCGGTGAACCGCTGCGCGGTGACGGGCACGATATCGACATCGACCCCGGTGCGCACCGAGTATCGGCCGTCGCCGATCACATCGATCCAGCACAGTACCCCGAACGGATGCAGCTCACCGTCGGCTCGGCGCACCGACACCACGATCTGGCCGATGCCGTCGCGGGCTTGCCTGAGCAGCTTGCGAATTCGGGTCGGCGTGGTCGGGCCGGCCACCGGCACGGTCACCAGGTCCCGGCTGTCCTCATTGACCCGTGCCAGTGGCGCGGTCAGTTGCGGTGTGGTGCCGGGCGTATTCTCCGGTAGCACCGAAATCACTCGTGCGGAAAGGTTTTTCACGCGGTCGACGAACAGTCGGATATCGCCGCCGCGATCGGCCTTCGCGCCTGCTCGTTGCGCCGCGACCACCGCTATATCCCCGGCGATCGCACTGAGTACGCGCACCGGACGCGATTGCGCCGTGATGCCCGGCTGGGCGGCTAAGGGACCGATCTGCTCGACCAGACCCGTCGCCTCGACCGTGCCGTCCGGCCCACCATCGACTCCCACCGACGGCGCTGCCGTACCGCGCTCGCCGAAGACCTCGATGCGCACCGTGGGTCGGGCCAGCACCCGCAATGCCCCCTCCAGATCGGCGTCGAGAGTCTCCTCGCACCAACGGTTCAGGTCGGGGAGTTGGGCGGTGCGCTCGGCGGTATCACGAGCCGAGAGGCGCACGGCGAGTGGGTAGGGGATGCGGTCGCCATCGGTGCGGGCCCAGGCCATAGCGAACTGGTCCGGGGTCAGCGTCCAGTTCACTCCAGTTCGGTCCATTCGCCGACGACCGGTGGTGTCGTCGGATCCATATCGCCGATCAGCTCACCGCCGTCATCGGCCGGTTCCAGGAAGGTCAGATCGTCGTCGAAGAAGTGGTAATCGTCGTCGTACTCATCCTCGTCGCGGGCCTGGGCGCGGGCGGCGGCCGCACTGGTGCTCATGCCGGAGCGCGGGCTGTCGCCCGCGACCATGGCACCGCCCATGAGTCCGCCGACCGCGCCCGCGCCGACGCCGTTGATCGCATCGCCGCTCGCGTCGCGTTTGCGCTCATCGCGTTTGCGTTCGTCGTCGGTGGTGGAGGTGCCGGGAACCGTCGGGGCGACCACCGAAGTGGACGCGGGGGTGGTCACCGGTGCGCCGCTGCCCGGTCGCACCGAGTGATTCGGTGTGGTCGTCGATGTGGTGGCTGCGGCAGGGGTTGTCACTGCGGGGGAATCCGCAGTAGGGACAACGGGTTTGGCGGCAGCAGGCGTGGTGTCGACGGTGCTCACCGGAGTGACGGTGGTCGGCGCGGCCGCCGGTTGAGTCGTCACGGCGGCGGGTTCGACGATGGTGTGCGGTGTGGTCGGCACCGGCGCGGTCGCCGAAACCGTTGGGGTGGTGCGGGTTTGCGTATCGGTATCGAGGAAGGGCGTCGTGGCTACCTGGGCGACAGATGCGCCCTCGGACGGCTGCGCCACCTCGGCGGTCACCGCATCCGGGAAGGTGGGCACGCCGGATCCGGTCGCGATGAACGCATTCGTATAGATGCTGTCCATCGCCTGCACCACATCCAGGCGGGTGCCGTCGGCGGATTTCTGGGTGGCGATGTTCTCGGTCGCCTTGGTTGGATCCAGCAATGCGCCGGCCAGATCCGTTGTCTCACCGGATGGTTCGACTACGGCAGCGCGCAGTGCCTCGGCGGCATCGCCGGCCTGGCCGAGCCGCTGACCGACCGCGGCCATGACATCCGCGAGTTGCTGTCCGTGCCGCTCGAATTCGCGCACCGCTGCGGCGGCGGAATCCGCCGCGGCACCGCGCCAACCGTCGGCCATCGCGGCCCGAATCTCGCTGTGCGACTGCTCGACGGCGTTGGCGAGCCCGGTCGAGCTGCCCTGCCACGCCTGCTGACCGGCCGCCAGGACAACCGGATTCATCAGCTGCACGCCGTCGTGAATTTCCTGATGCGACAGGTTGTCGAAGATTTCGACGGTCTGCGCGTAGTTGGGATCGGTGTAGTCGGGGTCGGCATACCGAATGGGGGTCTTCTCCCCACTGTGCGGCATCTTACGCATGTGCGGCTCCCACCGCCTCGACCCGACCGACCGCGGCCGCCAGATCCGTATCGGCCCGGGTGTATGCCGCGCCGGCCGCGCGGAAGGTCTGCGCGAGCGCCCGTGCGGCGTCGGCATATGCACGCAATCGGATGATCGCGCCGTCGGCCTTGTCCTCGAAGCCGCGCCGCAGCGCCGCACCGGAATCGAAGCCGCCGAAGCCGGGAAGTGATGTGGCCCCGCTCAATACGGCGATCTTGGCCTCGACCTCATCGGCGAGTTGTTCATAGCGTTTGGCGCACTGCTCGTGCGCACCCTCGGCGACCAGCACCCCATCGATCCAGAGCTGGCCATCGTCGATCGCTTGATTCAGCACCGTCACGTCCGACATCTCGCGCCCCCTTCCTCGTCGTGCTGCCCGCGCAGCCGTGATCAACTCACCGGTGCGCCAACCCCACGACGGCATCTTGCATCCAGTCCGCGATGTCGGCGGCGACCTGCGCCTGCACCGGCTCGTGCAACAGGTCGTGCCCGGCGTCGGCGTACTCACGCAAACTTACCCAATCGTGGCGACGAGTCCAGACCCTCATCGCATCTATCGGCGCCCGTCGGTCCTCGATACCGTGCACGGCGAGGATGGGCAGGGTGTTCGGCAATGGCGTGCCGGGTGCACCGGGTGCGCCGCCACCGAGTGCTCGCTTCGGCACTCCGGACAGCACCAGCCCGACCAGCTCGCTCGGCGGCAGGCTCGGCCGCAGCGGTAACTTTGCCTCCAGTCCGTGCAGGTCGTCGGTCGCGCTGGTTGGATCGGGCACCGCCGCGCCCAGGATGCCCAGGACGGTCGCCGCCCCGAGAGAATGGCCCATCAGGATCAGCGGCGTATCCGGCAACTCCGCGCGTACCAGTTCGATCGTCCGCATCGCATCGGCCACCAGTTCCACCAGTGTGCCGGGATTGTTCGGATCACCCTCACTCAACCCGTGCCCTGAGGTATCCAGTGCCCACACCTCGATGCCGGCGGACTTCGGTGTGCGGGCGAAGCGGTGGTAGTGGCCGCTGTGCTGCCCCATTCCGGGGAAGAGCACCGCAACTGCCATCGGGTTGTCGACCGGCCACCGCCGATAGTGCATCCGGCCGCGCGCGCCGTCGAAGAAGGGCATTGGTGAATACTGACAAACTCACTGAGGTTCAGTCGAATTCATGACACGACTAGTTTTCGCTGCGTATTGACAAGATGGCTAAACTTCCGGACAAGGGTCGGGCTGGAGAGTCGAGGTTCCGCTTTGAGAAAGCTCTATCTTCCGCGCGTGCGAGTGTGGGCGGCCGCCGCACTCGCCCTGAGCTGTACCGGTGTCGGTGCGGCTGCCGCTATCGCCGAGCCCGAGCTGGGCGGGGTCGCCGCATGCGCATCGGCCCAGGCCGCGACCGTCGCGACCGCCGCTGTGCCGGTGCTCGACTGGTCGGAGAACCTGGGCTACGACGCGCAGGGCAATCTGTGGGTATCGCGGCTGTACCGCAATGAGGTGCAGCGCTACGACAGCGCGGGCCGGGTGACCGCGACGGTGCCGGTCGAATTCCCGGGCGCGATTCGGCTCGGGCCCGACGGTCTGCTCTACGTCGTCTTCGGCGATTCACCGACGAGTGTGGTGCGCCCAGGTGGTGTGGTGCGCTTCGATCCCGACGATCCAAGGCCAGCGGTATTCGCTGCCGGCTTCACCATGCCCAACGGTGCCGCCTTCGATGCGCAGGGCAATCTCTACGTCGCCTCCACCCTCGGTGTGATCCGGATTCGTCCGGACGGCAGTGTGGATGCGGACTGGACCGCGCGGGCGAAGTTCACCGGCGCCAATGGCATTGTGGTGCGCGATGATTCGGTCTACCTCAGCATGAACGGCAATCCGCTCGGGCGGATCGTGCGCTTCCCGATCGACGACCCGGGCCGCGTCGCCGTTCTCGCGGACTTGACGGTGGCACCCGGAATTCCGGATTTCGCAGACGATTTCGTCATCGATGACGCGGGCGTGCTCTACGTGACCACCTTGACCGGCCAGCTGGTTCGAGTCGATCCGGGCACAAATACCGCATGCGCCGTGCTGACCGGCGAACCGATGACGTCGGTGGTCGCCGTGCCCGGCCGTTCCGACGAACTCATCGCCGGCACCGAGAGCGGCACGCTCCGGCGGATTCGCTTGCCGCACTGAGCGAATCGGTCAGTCTTCGATGAGGTCGGTGGGTGCGGCCTGGCGCCAGGAATCCAGCAGGATGTCGTGCAGTTCGTCGATATCTTCCACGGCGCAGAGGCGGGCCCGCACCCAGGACGAGGATGCCTCATGCGGCGGGACCCAGAACTTGTGCGGTTCGGCGGCGATGAGTTCGTCGCGATCGTATTTGGGGCAGCGGACGGCGAACGAGGTCTGATCGTTGGGGATGGTGACGAACATTTTGCCCGCCACATCGAAGGTGGGATGGTTCCAGCGTTCCTTTTCCACAGTCTTGGGAAAGGACAACGCGATGCGGCGCACGTCATCGGCGTCGAGCACGGTTCGGGCCTCCGGTTCGGAAATCGAATTCCTATCGTGCTACACCGCGGTCACGCGCGATCAAGTGACGGCGTCGGTGATGCGGGAGGCGATCGTACGCAACCGGTCCACCAGGACGGACGGGGAGTGGACGCGGAAGTCCGCGCCGAGGTCGATCAGGCGGTAGGCCAACCACGTCGGGTCGTCGTCGCGGGTGACGTCAAGGCGGCAGGAGTTGTCGTCGATGGGTGCGATATCACCGGGAGTGTCGCCGAGCCGGCCCGCGACCCGGCCGATCGGGGCCTGGATCGTCACACGCACGCGGAAGGACGGTGTGTCCCAATTGGTTCGGCGACCCGCTACATAGGCGGCCGGATCCGCGGCCGGCAGTGCGCGTGGGCGGTAGCGGGTGCCGGTGGGCTGCGGTCGGTCGATGCGATCGACGCGGAAGATACGCCAGTCGTCGCGGTCCACGTCGTGGCCGACGAGGTACCAGCGGCGCCGCGACGGCACCAGCCCGACGGGTTCGATATGCCGACGGGTTTCGGCACCGGATTCGCTGCGATACGTGAAACATACCCGCTCCCTGGTGGTTACGGCCGCGGCCAGTGCGGTCAGCACCTCAGGATCGACGGCCAGGGCGTGGTCGGTGTGCGGCACCAGGGCGGTGCCGAGCATCCGCACCCGGCGGCGCAATTTCGCGGGCAGCACCTGTTCCAGCTTGGCGAGCGCGCGGACCGAGGCCTCCTCGATACCGACGATGGCCGATCCGGCGGCGGCGCGCAGCCCGACCGCGATGGCGACCGCCTCTTCGTCATCGACCAAGAGCGGCGGCATCGCGGTACCGGCCACCAGCCGGTAGCCGCCCGCCGCACCCATCGTCGCCTCGACCGGATAGCCGAGTGCGCGCAGCCGGTCGATATCGCGGCGCACGGTCCGGTCGGTGATGCCGAGTCGATCGGCGAGTTCGCTGCCCGGCCATTCCCGTGGTGTTTGCAATAGGGAGAGCAGTCGCAGCAGGCGGGCGGGGGTGTCGTTCATGACGTTCAGAATTCCAGATAACTAGGACATGAATAGTCCTAGTTGGCTCCTAGCATTGTCGTCGTACCCGAGAACAAGGAGTCCGATGAATACAGCATCGCGTGGCGATTCGATGAGGCGTGGCGGTCGGGAGACGGGTGGGCTGAACGAGATCCGCCCCTTCCGCATCGACATTCCGCAGGCTGATATCGACGATCTGATCGATCGGCTGGCCCGCACCCGCTGGTCGGCGCAGCTGCCGGGCAAGGGTTGGGAGCGTGGTGTTCCGGTCGACTATCTGCGGGAGCTGGCCGAATACTGGCGCACCGGATTCGATTGGCGGGCCCAGGAGGCGGCACTGAACGAGTTCCCGCAGTTCATTACCGAAATCGACGGCTTGGACGTGCATTTCGTGCACGTGCGTTCGCCCGAACCGGATGCGCTGCCGCTGATCCTGACCCACGGCTGGCCCAATTCGTTCGTCGAATTCACCAAAACCATTGGCCTGCTGGCCGATCCGCGCGCCCACAGACTCGATCCGGCGCAGGCGTTCCATGTCGTTGTCCCTTCGGTGCCCGGTTTCACCTTCTCCGAGGGGCCGAAGGAGACCGGTATGACCATGCGTCGGGTGGCCGAGATGTGGGTCGAGCTGATGGACCGGCTCGGCTACCGCCGCTATGGCACCCAGGGCGGCGATCTCGGGGCCTACGTCGCACCTGAAATCGCCGCTATCGCACCGGATCGCGTGGTCGGCGTGCATATCGATGGCGGTATCGGCATGCCGACCGAGGCCGATGTGCCGACCATGACGCCGGACGAGCGCGCGGAGTGGGATCAGATGCAGAGGTGGATGTCCGGCGGCGTGAACCATCACGCGTTACTGCACGCCGCGCCACAGACTTTCGCGCACGCCTGGACCGATTCCCCGGTGGGTCTGCTGGCCTGGCTGATGCAGAAATTCGATGAGTTCACCCCGCTGGCCGACCTGGCCGAGGAGGTCATGGACCGCGATCATCTGCTGACCAATATCAGCCTGTACTGGTTCACCAATACGGCGGGCACCTCGTCCTGGCCGATGTACAACGGACTCGGCGACGGCGGATTCGTCTGGCCCACCGGCCAAAAAGCAGTGCCGACGGGCGTCTACGCGGGTGGCTCCGCACTCATGCTGCGCCTGGCCGAGCGCGACAACACCATTGCGCACTGGCCCGAGGGCAATACCGGAAACCACTTCGTGCCGATGGAACTGCCGGATATGCACGTCGCCGATGTCCGGGCGTTCTTCGGGAAGGTGCGTTAGTTGTTCTGGTGCGCGATCTCGTCCTGTGATACGGAATCCGCGCGGTTCGGGGCGGCCGGGGCCATGGGCTGCCGTGCCGGGTCCCGAGTCGAGGCGGGCTATGCCGGTGCTTGCGGTGCGCCCACGCCGACCGGTGCGGCGCTCTCGGGCGCCGGTGCCGGCGCGGGCGGCAGCACCGGATGATCCGGCACGGAGAACATCCCGACCGTCGGCGTCATCACGCAGTGCGCGAACGGGTAGTCGATCATGCCCCACATCGAGGCGAGGACTGTGCCAGGGCCACTGGTCACGGTCTTCGACAGCGTCGGCATGTTGTACTCGGTCCGGTCGTCGAGAGTGGTGAGGCCGCTCGCGCCGGTGTTCACGTTCAGCCAGGCCACGACGAGTCCAGAGGACAGCGGTGCGCCCGAATGCGCGGGCGTCGCGCTGAACCGCAGACTGCCGGGCACCGGATCCGCCGCGCCATTGGGGTTGGCGCCGTCGGTGGAGGCGGCCGCGATGATCGTGGTGACCGGGCCCATGCTGCCGCAGCCGAAGGTCGGCGCGGCATAGGCGAACGGTGTGAAGGCGGCCGAGGCATTGCGCAGCTCGGCGACGTCCACCATTTTGGTGAACTGGCTGAGCGCGCCGACGCCCGCCTGCGCGGCCGGATCGGCTCCGGCCGCGGTGGTGAGCTGTTCGAGTTCGGTATCGACGGGGGATGGTTCGGCGACGGCCGTGCCGGTGAGGGCGAAGACCGCGCCGATGCCGAGAGATGTCACTGCCGCGGCGGCGCGTGCGATGGATCTGCCGTTCACTCGTTCTCCTCGATACCGACCACCGGGATAGCCCGGCCCCACGTGCAGCAACGTACCAGTTCGTCGCTGACACCGCCCAGGGATGCACAACCGGCCGCACCCACCGCTGCGGCCCGACGCGCGACAGATGCCCGACCCACCCCCAGTCACCCACTCGATAGCGAGAGATTACCGAGAGGTAGGTTTGACTCGGACGTACGAGACACACCGGGAGATGTGTATGAAACTAAGTCTGACGCCCGACGAGGTGAGCTTCCGCGACGAGCTGCGGAACTTCTACCGGACCGAGATTCCCGCCGACATCCGTGACCGCTTCAAGTACGGCCACGAACTGTCCCGCGAGGACATCGTCACTACGCACAAGATCCTCAACGACCACGGTCTGGCCGTGCCGAACTGGCCGGTCGAGTGGGGCGGCAAGGACTGGACGCCGATTCAGCGACACATCTGGCAGGACGAAATGCAGCTGGCCTCGGTGCCCGAGCCGCTGACGTTCAATGCCCAGATGGTTGGTCCGGTGATCGCGCAATTCGGCTCGCAGGAGATCAAGGAGCGCTTCCTGCCGCCGACGGCCGCGCTGGATATCTGGTGGTGCCAGGGCTTCTCCGAACCCGACGCCGGATCCGATCTGGCCTCGCTGCGCACCACCGCGGTGCGTGACGGTGACTCCTACATCGTCAATGGCCAGAAGATCTGGACCACGCTCGGCCAGTACGCGGACTGGATTTTCTGCCTGGTCCGCACCGATCCGAACGCATCCAAGAAGCAGGCGGGCATCTCCTTCCTGCTGTTCGATGTGAAATCTCCCGGCGTGACCATCCGCCCGATCAAGCTCATCGACGGCGGCTATGAGGTCAACGAGGTCTTCTTCGAGAATGTGCGGGTGCCCGCCGATCAGCTGGTCGGCGCGGAGAACCAGGGCTGGACCTACGCCAAATTCCTGCTCGGCAACGAGCGCACCGGCATTACCGCTGTTGGGCGCACCAAGGTCAAGCTCGGTGTCGCGAAGGATTACGCGCGCCAGACCAAGTCGGGTTCGGGCACCCTGCTCGAGGATCCGGTCTTCGCCGCGCGCATCGCCGAACTGGAGAACGAACTGCTCGCACTGGAACTCACTCAGCTCCGTGTGGTCTCCAATTCCTCGGACGGTAAGCCGAATCCGGCCTCGTCGGTGCTCAAGCTGCGCGGTTCCGAACTGCAGCAGGCCGCGACCGAGTTGCTGCTCGACATCGCGGGCCAGGACGCACTCCCGGTCGATGCCGCCGATATCGCCTCGCCCGGTTGGGCGCAGCGCAGCGGCCCCGGCTATCTGAACTACCGCAAGACCACCATCTACGGAGGCTCCAGCGAGGTGCAGCGCACCATCATCGCCTCCACGATCCTCGGATTGTGAGGCGCAGCCATGGATTTCGAACTCACCGATGAACAGGTCATGCTGCGCGACATGGTGCGCGACCTGCTGGCCCGCAACTACGATCCCGAGACCCGCCTGAAGGTCACCGACACCGAACTCGGCTGGAGCCGCGATATCTGGAACCAGCTGGCCGAACTCGGCGTGCTGGGCCTGAGCTTCACCGAGAAGGACGGCGGTGCCGGTGCCGGTCCGGTGGAGACCATGGTCGTACTCGAGGAGATCGGGCGTCGGCTGGCACCCGAACCGCTCGTGGATGCGGTGCTGGTGCCGGGCGGTTTGGTCGCGCGGGTCGGCAGTGCCGAACAGCGCCAGCGGATCCTGCCCGAGGTGGCCGGCGGCACCAAACTGCTCGCGTTCGCGCATGCCGAACCCGGTGTGCGCTGGCCGTCCGCCGAACTCGCGACCACCGCTGTGCAGCAGGGTGATTCGTGGACGCTGACGGGTCTGAAGAATCCGGTTCCGCACGGCGACAGCGCCGATGAGCTGGTGGTCAGCGCAGTGCTGCCGACCGGCGGCATCGGACTGTTCCTGGTGGATCCCGCCGCGGTGCAGCGCAAGTCGTACCGCACATTCGACGGTCAGCGTGGCGCGCAGCTCGAATTCGACAACGTCCAAGGCGAATTGCTCGGTGACAATATCGACGCCGCCGAGGCGGTGCAGATCACGATCTTCCACGCCCAGGCCGCGCTGTGCGCGGAGTCCATCGGTGCGATGGCGGAGGCGCTGCGGCTGACGACGGATTATCTGAAGACGCGCAAGCAGTTCGGCGTCACGCTGTCGAAGTTCCAGACGCTGACCCAGCGGGCAGCGAATATGTACGTCTCGCTGGAACTGGCGCGCAGCATGAGCCTCTACGCGAATGCGTCGTTGGCCGATGGTGTCAACGATCCGGTCATCGCCTCGCGGGCGCGGCTGCAGGTTGGTCGCGCTGCTCGGCATATCGGCCAAGAGGCGATTCAGATGCACGGCGGTATCGGTGTCACCGCGGAGTACCCGGTGAGCCATTACGTCGCCCGGCTCACCGCGATCGAGCGCACGTTCGGTGGTGGGCTGGATCATCTGCGGGTGCTCAGTGCGCAGGTCGGTGACTACGACCTGCCGGAGCTGTAGGACCCGGTAGTTCCGAACGGCGGCGCGTGCGAGATATGCGCCGCCGTTTTGCTATTCGTCGTCGCTCGGACCTGGCGCGTGGTGTGTTGTGGTCGGTGGCTCGAGCTCGGTGCTGGAGGCGGGCGGCGGCACGGCCGTCGGGCTGGACGGGACGGTGAATCCGGCCGGCTTGCGTCCAGGGGGCGCCACCTGCCAGCTCGGCGACGGCGGGATGATCACTTTCGGTGCCGTCGGGGTGCTTGTCCCATAGCGCACGGCCGGGGCGGCGTCGTCATTGGCGGATTTGATCGGTGGCGGTGCGACGTAGGTGTCGTGTTTGCCGAGTCCGCAGGCGCCGATGAGAACGAGTCCGAGCGAGACCGCGCCCGCGGCGATCACCGGACCGGCGATCTTGGTCCTGCTGCTCTGCATCGGTAACACTCCTGGTCGTTTCGAGTGGGGCCCACAATAATCGAGGCCGGTCGGCCCGGCCAGATGAGCACACGCAGGGCACGCGCGATGCGGCACGAATTAAACAGTGGCGATTCAGATATCGAATTGGTCTCTTCGGCGTGTCGCGGGCACGTGTCGTGGTCGAACCGCGTCCGATGGCCGTAGCGTGTGTGATCAAAGTTACGCGTGAGACGCCAACACCTAGATGAGAGACGCGCGGTGCAAATCGGGCGACGGCAATACTCTGATCGGCGTCATCGAGGAGTTGATGATGGGAGCTTACTCGACAACTCCGTTGCGAGCCTCCGCCACGGCCGACGAATCGGCGGTCCCGGAAACTTCGCAGCAAGTCGTGTCGAACCCGCCAGTGCGCACCATGTCCACGACGCTGTCGCGGATAACGGCCTGGCTGATTTTCATCGGCGGTATCGTGGGAGCCGTGCTCGGCATCGCCGGACTGCACGTCGAAATCACCGTCGCCGGACTGATTCTCGCGTGTACCGCCGGTCTGGTGCTGCTGAAGCTGCGCGCCGACGGGGCGGATCGAACCAGCTGAATCGAACCGGCCCGCGCTGCGGTGGCGCAAGGAAATCGGGAGCGCGCAGGGCTTTCGGGCTCTAGCGTGATTCGTATGAGGATCGAGATCACCGTCGATGCCGCGCGCTTCCGGTCGCTGACCGAGCCGTTCCTGCTGCGTGATCCGTTGCGGCATACGGTGATCACCACCGGCATCGCCAACCATCTCACCGACATGCAGGTCGATGCCGACCGCTCGCGATTCCTATCCGACCACGATGACGATGCGACGGTGATCGGTGCCGCCATGCGCGCGGCCGGGCGTGGGGTGTATCTCGGTGAGCTGCCCGCGGGAAGTGTTGCGGCCGTTGCCGATGCCGTCGCCGAGGTAGCTTCGGACGCGGACGACGTCGAGGGTGCGACCGATGATGCCACCGAATTCGCCGAGCACTGGGGCGAGCGCCACGGTATCGGCTATCGGGAGGCGTACTCGACTCGCCTCTACCGGCTCGCGCAGCTGAACTTTCCGAATGCTGCTGGATCATCCCGGCCTGCAACCGAATCCGATGTCGGGCTGTGCGTCGACTGGGCCGAGGCCATGCGCCGCGAATCCGGCATGCCGCTACCGAGTCTGACCGCCATTGCCATCCGGAAGCGAATTGCGACCGGCCGCTGGGGGCTCTGGGAACGCGACGGTGTGCCCATCGGCGGGCGCGTGCGGTGCGGGCAGATGGACAGCACAGTCGGCGCTCTCGCACGTCGGCTCGAGGCACTGACCTCAGAGGTGTCGTGGCCGACATATTTTGCCCTGTGCGCGGTTCGCGCTGCTTATGTGGTGACGGGGGTGACCCATTCGAAGGCGGCGGCTTTGGAGCGGGCGCCTTCGGCGGTGCGGGAGCGATTGGGTTCGTCGAGTTCGGTGAGTAGGGATTCGGTGAGGGTTACCAGGGTTTCCAGGACCGGTGGGGTGAACCAGGTGGGTCGGGTGGCGAAGAGGATGTCCTCGGTGGAAGTATTGCCGCTCGCGCCGGGTGCGAAGGGGCAGCCGCCGAGGCCGCCGAGGGAGCCGTCGACCATGGTGGCTCCGGCCTGTAGCGCGGCGAGGGTATTGGCGACGCCCATACCCCAGGTGTCGTGACCGTGGAAGACGATGCGGCGGTGCGGGGTTCGGTCGCGGACTGCCGAGATCAGTTCTGATACCTGGGTCGGGTGGGCCTGGCCGAGGGTATCGGCGATGACGATGTCGCAAGCGCCCTCGGTGCGCGGATCGTTGGCAATGGCCAACACGCGCTCCGGATCGACGGGACCGTCGAAGGGGCAGGTGAAGCTGGTGGCGAGGCAGAGCTGGATTTCGCCGCCCGCCGCTCGCGCCAACCGAACGGCATCCGGCATGGCGGCGACGCTGTCTTCGGTGCTGCGGCCGATATTCGCCTTATTGTGTGCATCCGATGCGGAGAAGCAGTACTGGAAGTTGCGCACGCCCGCGGCGGCGGCCTTCTCCACATGGCGCGGTGTGGCCACCCACACCCAACAGCGTTGCAGCTCTTCGGGACTCAGCGCGGCAATGAGCTCCATGGTGTTGGCCATCGGCGGCACCAGATCGGGACGCGCCATCGAACCGATCTCCAGCTCGGGCACGCCCACGGCGAGTAGCTGGCGCACGATATCCACCTTGCGCTCGACCGGCAGCACCTTTCCGGTCAACTGCAACCCGTCGCGCAGAGTCACATCGCGCAGCATCACTCCTCCTCCCGCGCATCCTGGACCGGCGGCGCCTGACGCACGTGCGGTGGCACGCACATCACACCACCGCAAGGCTTTTCGTTCGTGGCCGGGGTGGGATGCACTGTCGGACGCGCGTGACCGGGTGCGCGCAATTCGCGCGCACCGCGCCCCGGCGGTCGACGCCTGCCGTATACCCGTCGCGTCATACCGCCTCCACTCCGTCGATACCGGCGCGCATCACGCCTCCAATCCGGCGATATCGGCATCGCTCATGCCGAGCAGTTCCGACAGCACCTCGCGTGTGTGCTCACCCAGGTCTGGTCCGACATTGCGGATCGGCAGGGAATGTTCGCCGATCACCGGCACGATGCCGGGAAAGCCGACCGTCTTCGGTTGCGGTGCACCAACATCCACCGGGAACGGCTGAATCATATTGCGCGCCTTGTACTGCTCGTCGGCGACGATATCGGCGGCGGTGTAGATGGGGCCGCACGGAATGGCCGCCGCCTCCAAGAGCTTCAGCGCCTCGTCGCGAGTGTGCCGCACGGTCCACTCGGCAATGGACGCGTCGAGCCGTTCGCGATGGCGCCAGCGTCCGGCATTGTCCTGCAGTTCCGGGTCGGCGGCCAGGTCGGGACGCCCGATCACTTCCATGTAGCGCTGGAAGATGGCATCACCGTTGCCGCCGATAATGATGCTCGTACCGTCGCTGGTCGGGTAGGCATTACTCGGCGCGATGCCCTCCATCCGCCCGCCGACCCGCTCGCGATTGATGCCGTACGCGAGATAGTCGGGCACCAGCGATTCCATTACCGACAGGATCGCCTCGTTCAGCGCCACATCGATGACGCGTTCCCCCAGCGGAATCGATGCGTTGGTACGTGCCCGCTGGAACAGCGCCATCACCGTGCCGAAGGCCGCGTAGATCCCCGCGATCGAATCACCGATGGACACACCGACCCGCACCGGCGGCCGATCCGGATCCCCGACCAGTTCGCGCAGTCCGCCGACCGCCTCGGCGACCGCGGCGAAACCGGGCCGCGCCGCCAGCGGCCCGGTCTGCCCGTACGCCGAGATCCGGGTGATCACCAGATCCGGATTGACCTCGTTCAGCACCTCCGGACCCAGGCCCCACTTCTCCAGCATGCCCGGCCGGAAATTCTCCAGCAGCACATCGCAGTGCCGGAGCAGATCCAGGACGATGCCCCGACCCGCTTCGGTGCGCAGATCCAACGTGATCGACTTCTTGTTGCGGTTGATGGCCCGGTACAGCATCGAGGTATCGCCGCCGTAGAGCCGCCAGTTGCGTAGCTCGTCTCCGGCCTTCGGCCGCTCCACTTTGATCACCTCGGCACCGAAATCGCCGAGGATGCGACCAGCGGTCGGCGCGGCGATGTAATTGCCGAGTTCCAGGACGCGAACCCCGTCCAGCGGGCTGATACTCATGGCATCAGTCTGTACTATCGTGCCACCCGGCAACGGCCCGACCTGGTCCCGGCACGAATTCCGGTCGAGCAACCGCACGGCCCCTCAACCGCCGCAACACAATCGCCAAATGCTGCGGCAGCCGTGCGGTCGCCGTCACGATTTGAGTCGGAAAGCTTCCTCGATGATCGAGTAGTGCTCGGCATTGCCGTGGTGCGACGTGCTCGTGACACCGTCGACACCGACCGGGATATCGCCGGCGAGGGTGATTCGAGTCAGCTTGCGCGGCTGGTCGTCGTAGTCGTCGACGGCATAGTGCTGGGTGGCGCGGTTATCCCAGATGGCGACGTCACCGGCCTGCCAGTGCCATCGCGTGGTGTTCTCCAGCCGGGTCACCCGATCTTGGAAGAGGCGGAACAGGGCCTGGGACTCGCTGGTGGAGACCCCGACGAAGCGCTTGACGAAGTGCCCGACCAGCAGTGCGCGCTCACCGGTCTCCGGGTGCATCCGCACCACCGGATGCTCGGTCTCGTAGTAGTCGGACTGGAACTCCGCACGGTAGGCGTCGGTATTCGGGTTGCTCCGGCCGACGTCGGTGGCGGCATAGTCGTAGAGATTGGTGTGCACGGCCCGCAGGTTCTCGGCCAACCGCTTGAGCGGCTCCGGCAGCGAATCGTAAGCGGCCACGGTGGAGGCCCAGATGGTCGAGCCGCCGTAGGTCGGCAGGGTGACCGCGCGCAGGATGGAGGCCTTCGGGATCCGGTCGACGAAGGTGACGTCGGTGTGCCAACTATTGGCGCGGCCGTACTCGGAGTCGATGGCCAAGCTCTTGACACCGTGCGAGGTGACCGTCGGATGCGGGGTGGTCGGGGTGCCGAGCAGTCGCGCGAACTCGTACTGTCCGTCCTCGGTCAAATGGTCCTGCCCGCGGAAGAAGATGACCTTGTGCTCGAGCAGCGCGCGCCGGATCACCGCGACGGTTGCCGCGTCCACATCGCCGCCGAGCCGGACATTGTCGACCTGGGCGCCGATGCGAGCGCCGATTTTGGTCACGGTTGCGGTTGTCTGGGCGTAGTCGATCGTCATGGGATCACCTTCGCTGGGTTGAAATCGGTTGATGCGCCTCGAGCACATCACCGAAACACCTGTCCCGACCAGGGTTTTCGTCGCCGTGATCCCAACGCCGTGTCTCAGGGACGAGTTGACCTCAGCGCCCATTCTCAGGCGGATAACGCAGGAGAATAGGCGCTGACGCCGACCACCGACCGTTCGACTAGCTCGGGGCTCCGCCGCCGCGCGCGCATCGTCCGCCCTGCGCCGTACTGCCCGTTCGCGCCGCGACATAGCTGCCCGGCCGCTCCGCTGCTCTGACCTTGCCCGCCGGATAGGCAGGTGGTTCAGCCGACGTGCTCGCGCAGGTACGCCAGATCCTCGGCGACACCCTCGGCGGGCGTCTCCAGAACCACCGGAGCATCCGCCGTCCGGCACACCTGCGCGAGCAGCTCCGGATCGATCGTCCCGTCGGCGAAGTTGGCATGCCGGTCCGCGCCCGAATTGAACTCGTCGCGAGAGGAGTTCAGATGCACCAGGTCGATGCGGCCGGTAATGGCCTTGATCCGCTCGACGACGCCGACCAGATCCTCACCGCCCGCCCAGGCGTGACAGGTGTCCAGGCAGAAGCCCGCGCCGAAATCGCCGACCGCGTCCCAGAGCCGGGCGATCGAATCGAAATGCCGGGCCATGGCGTGGTTACCACCCGCGGTGTTCTCGATCAGGATCGGCACCGGGAAGCCGCCCTTGTCCTGCTGACGCTCGAACAGCTTGCGCCAGTTATCGATTCCGGTCTCCAGCTCGTCGTCGGAGCGGACATGTCCGCCGTGCACCACCAGACCGAACGCGCCGATATCGGCGGCGGCCTTCGCCTGCTGTGCGACCGCATCGCGCGACGGCATGCGCAGGCGATTGTTCAGACTGGCCACATTGATCTGATAGGACGAGTGCACCACCACATCGATCGGACTGGCGAGGATCTCCTCGGTCCGCGGATGCGGGGTCGGTTTATCCCAACTCTGCGGGTCGACGACGAACAGTTGGATGACCTCGGCGCCGAGTTTCTCACCGAAGCCGATCGGATCGCTGTCGAGCCGGACGTGTGCTCCAATGCGCATGGGGCCGAGCCTAACGAGTGCCACCGACATCGTCTGCGGCACCGCAACGAACATGTTGCGTCCGGGCCATGCGAACAGATACATCGGTAGGATCCAGGTGCTCGACCCGATACGGGGGGTGAATCCACTGTGCTGCGACCTGGCGATGTTTTCGCTGGTTACGCGATCAAACGTGTGCTCGGCCAGGGTGGTATGGGCACCGTGTATCTGGCCCAGCATCCGCGCCTGCCGCGCCTGACCGCGCTGAAATTGTTGAAGCGCGAACTGTATACCGATGCCGAGATCCGGCGCCGCTTCGAGCGGGAGGCCGATCTGGTCGCCCAGCTCGACCATCCGAATATCGTCACCGTCTACGACCGTGGCGCCGAGGATCAGCAGCTGTGGATCTCGATGCAATTCGTGCCGGGCGCGGATGCGTCCTGCGCGGATGTCAACGTGCTCGCGCCGGGCCGCGCGGTGCAGATTGTCGCCGATACCGCGGCCGCCCTGGATTTCGCCCACGGCAACGGCGTGCTGCATCGCGATGTGAAACCGGCGAATATCCTGCTGGCGAAGGCGCCGATCGGACAGCCGGAACGGGTGCTGCTCACCGACTTCGGCATCGCCGGCATGCGCGATGGCGAATCCACGCTGAGTTCGGCAGGAACCATTACCGCCACGCTGGCCTACGCCGCACCGGAACAACTGACCGGGACGCCCGACTACCTGGCCGACCAATACTCGCTGGCCTGTTCGCTGTTCTGGATGCTGACCGGTGTCGCGCCCTTCCACGGGGCCAATCCGATGGCGGTCATCAATGGACATCTGTCCGGCGCGATACCGTCGCTGCGCCGGTATCGGCCGGATGTGCCAGCCGGTTTGGATGCGGTGCTGGCGCGCGCGATGGCCAAACGGCCCGCGGACCGATTCGGCAGCTGTACCGAATTCGCGCTGGCCGCCCGCCGGGCGCTGCTGTCGTCGGCGCCGCAGCCGCACTATGGTCCGCCGGGGCCGAACCGCCCGCCGCTGGAATCGCTCAGCACCGCGGTTCTGCCTCGAAACCCGGTGCCCACCAATACTTCTGATCCGGTAGGCGGCAGCGGAACCGCACGTCCGGCCCAACCGGCCCCCGTGCCGCCGAGGACATCCCAGCCGCGCCTGCCGCTCCCGCCGCGCCGGGCACCGCGACCCGGCACCATCGCGCTGCCCGATATCCCACGTCGCCCCGGGAGAACGCCGCCCAGCCCCGCGGCACGCCCGCCGCCATAGCCGGAAACAGTCGAAAATCGCACGCGATACCGATAAGTCGACGATAACCAGGGCTTAAGCGAATCCTGCTAAGGTTTCGATGTTTTCCGTGGTCGGGAGGTCCTGATCGCGCATTCTTATGCTGTACGCCGGCGCATCGGTGGGTCCCGGTGCGCGGCGGGAAGTGGAGCAGACATGCTGGCCAGCGGTGACGTATTCGTCGGTTATGTCATCGATCGGCAACTGGGTCGCGGTGGCATGGGTTCGGTGTACCTGGCGAAACATCCGCGACTGCCGCGGATGACGGCACTGAAGCTGCTGAATCGGGAGATGTTCTTCGACAAGGAGGTGCGGGCGCGATTCGAGCGGGAGGCGGATCTGGTTGCCCAGCTCGATCACCCGAATATCGTCACCGTGTACGACCGCGGCCTCGAGGATGAGCAGCTGTGGATCTCGATGCAGTACATCGACGGCATCGATGCCGCGTCGGTCGACCCCAAGTCGCTGCCGCCGGAGCGCGCGGTCCAGATCGTCAAGGAGACCGCCGACGCGCTCGACTACGCGCACAGCATGGGCGTGCTGCACCGCGATGTGAAGCCCGCGAATATCCTGCTGGCCCGCTCCGGCGGCGGGCGCGGTGAGCGGGTTTACCTGACCGACTTCGGTATCGCGCGGCTGCGCGACGACACCGGCCATCTCACCCAGACCGGCACCTTCACCGCCACCTTGGCCTACGCCTCGCCCGAACAGCTCACCGGCGCCTCGCTCGATCACCGATCGGATCAGTACTCGCTGGCGTGCTCGTTGTTCTGGTTGTTCACCGGGGCCGGTCCGTTTGCCGCGACCAATCCGGCGGCGGTGATCCAGGGACATCTGCAGGGCACACCCCCAGCATTGAGCAGCGTCCGTCCCGGCCTGCCGTACCAGCTGGACGCCGTGCTGGCCAAGGCGATGGCCAAGTGGCCCGATGACCGGTTCGCCTCCTGCTCGGAGTTCGCGCTGGCGGCCAAGCAGGCATTCACCAATCCGAGCGCACCGGCGATGCCGGTGGTCGGCGGTCCGCGCCCGGGTACCGGACCGGCGATTCCGGTGACCGGTACGCCGCATTCGGTGACGAACGGGCCGTATCCGCAGACCGCCGGACCGTATCCGCAGACCAGCGGCCCGTATCCGCAGACCAGCGCGCCGCCCGCCATGCAGCCGTTGGCGCCGACGATGGTCAATCTCGCTGCGCATGCCGCCCCAGGTCCGCAGCAGGTGCACGCCGCGCCGACCCAACAGCAGCCGCATCCGAGCAATCCGTACAACCAGCAGCCGCTCGGATTCGCGACCGCGCCCCGGCCGCCGATGAGCGGAGCGCTACCGCCCGGACCGCCGCAGCGCAAATCGAATGTCGGGCTGATCGTCGCGCTGTGCGTCGGCCTGGTCATCCTGTTGGTGATCGTGCTCGCGATAATCGGCATAGTCTCGGACGGCGGTTCATCGAACTCCGGCGGCGGCAGCAGCAGCACGACGACGACCGCGTCGACTTCGTCCGATAGCGGCAACGGCACGTTGAACGCGACGGCGGCCGCGATCAGCAAAGAGTTCCCGGCCATGGTGCCCGCCAGCGAATCCGCTTCGGTCGGTTACAACGGCGCGAAATGCAATGCCCACAAGACCGGTGACCTGACCCTGCCCACCCCGGGCACGCCCGACTTCGGCGCATGGACCGCGCAGTGGGATTGCTACGGCGGCGGTGACAACGACGATCCATTCTACACGATCTACGTCTACAACAACGCCTCCGATGTACAGGAGGCGTTGCGCAACCTGCCCGCCGATGCCACCAAGTCGACCGACATCAACGGTGGAAAGTCCTACACCAACTACAAATTCGTCAACGACGGGCCGAAGATCGTCACCGCGTTCACCGGCGACAGCAAGCGCGCCCAATTCCTCATGTACGCCGACGGCTTGACGGGCGAGCTGCACGATGTCCTGCGCTGGTGGCGTTCGGCCCCGCTGAACTGATCCGCAGAACCGGCGCGAAAAATGGCTCGCGCCCGGTTCTGCTCGGCACGTAAAAGCGGCGAGCCGTTCGTAAATTGCTCGATACCGCACACGAATTGGCCGACTGCGGCACCTTCACCCATGCCGCCGAACAACTCACCCAGACCGATCTCAACAACCTCTTCCGCCCCTGATCCTATCGGCCCTGTCCGAAAGGGCTACTGTGCCTGAAGTTTCGCGATGCGGGCACCGACAAGCAGTGCGGTCACCGCGACAATGCCGACCACCATGATCAGTCGGTTGATATCGACCGCGGGCTGCCAGCGCACCTGCCCGTCCTTGATGACATACGCCCCGACCGGCTTGGCGCCCATCCCGAAACCGCCACCGGATCCTTCCTGCCCGTCTTTGTCGCTGCCGCCCCCACCGCCGCCACCGGAGATCGCGGCCGCCGGAATCACCGTTGTGCCGTCTCGTTCGACCGGCTCCGCGAATGCGCGTTTCGCCGTCATCGAGTCCTTCGCGGTAGCAAGAATATCCGTGACATTCATCGCGCTTCCTCCCTTGTGCTCTCGACTTCGAATGACCGATCTGCCGGCTCCTGCCAGTGTCGGCCGGCGCCACGCGATGTGTGCAGGGCCGATGGACCCGCGCTGGTAGGTACAACGGCAACAATCGGCTCACAGCTCCACATAGCTGCGTTCGCAGGGAGGCGTGGTAGGGCGCCTTACGCGAGAATGAGCGGAAGCTGCTGTGCCCCATGGACTTGGCGAATTCGCTTGTACTGTGAAGAGATGATCACGCTCAAGAAGGAAGATGGTGCCGCCGATCTCAATGGCATCACCAAGCTGACGGTCGGAGTGAGCTGGGACCCGTCGGGGGGCACCAGCGGCGCTGCGCTCGGGATGCTGCGCCGCAAGCGCGGTGTGGATCTGGATCTGATCGCCATCCTCATGCAGGGCGCCGAACCGGTGCGTTTCGCCGGTCTCGACTCTCTCGACCCGCTGGGCAACGGTTCGGTCCAGCACACCGGCGACGAACAGACCGGCGCCGCCTCCGGCGACGACGAGGCGGTGCACGTCACCTTCGCGAATGTGCCCGAGGCCATCGACGCGATCATTTTCGTGGCCGCGGCATTCAAGAAGGGCTCATCGTTCGAGAAGGCCAACAACATCTCGTTCAAGATCTACGACGCGACCGGCGGCAGCACTCAGCAGGTGGCCGATATCTGGCCGTCGCTGCTCGGCACGGATAACGCCAATGCGGTGGCCAAGGCGTTCCGCAGCGGTGGTAGCTGGCAGCTCGAGGTGCTCAATCGCAAGGGCAAGGTCAAGCAGGGCGATAAGCAGGCCCTGCTGCATTTCGCCATGGCGTGAGCATGGGAGCCGGAGCTCGGGCGACGAGCTCCGGCCGCCATTGCTACAGAAGGGATTCGACCGCCGAGACGACCGCGGCGTCGTCAGGTGTGGTGCGCGGCCGGAACCGGCCGACCACCGCACCTTCGCGATCGATCAGGAATTTCTCGAAGTTCCACTGGATATCACCGGCCGTGCCCTCGGCATCCGCGGTCTGCACCAGTGCCTGGTAGAGCGGATGGCGGTCCTCGCCGTTGACATCGGTCTTCTCCAGCAGCGGAAATTCGACACCATAGGTGGTCGAGCAGAATTCCGCGATTTCCTCGGCGGTACCCGGCTCTTGGCCCATGAACTGGTTACACGGCACCCCGACCACGCTGAAGCCGCGGTCGCCGTAGGTCTGCTGAAGTTCGACGAGTCCGGTGTACTGCGGTGTCAGTCCGCACTTGGAGGCCACATTGACCAGCAGTACTGCCTTATCTCTGACCAGTTCGCCCAGTGTTGCCGGGTCGCCGGAGAGGGTTCGTAATGGAATGTCGCGGATGTTCATTCGTATCGGACCTGCCAGTTCTTGATGCCGTTGATCCACCCCGACCGCAACCGTACCGGATCGGCGACCTGGATGATCTTGGGCATTACATCGACGATCGCACTGAACATCACATAGATCTCCAGAGGATTGAACAGTGGTTCAGCGCAGCCTGAGTCGGCGCATGCGTCGCAGGGTTGTCAGCGTCGTCTTCAGCTGCTTCTCATAGGGCAGACCCGCGCGGGACGCCATCACCTGGCGCTTCTGCACACCGATATTCACGCTGTCGGTGTATTTCAGCAGGCCCTGATCGCCGTGCCTGGTGCCGACGCCGGATTGTTTGACACCGCCGGACGGGGTGCCCTTGGCGGCATAGGTGGTCACGAAACCGTCGTTGATATTGATATTCCCGGCCTCGAGTTGGGCGCCGATTCGATTGGCGCGGGCGAGATCTCGGCTCCAGACGCTGGCATTCAAACCGTAGCTGGTGTCGTTGGCGAGCCGGATGGCCTCCTGCTCGTCGGTGAACCGGTAGACGCTCACCACTGGACCGAAGGTTTCCGCGGTCGCGTGCGTCATCTCGGGGTGACATCGGTGAGGATCGTGGGTTCATAGATCGGTATTCATCGGACCTTCTCCGTGCTGACGGCAGATGCTCTTGAATTAGAACACGTTCTCGTCGTGGCTGTCCGGGCCTTGATGGGGATGACCTGGTCGAATGCCGGCCGAGCCATGGTCAACCCGCCTGATGATCCGGCGCGCGGCCGGTCGCGAACTCCCGTGCCCAACGGTAGTCGGGTTTGCCGCTCGGGGTCCGCGTGACGACGTCGGCGACCCAGATCTGCTTCGGCACCTTGTACCCCGCGAGATGTTTGCGCACATGGCGCTCCAGCGCGGCGAAATTCACCGGTCCGGTGCCCGCGATGGATACCACAGCCGCCACCTGTTGGCCCCAGCGCTCGTGCGGGACTCCGATCACCACGGCGTCGTAAATGGCCTCGTACGCCTTTACCACGCTCTCGACCTCTTCGACGAAGACCTTCTCACCGCCGGTATCGACGACCGTATTGCCGCGGCCGATCAGGGTTACCGCGCCGTCCGGCTCGACCCTGGCGCGATCGTCGGTCACCACAATCCGGGTGCCGTCGACCGTCTTGAACAGCCGCTCGGTTTTCTCCGGATCCTTGTAATAGCCGATCGGCGCCGAACCGGTCTTGGCGAGCCAGCCCTCGGAACCGGGTTCGACCTGCCGTCCGGCATCGTCGACCACGATCGTGCCGCGTCCGCTCTGTACGCGCGGACCGCGGCTGGGATGGTCGTCCTGCTGCGCGAAACCGATACCGGCGAAACCGGTTTCGGAGGAGCCGATGGAATCGGAGATCACTGTCGACGGAAACAGGTCCAGCAGTGCGTTTTTCACCGACTGCGACAGCAGCGCGGCACCGGAGCCGATGACGACGAGCGAGGATGCGTCCATCGGTGCGGCGCGATAGGCATCGATCAGCGGACGCGCCATGGCATCGCCGGTGATCACCATGATGCGCGGGCGTCGCCGTGCAACCACCTGCCACACCCGCTCGGCATCGAACTTGGGCTCGAGGATCACGGCATTGCCGGTCCACAGGGCGATGAAGGAGGGCATCATCGCGGCGGCGTGGATGAGCGGCGGCAAAACGAACCAGTTGCTCGGCTCGCCCGCCGCACCGACCCGGGACTGCTGATATTCGTCGGAAACCGGTTCGTTCGTGTAGAAGTCGATGCCGCCGCCGAGTACCCGCCACATATCCTCTTGCCGCCACATCACGCCCTTGGGTCGGCCGGTGGTGCCGCCGGTGTACATCATGAACAGGTCGTCCGACGTGCGTTCGATCGCGCGGCGGATGGGCGAGCCCGAGCGCAGGGCGCGCTCGTACGCTGTGGAAAGCCCTGCCGGGGTGGTGGTATCGGTGGGAATGCGGGTGGGGGGCCGGTCGTCGACGATCAGTAGGTGGATCGACGGCGTGTCGGCCAGTGCTTCCCGGGCCACGTCCGCGTATTTCTCATGGCACACAAGCGCTTCGAGGTCGGCATTGTCGTAGAGGTAGCCGAGCTCTTCGACCCCGTAACGGTAGTTGATATTGATCGGGACGGCGCCTGCCTTGAAACAGGCGATGAGGGTGGTCATGGTCTCGATGCCGTTGTGCATCTGGAAACCCACATGGGTACCGCGGCCGACGCCGATCGTGCCGAGATAGTCGGCGAGGCGATTCGCCCGGCCGTCGAGTTCGGCGAAGGAGAGTGCGAGATCGCCCTCGATCAGCGCGGTACGCTGCGGCATCGCGTCGACCGCATGTTCGAACAGGTCGGCGAAGTTGTGGGACATGGCAATTCACTCTCGGCGAATGACGATGAGCGGCAGCGGAATTTTGCGGTCGGTAAAGGTGAAGGCGGGGCAGGTGCTGATCCGGGTGCTTAGTCGTAGGGTTCGAAGGTCGGGGGCTCGAGTGCGGTGTCCGTCATCGCGATAACCCGATATTCGAGAACCAGTTCTCATCGATGACCGGTGTCATGGCAGCGATGGGAGACACATAGCTGGACATGTGTCTGGACAGTACCATCGGCGTACTGGAACCGACAGAGTTTTCCCTGAAAAATCCGTTATCGCAGAGCTGAACTTCGGGCTCGGTCTGTGTTACGGCCGGTGGCGCTCCTTGGAAAAGGTCTGGGCGGTTCTGAAGTGTCATTCTGAAACGAGTTCTTGCGCCGAGGTAGACGCCGAGACTATATTCCATACACCTGTCCAGGCGGTATCGGAGCATGCATGAATACGGCATCGCGCAGCGAATCGGTGAGCGGTGGTGGCCGGGCGGCGGGGGAGTCCGAATCGTCGGTGTTGTCCGAGGATGTGAGCAAGTGAGGAACCCGAAACATGTCTGATGCTACAAAGATCCGGCCGCTGCGCGCCGACGCGATCGCCGCATGGGATTTCGAGGCGGATGTCGTCGTCGCCGGATACGGCATCGCCGGAGTCTGTGCCGCCATCGAGGCCGCGCGCGCCGGCGCCGACGTGCTGATCCTGGAACGTACCGGCGGCTGGGGCGGTGCGGCGGCCATGGCGGGCGGATTTATCTACCTGGGTGGTGGCACCCCCTTGCAGCAGGCGCTCGGCTTCGAGGACACACCGGAGAATATGGAGACCTTCCTGCAGGCCGCGCTGGGGCCTGGACAGGATAGGGTCAAGATCGCGGACTATTGCCAGAACAGCGTCGAGCACTACAACTGGCTGGTTTCCTGCGGTGTGCCGTTCAAGGAGGAGTTCTGGGGTGAGCCCGGCTGGGAACCGCCGCACGACGAAGGGCTGATGTACTCCGGCGGCGAGAATGCCGCGCCGTTCAATGCGATCGCGAAACCCGCTCCACGCGGCCATGTTCCGCAAATGACGGATAAGCAGATCGGTGCCAAGAGCGGCGGCTACATGCTGATGAAGCCGCTCGCCGATACCGCCGAAAGTCTCGGTGTCCGTGTCGAATACGACATCCGGATCCGGCGGCTGGTAATCGACGAGACCGATCGGGTGGTCGGCGTCATTGCGACCCGCTTCGGCAAGCGGGTCGCGATTCGCGCCGAACGCGGGGTTGTGCTCGCCACCGGCAGTTTCGCCTACCACCAGCAGATGATCGAGGGCTATGCGCCGCGGCTGATCGGGCGGCCCGCCGCCGCCATCGAGGAACACGACGGCATCGGCATTCTGGTCGCGCAGGCGCTCGGTGCGGAGTTGGCGCATATGGACGCCACCGAGGTGGCGTTCTTCGGTGATCCGCAGCTGTTGGCGCGCGGCATTCTGGTCAACGGACGCGGTCAGCGCTATCTCCCGGAGGACACCTATCCGGGGCGGATCGGGCAGGCGACGCTGATCCAGCAGGAGAATCAGGCATTTCTGATCATCGATGAGGAGTCGCTCGAGGCCGCGCTGGCCACGGTGACATCCACACCGTTCTTCCGGCAGCCGCCGACGTGGGTGGCCGAGACGGTCGCGGAGCTGGAGTCCGATATGGGGCTGCCGGAGCGCGCATTGCAGGGCACCATCGACTGCTACAACCTGCACGCCGCCGATGGCAAGGATCCATTGCTCGGCAAGAAGCCGGAGTGGGTCAAGCCGATCGGCACCCCGCTCGCGGCCTTCGATATGCGCGGATTCACCGCGGGGTTCACCCTCGGCGGGTTGCACACCGATCTGGACTCGCGGGTGCTGCACGTCTCCGGCGAACCGATTCCCGGCTTGTTCGCCGCGGGACGCTGCACCTCCGGGCTCTGTGCTGGTGGCTATGTCAGCGGTGCGTCCCTCGGTGACGGCAGCTTCTATGGCCGGCGCGCCGGTCGGGCCGCCGCAAAGTAGGATCTGGACACATGTCCGAAAGCGAGTCCATCATCCTCGAGGCGACCCGGCGACGCCTCACCGAGAAGCAGGCCGACACAGTCGACAAGCTGACCAAGGCCGCAGTGGAAGTGCTTGCGCGCGAAGGCTTCGCTGGGATGACCATCCGCATGGTCGCCGCGGCGGCCGGCGTCGGCACCGCCACGGCATATACCTACTTCTCCTCCAAGGAACACCTCGTCGCCGAGGTCTTCTGGCGTCGCCTCCTCGCCAGCTCAGCTCCGGTCAGCGATGACCCGGATCCCACCATCCGGGTCATCGCCGAACTCCGCAATATCGCCATGCTGGTCGCCGACGAACAAGAACTCTCGGGTGCGGTGACCAGCGCCCTGCTCGGCTGCGATCCGGATGTGGCCCACCTGCGTGCGCGGATCGGGATGGAAATCCGCAAACGGCTGGTGCGCGCCCTCGGTCCCGACGCCGACCGGGACGTAGTCGAATCCCTGGAACTCGTCTACGCGGGTGCGCTGGTCCGCGCGGGTATGGGCTATGCCTCCTACTCCGAAATCGCTGACCGCATCGAGAAATCGGCGCTGCTCATCCTGAAGTAGCGGCTCCTGGTCACCGCTGGAATTTCGGCCTCCGCAAAGTGCGGCGATCGCGGCCGCACTAGACTGATGCTAGTGGGCTTGCCGAATTTCATGCTGTCGCGCTAGCGCGATTTGTGATCGCGGAGCAGCCGACCAGGAAAGTCCTCGAGGCGCTCGAGGAGGCCGGTTGGTCCCCGCTGCGCGATGGTGCCGGTAGGCACACCATCTACGGGTGTCCGACCAGCAAGCACGACGTGAGTGTTCCGGATGGCCACCGCACCATTTCGCCGGGTGTGGTCCGCACCATCAACAAGGCCGTTGACTCCTGCGATTGCCCGAAGGAGGAACAGTGAGTAAGGCTGTCACCTACGGCATTCACGCGAGCCGCGTTGGGCGATGGTGGGAAATCACTATCCCTGATGTGTATGGGCAAGATCCGTGTGGACAAGCACGACACCTGACCGACGTCGGCTATGAGGCGCGCACAATTATTGCCGCGAAGCTCGATGTTCCGCTCTCTCGGGTCGAGACGCATTTGATTGTCGACGACGTCGGCGACGCGCATGACCTGCAAATGCGCACGGAACGCATTGCCGAGCTTCGCGTGGAACTCGACCGCCTGTCGAACCAACTCAATGATGAACAGCGTGCTCTCGTGAAGGAGCTTCGACGCGAAGACGTTCCCGACGTCGATGTCGCAACTTTGCTCGGTGTAGCGCGCCAGCGAGTCGGACAACTGGCCAAGTGATACTGACAAGGAATACTCGGCCACCGGCCACGGCATCATGATCTCGCACGCCGTGCAGCTCGATGCCGACATCCTTGATTGCATCAAGGCATGAGACCATCCAGGAGATCCGCAAGGCGGACGGCACGGTCGCCGCGGAGATCGTCGGAGTGGGTGGTCTGCTCGATCGCACCGAGCGTGCCGGACGGGCGCGCGCTACTTCCGCGACCTCGCGCAGGATCCGGGGGTCTTCGGTCTGGGCGGGTCGGAATAGTTCTAAGGGTTCATTGTGACCTCGACGGTTGGGGGAGGTTCCGGATGGCGCGGGCGCGCGAGACCCGACAGACTGGGTTGCATGACTTCGCACGCCCTGGGTGCCGACCTCGAGCAAACGGCTGCCGCCACTACTGTGGCGGCTCGCGCCGTCGACCTGGTGAAGATCTATGGTCACGGTGATACACAGGTCAGGGCACTGGACGGGGTATCGGCCGAGTTCGTGAAGGGGGAGTTCACCGCGATCATGGGGCCCTCCGGATCGGGCAAATCGACTCTGATGCACTGCCTGGCTGGCCTGGACAGTGCCAGCACCGGAACCGTGCGGATCGGCGATACCGATCTCGCCGGACTCTCCGATAAGCAGATGACCCGGCTGCGGCGCGATCGCATCGGCTTCGTCTTCCAGGCATTCAACCTGGTGCCGACGCTGACCGCGCAGGAGAACATCACCCTGCCGCTGGATATCGCGGGCCGCAAGCCCGACCAGGACTGGCTGGATACGGTCATCAAGCGGCTCGGGCTCACCGATCGACTCACGCACCGGCCGAGCGAACTGTCCGGCGGGCAGCAGCAGCGGGTGGCGTGCGCGCGGGCGCTGGCCGGTAAGCCGGAGATCATCTTCGGTGACGAGCCGACCGGCAATCTGGACTCGCGTGCCTCGGAGGAGGTGCTCTCGATCCTGCGCGCGGCGGTGGACGAATTCGACCAGACGGTCGTCATCGTCACCCATGAGCCGCATGCGGCGGGATATGCCGACCGGGTGGTGTTCCTCGCGGACGGTCGCATTGTCGACGAGTTGCGTGATCCGACCGCCGAATCGGTGCTCGACAAGATGAAGTCGCTGGAGCAGGCATAGTGAGCGAGCGTCAGCGAGTGAACCAAAGACACAGCATGCCTTCGCGCACGACGGAGCCGAGCGTCAGCGAGGCGCAGTCATGAGCGGTAAACCGATGCGCAAGGTGGTCTTGCGCAATCTCGCGGCGCACAAGGTGCGCTTGGCGTTGACCCTGCTATCGGTGGTACTCGGCACCGCGTTCATCGCAGGCTCATTCGTGTTCACCGATACGCTTCAGCGGACCTTCGACGGGATCTTCGCCAATCAGGCCAAGGGCGTCGATGTGCGGGTGAGCCCGCAGAAGCAACAGGCACAGGGCATTCCGCTCAGTGTCGTCGATCAGATCTCGAAGATGGATGGGGTGCGGGCGGTCGCGCCGAGCGTCAACGGACCGCTGGTGCTGCTGTATCCGGACGGTAAGAAGGCCGTACAGACCGGTGGCGCACCGACTTTCGGTCAGTCCTACCTTCCGCCGGATAAGGCGGTCGCCGAACCGGATAAGTTCGTGCAGGGCGTCCCACCCGCGCACGAGGGCGAAATCGCGCTCAATACCGGTGGCGCCGAACGCGCGGGTCTGCATGTCGGTGACAAGACCAAGGTGCTGATTCCCTCACACGGCAACCCGATCGACGTCACCCTCAGCGGAATCTACGAAGTCTCCTCTGATACCGGTGGATTCATCGGCGTGTTGTTCGACGACGCGCAGGCGCGCCAGCTGTTCACGGACGGCTCGCATGTCGCCTACGTCGATATCGCGGCCGCCGGTATATCGGGCGACGAATTGCGCGACAAGATCGCCAATGTCCTGGTGGATTACAAGGTGCAGAACGGCGATCAGGTGCGCGCCGATCTGAAAAAGGAAGTCTCCGACGCGCTCAACTTCATCAATTACTTCCTGCTCGCCTTCGGTGCGATCGCACTGATCGTCGGCACCTTCATCATCTACAACACCTTCTCGATGATCGTGGCCCAGCGGTTGCGTGAGCTAGCGCTGTTGCGCGCCGTCGGCGCGAGTCGACAACAGGTCGGCCGATCCGTGGTGGTGGAGGCGCTGGTCATCGGATTGATCGGCAGCGCGATCGGTTTGGCGGGTGGCATCGGTCTGGCCTTCGGACTTTCGGCACTGCTCAATGCGTTCGATCTCGGCCTGCCGACCGGATCATTGACCGTGCTGCCGCGCACGGTGATCGTCGGACTGTTCATCGGGCTGCTGGTGACGGTGGTCAGCGCCTATGCGCCCGCTCGCCGCGCCGCCAAGATCCCGCCCGTGGAAGCCATGCGTGAGGAGTTCGCCTCGACCGGTGAATCGCTGCGGCTGCGGACCGGGATCGGCATTGCGCTGGCCGTCGCGGGTGTGGTGCTCGTGGTACTCGGTGCGCAGAAGACCGGCGGCCATGCCGCGTTGACGGTCGGGGTCGGCGCGCTCGGCCTGATCTTCGCGGTACTGCTCGCGGCGCCCGCGCTGTCGCGGCCGGTGGTGGGCGGTCTCGGGGTGTTACTGCGGCTGTTCGGACCGATCGGCCGGATGTCGCGCAATAATGCCGCGCGCAACCCACGGCGCACTGCCGCAACGGCTTTCGCGCTCACCCTCGGTCTGATGCTGGTGACCGCGATCGGCATGCTCGGCGCATCGGCGAAGGCCAGCGTGGGCGTGCTCGTCGATAAGGGCGTGAAGGCCGACTATGTGCTGGCCGGACCGCCGATGATCGGTGTGCCGCTCGGCGCGGGTGATGCCGTGCGCAAATCGGTGCCCGGGGTGGCGGATGTGGTCGGCTTGCGCGGCGTCGCGTTCAAGATCGGCGACGAGCAGGTCGGCGGCACCGAATTCGACGGCTCGCCCGACAGTGTCATCAACTACAACATGATCGAGGGCACCAGCACGCTGGGTGATCACGACGTCATGGTGTCGGAGAACGAGGCCGGTAAGCGCGGCTGGAAGGTCGGCGATCAGGTCAGCGTGACGAGCCTGGGGTTCAAGAAGATTCCGGTCAAGGTGGTCGGCATCTACAAGAAGACGCCGCTGCTCGGCCAGCTGGTGGTGCCGCCGGCCATGTACGAAGAAGTGATGCCGGCCAACTTCCGGACCAACCTGTTCATGTTCGTCAAGGCCGAGCCCGGTGCCGATCTTACTCAGATGCGGACCGATCTGGAGAATGCGACCGAGCAGTTCGTCGTGGTTCAGGTCCAGGACCGGGAGGAGTTCAAGGGCGCGCAGGGCAAGCAGATCAATACGCTGCTCGCCATCCTGTACGGACTGCTCGCGCTCGCGGTCGTGATCGCCATTCTCGGTATCGTCAATACCCTTGCGCTATCGGTGGTGGAGCGGCGTCGGGAGATCGGCATGTTGCGTGCGGTCGGTATGCAACGGGCGCAGGTGCGCCGGACCATCTATCTGGAATCCATGCTGATTGCGGTATTCGGTGCGATTGTCGGGATGCTGCTTGGACTCGGTCTCGGTGTCGGCTTCCTGCGGACTCTGCGTGACATGGGTATCGACGAGATCGCCATCCCGTGGAACCAACTGGTGCTGGTGCTCATCAGCTCGGCCGTGGTCGGTGTGCTCGCCGCGCTGTGGCCGGGCATCCGGGCCGCCCGTACGCCACCGTTGGCCGCCATCGCGGATCTGTAGGTCTACCTCGGGAAATAGGCGGCGTTCCACTTCGCCGCCAACGCTCCAGAGGTGTCGCTCGGCGCAGTGCCGATGGTGCCGCCGACCGTGGCTCGGCGTACACCGAGGTCACGCAGGTCATCGAGGGACAGTGCGTTGCCGGGTCAGGCCGATCCCCACATTCGATGCCGAAGTCCGCGGCCAAGCGTTCGATGATCGGACCGGCATCGAGCGTGGTGCGCTACTCGGGCGGGATTCCGCGGTGGCCGTAGCGGAGTCGACACCATCCACGAACCGCATGGCGATCCACAGCTGTGTCTGCCAGGTCACAATGTGCTGAGTCTTGCTAACGACTGATGCTACGTTAAACGGAGGTTGTTATTCCGCTTAACGTAGATGGCGGCCCAGGGTTGGATGGGGAAGGAGGCCGCTGGCAATGGTGGCAGTGGGTCTCGGTGGTCCGAACGTGGATTTTTCACCCGCGTTGCGCGGCATCGCCGAGAAGATGCGGGCGGCGGTGCACGGTCGGGGCGGCGAGGCGGTTCGACAACTCGCCGTGATCACCGTGCTCTATCTGGCCTATCGGGTCGGGCGGATGAGCACCGCCGACAACACCGTGGACGCACTCGGCAATGCCAGGGCCACGCTCGAGTTCGAGGATAGGCTCGGGCTGCCGGAGGAGACTACGGTGCAGGCGGTATTTCTGTATCGAGATTTTCTCGCGGTACCGGCCAATTTCTATTACGCCACTGCACATTTCACGGTGGCGGTCGGGGTGCTGTTGTGGCTGTGGGTTTTCCGGCTGGAGCACTATCGCTGGACTCGCAATCTGATGGTGGCATTGACTGGAGCCGCGCTGGTAGTGCATGTGCTGTTACCGCTCGCGCCGCCGCGCATGCTGCCCGAATACGGATTCGTCGACCTTGCTGCCTTGCATGGCCAATCCGTCTATGGCTCACCGGATTCCGGCGGACTCTCGAACCAGTTCGCGGCAATGCCCTCACTGCATGTCGGGTGGGCCTTGCTACTGGCCTTCGCCCTGGTCGCGGCGACCCGCAGTTCCTGGCGATGGTTGGCGCTCGCGCATCCGGTGCTCACCGCGGTGGTTGTGGTCGGGACCGGCAATCACTACTGGCTCGACGCGATAATCGCGGTTGTGCTGCTCGGGTTGGCAGCGCTGCTGCATCCGCTGGTGGTGCCTGCCTCGGCCACGGCGTGGGGTGTGATGGGGCCGGTGGGTCCGCAGCCGGTGCCGACGCGCTGACTCAGCTGGTTCCGGCATTCCGGTTGGCCCAGGCTTGGATATCGCCGCGGTCCAGGGCCAGGGCGAGCAGGTCCGGGAACTTGTCGGGGGTGCACGCGAAGGCCGGGATGCCGAGGGCGGCCAGAGCCGCGGCGTTGTCGTGGTCGAAGGCGGGAGCGCCGTCGTCGGAGAGGGCGAGCAGGACGACCACCTGGACGCCGGATTCCCGCATGGCATTCACGCGGCGCAACATCTCCTCGCGGATGCCACCTTCGTAGAGATCGGAGATGAGGACGAACAGGGTGTCGGCGGGGCGGGTGATGAGGGATTGGGCGTAGGCGATGGCGCGGTTGATATCCGTGCCGCCGCCGAGTTGGGTGCCGAAGAGGACCTCGACGGGATCGGCGAGTTGTTCGGTCAGGTCGACGACCTCGGTATCGAAAACGACCAGGGACGTTTTCAGCGAGCGCATGGAGGCCAGGACCGCGCCGAAGACCGAGGCATAGACCACGCTGGAGGCCATCGAGCCGGATTGATCGATGGCGAGGACGACATCGCGGCGCACCGCCTGCGACTTGCGACCGTAGCCGACCAGGCGTTCGGGCACCACCGTCCGATGCTCGGGGAGGTAGTTGGCGAGATTCTTGCGGATGGTGCGATCCCAGTCGATATCGCGCAGCCGAGGTCGGGTGACGCGGGCGGCGCGATTCAGCGCGCCGGAGACGGCGGCGACGGTATGCGCGGCAATGCGCTGTTCGATGTCGCGGACCACCTTCTCGACCACCATTCGCGCTGTCGCCTTGGTGGTTTCGGGCATGACCCGATTGAGGCTCAGCAGGGTGCCGACCAGGTGTACATCGGGTTCCACCGCTTCCAGCAATTCCGGTTCCAGCAGAAGTTGGGTCAGATTGAGGCGATCGACGGCATCGCGCTGCATGACCTCGACGACGGTGGATGGGAAGTAAGTGCGGATATCGCCGAGCCAGCGGGCCACCTTCGGCGCGGAGCCGCCGAGTCCGGCGGAGCGCTTACCGGAGGTCTGGTCGTCGGTGTTGTAGACCGCGCCCAAGGCTCGGTCCATCGCCTCGTCGTCTGCGGAACCCAAACCGCCGAGGGGTTGTTCGGCGGCGGTGCCGAGTACCAGACGCCAACGCCTGGCCTGGGTTTCATCGATCGCGTTCATCCGGTCACTCCGGGGAGGTAGGTGGCGGCAGGATGCCGCCACATCGTGGTACGGGCCGAGTGCGGTATTGCCGGATCGCCTTCGGCTGCTCGCGGACTGCCTCCCCTGACCGCGGCATCGGACGCTGCGGCGAGGCGAATTCGTGCGCGTGGTGCTGCCGGACCGGCAGGCGCAATTCCCGACGGTCTCGGGTCCCTGTAGTGCGCCCGCAACCGGGTCCCGGTGCGTTGCTTCATCCCGACGCTCCCGAGAGTTCCGGCGTCCGTGCGCATGGCGATGGGCATCGAGGGCCATGCCGACGCCCATGTACGTTGCGGCGAGCTGTACTGGCGTGGGTCGCGCGGACTCATACCCGCACCCCCAAGATATCCGCGACCGTGCGCATGGCGACGAGTCCTCGTTCCACATCGAAGGTCGTGTTCTCGTCGGCCCGTGATGCGCCAGAGCCACCGTCGCGGACCGCCTGGCCGATGGCGCGGCGCTCGCCGGATTCGAAGGCCCCGAAGGTACGGCGGAGCAGCGGCAGGATTTCGACGAACATATCGTCACCGAGTCCGCGGAGCCAATCGTCGATGAGCCGCAACAACTGTCGGTCGTGGACCAGCAGCAGACCGCGACCACCGAGGAACCCGTCGATCCAGGCGGCCTTGGCGGCGGCGGTATTGCCGATCGAGAGTGCGGCGGAAAGCCTACGTGTGGAATCGGATTCGTCGATGCGACCGGCATCGGCGAGCAATCGGACGGCGCGGCCGACGAGGGCGCCGTGCACGTCATCGCGATCGGCGAGGCGATGCAGGGCGGCGAGCCATTCGCCGCTGGCCCAGTCGTCGTCGCGGGTGTGGATGGCGGTGTGCGCGGCATCGAGTTGGGTGCGGAGTTGTTCGGCGGCTTCGGTATCGAGGCCGGTGACCGCGCCGGGCAGGCCGGCACAGATCCGCACGAGCAGACCGTCGGCAACGTGGGTGAGTGTCTTGATATCGGTGCCCCGGACGTCGCCGTAGCGCAGCGTGCGGGTCAGGTTGGGGAGGGCGGCGAGCAGATGGGTTATGTCGTGGTCGAGTGCTGCGGTCGATTCCAGGCGGGTGATCAGGCCGTTGATGGCGTCGCCGAGGTCGGCGAGGAATGCGACCTCCAGTGCGGCGGTGAGCTTGCCGACGGTCCGGTCTTCGCGAGCGGCGGTATCGAGGATTTTGGCTTCCGCCGCGGTGCGGATGGTGGTGCCCCAACGGGAGGCCTCGATGATCGAGACGGCGAATTCGGGCCGCCACCGCAGGACCCAGGATTCGCGGAAGGTGCCGGTGCTGCGTATTTCGCCGGTTGTCGGTGTGCCCCAGTCGATTCCGAGTACGCGCAACCGGTGTAGCAGCCGGGAGCGCTCGACTTCGCGCTCCTTGCGCAGGTCGAGATCGAGATTGCGGGACAGGGCTTCCTGCTTCAGCCGCAGCGTCCGGATCCGGGCACGCAGATCGGCATCCAGCGGAACGGTCGGCGTGCCATCGGGAACAGCGCCGAGCACCTCGCCGACCACCAATTCGGACGCGACGAGCCGCAGCATCGTCTCATCGCCTGCGCACATCACCGACCGCACCGCCTCGGTGACCTCCGCCAACCCGGCCAGCGGCCGAGCCCGCAGCGCCGCGAGTGTGTCGGCGAGCCGGACGGATTCGATGATGTGCGCACTCGAGACCGGCAAATCGTGCGCGCGCAACACCCCCGCCACCTTCGTCAGCCAACGCGCGATCGGCTGCTCGGTCTCGGTGAACAGGTGGTGATACCAGCCTGGCGAGGGGATTCCGGCACCGTATCCCGAGGTCGTCGCCAGCCGGGAATGCGTCCACGGCACCCAGGTCACCGTCGCCTTCGCCTTCGCAAGACCCTTGAGCAACTTGGTATCGGCCGTCGCCGGCCCTAACTTTCCGGCCAACACCGGTGCATGCCACGCCCCACACACCACCGCAAGCCGCTGCGCTCCCTCCTTCAACGCCTTACGCATCGTCTGTCGCATATACGCCTCACGCCGCAAGGTGTGCGCGTCGATGCCGAAGGGCTCACACTCGGCATCTTCGAGCCCGACCGCTTCGCCGACTGTGTCGCCGCGCGCCGGGTTGTCGCTGGCCGATCTTTGTGCGGCATGGCCTGACAGGTCATCGGATGCCGGGCGCGTGGTAGGGACTCGACTCTCAGCCGCCGCGTGTGCACTGTTGGTGTCAATCTCGATTGCTGCGTCGTCGGTCCGCGGGCGGTCGCTGGTCGACTCATCATGTGCAGTGGACGGGGGTTCGTCGTCGGGCTCGACCGCCTCGCCGCCAGCGCCACCGGTGGCCGAGCGATCACCCAGCGCGCTATCGCGCTCCTGGTCCGGCGGTTGCTCCGGCGAAGGGGTTTCGGTTGTGGCCGTGGCAGTTCCGGGTGTGAACATGCCTCGTTCAGTGGCCTCGCGCAGCGCACCCATCGCCTCGGTGATCGCCTCGAAAGCGTCCGCGTCGGCGGCGGATTCGACCACCGCGTCCCACCAACGCTCGGCATCGTCGTAGCCAGCGGCGGCGGCCAACTCGGCGAGCGGGTCGATGCGGTCGCCTGGTTCGTCCTCGGCGGCCAGGACATTGGTCGCGGGCAGATCGCAGAACCGTACCGGAACCGCGTGTTCCACCGCATAGCGCAGCGCCTGCCATTCCGGCGAGAACACCGCATACGGCCAAAACGCGGCCTTGGCGGGCTGGTCCGGCACATAGGCCAGTAGTGCGACGGGCGGCGACATTCCCTCGGCCGCAACGTAGCCGACCAAGGGGTCGGCATCGGCCGGGCCCTCGATCAGAATGGCGTCGGGGCGAAACTGCTCCAGCGCGGTGCGCAGGGATCTGGCCGAGCCCGGGCCGTGATGGCGGATGCCGAACACACGGGTCACCGGATCTGTCGGGGCGGCGCTGCGTTGGTCGTCGTCGGCCGTGTTCGTCGTGCTCACCATGTCACCCCCGGTTGCGCATGCGGTGTGTTCGGATCAGTCGGCGGCATTGCGCCCTCATCCGGTGACCTCGCGGCAGGCGCGATAGAAGTCGGACCACTCCGGGCGTTCGCGCACAACGGCTTCCAGATATTCGGTCCAGATGACGGCGTCGGCCACCGGATCCTTGATGACCGAGCCGAGTACCGCGCCCGCGATATCGGATGCCCGCAAGGTGCCATCGCCGAAATGCGCCGACAGGGCAATGCCATTGGTGATCACCGAAATCGCCTCGGCGGTGGAGAGCGTGCCGGAAGGGGTCTTGAGTTTGGTGCGGCCGTCGGCGGTCATACCGGAGCGCAATTCGCGGAAGACCCGCACAACCCGGCGCACCTCCTCGGCCGCGGTCGGAACCGTCGGAAGTTCGAGTGCGGAGCCGAGCTGTTCGACGCGGCGGGTCACGATGGCGACCTCCTCGTCCTCATTGGCCGGCAGCGGTAGCACGACGGTATTGAAACGGCGGCGCAATGCGGAGGACAGGTCGTTGACGCCACGGTCGCGGTCATTGGCGGTGGCAATGACATTGAAGCCCTTGGCGGCCTGCACCTCCATCCCGAGCTCCGGTACCGGCAGCGTCTTTTCGGACAGCACGGTGATCAGCGCATCCTGCACATCGGACGGAATACGGGTGAGTTCTTCGATCCGGGCAATGGCACCGCGGCGCATCGCGGTCATGACCGGCGATGGCACCAGCGCACCTTCGCTCGGTCCCTCCGCGAGCAGCCGCGCATAGTTCCAGCCGTAGCGGATCGCCTCTTCTGCAGTGCCCGATGTGCCCTGTACGAGCAGCGTCGACGCACCGCCGATCGCCGCCGAAAGGTGTTCCGATACCCAGGTTTTCGCGGTGCCCGGCACGCCGAGCAACAGCAGCGCCCGATCCGTCGCCAGCGTCGCGACCGCCACCTCCATGAGGCGGCGCGGTCCGACGTATTTGGGGGTGATCACCGTCCCGTCGTCGAGCGTGCCACCGAGTAGATAGGTGACCACCGCCCACGGTGACAGTTGCCACGACGGCGGCCGCGGCCGATCGTCGATCGCGGCCAGTGCGCGCAGTTCCTCGGCATAGGCCTGTTCGGCATGCGGACGCAACAGCTCCGGCATCGAATCGGTAGTGGTCACTGCAACTCCTCGAGCATCATCGAGCGGTGGTTGAGGTCGTGGGCGAGCTGATCGAAGGCTCGCTCCCAATCAGGATCGGCACAGCGGCGTGCCACCGAGGTGGCCGTCCGCGCCGCGGAGACGGGCAAGTGCACGGCCGCCGCGGACAGCAGCGACCGATGTGCGCTCGGGCCAGTGCCATGCGCTTCGGGGCGTTTGGCCGCGGCACGTGCGCGTTCGAACAACAACAGAATCAGGTGTTGGGCAAGGGGTTCCGGCCACGGATGGCCCATCGCTGGTAGCAATGCCTCGAGCTCGGAGAGCCACGAGCCGTCCAGTTGCAGCAGATGCCGGGTGCGATCGGGCAGCGGTAGCAGTGCGAATAATTCGCGTCGCCGCAGCATCGCCAGATCGGTCGGCACCCCGGCATCGAACAGTGCCCGTGCCCAGGTCGGATCATGTTGTGCCAGTGCGGCATCCACCCAACCGTCGAATAGCGGTTGCCGGAACCGGTCACTGATCTTGGCCAGGGTGGCCTTATCCGGTGCGCCGAGTTCGGACGCCCAGTGTGTCAACGGTGTCGCCGCGACGAGTTGCCGCAGGCGACCTGCCCGCAGATCCGGTGCGCCGTCCCAGCGATAGGTGAACTCCACGGTGCGGTCGGTAATGCCGTCCCTGCGGTCGGCATCGTCGAGCTCCTCCGGCACACGGACAACCAGATTCGGATGCAGCAGCGAATGTTCGACCGTGACCCATGCGCTCGCGCGCCGAGTCATGCGCTGCGTGAATGCCGAATCCGCCAGCAGTGGAAGCAATCCGGCCGCGACTCTGCGCACATCCGATCGCCGGTCGTCCAATGCCGTCTCCAGCAGCGGTTCGTCGTCGGCCGAAATCCCCTCGGCGAGGAGGGCCAATAGCTCCGCTTTCAGCGGACCGGATTCCTTCGGCCAAGACGCGGTCAGTGCCACACGTGCGGCCTTGGCATCCCGATGGCGCAGAGCGGTGAGCCATTCGCGCCGTTCGGGCGGCTGGCCGAACTGCCAGCTCTGCTCTGTCGATGCATCGGACGGTGTTTGCCGCACCAGGTCGCGCCAGTCCGGATGCTGGTCGGCCAGCCAGCGGCCGCGGGTTCCGGCCAGGCGCAATAGCGGCTCGCGCAGTTCGGTATCGGCCTTCGCCTGCGCGAGCAGTAGCGCGCACAGTGCGTCCGGGGCGCGATAGTCGCCTGGTGCTGCAGTCGCGAACCATTCGGGCAGGAAGGCGGACCGATCCCGCAACATGCGGGCGAGGCGGGATGCCGCGGCCCGGGGCAGGAGTCGTCGGGCGTCGTCCGCAGCGGGTTCGGGCTTGGTTGCCGTGCTGACGGATACGCCGCCGCACGCGAAAGCGCCACGCAGCGCGGCGGATTCGAGCAGCAGCAGTGCCGGATCGGTGCGCAACCGGGTCGCGGCGGCGGCCACCGGAGCCTCGAGCCGCGCGGGATCGGCCGCCCTGCGGGCCGTGCCGAGCAGCGCGACCGAGGTCAGCTCCGCCGACGCCGGTGCGGCGGGCGCATTCGACGCCGCATGTGTGCCGAACTCCGCGCTGCCGACATCGATGACCTCACCCGCGGTGAATACCGAGATCGGCACCAATCCGGCCACACTCCATTCGGCGGCCAGCGTCACCGGATGTCCGCCGGACACCCCGAGCAGTCGCCACGGCTGCTCGGTGGCCGCGACCGGTAGCGCCGTGCCGCCGGATTCGGTGATGTACCAGCCATTTTCGGTCCATACTGGCGTGACATCGGTGAGCAGCACCGGTCGAAATCGCAGCCATGGATCGCCAGCGAGCGCCTCGGCATATTCGGTCAATGCGGCGGCGATCGACCTATCGGCGACCGGCAGCGTGGTGAACGGTTCGGCCGGGCCGTGCCGTTCACCCCAGAGTGCTCGCAGCGGCGCGCCGCCAGGGTAGTAGTGCAGATCCGCTTCGGCCATCATGCCGGGCAGTGGCACCTCGGCCGAGAAGCTCGGTGCACCGAAGGAGTGCTCGAGCAGCAGGCCGCAGCGTCGAGTTCGCCTGCCGTACAACCACGTTCGGCGCGTATAAAGCCGCTCTTCCTCGCTGGTCCGGATGCCGAGTACCTGCCACTGGTCCCGGACCGCCGGTTCGGCACGCACGGATTCGCTCGACGTCGGATAGCCGATATGGGTGCGGACACTGGCCCGCAGCTCGGGCGACAATTCGTCGAGGCGGCGATGCGCAGCGATCAGCAGATGCAGCCGCGCGTACTCGGCGAGTACGACATCGGGCCAGTCCGCCCTGGTCACCACCGTGTTCGGCAGCTGACGCAGTGCGGCGGCGACACCGGGAGCCTGCGCGTCGATCATGCGTGCCGCGATCGCCTCGAAAGCGCGAAACGAGCGATCGGACTGGGCCAGCCCGGTGCGCACCTGATCGCCGAGCCAGATATCGAGTTCCGCCAGACCTGCCGTCACCCGCACTCGCCGCTGTTCCGCGGTCGCCGGATCGGCCGTGCGGGCCTGCGGGTCGGTGGCGGGCTTGGCCGCGCGGACCACGCGTGCGTCGATCCATTCCGCCGCGAAGTCCGCGATCGCGCTCGCCGCGGCGACCGCACCGCCCGACCAGGCGAGCAACAGCGACAGTGCGTGCTTGCACGGGAACTTGCGGCTGGGACATGAGCACTTGTACGCCGGACCCGCCAGATCCACGATCGTCTGATACGGCTTGGCGCCGCTGCCCTGACACCGGCCCCACAGCACGGTGTCGAACTGCCCGGTGCCGTGCCAGCGCCCGGCGAGCTTGCGCGCGGCGGATAGCGAGCTCGCATCCGGTGCGAGCGCGCTGACCTGCTCCTCGGTCCACGGCGCGGTCATATGATGGCTCCCGCCTGGTTCATCCGGCGGCCCCGGATCGGCTGTATGTCATGTCTTCCCCCGTTATTCGGTTGCCGAATTTCTATCGCAGCCCACCGACAAGTTACGTGGTGAGCGCGTATTTCTCTGGAATACGCTGCGCGGATGACAGATTCGGCAGGAAAAGTGTCTTGCGCTGGTTGTCTGATTCTGGCATTCTGTCCTGTTCGGCTCCGACCGAGCCACCCAAATCGGGTGACACACATCGAGCTGCCCGCCGGGGTTGGCGAGGGGTGGACATCGAGCGGGGCCCAGCCTGTTCGATGGCCATACCATCCCCGCGGGCAGATTCGCTTTTCCCCTCCCGACCACGCGAAACGGCGCAGCTGTGGGCGAATTCGACGCCATCGGGTAGCGTTTCGCTGAGCTTTCAACAGTGATCCCCAAGCGGGGTTGGAGGATGTGCCGCGGTTCGGTGGTGTAGGGAGTTACCCATGCGTACAGATCCCGGAACCGATACTGCGGCGGTGCCCCGCCTGACCGAAGTGGTATCCCGGCGGCTCGCGGCGGACCCTGCGGTCACCCCCGATGTGGCGCATGCCGTGCTCAGCACCCTCGGCGGTGGCAAATCTGATGATCTGACAACCGAATTCGACGGCTCCGGCATCTTCCTGCGTGCAATCCGGGTACGCGGCTTCCGGGGCATCGGCCCCGAGGCGACGCTTCAGCTGCCGCCGGGGCCCGGCCTCACCTTGGTGGTGGGCCGCAACGGCAGTGGTAAGTCGAGCTTCGCCGAGGCCGCCGAACTGGTGCTCACCGGCAGCAATCGCCGCTGGGACGGTCGCTCGGCGGCGTGGCGCGAGGGCTGGCGGAATCTGCACGACGGCGCCGAGGCGCGCATCGATCTCGAATTGCTCACTGCCGGGCCAGATCCCGAACTGACCATCACCAAAGAGTGGTCGCCGCAGGCCGATCTCGGCCAGGCACACTGGACCGAGCAGCGACCAGGCGCCGCGCCAACGGATTTCGACGGCGATCGTTGGGCGGGTTTGCTGGAACTGTATCGCCCCTTCTTGTCATACAGCGAACTCGGCGCGCTCGTCGACGGCAAACCGAGCGATCTGTTCGACGCGCTGCACCGGCTGCTCGGCCTCGACGAATTGACCGTGGCGCAGGAGCGGATTCGCACCCGCCGACTGGAATTCGAACGCGCCGCACGGGATTCGCGTCAGGAACGCATCGAATTGGTGACCGCGCTCGGTGCGGTGGCCGACGACCGTGCGGTGCGGATGGCGGCGTTGCTGCGCCCGGACCGCCCCGATCTCACGGCCGTCGGTCGCGAAATCCTCGGCACGGCAGAGAATCCGGTGGGGCCGGATGGGTTGCGGGCCATCGTGCGGCTGGTCTTGCCCTCGGGCGCCGAGGTGGAAGCCATCGCCGCGCGCCTCGAAGAGTGCCGCGTGGTGCTTGCTCGCGATTCGACCGCGGACGCCGAGGCTGATCTGCGCGTATTGGAATTGCTGCGGCAAGCGCGCGCTCATCTCGGAGCCAGCGGGGAATGTGCGTGCCCGGTCTGCGGGCGTGGGGAATTGGACGCGACGTGGTTGCGTGGTGCGGAAGCTGCCATTGCCGAGCTGACCTCGCGAGTCGACGCGCTCGCGAGCGCTCGGGCCGCGCTGCGGCAGGCCGTCCGCGACGCCCGCGCGCTACCGGACCACATCCCCCCGGAACTGGATTTCGATCCGCGCAATCCGCCTACCGTCGACACCACCGCGGTGCGTCGCGCCTGGACGGACTGGGCGGCGCTTACCGGTGCCGATTACACGCCCGATCTGCCGGATCGGCTGCGCGGTGCGCATACCCGCCTGGTGGACGAACTCGAGTTGCTGCAGCAGGGCACCCGTAAGGAACTGAACCGCCTCGACGAGGTGTGGTCGCCCCTGGTGCCGCGCATCACCGGCTGGCTGGAGGGGGCCCGCGCGGTCGTCGCGAACGGCAGCGAACTGCGCACACTCAAGCGTGCCGAGGATTGGCTCAAATCCGCGACGGCCGGATTGCGCGGGGAGCGGATGGCGCCGCTGGAAACCACGGCGCGCTGGGTATGGCGCACACTGCGTCAGCAGAGCAATGTCGAACTCGGTGCGATTCGATTGCAGGGCAATGCCGGAACCGCGCGGCGGGTGCTGCTCGATGTCACCGTCGACGAGGTGGACGGTGCCGCGCTCGGGGTGATGAGTCAGGGCGAGCTGCACGCTCTGGGACTTTCGCTGTTTCTGCCGCGAGCGACGGTGGAGGACAGTCCTTTTCGCTTCGTCATGATCGATGACCCGGTGCAGGCCATGGATCCGGCGAAGGTGGACGGACTGGCCAGGGTGCTCGAGGTCATGGCGTGGACACGGCAGGTGATCGTCTTCACCCATGACGAGCGGCTGGCCGAGGCGGTGCGGCGTATGCAACTCGACGCCAGCGTGCTGGAGGTGCAGCGCCGCGAGCGATCGGTAGTGGAAGTACGCGTATCCAGCGACCCCATCCGCCGCTACCTCGATGACGCCCGCTCCCTCGTCCGCACGCCCCAACTCCCCCCGGCGATCGCCGATGAACTGGTGGCCACCTGTTGCCGCTCTGCCGTGGAAGCGGCCAGCCTGGCCAGAGCCCGGCGCAATCTGCTCGCCGAAGGCATGGACCACCGCGAGGTCGAACGCCATATCGAAGGCGCCCAGACAACCCGCGCCATGGTCGCATTGGCGGTCATGGGTATCGAGGGCCGAGTGGACGACCTCAACAAACATCTCGCCCGCGAAGGCAAATGGGTCGTCGACGCCCTCCGCGACGCCACCGCGGGTGCCCACGTCCCGATCGGCCGCAGCATGCGCGACCTGATCGCGGACACCGAGAAGTTCGTCGGCTGGCTACGCCGATGAACGACTGCCGCGCATCGACAGTCCGGAGGCGGCGGTGAGTTCGCGTGATAACGCGGGCACGTCGGACGACGGCCGGGCGCGAGATGGTGATCAACAGGGCAACGCGGAAGTGCGGGGTGCTGGTGATCACGGGCGCACCGGGGATGGTGTCGGCCTTCGAGGTGCTGCGGATCAGCCGAGCGGCGAGAATCTGCGGGGTGCTGTTGGTCGGCCAGACGTGGCGGAACGGCAGGCCGGGGGAGATCGGCTAGGCGATGCGGACCCTCGAGGTGTTGAGGAATGGCAGGGTGGGGGGAGTCGGCGAGGAGTCGATGGGCAGCAGGGCGGTGCTGGGCTGCCGGAGGTAGCGGGTCGTCAAGCCGGTGGGGGTATAGGCGGTGCTGAGGGGCGACGTGACGATGCGGATCGGAAAGACAGTGGTTCACGAGGGAAGTCGATCGGGCAGGGCGGAATCGGCTGGGCGGGAAGCCAAGCCGGGGCAGGCGGGTCGGGTGACTCGGGCTGGGCAGGCGGCGCGGGTCGACAAGGGCGTAAAACTCGGCGGGGCATGGGGGCTCGGCAGCGGAGGGCGGGTGGCGGAGGTCGGCGGGGCGGTGCGCGTACTCCGGGGACTGGGAAACCGCATCCGCCGCGGCCGACGGTGGCCGAGCGATTCGATGCGGTGGATCGGCTGCTCGACGGGTCGGTGACCGATGCCGACGGGCTGTGGTCACGGGCGACGGTGTGGATTCTGCGGCTCGCGCTCGAGCAGTCCGTCGACGAGTTGTGGCTGAAGGTGGCACCGGAATTGGCGCGCTGTCCGATGCGCGCCCAACTGCTCGGCCTGCGCGTCTTCGCGGGCGACGACACCGCCGCACAGGTCGCGACGGTATGGGCGGCCCTGTCCCGCGCTGCCCACCACCACGATTACGAACTCGCCCCGAGCGTCACCGAACTACGCCGCTGGCGCGAGCAGACCGCCGCGATCGCCACCTCACTAGCCACAGCCGTCACTCGCTGACCAACGCATTGCCACTGCCGCGCATTGATGTAGCGGCGCATTGCTAGCGTCGCCCACCGGTGCAGTAGCCGTGGGCGCATCGGCCCGCGTCGCCACGTTGGAACGTGATCGACAATCTGCCCGAGGCTTGGTGCTGTGGCGGCCTCCGCGTCCGGCCTAGCTCTGCTGGGCGTGGCCCAACTTCATCTGTGCCGCGTGGGTCGACGCTGCGGCGCATCGGCACGGCCGCGCGTGGGTTCGGTGGCGGAAAGTGCAGCCGCCGATCGGCACGCCCGCGCAACTGCGGACCAGTGCGCAGTCGATCCATCGAAGCTATTGCGCCGCATTGCCTTAGCGGCGCGTGGTATCAGGACGAACCGAACAGCCCGATGATGCTGGTCAGTAGCGAAATGCTGGTCGAGGCAATCGCGGAACCGGTACCCAAGATATTCAACAGATTCAGCAGTCCCATGGCGGGCTCCTTGATCGTCATCGACACTTCCCCACGTTCACACCGTGATTCGTCGCTCCGAAGTCCCCGGATCGCCGCCGTCAGCACCTTGACGCGACACTCCGCATGACACGCCGGACCATCGCCACTCCGAAATCCATTCGCGCCGTTGAGCCCCCGAGCATCGGATCAAGATCAGGTGGAATCCACGGCGGCATCGCCCGAGAAGCCCCCGCCACCATTTCCACCTGATCTTGATCAAGGGGCGTGCGACGAGCAAGATTCTCCAGTTATGGATGAGTCGGAGCTGTGCCCGTGTAAGCATGGGGAGGGGTTCGGGGTCTGTTGTGGAATGGTGCTGGCGGGGGAGCGGTCCGCGGCGACGGCCGAGGCGCTGATGCGTTCGCGCTACACCGCATTCGCGGTCGGCGATACCGAATACCTGCTGCGGTCCTGGCATCCGCGCACCCGACCGCGGACGCTCGAACTGGATCCGGACCAGCGCTGGCTGTTCCTGGAAATCGTGCGCACCGAGCGCGGCGGACCGTTCGACGACACCGGCACCGTGGAATTCATCGCCCACTACCGGGCCGACGGTAGACGCGGATCTCTGCACGAGATCAGCACATTCAACCGCGTGGACGGCGCCTGGGTCTACCTCGACGGCATCATCGAACCGTGACGGGTAGCGTGCCACCCATGCCACGTGTCGCGATCGAATACTGCACGCAATGCCGCTGGCTGCTGCGCGCGAGCTGGATGGCGCAGGAATTGCTGAACACCTTCGCCACCGAACTCGGTGAGGTGGCGCTGATACCCGGCACAGGCGGCGTCTTCCGCATCTCCATCGACGGCGACCAGATCTGGGAGCGCAAGGCGGACGGCGGGTTCCCGGATATCGCGGTACTCAAGCAGCGCGTGCGCGATCGCGTCGCACCGGACCGTGATCTCGGCCACGCCGACGAGCGGGACTCGTCGTCCGACCGAGCGTGATATCGACCACGCCGGATTCAGGAGCAGCAGCCGCCACCGCAGCACCCGCCACCAGCGGGTCGCGGTGCGGGCGTGGGCGCCGTGGCACCGCCCCCACCCCTGCTGACCGTAGCAAATGTGGTCAGCAGCTTGACCGTGTCAGTGTGGCCGTTCGGGCAGGCCGCAGGATTAGACGCCTCCGCCATCGGACGGTTGACCTCGAAAGTGTCACCACAGCTGCGGCACCGGAAGTTATAACTCGGCATCGGGCCAGCGTAGCGCCAAGGGTGAGAGGTGCTTGATCATCTATCCCACTATCCAACTGGACGTACTCTCGAATGAGAGATCGCTAGGTGCTTGGACCCGGCCGGAGCAAACTCACAGCGCACTGCCCGGGTCGTAGGCAGGAGGTGCGGAAGGACATGAGCGAGCGGAGCGAGCGAATCAAAGGCGCAACCACTCAGTTCGAGGTAGAACCCGGCTCCGAGGTCGGCGACACCGAACCGGTCGCGCAAACGACCTGGGGCCGCGTGAGCGGACGCTGGGACGGACCGGTCGCGGTGTGGCGCAGCATTCCGTACGCGGCGGCGCCGTCCGGTCCGAACCGTTTCCGGCCGCCACTGCCGCCGCGGCCATGGGACGGAATTCGCGAGTGCACGGCTTTCGGCGAGATCGCCCCGCAGACAATGGGCACTATGGTCCCGGTCGATTCCGGCCTGCGGATGGGGGAGGACTGTCTGTGGCTGAATGTGTGGTCACCGCGCAGTTCCGCCGATACCGGTGCGCCGCGGCCGGTGCTGGTGTGGTTGCACGGTGGCGCCTACTGCCTCGGCACTGCGGCCCAGGCGATCTACGATGGTCGCAAGCTGGCCGAAGCCGGCGACGTTGTGGTGGTGACGGTCAATTACCGCCTCGGCGCGCTCGGTTTCCTCGATTTGTCCTCACTCTCCGACGATTTCACGCCGAATCTCGGTCTGCACGACCAGATCGCCGCACTGCACTGGGTCCGCGACAATATCGCCGCATTCGGCGGCGATCCGGGCAATGTGACCCTGTTCGGTGAATCCTCCGGCGCCGGATGTGTGACCGCACTGCTGACCGCACCGCCCGCGGTCGGGCTGTTCCACCAGGCGATCGCGCAAAGCCCGCCCGCGACAACGGTTTTCGGCCAGGCGCGGGCAGCCGCTGTGGCCCAACGCTTTCTGGAACTGATCGAACTACCGTATTCCCGTGCGAGCGAATTGCTGGAATGCCCGATCGAACGGATCGTAACCGCCGCGGGCGTGCTGCTGGACGAGATTCCATTGCAGGAGCCGGGCCGACTGGCCGCCGCGCCCGTCGTCGACGGCGATCTGGTCCCGACCTATCCGATCGATCGCTTCCAACAGGGCCGCTCGCATCGCGTGCCCCTGATCATCGGCACCAATAAGGACGAGGCCTCGCTGTTCCGCGTCTTCCGCTCGCCGATCATGCCGGTGACCCCGGACGCGGTGAACGTCATGCTGCGCGATGTGGCCGCCAACCATCCGGACATGTCGCCCGAGCGCATCGCCGAAATCACCTCGGCATACCCGGATCTCGCGAAAATTCGTGGCGCACTTGCCATGTCGACTGACGCAGCCTTCCGGATGCCAGCCCACTGGGTCGCCGACGGCCACGCCAAGCACTCACCGACCTGGACGTACCGCTTCGACCACGCCACCCCCATGCTGAAGGCGGCCCGCGTCGGCGCTGGTCATGCCACCGAATTGCCTTATGTCTTCGGCAATTTCGGCACCCTGAACCATGACCCCACCTTCTGGCTCGGCGGCCGCAAGGTAGCGATGGAAGTCTCCGGCCGCATGCAACGCCGCTGGCTCGCCTTCGCCGCCCACGGTGTCCCGGCTGCGATAGACGGCTCCAAACATTGGCCGCCCTACCGCCCCGGCACGCGCACCACCCTCCTCATCGACAATCTCGACCGCGTAGTCGACAACCTGGACCGCGATCTGCACACTGCATGGGGCGAACAAGCCGTCGGCTTCAGCTGAGGTCCACGCGCACACGCACGATGCGAAGTGCGCCTACGTATTACACGTCCGTGGAGAAGCGGATGCCACCGTCTGGAATGTCGACGCCGGGCCAGATGCGGGCACCGCGCAGTAGTTCGCAGCGGGCGCCGACATTCGCGCCGTCACCGATAACGGCGTCGCGGACCAGCGCGCGGGGACCGATGCGCGCGCCGAAGCCGATGATCGAACGCTCCACGGTGGCACCTGCCTCGATACGGGCGCCGTCGAACAGCACCGCGCCGTCGAGGCGAGCACCCGCGCCGACTTCGGCGCCGCGACCGACCACGGTGCCGCCGATGAGCAAGGCACCCGGGGCGACACCGGCACCCTCGTGGACCAGCGACTCACCACGCTGACCGGGTAGGGCCGGGGAGGGAGCGATGCCACGGACCAGATCGGCCGAACCACGGACGAAATCCTCCGGGGTACCCATATCGCGCCAGTAGGAGGAGTCGACGTGACCCTGCACATGGGCACCTTCGGCCAGCAGCGCCGGGAATACCTCGCGCTCCACCGACACCGGCCGCCCCACCGGGATCTTCTCGATGTATTCGCGCCGAAAGACATAACAACCGGCATTGATCTGATCGGTCGGCGGATCCTGCGTCTTCTCCAGGAACGCGGTGACCCGCCCCTGCTCGTCGGTCGGCACACAGCCGAACGCGCGTGGATCGCTCACCCGAACCAGATGCAGCGTCACATCCGCATGTGTGGACTCGTGGGTATCCAGGATCGCACCGAGATCGGTGCCGCCGAGCACGTCGCCGTTGAACACCATGATGTTGTCGGCGCGCAGCTTGGGCAGCACATTGCGGATGCCACCGCCGGTGCCGAGCGGTTCGGTCTCGGTGACGTACTCGAGCTCCAGGCCAAGGTCGGCGCCGTCACCGAAGTGTTCCTCGAAGACCTCCGCCTTGAACGAGGTGCCGAGCACGACATGGGTGATTCCGGCGTCTGCGATGCGGGCGAGCAGATGGGTCAGGAACGGCAGTCCAGCCGTCGGCAGCATCGGCTTGGGCGCCGACAGGGTGAGCGGACGTAACCGCGTGCCCTGGCCGCCGACCAGAATCACGGCGTCGGTGCCTGCATTTCCTGCCATCATGCTCCCATGTTCACAGTGGATCGTGTGCTCGGTAGTGCGCCCGCTGGGTACCGTCACCAGTTTCGGTACCCAGCGATGCGGATTCGGCACCCTTGCGTGCCGAACTTGTGACGTTACAGCGTGTCCGGAAACCAGTTTCGGCACTTCCAGGCACCTATCCTGCTCGGATGTCCTCCGTGCGTGTCACGAGACTGCGCACTTCGGTTTCCGCTTCATCCGATGTGACGCAGCGCCGATCGAACCGCAATTCGGGAACGGACCGCAAGTCCGGCCCGCAACGCCAACCGCAACGGCGCCTGCCACCAGTGCGGATGGCGATCGGCCTGGAATCGGTACGCACTCGCGTGGTGCGCAGGGAGCATCACTTCGGGATGGCGTCCGGCCGCATGTCCCTTGGCGTGGGTGACCTCGGCGTCGGGCACGAAGACGTTGTGCCAACCCGCCTTGCCCATCCGGTCGCCGAAGTCCACATCTTCCATGTACATGAAGTATCGCGAGTCGAAGCCGTCGATCGAATCGAAGGCTGCGCGCCGCACCAGCAGACACGAACCGGACAGCCAGCCGACGGCCCGTTCGGAGAGCTGTTCGTTGTCCTGGCGGTAGCGCAGGGTCCACGGATTCGACGGCCACACCGTGCCGAGAATCGCGTGTCCGGCGCCGTCGAGCAGTCCGGGCACCGAGCGTGCGGACGGGTAGACGCTGCCGTCGGGCTCGCGCACCATCGGCCCGAGCGCGCCCGCCCGCGGCCAGCGCTTCGCCGCGGCGAGCATTTCGTCGATGGAATCGGTGCCCCAGCGAATGTCCGGATTGGCGATGACGATGAATTCAACACTCGGATCGATCTCCGCGACCGCCCGGTTGATCGCGCCGCCGTAGCCGATATTCCCGCCGGTCCGCAGCAGTCGCACGTGCGCGTTCGCCTCCGCCGCCAGCTCCGGCGCACCGTCGACCGAACCGTTGTCGGCCAGGATCACCTGCGGTTTTTCGCTGGTGGCCGCGGCCAGGGTGGTGATGAAGTGCTCGAGATGCTCGCCGGGTGAATAAGTCACCGTGACGACGACAAGACCGCCGGGGGTTGGGGATCCGGAATCACTCACGACTGCGCCTCGCTGACACTCGGTTCCATCGTGCGCGATTGCACGTTGTGTTGATGGTTCACTCGCTGACGCTCCCTCACGGCCATGCAGCCTACTGTGACAACCCTGATAGCACGTCCCCGAGTGCGACCTTCCACGGCCGCAAAGGCGTCAGTCCGGCATCGGCCCAGGAACGGTTGGACAACACCGAATATGCCGGGCGCCGTGCGGGTCTCGCAAATGTGGTCGAGTCACACGAGTGCACCCGAGTCGGATCCGCGCCGACTCCGGCGAATATCGCGCGCGCGAATTCGAACCAGCTGACCTGGCCGGAGTTGGTGGCGTGCAGCACTCGCGGCGCATCTGGCCGACCCGCCAATTCGAGGAGTCCGGTGGCCAGATCGCCGGCGTAGGTCGGGGAGCCGAGTTGGTCCTCGACCACATCGAGGGTGTCGCGTTCGCGTTCCAGCCGCAGCATGGTCGCGACGAAATCGCTTCCGCGCCCGGTGTATACCCACGCCGTTCGCACCACATGGGCATGTGGCGCGGTTTTCAGCACGGCCTGTTCGCCTGCCAATTTCGATCGGCCGTAGACGGTGGCGGGCTCGGTCGGGTCGTCGGTGTCGTAGGGCTTGTCGTGGTTTCCGGCGAATACGTAGTCGGTCGAGATATGGATCAATCGGGCAGCCACCCGCGCACAGGCGGTGGCGAGGACGGCCGGTCCGGTCGCGTTGACCGCGAAGGCGGCCTCGGGATCGGATTCGGCCTGGTCGACGGCGGTGTAGGCGGCGCAGTTCAGCACGACATCACCCGGTTCGAGTGCGGCGCGCACCGCGGCCGCGTCGGTGATGTCCAATTCGTCGCGACCGAAGGCGCGGGCATCGGGTGCGCGGCGCAACAGTTCGCGTCCCAACTGCCCACCTGCTCCGGTCACGACGAGGCGCGCGGCTACGGTCGAGGAGGGCGATATCGCGGTCACGGGCACGAGTCTGGCACGCCGTAGCACCTGCGGTTGGGGTCCGCCGTGGTAGCCGTTGGTTAGCCTTGAGGCAACGGATACGGGGGCTACCGGACGCGGGGCGTCGAGTCAGCGCCGCGTCGGCTTCGACGAAACCGGCGCTGCGCGGTCGCAACATCAGCTGGGAGCGCTCGGGCAAGCACAGCCCGCTTGGGCGGGATGCTCGGTTCGGCGAGAGGATGCAGTGGTGCCGCAGAAGGTGAGGGCGACAGCGTCGTCGCGACTGGCCGAGGCTGGGGCCGGCTTGGGTCCGCTGCGCGCGTTCGTGGCTGTCGGTGCGGTGCTGGTCCTGCTCATCACCGGATTCGCCTGGCACAGTGTGGACTCGCTGATCTCGAATATCGAACGCATCGGCGGCCTCGGCCTCGGCGGTGGCCGCGACGGCGCCGTGGACATCCTGCTGGTCGGTGTGGACAGCCGCACCGACGCGCACGGCAATCCACTCAGCAGCGGCGAGCGCGCCCTGTTGCACGCGGGCGATGAGGTCGGCACCAATACCGACACCATTGTGCTGGTTCGCGTGCCGAACGACGGCCGCTCCGCCAGCGCCATCTCCATCCCACGCGACTCCTATGTCGACATTCCGGGCGTCGGCAAAGGCAAGATCAACTCGGCCTACGGCTCGACCAAGGAAACCCAGCGGCTCGAGCTGATCAAGCAGGGCGTTTCAGCGGCCGAGGCGGAAAAACAGTCGACCCAGGCGGGCCGCCAGGCGCTGATCAAGACCGTGGCCAATCTCACGGGTATCACCGTCGACCACTACGCCGAGGTCAGTTTGGTCGGTTTCGTGCTGCTGACCGATGCGGTCGGCGGGGTCGAGGTATGCCTGAACAATTCCGTGGACGAATGGATGTCCGGCGCCGACTTCCGGGTGGGTCGCCAGAAGCTCAACGGGCCACAGGCTTTGAGCTTCGTGCGCCAGCGCCATGAGCTGCCGCGCGGCGATCTGGACCGGATCGTGCGCCAGCAGGTCTTCATGGCGCAGTTGGTCGGCCAGGTGCTCAGCGCCAAGACACTGAGCAATCCAGGCAAAATGCGAAATCTCAGCGATGCGGTCGGGCGCACCATCGTACTAGACGACGATTGGAACGTGCTCGCGTTTCTGCAACAGCTGAAGAATCTTTCGGGCGGTCAGGTCAGTTTCGAGACGATTCCGGTCGCCGATCTCAACGACACGACCAGCGAGGGTGAATCGGTCGTGCGGGTGGATCCGAAGGCGGTCAAGTCGTTTGTGGCATCGCTGGTCGACGGCAAGTCCGATGATCACGCCGAGCCGACGATCGATCCGGCATCGATGAGCGTCAGCGTGTTCAACGCGAGCGGGATCGGCGGGCTAGCCGGTCAGGTGGCACAGGTGTTGACAGCCAAGGGATTCCAGCAGGGATTGGTCGGCAACTACACCGGGCCCAGCGTCACCAGCAGTCGAGTACTCGCGTTGGATACTTCGAACCCGAAGGCCAGGGAGGTCGCTAAGGCACTCGGCGGGCTGACGGTCATCGCGGACACCACGTTGTCCCCGGATTCGGTCAGCGTCGTGCTGACGAGCGACTATTCTGGTCCCGGCTCGACCGCGGGCCGTATGTTCGACTTCTCCGGAACGTCGAGAACCGCTACGCCCGTGCCGCCGGCCCCACCGATCGACGCAGGCCAGAATGGACCGAAATGCGTGAATTGACCATGCGTGAATTGACCGATGCGTGACCACGACCATGTACTGACGCTCACCGAGGCGGTGCTGGATCCGATCCTCGAGCGCGACCCGGCTGGTCCGCGGATTACCTACTACGACGACGCCACCGGCGCTCGGATCGAACTATCCGGGCTGACCCTGGCGAACTGGGCGGCCAAGACCGCCAACCTGCTCCGCGACGAATTCGGACTGAGTCCTGGGGCGCGCGTCGCGGTGCTGCTGCCCGAACACTGGCAGACCGCCGCAGTGCTGCTCGGCTGCTGGTGGGCCGGGACCGAGGTGGTGCTCGGGCCCGATCCGGATGCCGATCTGGCGCTGGCGACCGCAGAGCGATTGGACGAGACCGACGGTATTGCGGAGGTCGCCGCGCTCTCATTGGACGCCTTCGGCATGCCGGTGCGTGATCTGCCGATCGGCATCACCGATTTCGCCACCTCCGTGCGGGTGCACGGAGACCACTTCATGCCACGCGGCGCCGGGGTGGCGCTGGACGGGATGGCGGTCTCCGAGGTGCTTGCCGTGGCTCGGAAGTCCGCTGTGCTACAAGGGTTTTCCGAGGGCGACCGAGTGCTGTCGAGCACGCCTTGGGATACCCCCGCCGAACTGATCGACGGGTTCGTCGCGGTGCTGGTCGCCGGGGCCTCGCTGGTGCAGGTGGTCAATCCGGATCCGGTGCTGCGCGAGCAGCGCATCGCATCCGAGCGGGTTACGGCGCAGCGCGGCTGATTCCCACCCCTGGTATGGGACGGCGTCCGACCACGGGACGTGCCACCCGCATCGGGGAGTCAGTACGGTGGAATTGTCGCGCGACGATGGGGTTGGTGAACAGATGAAGCCGCAATATTGGTTCCGCTGGTTATCGGTGCAGGGTGCGCCGCGGTTGGCCCTGCGCACCCAGGCGCGGCGCGGCGATCCGTTCGCCCAACTGATGGGCGGACCGGACGGTCTTGCCGACCCCTATCCACTGATCGAGCGGCTGCGCGGGCAGGGGCGGCTGCTGCGCACCTCGATCGCGTGGGCGAGTTTCGATCACGATCTGTGTCGCGCCGTCCTGCGGGATAGCCGATTCGGTGTGCGCACCACTGACGCTTTCAATATTCCGAAGCCGCTGCGGTTGCTCGCCGAGCGACTTCCCGTGCCGCCCAATCCGGTTGAGCCACCATCCATGCTGGTCATCGATCCGCCGGAGCATACGCGGATGCGCAAGCCGGTCGCCTCGGCCTTCACCCCGCGCGCGATCGGCCGATTGCGGGAACGGGTCGAGACGGTCACCGAGGAACTGCTCGGTGCGCTGCCCTCGCGCGGTTCGGCCGATCTGATCGAGTCGTATGCCGCACAGGTGCCGATCGCCATCATCTCGGAAATGCTCGGCTTCCCGGAAGAGGACCGAAAGTCATTCCTGGACTGGGGCGATCGGATGACCCCGCTGCTCGATATCGGGATTTCCTGGCGGGCGTTCCGGCGTGCGTTCGGGTCGATGGAGGTAATGAACGACTACCTCGACGACCATATCGCGCGCCTGCGCCGCGAACCGGGCGATGACATTCTCAGCAGTCTGGTCACCGCGGATGAACTCGACGATTTCGCGTTGAAGGCGACCGCCAGCCTGTTGATGGGCGCGGGTTTCGAGACCACGGTCAACCTCATCGGCAACGGTGTCGCCCAATTGGTCACTCATCCCGAACAATTGGATCGATTGCGCGCCGAACCCGATCTCTGGCCGAATGCCGTCGAAGAGGTGTTGCGCTTCGATGCGCCGGTACAGACAACGGCGCGAATCGCATCGACCGACTTGGAACTCGAGGGTGCGCGGTTGCACAAGGGCAGCACCGTGGTGCTGTCGCTGGCAGGTGCGAACCGCGATCCCGCGGTCTTCGACGATCCCGATGTCTTCGATATCGGTCGTTCGAATGCCAAGGAGCACTTGACATTCAGTAGCGGCATTCATGTCTGCCTCGGTGCGAGCCTGGCCCGGATGGAAGCGACGTACGCGCTGCAATCCTTGTTCGAGCGATTCCCGGACCTGCAACTGGATGGGAAACCGCAGCGCCGAAAGCTGTTCACGCTGCACGGATATGAGCGGATGCCGGTTCGGCTCGGGCGCCGGGCCAGCACCCCGGCTCCGGAGCCGACGACGGTCTGAGGTGCGGCCCGGCTACCTGTTGTGCCGCCCTTCGCCCAGGACGGCCTCGCGCAGTTGCGCTTCGGACTCGGCGGAGAACGGTTCGCGGTAGGCGGCAACGGCTCGGCGGGTCTGCTTGGCGACCAAATCGGCATTGATCTGGGCTGCTGCGGCGGCACCTGCCGCTGCGGCCGCGCCGACCTGGGCCGTCAGGTCGGTGATATTTCCCGCGGCCCAGACGCCGGGCACGTCGGTGCGGCCGGCGGCGTCGGTGGGGATGTATTCGCCGACTCCGGCGGGATGTTCGGTCGGTCGCAGCCCGAGTGCTGTGAGGAAGTTCGCGCGGGCCACCATCCGCGAGCCGACCGTCACGACCGCACGGGGGACCACGGTGCCGTCGCTCAATCGCACTCCCGCGATGCGGTCGTCGACGATCTCCAGCGCGGTCACCGCACCGTCCACCATGCGAATACCGCGGGCGTTCAACTCCTCGGACTGTTCGGCGGTCAGCGACGTGGTGTGCGAGAAGTACGTGACATCGGCACTCAGCTCACGGAAGAGCAGAGCCTGGTGCACCCCCATCGGGCCGGTCCCGAGCACCCCGATGGCCTGGTCGCGAACCTCCCAGCCGTGGCAGTACGGGCAATGGATCACATCGCGGCCCCAACGCTCCCGCAGTCCCGCGATCTCGGGTAGCACATCGACCAGCCCGGTGGTCACCAACAGCCGATGAGCCCGCACAGACTGGTCGCCGACCTGTACCGCGAACCCGTCGGCATCCCGCACTATGGTGGTGACCTTCCCGTTCACCACATGCCCCCCGTAGCCGCGGACCTCGGCTCGACCGCGTTCGAGCAACTCGCCCGGCGGCGTCCCGTCCCTGGCGAGCAATCCGTGCACGCTCTCGGCCGGGGCATTGCGCGGTTGGCCGGCATCGATCACCACCACCGACCGTCGCATCCTGGCCAGCATCAGCGCGCCACTCAATCCGGCCGCGCCACCGCCGACCACCACCACGTCATAGCCGTCTTTCAGCCGCTCGGTCACAGCTGCGCCTCGCTGACGCTCGGCTCCGCTGCGACCGTTGGTGCTGTGTTCACTGGTTCCCTCGCTTCGCTCGGTCACAGCTGCGCCTCGCTGACGCTCGGCTCCGCTGCGACCGTTGGTGCTGTGTTCACTGGTTCCCTCGCTCCGCTCGGTCATGACCACCTCCTCCCGACGACCATGCAAGCCGGTCGGCAAGAATGGCAAACAATATTGCCGATATGGCAAGCTGGCGGTATGGACAACGACCTCGGCCGAGCCCTCGACGCGGTCGGACCTCGGTTACGTGCGCTGCGCCGCCGGCGCGAAACCACACTGGCCGACCTCTCGACGGAAACCGGCATCTCCGTGAGCACCCTGTCGCGCCTGGAATCCGGCGCCCGGCGCCCGACCCTCGAACTACTCCTGCCGCTGGCCAAGGCGCACGGCGTCACCCTGGACGAACTCGTGGACGCGCCACCCACCGGCGACCCGCGCATCCATCTGCGTCCCATCAACCGCCACGGCATGACGTACTTGCCCCTGACTCGCCGAGCCGGCGGTATCCAGGCCTACAAACTGGTCATCCCTCCGAACACCCGCGACGAGCCCGACCCACGAACCCATGAGGGCTACGAATGGCTCTACGTCCTCAACGGCCGCCTCCGCCTGATCCTCGGCGACCACGACGTCATCCTCACCCCCGGCGAAGCCGCCGAATTCGACACCCGCGTCCCCCACTGGTTCGGCACCGCCGACCCTGAACCCGTAGAGTTCCTGAGCCTTTTCGGCAAACAAGGCGAACGCGCCCACCTCCGCACCACCCCCCGATCCCGCCCGACGTAACACCCGCAAGCTGCCGTGCCAGCCGCAAGGAGCAGCTACTCGGGGCGGATTTTCCAGATGTAGCGGGTTTTGGGGCGGCCGGCGCGGCCGTAGTCGGATTTGCGGTCGACCAGGCCGTCGTCGGCGAGTTTTTCCAGGTAACGCCATGCGGTGATGCGGGAAACGCCGACGGTGCTGGCTGTGTCGGCGGCGGTTAGTCCGCCTGGGGCATCGCGGACTGTGCGCGAGATTTCGTCCAGTGTTTGGGGGGCGACGCCTTTGGGGGCGGTGGCGCGTTGGTCGGAGGTGCGTAGGGCGCTGAGGGCGCGGTCGATGTCCTGTTGGGAAATGGCGGTTTGGCCCGAGGGCAGGGCGGTGCGGAATTCCCGGTAGCGTTCGAGTTTGTCGCGGAAGGCGGCGAAGGTGAACGGTTTCAGGAGATAGAGGACCACACCGTAGGAGACGGCGGTGCGCACCATGGCGAGGTCGCGGGCCGAGGTGATGGCGATGACGTCGGGGCAGGGTGCGAGGCCGGTCAGGGCGGCGGCCACGTCCAGGCCGCTGGCATCGGGCAGTCCGATATCCATGAGTACCAGGTCGATCGGCGCATTCTCGGCGGCCGCGTTGGCGGCGGCGCGCATGGCCTCGCGGCCGGTGTGCGCGACCGCGACCGCGGTGAACCCCGGAATCCGTTCGACGTAGGCGCGGTGCGCCTCGGCGATCAAAGGCTCGTCCTCGACGATCAACACTCGGATCATCGCGCATCCTCTCGTGGGATCGTCACGGTCACGACACTTTCCGGATCTCGTTCGGTGCCGATCACGCCGCCGTGCCGGTCGACAAGCCGATGGACAAGTGCCAGCCCGAGACCCTGATGGTCGGCCTTGGTGGAGTAGCCGCGTTCGGCGGCGCGGGCGAAGGTTTCTGCCGACATACCGGGTCCGCTGTCCGCGACGCGGACATACAGCGCCGGACCGTTCGCCGACCGCACCGAATCGAACACCCCCGCCAACTCGACGGCCAGCGCCCGATCGGGTGCCTGCACCGGATCTGCCGACGAATCCTGTTGGTGCACAGTAACTTCCACCCAGCCGACGGCGCCATCGGCAGCCGCGTCGATGGCATTGTCGATCAGATTGCCAACCAGCGTCACCGTCTCTTGCGCGGACAGCGGTGCCGTCGAATCGAGCGCCGTATCCTCGGTGATCGTCAGCTCGATGCCGCGCTCGGCGGCCTGGTTCACCTTGCCGAGCAGCAGTGCCGCCAGCGCCGGATCGCCGACCGAACTGAGCAGCCGATCGATAAGGGCTTGGGACAGTTGCAGTTCCGCGGTCGCGAACTCCACCGCCTCTCGATAACGCCCCAACTCCACCATGGTGATCACGGTGTGCAACCGATTGGCCGATTCGTGCGCCTGCGCACGCAACGATTCCGCGAAACCGCGCACCGAATCGAGTTCGCCCATCACGGTGCGCAATTCGGTATGGTCGCGAATGGTGATCACGGTGCCGATCGGTCGCCGCTCCCAGGTAACAATATCCTGATTGACCAGCAGGATCCGGTCCTTGGTCACGTGCATCTCGTCGCGAACCACCCCCCAACTCATCCGCTGCATCGAGATCGGCAGATTCGTCCGCGCGACGGGCCCATCGGGCAGATCGAGCAACCTGCGCGCCTCGTCGTTGACGACCTCCGCACGTGTACCGTTCGGCCCGAATACGACCAGCCCCTCGTGGATCGAATGCAGCACCGCGTCGTGCTGTTCGTACAGTGTACGTAGCTCGTCCGGCGCGAGACCGTGCGTCTGCCGACGAATCCGGCGACTCAGCAGGAACGAACCCGCCGCCGCGACCACCAGACCCGCAGCGGCCACGCCGAGAATCAACGGCAATTGCGAGGCGACCTGATCGCCGATCCGCGCCCGGGTCACCCCCGCCGACACCAATGCGATGATGCGCCCGTCGTCGTAGACCGGAGTGACCGCCCGAATGGAAGGACCGAGCGTTCCGGTGTATGTCTCGGTGAACGTCTCCCCGGTCAGCGCCCGATCGATATTGCCGCCGAACGGTTGCCCGATGAGCGCGGGCGTGGTGTGGGTATACCGGGTCCGATCCGGTGCCATCACCACGATGAAGTCCATCCCGGTCGCCTTGCGGGTCCGTTCGGCCACCGGTTGCAGCAGGGCGGTGGGGTCCGTAGTGCGCAGGGCCCAGAGGGTGGACGGCGCAACGGCCACGGCCACCGCGACATCGGTGACTTCGCGTGTGGTGGTGACATCGCTGTCATGCCTGGCGTCCAGGACGGCTAGAACCGCCCCGATTCCGATGACCAGCCCGAGTACCACGAGCTGGAGCACGAAGGCCTGACCGGCCAGCGATAGCCGACCGCGTCCCCCGTGTTTCTCACCGCGCAACACTTTCTATCCCTCGTGCAACTTGAACGAAATGCACCAAAGCGTGACCGCAATCACCTCTGGCAGCCAACATTGTGCACATGAGGGCATGAGTCACCTCATGCCGGTACCACTTGAAAGAGACTTCACCCACCATGAGCGATAGCAGCGACCGAACAATCGACACCGCCGAAGCACCACAGCGGCCAGTGCCACGCGACCGTACCCACTGGCTGTATCTGGCCGTCATCGTCGCCGTCATCGCGGGAATTCTGGTCGGTTGGCTGGCGCCCGAGTTCGGTCAGGACGTCGGCCCGCTTGGCACCATGTTCGTCAATCTGATCAAGATGATGATCGCGCCAGTCATCTTCTGCACGATCGTGCTCGGCATCGGCTCGGTGCGCTCGGCCGCCAGTGTCGGCAAGGTCGGCGGGCTCGCACTCGGGTATTTCCTGGTCATGTCGACGGTCGCGCTCGGCATCGGTCTGGTCGTCGGCAACCTGCTGGAGCCGGGTTCGGGCTTGAATATCGCCAAGACCGCCAAGCAGGGCGCGAAGCTGGCCGATCAAGCGCATGCCGCGGGCGGCACCTGGGACTTCATCCAGAGCATCATCCCGACCACGCTGGTGTCCTCGCTGACCACCGGCAGTGTGCTGCAAGCACTGTTCGTCGCGCTGCTCGTCGGATTCGCGCTGCAGGCCATGGGTAGGACGGGCGAGCCGATCCTGCGCGGTGTCGCGTCGCTGCAGAAGCTGGTGTTCCGGGTTCTGTCGATGATCCTGTGGCTGGCCCCCATCGGTGCGTTCGGCGCGATCGCGAATGTGGTCGGCAAGACCGGACTCGATGCGGTCAAGCAACTCGCGCTGCTGATGGTCGCGTTCTATCTGACCTGTCTGGTTTTCATCTTCGGCGTGCTCGGCGTGCTGCTGTGGGCGGTATCCCGGGTGTCGGTGTTCAAGCTGGTCCGCTACCTGGCGCGGGAGTACCTGCTGATCGTCGGCACCTCCTCCTCGGAGTCCGCACTGCCGCGGCTGATCGCCAAGATGGAGCACCTCGGTGTCGAACGGACCACCGTCGGTGTCGTTGTGCCGACCGGCTATTCGTTCAATCTGGACGGCACCGCCATCTACCTGACCATGGCGTCGCTGTTCATCGCCGACGCGATGGGTAAACCGCTCAGTATCGGGGAACAGGTCGGCCTGCTGCTGTTCATGATCGTCGCCTCCAAGGGCGCGGCCGGTGTCACCGGTGCGGGGCTGGCCACGCTTGCGGGTGGATTGCAGAGCCATCGTCCCGAACTGCTCGATGGCGTCGGCCTGATCGTCGGCATCGACCGGTTCATGTCGGAAGCCCGTGCGCTGACCAACTTCTCGGGCAATGCCATCGCTACGGTCCTGGTCGGCACCTGGACCAAGACCGTCGATGTGGACCGGGTCCGTACGGTCCTCGATCGCAAATTGCCCTTCGACGAACGGACCATGGTCGACGATGACCACGGCCCGCGGCCACAGCAGGACGACACCAAGGATCTGGTTCCGGCCTAGCTGTACCCCGTATGACGAAGGGGCCCGCAGGATCTGCGGGCCCCTTCGTGGTGTCGGTGGGATCAGTCGGCCCACTTCTCCGGATTCAGGTAGTGCTGGGTGATCGCGGTGGCGTGGCCGTGGCCGAAGCCGTGCTCGGACTTCAGCCATTCGACGATTTCCTTGTGCGAAGCCAGATTCGACGCGCGCATGGCGGATTTCCACTCGTCGATGGTGCGACCGTACTTGGCCTCGATCGCTGGGAAGTAGGATGCGGGGCCTTTGGGCTTTGTCGTTGCCATGTTCGTCTCCTCTGTTCATGCGTTCAGCGAAACCGACGGGGCGGATCGCCGAAACTCATCGGTGCGATCCGGTGATCAGGCGTTGGCGGTGCATTCGATGAGATCCAGACCACATACGCGCCGTTCGCGGGCGAATTCGAGCTACAGGCCGGCACCGAGGTGGCCTGTAGCGCGGTGCACGGGATCGCCACGCTGGATCGCAGCGGTCGCCTGGTCGACAACCTGCACCAAGAGCGCATCCGGGTGCTGCTCGGCAAATGGACACATCAGGGGAGTGACCGGGTGATAGATACCCCGCACGGGTGACGGCACAGCCTGGGTCGACCCGGCAGAATTGAGGTATGCCTGATGTCGTCGTGGTCGGTTCCGGTCCCAACGGTCTCGCCGCTGCGGTGATCCTGGCCCGTGCCGGTCTCACCGTCGAGGTGCACGAGGCGCAGGCCACCGCGGGTGGCGGGAGTCGCACCGCCGAGTTGACGCTGCCCGGATACCGGCACGATGTCTGCGCCGGTGCGCATCCGATGGCGCTGGCGTCGCCGTTCTTTCGCGCCTTCGATCTGGCCGCGCACGGTGTCGAACTGCTCGCTCCCGAGGTGTCTTACGCGCATCCGCTCGACGGCGGCACGGCCGGTGTGGCGTGGCGCGATCTGGACCGCACCGCCGCGGGTCTCGGCCGGGACGGCGCCGCCTGGCGTGCGCTCTTCGAGCCGATGGTCCGGCATTGGCGGCAGGTCGTGGATTTCGCGATGTCGGACCTGCGCCGTCCGCCCGCCGACCTACTGACCGGACTGCGTTTCGGACTGCGGGTGCTCGAGCAGGGTTCGCCCCTGTGGAACGTGCGATTTCGCGAGCAGACGGCACCGGCACTGCTGACCGGCGTTGCCACGCATGCGATCACACCGCCGCGCGCCATCCCCGCGGCCGGGGCGGGCATGCTGCTCGCGACACTCGCACATGCCGGCGGCTGGGTGCTACCACGCGGCGGCAGTCAGGCCATTGGGGACGCGCTCATCGCCGAACTCGACCGGTTCGGCGGCAAGCTCATCACCGGACACCGCGTCGATTCGCTCGACGAATTCGGTGGCGCGCGTGCGGTTGTGCTGGATACCGCGCCCGCCGAACTGCTGCGCATCGCGGCAGACCGGTTGCCGGCTCATTACGCAAACGGCTTGCGCCGCTTCCGTTACGGCGGTGCGGCCTGCAAGATCGATTTCGCGTTGTCCGGGCCGGTGCCGTGGCAGGCGCCGGGGTGTGAGCTTGCCGGGACGCTACATCTGGTCGGCACTCGCGCCGAGGCAATGGCCGTCGAAAAGACCGTCGCCGCAGGACAACACGCGGATCGTCCCTATGTCCTCGCCATCCAGCCGGGCGTGGTCGACTCGACGCGGGCACCGGCGGGCGGTCATACCCTCTACACCTACGCCCACGTCCCGAACGGCTCCACTCGCGATATCAGCGCCACCGTCATCGCTCAGGTGGAACGCTTCGCCCCCGGCTTCACCGACCTGATCCTGGCCAAGAATGTCGTCACCGGTGCCGAAATGCCGAAGCACAATGCCAACTACATCGGCGGCGATATCTCTGCCGGCGCGATGACTCTGCGCCAGTTCGCCTTCCGACCGGTCCCGCGCTGGAATCCATACGCCACACCACTACCCGGGGTCTACCTTTGCTCCTCGACCCCGCCGGGTCCGGGTGTCCACGGCATGTCGGGCATGCACGCAGCACGGCATGTGCTACGCAGCGAATTCGGAATCCGCATCGACCCAACAGATCTGCTGCGCACCTCGAATCCGACCTGAACGTGCGCATTCTGCCGGATCTGGCGCGATTCGCCGGAATCGGCCGAAAAGCGCCGGCTCAGGCCTAATTGCGTGGAATCGCTGAATCAGCCCGTGCCGTCCGGTACAGGTCGGGTTCCAGATATATCACCCGCGCGGCGGGCACGGCCGCCCGCACCCTGGACTCCGCATCATCGATGGCCGCGGCGATATCGGCGATAGCCAGATCGGGCACGATCGAGATCTTGGCCGCGACCAGGATCTCCTCCGGCCCGAGATACTGCGTTTTGAGATGGATCAGCCGGTCGATGCGCTTGCCGTCGACCAGGTTGGCGCGGATAGCCTTATCCTCCTCCGGTGTCGCGCCCTCACCGATGAGCAGGCTCTGCATCTCCACGACCAGGATCAACGCGATAACGCCGAGCAGTCCGCCGATGGCCAGGGTGCCGATGCCATCCCAGACCGGATCATCGGTGAGCACGGTCAGCCCGACCGCAGCGAATGCGAAGACCAGACCGATCAGCGCGCCGGTGTCCTCCAGTAGCACCACCGGCAGTTCCGGACTGCGCGAATTGCGGATGAACCGCCACCAGCTCGCATTTCCCTTGAGCGGGACGGATTCCCGTATCGCCGTGGTGAAGCTGTAGCCCTCCAGACAGATCGCGATGAACAGGATGACAATCGCGACGATCGGATTGTTCAGTTCCTCCGGATGCTGGATCTTGTGGATGCCCTCATAGATGGCATAGATCGAGCCGAGCGTGAACAGCACCAGCGCCACGATGAACGAATAGAAGTACCGATTGCGCCCGTATCCGAACGGGTGCAGTTCATCGGCATCGCGTGCGGCGCGGCGCTGACCGAGCAGCAGCAGCCCCTGGTTGGCGGTGTCCGCGACCGAGTGCACCGCCTCGGCCAGCATCGATCCCGAACCGGTGATGAACGCGCCGACGAACTTCGCCGCCGCGATCCCCGCATTCGCCGACAATGCGGCGAGAATCGCCTTCTTGCCACCACCAGCCGACATAAGTAGGTCCTCCTGTGCCCAATGTGCAACGCCTGCGGCGCTGCGTGTTCGTGGCCCCTGGTGTCTCGCGTCCGAGCGGCCGAGACTCGCGACTATGTCGCATGCACTTCGGCCGCTCGGCTGAGTTCATGGCCGCGCCCTCGGCGAACGCGAGACGGTCCGCCAACGTCGCTCGTAAGCTTGCTCCGTGGTGGCCCCGTCAGGAGGCCGTCGAACGAACAGCCTAGGGCAGCATACGGGCAGACCGGGCGACAGGTCAGTTCCCACCACCGACGCACGCGCAGAACACCTGGGCGTCACCATCGACGGCTTGGGTGCGAATCTCGGTGTCGGCCGCGGATATCCACGCCGCCGCACCGCGTTCCAGCACCAGCTCACTGACCCCTTGGAACAGCCGCACCGTCCCCGCCGTGCACAGCACGATTCCCGGCCCGGTAGATGTCAGCGGCACCTGCCCGGATCCGGCGGTCAGGTCGAACCGCCGCAGCGCGAACTCCGGCGCGGGTGTCCGATACCGCATCGACCCATCGCCCGCCGGTTCCGGCAGCACCACCGGCAGATCTATCGCTTCGAAATCCAGCACCCGAAGCAACTCCGGCACATCGACATGCTTGGGTGTCAGACCACCGCGCAGCACATTGTCCGAGTTGGCCATGATCTCCACGCAGAGCCCGCTCAGATACGCGTGCAGATTGCCCGCCGCGAGGAAAAGTCCCTGTCCTGGTTCCAGCGTCAGCCGATTCAGCAGCAGCGCGGCCAGCACACCGGCATCGCCCGGATAGGCCTCGGCGAGTTCGAGTGTGGTGCGTGCCTCCGCGGTGAACTCTCGGGTGCCGTTCTCCGAGAGATAGCGCACGCATCCGTCCAGCACCTGGGGCAGCAGTGTGCCGAGGACATTCTGCGGCAGCGTGATCCAGGTCGTGAACAGTGTCCGCAGTCCGGCCGAATCGGGTTGGGCGGCGAGCAGATCCGCGTAGGAACGCAGTCCGGGCACATCCAGCGCGCGCAGCAGCTCGACCGTGCGCCGTGGATCCCGGAATCCGGCCAGCGCCTCGAATCGATCCAGCGCCACAACCAGTTCCGGCTTGTGGTTCTCGTCGCGATAGTTGCGCATCGGCGAATCCAGCGGCACCCGTGCGTGATTCTCCCGCTCGAATCCGGCCCGTGCCTGCGCCGAACTCGGATGCGCCTGCAGCGATAGCGGTTCCTCGGCGGCGAGGATCTTCAACAGGAACGGCAGCCGTCCGCCGAATTCCGGTGCGGCGGCGCCGAGTTCGCGTTCCGGATCGTCGGCGACCAATTCCAGCAGTGAGCGGGTGCTGTGCTCCAGGCGGACGTGCGCCGGATCAGCGGGATGCGCGCCGAACCACAGTTCCGCCTCCGGATGCGCGGAAGGGACCGGTCGGCCGCATAATTGAGCGAGTGCGGTGCGTGAACCCCAGGCATAGGAACGCAGCGCACCAACGAGTTCGTGCACTAGTAGTGTCCCCCGTCGAGCTGTTCCGCGGGCTGTGTCGCACCGCCGCGCGAGCCGATCAATCGCAGATAGGCGGCGGCCATCTCCAAGCGCAGCGCGAGCACCGCAAGTTGTTCGAGTTCGCTGGCGTGGGCGATGGTGCCGAGCATCGGCGCGCCCGAATCATCCACCCTGGCAGGCGTGGGCGCGGCGGGATCGGTGAGCGAGGTGTGTAGCAGTTCGACATCCGCACTCACCAGATCGGCGTCGACCAGACCCGATCCGCCGCCGAAGACGGCGAGTCGGCGACGCGCCGCGGCCTGATCCAGGGCGGCGCTGAGCACGAACACGCGGATGCGCTCCACCGGCGCGGGGCCGTCGAGTTCCTCGTCGTGGAACAGCGGATCGAAGTTCGGCGCGGATTCGCCTGCGGCCTCGACCATTCGGGGATTGGCGGCAACAGCCTCGGCCAGATCCACCGCGGTGGCCACCTTGCCCGCCGACTGCAACAGCACCTCGGCGCCGTGCTCGGCTAGCTCGCTGGCGGCGGGGGAGTCCCCGGCCAGCACGATGGCGCGCTGCTGCATGCGTGCGGCCAGCGTCTTGGCCGGATTGTGGAAGACCTCATTGTGCGGGCCATCGCGCAAGGCCTCGGCATCGAGCACATCGGCCAGCTCGGTCAGGTCGGGAACGATCGCACCTGAGCGGTTCGGATCGACAATGCGCAGCACCGCGATGCAGGCCGCGAGGAAGCGCAGCAGCCGATTGTGGTCCAGGACCGGAATCCGCGGCTCCAGTAGTGCGGTACGTCCGGCCGCGGCGGCCCGCAGCGGGCCTTCGTGCGGAGCCGCGACTACGACTTCCGCGCCCCGGCGCTGTGCCCGGTCGATCGCATCGATCAGCCGGGGATCGCCCGCGTCATCGCCTGCGACGAGCACCACGTCGAGCGGACCGACCCAGGGCGGAAGGGCAGCGACCGGGACCACAGGAAGGCCGGCGCGGTCGCCGATCGCGGCGACGATCAGACTCGCGGCGCGCGCGGCCCGGCCCGCGCCGGAGACCAACACCACACTGCGTGGTCGCAGATCCGCGAGGCGCGCGAGCGCGTCCTCACCGACCGCTGCCGCGGTCGCGCGTACCTGCGCACCGCCGGATGCCGCGGAGCGCAGGGCGCCGCCGACATCGGCGGCCTCGAGCGAAACGGCATCGTCGAGGTCGAGCACCGGTGTTCCAGCGATCATCGGGCGTCCCACCTCCCCTCATCGCGCTGTGTGCGGTCCCGCCCTGCTCCCACCCGGGCTGTCGATTCGGGGGGATCGACTCGGGCACCCAGGTCGGGCGAATCCAACGTCTGTAATTCCACTATTCCAGTCAGGAGCGGACGATGCTCAGAATCTCGGTATTGGGCTGAGCCGTCTACTTTCTCCGTCGCCGAGTCCTGGGTGTGTGATTGCATCCGCCCTGGTTCCACTATCCCAGTCAGGAGCGGACGATGCTCAGAATCTCGGTCACGAGCGCGTCTACGTCCTCCGTCGACCTGGCTTCGACGTTCAGCCGCAGCAACGGTTCGGTATTCGATGCGCGCAGATTGAACCAGGCGTCGTCGGCGAGTTGGACGGTGACTCCGTCCAACCGGTCCACCGATTTGGCCCGATCCTCGAATGCGTCGACCACAGCCATCGTCCGCTCCTGCGCGTCCGCCACTGTCGAGTTGATCTCCCCGGACGCCGCATATGTTTCGTAGGACGACATGAGCTCCGAAATCGGCCGGTCCTTCTCGCCGAGTGCCGCGAGCACGTGCAAGGCCGCGAGCATACCGGAATCGGCGCCCCAGAAATCGCGGAAGTAGTAGTGCGCGGAATGCTCACCGCCGAATACCGCGCCGGTGGCCGCCATTTCCTGCTTGATGAACGAGTGTCCGACCCGGGTGCGCACCGGGGTGCCGCCGAGTTCGTGCACGAGTTCGGGCACCGCGTGCGAGGTGATCAGATTGTGGATGATGACCGCACCCGGCTCCTTGGCTAGCTCGCGCTCGGCGACCAGGGCGGTGATCGCCGATGGCGAAATCGGATCGCCGTTCTCGTCCACCACGAAGCAGCGGTCGGCGTCGCCGTCGAAGGCCAGACCGATATCGGCGCCGGACTTGCGGACCAGATCCTGCAGATCGACCAGATTCTTCGGATCGAGCGGATTGGCCTCATGATTGGGAAACGAGCCGTCCAGCTCGAAGTAGAGCGGCACCAGCGTCAGCTGTGGCACGGCGCCCAGCACTTCGGGCACAGTGTGCCCGCCCATGCCGTTGCCCGCGTCCACCGCGATGGTGAGCGGGCGGACATGGTCGAGATCGACCAGTCCGCGCAGGAACTTCGCGTACTCGGCGAGCAGATCGGTCCTCGTGGCGCTGCCTGGCGTTCCGTCGTAGCCGGGTACCCCGTTGATCACCTCGTCCTTGATGGTTGCCAGGCCGGTGTCCTGACCCACTGGAAGCGCCTTCGCACGGCACAGCTTGATGCCGTTGTAGCGGGCTGGATTGTGGCTGGCGGTGAACATCGCGCCAGGGCAGTCGAGATGACCGGAGGCGAAGTACAGCTGATCGGTCGAGGCGAGTCCGATGTGCACCACATCGAGACCCTGGCCGAGTACGCCGTCGGCGAAGCTGGCGGCCAGTTCCGGGGAGGACTCGCGCATATCGTGTCCGATGACCACACGGGTCGCGCCCTCGGCGCGCATCAACCGTGCGAACGCGGCCCCCACATCCTGGACGAATTCTCCGTCGATCTGTTCACCGACGACCCCGCGAACGTCATAAGCCTTGATCACCGCGTTCACGAATTCGGCAGAGCGGGCCACTGTCATGGTGACCACCCTAGTGGCTCGCGCCGACGCCTCTGACAGGGTCCTGTCCCGACTGCTAGCTGGGCGGGTCCGGAAGTACTCGAAGGTGTCCGCGCCGACCGGTGCGCGTCGCGCGCGGTGTCGGCGGGGCGTAATCGGAATAGCGACGCTGGTCGTGCTCCGGGGGACGGCGGCGCAGGCCGGCCTCGCGGACCGCTTCGGCCAACGCCGTCAGATCATCGTCATCCGGTGTGTTGGAAGAGAATCCGCCTTCGTGGCGAACCATTTCCCAACCTTTTGGTGCGGTGATCCGGGAAGCATGTGTTTCACACAGATCCCAGGAATGCGGTTCAGCCACCGTCGCCAGTGGCCCGACTACCGCCGTCGAATCGGAGTACACGTAGGTGAGCGTCGCAACAGCGGGATTCTTGCAACCTGGTCGGCAGCAACGACGCATGGGGATCACGCCGATGAGCGTAACTCGCTCGACGTTCCGATGTGCTCAGACACGCTAAGGATTCGGCGATTTGGGCGAGTTCACCGGCGCTCGGCGGTGTGTTCGTTACGCGCCTTCGGGATCGATGATGTCCGGATCGACGCCGAGATAAGTGGCGATTTGCTGGACCAGAACCTCGCGCAGCAGATCGACCAGATCATCGGGATCGCCCGCGCGCAGTTCGAGTGGCTTGCGGAACAACACAACTCGGGCGCGGGTTGCCACTCCGTGCCGGTCCACACCGGCCGGGATGAGTCGCGAAAGCGGCACCGGCCCGTCGGCTACCACCTCGTCCGGCCAGGTGACCGAATCCGGGTGCAGCGGACGGATTTTCGGCACATCGTCGACCGCGATATCAAGCTTGGTGAGTCGGTCGTGCCACCGGGTGTCCAACGGCGCGAAAGCTTCGAGGACCAGCCGGTCGAACTGCTGCCCCCTGGTGCGCCATGCCGGCACTGTCGGTGGGAGCATCGGTCCGCGCACCCCACGCCCACGACGGATCACCGATCGTGCGGTCGGTGGACGACGATTACGTGAACGGGCCATGACTAAAACCTAGGCTAATCCGCTTCCCCGACCGTTGGCACCCCGCCGGGTGCGGTGTCCGCCGCATCGGCGGTCGATGGTCGGGCGCGGTCGACTTCTGGGCGTGCCCCCGGAGTTACCCAGGTGCCGGCGAAATCAGTCGTCACGTCGGTGACTCGCCGCGTTCGGAGGTAACTCCGGGGCAGGGCCCAAGTCTCTAGCCGATGCCGCGCTTCAGGCGGCGCCGCTCTCGTTCGGAGAGGCCGCCCCAGATACCGAAGCGTTCATCGTGCGCGAGTGCGTATTCCAGGCACTCGTCGCGTACCTCGCAGCCCATGCAGATCCGTTTGGCCTCACGGGTCGAGCCGCCCTTCTCGGGGAAGAACGCCTCCGGATCGGTCTGTGCGCACAGGGCGCGTTCCTGCCACTGCTCCTCGATCGATTCGAACATCTCGTCGAAGCCCGTCGCGACCAAGCTGAGCCGGGGTGCTGTCACTCCGTCGGTCATCTCAGGCCCGATCCGACCGATCTCTGCGCAGACGCCACGTGCTGCGCCTGCTGTGGAATCGGTTTGCGATACGCCGCCTGGCATGCCCGAAGGGGCCAGCTCATTGGTCATCGCTCCGCCTCCTCACTGTGTGTTAGCGCAGATTGATTCTTTCCGTCGGACCAACACGCACACCGACGGCCGTACCCCGCGATGTTGTCCCGCGGACATCCCCGAGCTTGCCACTCCGGTGCGAACGCATGTTCGAAAATACGTCCGCGCCTTGAACTCTCGCGCGAACCCGAAATGACATGACTGTGATTAGACACGCCGAACGTGTCGATGGTCAAGCCGTCGTCGCAATTCCGTTACTATCCGCTACCGCTTTCCGGAGCTGATCTTGAACATGGAATAGCAAATGAGCAGCAAATTCGGTGTGAACGGCAGCCGTTCCGGCAGCGCATAGGCTGTGTCGATGTGACTCCACAACAAGCGGACACCGCACCCGCAGGTGGGCCCAAGATCGCCGTCCTGGTGGGCGGGGTCGGCGGCGCGCGCTTCCTTCAGGGTGTCCGGGAACTACTGCCCGATGCCGATGTTTCCGCCATCGTCAATGTCGGTGACGACGTCTGGATGCACGGCCTCCGGATCTGCCCCGACCTCGATACCTGCATGTACACCCTCGGTGGCGGAATCGATACCGAACGCGGTTGGGGTCGGGTCGCCGAAACCTGGCACGCCAAGGAAGAACTGGCCAAATATCATGCCCAACCCGATTGGTTCGGTTTGGGGGATCGCGATATCGCGACGCACTTGGTTCGGACCGAAATGTTGCGTGCCGGGTATCCGCTCTCCGCGGTCACCGAGGCGTTGTGCAACCGGTGGCAGCCGGGCGTAAAACTCATCCCGGCTACCGACGATCGTTGCGAAACGCATGTCGTTGTCAGCGACCCTGGCAACCCTGGCGAACGCCGCGCGATCCATTTCCAAGAGTGGTGGGTTCGCTACCGCGCGGACATCGAGACGCACGGATTCGCCACAATTGGGGCTGATGACGCGAAACCGGCGCCAAATGTGACACAGATCATAGCTGAGGCCGACGCTGTGCTACTGGCCCCCTCCAACCCGGTGGTGAGCATCGGCGCCATCCTCGCGGTGCCCGGCATTCGCGGCGCACTGCGCACAACCGAGGCCAAGGTGATCGGCATCTCCGGCGTGATCGACGGAAAACCGTTGCGCGGTATGGCCGACGAATGCCTTTCGGTGATCGGCGTGGAAACCAGCGCCGAGGCGATCGGGCGCCACTACGGTGCGCGCTCGGCCACCGGCATCCTGGATGGGTGGCTGATCCACAGCACTGATACCGCGGACGTGCCCGGTGTCGAAGTGCGCAGCGTGCCGCTATTGATGACCGATCCGCCGACCACCGCTGAAATGGTGCGGGAGGCACTCGACCTGGCGGGAGTGAAGCGATGACGATGCAAGAGCCATTGACGGGGCCGACGGATCACGCGGCGGGGGAGTTGCGGATCCTGCCGATCACCGGTCTGCCGGAATTCCGGCCCGGCGACGATATTGCCGAACACATCGCCGCCGCCGCGCCCTGGTTGGCCGACGGGGACATCCTGGTTGTCACGAGCAAGATCGTCGCCAAGGCCGAGGGGCGCATTGTCGAGGCGCCGCTGGATCCGGAGGAGCGCGATACCGCGCGCCGCGTGCTGGTGGAGCAGGAGGCGGTGCGTGTGCTCGCGCGCAAGGGTCGCACGCTGATCACCGAGAACAAGCTCGGCATTGTGCAGGCCGCCTCCGGGGTGGATGGATCCAATGTCGAGCAGGGTGAACTCGTGCTGCTGCCCTCGGATCCGGATGCCAGCGCGAAGGTATTGCGCGCCGCGTTATCCGAGCGGCTCGGGGTGCACATCGCGGTGGTCATCACCGACACCATGGGCCGGGCCTGGCGCAACGGGCAGACCGATACCGCTATCGGCGCCGCTGGACTGCGGGTCCTGCACGACTATGCGGGCACGGTCGACGGGCAGGGCAATGAATTGCATGTCACCCAGGTGGCGGTAGCCGACGAATTGGCCGCCGCGGCGGATCTGGTGAAGGGCAAGTTCGGTGGCGTCCCGGTCGCGGTGGTGCGCGGTCTGCCGGTCACCGACGACGGTTCCTGTGCCGCGGACCTGCTGCGCGGCGGCACCGATGATCTGTTCTGGCTCGGTACGGCCGAGGCGATCGAGCAGGGTCGCTCCGAGGCGCTGCTGCTGCGTCGTTCGATTCGTCAATTCGCCGAAACCCCGGTCGATCCAGAAAGCATTCGCGCCGCGGTGGCGCAGGCGCTCACCGCGCCCGCGCCGCATCACACCCGTCCGGTGCGTTTCATCTGGATCCGCAAGCCCGGTCTGCGCGCCCGGCTCCTGGCGGCCATGGCCGCCAAGTGGCGGGCCGATCTCACCGCGGACGGCCTCGATCCGGAGCGGGTGGAACGCCGAATCGCCCGCGGCCGCATCCTGCACGACGCACCCGAGGTGATCATTCCATTCTGTGTGCCCGACGGCGCCCACGACTATCCGGACGAGCGCCGGCGCGGAAACGAGCGCACCATGTTCACCGTCGCGGTCGGCGCGGCGGTACAGGGCCTGCTCGTCGCACTGGCCACCGAGGGGATCGGCAGTTGCTGGATCGGCTCGACCATCTTCGCCCCGGAGATCACCCGCGACGTCCTCGGCCTCGCCGATGACTGGAATCCCCTGGGCGCCATCGCCATCGGCCATCCCCTCGAAGAACTCACCCCGCGTCCGGTCTTCGGTCCTGGCCCCGGCCTGGTCGAACTGTGAACGAGCGTCGGCGAGTGAACCATCAACACAGCGTGCAATCGCACACGGCCGAGCCGAGCGCCAGCGAGGCGCAGTCGTGAGTGTGAGTTCGCTGCACGCCTCGGCCACCCAGTTGCTCGAGGCGTGGCGGCCGACGGGGGTCGATGCCTCGCTGCGCGAGGCGATGCTGGCCTTTCTCGGATCCGCACCGCGCGGTTGTCTGCGCGAGCATGTACCCGGTCACATCACGGCCTCGGCCGTCGTCTTCTCACACGATGAGCGCGCGGTGCTGCTGACGCTGCATCCGCGGGTCGGCCGTTGGATCCAACTCGGCGGGCACTGCGAGGAGGGTGACGAGACGGTGGCCGACGCCGCGCTGCGCGAGGCGACCGAGGAGTCCGGCATCACGGGCCTGCGCATGGATCCGGAACTCTATGGCGCGCAGGCCCATCCGATCACCTGTTCGCTCGGTGTCCCGACCCGTCACCTCGATCTGCTGTTCCGCATTGTCGCCCCACTCGGCGCGGTCCCCATCCGCAGCCACGAATCCACCGACCTGCGGTGGTGGCCGGTCGACGCGCTGCCCGGCAATGCCGACGTTCTGCTTCGCTGATCGCACCGCCCAAGTTCGCAGACGCTCGCTGAGCGCTCGATCGCCGCGTCATCCCACATGGTGCGGCGATCGTCGTCTCGGGCATAACGCACTGCGGCGGTGTCTGATTAACAGTTTTCGCCAGACTTTACAAATTGATAAATTTGTCTAGACAGAAGACAAGTTGATCTCTAATGTCCACAGTAAGTGGTACTGCACATCACATGTGATGTGCCGCTTGGATGAGGAGACAACGATGTCCACGGAACCCCATGCGCCGGGTCGGTCTGCCGCCGCGACCGATTGGCGCGACCGCAAGCGCTACCTATGGCTGTGGGGGCTGTTCGCACCGACCGGCCTCTTCACCATCGGCCTGCCGCTGATCTGGGCATTCAACGAATTCGGCTGGCACAGGCTGGCCCAAGTCCCGTTCTGGCTGGGCCCGGTGCTGGTCTACGTGGTGATTCCGCTGGCCGATATCTTCTTCGGCCCGGACGGCGACAATCCGCCCGACGAGGTGATGGAGTACCTGGAGAACGACAAGTACTACCGCTATCTCACCTACCTGTACCTGCCGTTCCAGTACGCGACGCTGGTCATGGGGTGCTACCTGATCACGGCGGACAACCTGAGCTGGCTCGGCATCGACGGCGGGCTGCACATCGTCGACAAGATCGGACTGGGCATCACCATCGGCATGATCGGCGGCATCGGCATCAATACCGCGCACGAACTCGGCCACAAGAAGGTCGATCTGGAGCGCTGGCTCTCCCGTATCGCCCTGGCCCAGTCGTTCTACGGACACTTCTATATCGAGCACAACCGTGGCCATCACGTGCGCGTCGCCACGCCCGAGGATCCCGCGAGTTCCCGGGTCGGCGAATCGTTCTGGGCCTTCTGGCCGCGCACGGTGTGGGGCAGCTTCCTTTCTTCGTGGCGGCTGGAGAAGGTCCGGCTGGATCGGCTCGGTAAGAAGTCGTGGAGTCTGCGCAACGAGGTGCTCAGCGCCTGGCTGATGTCGGTGGCGCTGTACGCGGTGCTGCTCGCGGTGTTCGGAATCGGCCTGCTGCCCTACCTGATTCTGCAGGCGATCGTAGGCTTCAGCCTGCTGGAGGCGGTCAACTACCTCGAGCACTACGGCCTGGTCCGCCAGCGCACCGCATCCGGTCGGTACGAGCGGCCGGCCCCGGTGCACAGCTGGAACAGTGACCACATCGTCACCAATATCTTCCTGTACCACCTGCAGCGGCACAGTGATCACCATGCGTACCCGACCCGCCGCTATCAGACGCTGCGCAGTTGGGACGGTGCGCCGAATCTGCCGAGCGGCTACGCCAGCATGATCCTGCTCGCCTACTTCCCGCCACTGTGGCGGCGCGTAATGGATCAGCGGGTGCTCGCACATTACGGCGGCGATATCACCCGCGCGAATATCCATCCGGCCAAGCGGGACAAGGTGATCGCGCGTCACGGTTCAGCCGGGTCGGAGGCGTGAGCATGAGCAGCTTTCGTTGTCCCGTGTGCGATTACGTCTACGACGAGCTGAAAGGCGCACCGCACGAAGGGTTTCCGGCGGGCACCGGGTGGGAAAAGATACCCGACGACTGGTGTTGTCCCGACTGTGGCGTCCGCGAGAAGATCGACTTCGAACCGATGGAGGTTCCCACATGAGTGAAGCATCACGAAGCGATTCGATGAACAGTGGTGACCGGGTGATGGGTGGGCCCGAATACAAGTTGTTCCAATGCATTCAGTGTGGCTTCGAATACGACGAGGCGAAGGGCTGGCCGGATGACGGCATCGAGCCGGGCACCCGCTGGGATGACATCCCCGACGACTGGAGCTGTCCGGACTGCGGCGCCGCCAAAGCCGACTTCTACATGGTCGAGATCGAACGGTCGTGAATTTTGACTGCGGTAACCACCCGTGACAACCTCGCGGGTATGCCGCGCAACGGATCCGCGGCGCGAGCGACGGTCCCGGAGGAGGGAGCGGAGCATTACCACGGAGGGACCCGGGAGTGCCGCAAATCAGACCCAAGCTTTCCTATCAGGAGGCGGCGCGGGAACTGCTGCGCACCTCCGTCCTGGATTCGATGCGCGAGCTGCTCACCGAGCGGGACTGGTCCAAGATCACCCTCGGTGATGTGGCCACCCGCGCCGGTGTCAGCAGGCAGACTCTCTACAACGAATTCGGTTCGCGCGCCGGGCTCGCGCAGTCCTATGCGCTTCGCCTGGCCAACGATCTGGTCGATCATGTCGGCTCGGCGATCGACGGCAATATCGGCGACGCGCGGGCCGCATTCGACGAGGGGCTGCGCGACTTCTTCCAGGCGGCCGCCGCCGACCCACTGGTCCAGTCGCTGGTCGCCGGTGCGGTGAAGCTGGATCTGTTGCGGCTCATCACCCTTGATGCCGAGCCGTTGCTCGAACACGCGACCGCGCGGCTGTCCATCGCATTCCAGCACAGCTGGGTGCAGGCGACGGCGGCCGAATCCGATGTGCTGGCACAGGCTTTGGTGCGTATCGCGCTCAGCTACATCCCCACGCCGCCCGCGCCCGGCCGCAATGCGCCCGCGGAATTGAGTGCTGTCTTCAGCCCGTATGTCGAGGCAATTCTGGCCTCGCGCGAGCGGCACTGATTCCGCCACTGGGAAGTTGACCGTTTGCGACGCGTTTGCCCCTGATCGTGGCTACATATGAAGATGCTTGAAAACCAACCGCCAGGCATGTAACTGGCGGCATCTTTTGGCGCCGAGTTGTTGTGTAACAGACGTAAGGTGTGCATGTATTCTCATGCGTCGGAGTCGCGTACTTACTGAGCGGGGCAAACGTGCAAGCGCTTGGCAAACCGGAGGGGTCACCCGACCCCAAACGCCATCTGTGGGTCCTCGGCTTGATCGCTCCTGCGATCGCATTGTTGCCATCGCAGTTGGTTCTACATACCGGCGCTCCGGTCTTCTGGTGGATCGGGCCGATCATCGTGTTGATCGTCATCCCCGTGCTGGATTGGCTGGTCGGTGTGGACGGCACCAATCCGCGCGATGAGGATTACGAGTTGCTGTCCAACGATCGGTACTACCGGTGGTGCACCTATCTGTTCCTGCCGTTCCAATTGGCCGGCCTGGTCGTCGCCAGCGCCATGTGGGCGGGTGACGAGCTGGCCGTAGTCGACAAGCTCGGGCTGGCAATGACTCTCGGGTTCGTCAGCGGTATCGGCATCAACGCGGCGCATGAACTCGGGCACCGGGTCGAACATCTGGAGCGCTGGTTGGCCAAGATTTCGCTGGCGCAGTCCGGGTACGGACACTTCTTCGTCGAGCACAACCGCGGCCATCACGCGCGGGTGGCGACGCCGGAAGATCCCGCCAGCGCCAGGGTGGGCGAATCACTCTGGGAGTTCTTACCGCGCAGCATTTCCGGCGGATACCGCTCCGCCATCCGGCTCGAACACGAGCGCCTTACCCGCAGGGGTAAACGCTGGTTCAGTGCGGATAACCACATCCTGCAGGCGTGGGCGATGAGCCTGGCGCTGTTCGCAGCGCTGCTCGTGATCTTCGGCTGGCGCGCGCTGCCGTATCTGGTGTTGCAGGCGGTGATCGGTGTCATGCTGCTGGAGACGGTGAACTACATCGAGCACTATGGACTGCTACGCACACGCCAACCCAACGGCCGGTACATGCGCTGCTCACCGCGGGATAGCTGGAACAGTGACCATCTGGTCACCAATATCTTCCTGTTCCATCTGCAGCGGCACAGCGATCACCACGCGAATCCGGGGCGTCGGTACCAGACCCTGCGGAGTTCGATGCAGGCGCCGCAGCTGCCCGCCGGATACCTGTCCATGATCGTGTTCGCGGCCATTCCACCGCTGTGGCGACACGTCATGGATCACCGCGTACTGGCCCATTACGGCGGCGATATCACCCTCGCGAATATCCAGCCGCGTAAGCGGCGTCGGATCCTGATGTCCTACGGCGTGACCGCGTAGTCCGCCGGGGCGCTCAGCGATTAGCCTTAACCCGGTACTGACGAACCAGGAGAGGCTGAAAGAGGCAGATGACGACCTCAGAACTTCCCGCAAGCACGTCCATGACCACCGATGTCCGCAACGGCATCGAATACAAGGTAGCGGACCTGTCGCTGGCCGAATTCGGTCGCAAGGAGATCCGCCTCGCGGAGCACGAGATGCCCGGTCTGATGGCGCTGCGCCGCGAGTACGCGGAGGTGCTGCCGCTGAAGGGCGCGCGCATCTCCGGTTCGCTGCATATGACCATCCAGACCGCCGTGCTGATCGAGACGCTGACCGCGTTGGGCGCCGAGGTCCGCTGGGCCTCGTGCAACATCTTCTCCACCCAGGACCACGCCGCCGCGGCGGTCGTCGTCGGACCGCATGGCACCGTGGACGAGCCCAAGGGCACCCCGGTCTTCGCCTGGAAGGGCGAGACCCTGGAGGAGTACTGGTGGGCCGCCGAACAGATGCTGACCTGGCCGGGCGAACCGGCGAATATGATCCTCGACGACGGCGGTGACGCCACCATGCTCGTGCTGCGCGGCGCGCAGTTCGAGAACGCGGGCCTGGTACCGCCGGAGGACGAAGACCACTCGGCCGAGTACAAGGTCTTCCTGAGCTTGCTGCGCAAGCGCTTCGAAACCGATAAAACCAAGTGGGGCGAGATCGCCGCATCGGTGCAGGGCGTCACCGAGGAGACCACGACCGGCGTGCTGCGGCTCTACCAGTTCGCCGCGGCGGGTGAGTTGGTGTTCCCGGCGATCAATGTCAACGACTCGGTCACCAAGTCCAAGTTCGACAACAAGTACGGCACCCGCCACTCGCTCATCGACGGAATCAACCGGGGCACCGACGTTTTGATCGGTGGCAAGAAGGTGCTGATCTGCGGCTACGGCGATGTCGGCAAGGGCTGCGCGGAATCGCTCGCGGGACAGGGCGCCCGGGTTCAGGTCACCGAGATCGATCCGATCAACGCACTGCAGGCGCTGATGGACGGCTACGACGTCGTCACCGTCGAGCAGGCGATCGGCGAGGCCGATATCGTCATCACCGCGACCGGCAACAAGGACATCATCACCCTCGATCAGATGAAGGCGATGAAGGACCAGGCCATCCTGGGCAATATCGGTCACTTCGACAACGAGATCGATATGGCGGCGCTGGAGCGTTCCGGCGCAACGAAATTGAATATCAAGCCGCAGGTCGACCTGTGGACGTTCAAGGAGTCCGGCAAGTCCATCATCGTGCTGTCCGAGGGACGGCTGCTGAATCTCGGCAATGCGACCGGACATCCGTCGTTCGTGATGTCGAATAGCTTCTCCAATCAGGTGATCGCGCAGATCGAACTGTGGACCAAGCCGGATGAGTACGACAACGAGGTCTACCGCCTGCCCAAGCATCTGGACGAGAAGGTCGCGCGCATCCACGTAGAGGCGCTCGGCGGCACGCTGACCAGGCTCAGCAAGGATCAGGCCGAGTACATCGGCGTCGACGTCGAGGGCCCGTACAAGCCCGAGCACTACCGCTACTGAGCCGCCACCGGTAGCACCGAAAAGACGTGTGCCCCGCCGACCGAGCCTGGTCGGCGGGGCGCTGTCGTTCGGTGTCGTTGCCTGGCGGTAGCCTGCTCACCATGGGTGTCTTGATTGCGGTCGAGGGCCTCGACGGTGCCGGGAAGCGGACGCTGATCCACGGCGTCATCGCAAACCTGCGCGCGCGGGGTCTGCGCGCGGAAACACTTGCGTTTCCGCGCTATGACCGGTCCATCCACGCGGATCTCGCGGCCGAGGCCTTGCGCGGCGCCCATGGCGATCTCGCCGACTCGGTACACGGTATGGCACTGATGTTCGCACTCGATCGGGCCGGGGCGCGCGATGACCTGTCGAAGTTGTTGGCCGACAACGACATCGTGATCTTGGACCGCTACGTGGCCTCCAATGCCGCTTATTCGGCGGCACGCCTCTATCAGTCCGCCGACGGCGAAATCGTGCGCTGGGTGGGCGAATTGGAGTTCGGTCGATTCGAGTTGCCGCTGCCGACGCTGCAGCTGTTGCTGGACGTGCCGACCGATGTCGCGGCCGAGCGTGCCCGGCTGCGTGGCGAACTCGACGACAGTCGCGCGCTCGATGCCTACGAGCGCGACGGCGGACTACAGCGGCGCACCGGCGAGGTGTACCGTGAGCTGGCTGAACAGGACTGGTACGGGCCGTGGTCGAAATACCGATCCGATGACGATCCGGCGACACTCACTACTCGTTTGGTCGAAATTACTGCCGGATAAGGTTGGATGTGCGGCGGGATTGCACCAGTGTTGGCGTGGCGGCCCGTTCCGAGCGCGAGAGATGACAACATAGTACTTATGAAGCCGAAGATTCTGGTCGTCGACGACGATATGGCACTCGCTGAGATGCTGACGATCGTCTTGCGCGGGGAAGGGTTCGACCCGCATGTGGTCGGCGACGGCACGCAGGCACTAGCGGCGGTTCGGGAGATCCGTCCCGATCTGGTGCTGCTCGACCTGATGCTGCCGGGCATGAACGGTATCGACGTATGCCGGGTGCTGCGGGCCGACTCCGGGGTTCCGATCGTGATGCTCACGGCGAAGACCGATACGGTCGACGTCGTGCTCGGTCTGGAGTCCGGCGCCGACGATTACATCGTCAAACCCTTCAAGCCGAAGGAACTTGTCGCCCGCGTGCGTGCTCGCCTGCGCCGCACCGAGGAAGAGCCAGCCGAACTGCTCTCCATCGCCGATATCGTCATCGATGTGCCCGCGCACAAGGTGACCCGCGGCGGTGCGCAGATCTCGCTGACGCCGCTGGAGTTCGACCTGCTCGTCGCGCTGGCCCGCAAACCGCGTCAGGTCTTCACCCGTGAAGTACTGCTCGAACAGGTCTGGGGCTACCGGCACGCGGCCGACACCCGCCTGGTGAATGTGCATGTGCAGCGGCTGCGCGCGAAGGTCGAGAAGGATCCCGAGAATCCGGAGATCGTGCTGACCGTCCGCGGCGTGGGCTACAAGGCCGGACCCCCGTGATCGGAGGCGACGCGGATCGTTCGGCCGCCTCGCCCGGTGCGGTGCAGCGTCTCGAACGATCCCTCGCGCCGGTTGTCGCTTGGCTCAAAGAGGTCGGCAGCGCACTCGGCCATGTTTGGCGGCGTTCGCTGCAATTGCGCGTCATCGTGTCCACGCTCACCCTGTCGCTGATCGTCATCACGATCCTCGGCGTGGTGCTGACCAGTCAGATCACCGATCGATTGATTGACGCGAAGATCAACGGCGCGGTCGAGGAGATGGATCGCGCCCGCAATATGGTGGAGAGCCAGCTTGCCGGTGTGCACGATATCGGCACCCAGCAGCAACGGCTGATCGATGCCCGCAATGCGCTGTCCAATCGCGGCGGGACCGGCCAATCCACCGGTGTCGCAGGCAGTTTCGATTCCGCGCTGAGCATTGTCGGCGGTACGCCGCAGCAGCTGATCTCGACCGGGCCGATCCAGGAGGTGCCCGAGGAACTGCGCCGCTTCGTCGCGGGCAATCAGGTCAGCTACCAGTTCGCCACGGTCGCGGATCCGGACGGTTATCACGGCCGGGCGCTGATCATCGGCAGCCCGAGCGCGGAGATACCGACGCTGCAGATCTATTTGATCTTCCCGCTGGCCAATGAGGAGCGCAGCCTGTCGCTGATGCGTGGCACCATGATGATCGGCGGCGTCGTGCTGCTGGTGTTGTTGGCCGCGATCAGCGCACTGGTCACCCGGCAGGTGGTGCTGCCGATCCGCTCGGCCGCACGGATCGCGGCCCGCTTCGCCGACGGTAGGCTCAGGGAACGCATGCTGGTGCGCGGCGAGGACGATATGGCGCGGCTGGCCCAGGCCTTCAACGAGATGGCCGAAAGTCTGTCCAATCAGATCAACGAGTTGGCGGAGTTCGGAAATCTGCAGCGCCGTTTCACCTCCGATGTCAGCCACGAACTGCGCACCCCGCTGACCACTGTCCGCATGGCCGCCGACTTGATCCATGGCAGCAGCGACGATCTCGATCCGGCGCTGGCCCGCAGCTCCGAATTGCTGGTCACCGAACTCGACCGCTTCGAGGGGCTGCTCAACGATCTGCTGGAGATCAGCCGCCACGATGCCGGTGTGGCCGAACTACAGGTCGAATCGCTCGACGTGCGGATGTGCGCGCGGGCGGCGATCTCGACCGTGCGGCATCTGGCCAGGGAATCCGGTGTCGAGGTGGTCATCGATATGCCGGATGACCCGGTGGTCGCCGAGGTCGATCCGCGACGAGTGGAGCGGGTGCTGCGCAATCTGCTGGCAAACGCGATCGACCACAGCGAGGGCAAGCCGGTGCTGATCCGGATGCGCGGCGATGTGCAGGCCAATGCGGTCGCGGTCATCGTGCGCGATCAGGGTGTCGGCCTCCGGCCCGGTGAGGAGAAGTTGGTCTTCAATCGGTTCTGGCGTTCGGACCCGTCTCGGATGCGGCGCTCCGGCGGCACCGGACTCGGTCTGTCGATCAGTGTCGAGGACGCCAATCTGCATGAGGGCAAGCTGGAGGCATGGGGCGAGATCGGTGTCGGCGCGAGCTTCCGGCTGCTACTGCCGCTGGTGCGCGGCAAGAAGATGGGCGCGAGCCCGCTGCCGCTGGAACCGGTGCTGCGCAAATCCTTGCCCGCGCCGCGGGTCGAGCCGGAACCGGCCGAGGATCCGGGCACCGACGAGACGGAAACCGAAGCGACAGTGACGGAGTTGCCGATGATCCGCGTCGAGACGAACGGTGGTGAAGCTGCTCGGGGCGGAACCGATGCGGTCGCCCACGATTCGGCGGACAGCGACGCGGATGCTGACGACTCGAACGGCGTCGGTTCGACCAATGGCACGGGACAAGAAGCCGATGAAACCGAATCCACCGAATCGAAGCAGGCCGGGCACGCCGTGCCGGGTGACGGTGGGGACGTACAGTCATGAGGATGCGTAGCTGGTATCCGAGGCGCAAATCGCTGCGGCCGTCCGCGCTGGGTGCTGCCGCCGTGGTGGCGCTGGTCGTACTCACTGGATGCGCGAACCTGCCCGATTCCTCCGCACCGCAGGCACTCGGCACCATCAATCGCGAGCCCACCTCGGAGGGGCCGCCGCCGCCCATCGCCGGTCGTGACCCGGACCTGTTGCTGCGCGATTTCCTGCAGGCCACCGCTGATCCGGCCAACCGGCACCGGGCTGCACGCCAGTACATGACAGAGTCAGCGGCGACGCAGTGGGACGACGCGGCGGGCACGCTGATCGTGGACAAGGCCGATACCCTGCGCGAATCACGCTCGGGCGATAAGGCGACCTATGTGATCCGCGCGCACAAGGTCGGCGAGCTGGCCGCCGACGGTGCCTATCGGGCCATCGACGCGCCCTTGGAAAACAAGATCGAAATGACCAAGGTCGACGGCGAGTGGCGCATCGATCAGCTGCCCGACGGCGTTGTGATGGAGCAAACCGCCTTCACCAAGTCCTATCGCCGCTACGTCCTGTACTTCATCGACCCGACCGGCACCACCGTCGTTCCGGATCTGCGCTGGATTTCGGTGGCCAAGAACCAGCTGACTCAGCGCCTGCTCAGCTTGCTGGCCGAGGGCACTCAGCCCGCGCTCGCCCCGGTCGTGCGCAATGAACTCGCACCACCGGTGACCCTGCGCGGCCCGGTCACCAAGCCGAACAACGACGAAAACGACGTCGGTGTCGGGCTCGGCGGCGTCCGCATCGATTTCGCGGGTGCCTCCGGGCTGTCCCCACGCGATAAAGAACTACTCGCCGGACAGGTGGTGCTGACGCTTGCGGGGGCGGAAATCCTTGGCCCCTACATGCTGCTCGCCGACGGTAAACCGCTCGACGATCGCTTCGCCGCCAACGGCTGGTCGGTCGCCGATGTCGAACAGCTGAGCCCAGCTGTCCACGCGCGCAACCGGATCGGGCTGCACGCGCTGCGCAACGGCTCGCTGGTGCAGGTCACCGACAGCGGGATGATCACCCCGCCGGGCTACTTCGGCACGGTGAACAATCTGCAGTCGGCCGCGCTGTCCCAGGACGGTCAGTTGGTCGCCGCGGTCGCCGACGCCGGACGGGCGCCACCGGAACTGCCGCGCACGCTGCTGGTCGGCAGCTACGGCGGCAACGCCATCCCCGTCGACGAGGGTTCGACCATCAGCCGACCGTCCTGGAGTGCCGACGGCACCGCCGCCTGGGCCGTGATCGATGGCGAACGGGTCATCCGAGCGGTCAACGATCGCGCCACCGGAATCGTGTCGAAGCAGGAAGTGGATATTTCGGCACTGATGGCCTCGGCGCAAGGGGCGGCGCTGCGGCTGCCGATCACCGAGTTGCGGGTCTCGAGCACCGGTGTGCGTGCGGCGCTCATCGCCGACGGGAAGGTCTATGTGGCGGTGGTCGAACGACATCCGGACGGCAAGTACGCGCTCACCTCGCCGGTGCAACTAGCGCTCACCCTCAGCACACGTGCGGTGTCGTTGAGCTGGCTCACCGCGGAAACCATCGTCATCGCCAGGGAGGGCAATGTCGATCCACTGACGATTGTTTCGATCGACGGATCGCAGCCGACTCCGCAGATCAGCCAGAATCTGACCGCGCCCGTTCGGGTGGTCAGCGCCTCGCCGGAAGCCGAGTACGTGGGAGATTCGCGTGCGGTACTCCAGCTCCAGTACAGCGATCAGACCACCGACCGCTTCTGGCGCGAGGTGCCCGGTCTGAACGGCGACAATTCGGTCCCGGTGCTCCCCGGCTGATCGTCGGCACCGAAACGAATACTGCGACACCGATATCCGCGAATCTGTCGGTGGGTGGGCGCACACTCGGGCGATGCGAACCCTGTTGGACCTGATCCTGGCCGCGGACTGTGTCGGATGCGGTGTGGTCGGGGTGGGTTGGTGTCCGGACTGTGCCGCGACCCTGGGTGGGCCGCCGAGGCGAGTGCGGCCGCGCACCGATCCGGGGGTGCCGTGCTGGGCGCTCGCGTCGTATGCGGGTCCGGCGCGGCGGGCGGTGCTCGCGGCCAAGGAGCAGGGGTGTCGCGATCTGGCCGAGCCGTTGGGGCTGGCGCTCGCCGCTGGTCTGGTGCGGTTGCGCGATGCCGAGCGGCCGCTGGTATTGATTCCGGCACCGAGTCGGCGGGTGGCCGCGCGCCGCCGCGGCGGGGATCCGGTGGTGCGCACGACGCGGGCGGCGGTGCGGTGGCTGCCGGATAGCCGGGTGATACCGATGTTGCGGGTGTGGTGGGGTGTGCGCGATTCGGTGGGCTTGACAGTCGGTGAGCGGCAACACAATCTGCGCGGTCGGATCATGGCTCGACCTGCTACCGGAGCTCGGTCGGAAGTCTCGGCAAATGCCGAGTTCGTGCTGGTCGACGATGTGCTCACGACCGGTGCTACCGCCCGCGAATCGGTCCGCGCGCTCGACCGGATCGGAGTACAGGTACGTGCCGTGATGGTGACGTGCTCGGCTTGACTCGGCGAAATTTGCGTGAACACTGGCGGACTGCCCGTTGGCGTACTAGCGTCGCGATCACACACCCGAACCGGGAGTTTGGAGGTGGCACCTCGGACATCAGGTGCCGAGAGATTGTCTATCGGCACAGCTCATCCCGCCGCACGCATATTGGTTTGTGCGGCCATATCCGGGAGGTACGCGTGACGACTTCTTCACGACCTTCAGTGCAAGACCCCCTCGCTGTGAAAGAAACACAGGCATCGGTGCTGGATGACAGCACCTTGGATGCGACTGAGCAACCCACAGCGGAACGACCTCGCGCACCGCGCGGCGATGTCGTGGTGAAGGGTCGCAACGTGGAGGTTCCTGACCATTTCCGAATTTACGTCGCGGAGAAACTTTCCCGTCTCGAACGCTTTGATCCGTCGATATTCATCTTCGATGTGGAGTTGTTCCACGAACGCAATCGTCGTCAACGCAAGAGCTGCCAGCGCGTCGAGATCACCGCGCGCGGTAAGGGCCCGATCGTCCGGGCGGAGGCCCGTGCGGACAGCTTCTACGCTGCGCTGGAATCGGTGACCGCGAAGCTGGAGAGCCGGTTGCGTCGAACGAAGGATCGCCGCCGCGTCCACTATGGGGACAAGACCCCGGTCTCGGTGGCCGAGGCGACCGCCGATCTGGTCGATGAATCACTATTCGCACCGCCGAACGGGACGACCGCAGACGAGCATCTCGAGGCCGATCGCGGTCGGTCCGCCGAATCGGAATCCGCGGATCATGCAGCTGGACCCGGCCATATCGTCCGAACCAAGGTCCATAGTGCGACCCCGATGTCCGTCGACGACGCCCTCTACCAAATGGAACTCGTGGGCCACGACTTCTTTCTCTTCCAGGATAAAGAGACCGACCGACCGTCGGTCGTCTACCGTCGCCACGCATTCGACTACGGCCTGATCCGGCTCGCGTAGTCCTTATCCGCCTCCCCGCGCCTTGTGCCGGTCGTGGAAGCCCGCGACGTGACGTCGCGGGCTTTGCGGTCAGGTGTCGGTCGATTTCTGGGCGTACCCGACGAATTACCCATGTTCGTGCGAGATCAGTCGTCGCGTTGGCAAGCCCATAGCGAGGCCCTCAGTGCCGGCGTTCCCGGAAAAAGGTTCTGTGCAGCAAAGAATCTCGGCGCCGTGGGCGGATGGCCTGCAGCATGACCAGGTCGGCGAAGGTTTCGGCATCGCGTTCGCGGGCGGTTGCGTAATCGCTGCGCCCGAGGACATATGCGATGGACTCCGGGGAGATCGAGGGGAGCAGTTCCGCGAGGGCCGACATCGGCTGTGGCGCGGGCGTTTCGGTCGTCGATTCCGGTCCGTGGCCGAGCAGCATATGACCAAGTTCGTGGATGATGATGTGCTCGGCATGCCATTCGGTGGTGTCGGCGCCGTAGACGATGATGTCGCTGTCGCGCTTGGCAATCCACAAACCGCTGCCGGTACCGCAGCCGGTGCCGGCGAGTAATGCGGTATCGACCGGTTGCAGGGTGATTGTGCGACCGCGATGGTCGGCGACGGCTTCGAGGTATTCGGTCAGATTCCACGGGGATGGTATCGGTACGTCCCGGGATACTTCCCGGAACCGGTTCTCCATACCGGGCATTCGTCGGCAATCTCCTACAGCGCTGCGGTCCCGCCCCGTGCAACCGAGATGCTACCGACTGTTCGGAAACTGCCCGCTCTACGGCTGTTCGAGCGGTTGATCCGTGCGCTGGATGAGTGCGGTCAGCGTGGCGAGGTCGACATCGGATCCGCGCAGCGCGATGCTGGCGACATTGGCATCGCGCATGGTGGCCAGCAATTCGAGTTCACGATCGATCGCGGCCGCCGCCGCGCCGGAAGTGGTCAGGTAGTCGGCGCTCACGCCGAAGCACTGTGCGATGGCGGTGAGCAATTCGGATCCGACCGGCGCTGAGTCGAATTCGCCGCGCCGCAACCGGTCGAGCTGATCTTCCGGGACGATGCGGCCCAACTGCGCGCCGACCTGTTCGGCCACCGCGGCTGTCGTGCGCTCGGGTTCCGACCGCGGGTGCACGGTCGCGAATAGTCGATTCACCTTGTGGCTGAGCGTCGGTCGCACTCGGCTCGTCACATCGTTTGTCATCTGTACTGCCCTCTACTGCTTGCCGTTTCGAATCGATGCCGCACCGGGAGTTGCCGCCAGCCAACGTGCTCGGAAGCGGTCCTCGGTGCCGGCGTCCATATCCTCCGTGCGTCCGGCCAGCCAGCGGCGATAGCGGCGTTCTTCCAGGTCGGCGGGATCGCTGGATTCGGCGGGCACATCGAGCAGATGGGAGAACGCCATCGCGACCAGCGGGTGCAGGGTTTTGCCGGGGCCGCCGTTGCGTTCCAGCATCATGGTGGCGTACCGCGCCGAGAGCCGGGAAACGACCCCGTTGAGATCCGAAATGGCCGCGACCACATGGGGTTCGGTGGTCCGGCCCCGCTCGACCGCGTCGTTGAGCCGACCGGCGGCAGCGAGCAGTCCGGTCAGGTCGGAGAGTTCGAAGCGGATCGAATCGGGTCCGGAGACGATCGACCCGTCGGTACTCGGGGTGTGGTTCGCGACCTCGTGCACGGTCGGATCACCACCCGCATAGGTGCGTGCCGCACTGCCCGGCAGCCAGCGCAGTGGTGCGTCGAGTTTGTTCAGGGTGTGCGTGCTGATGGTCGCATCGCCGTCTTCGATCTTGCGGATCGTCGGCGCCGAAGGCCCTCCCAGATCGCCGATCTGCATCTGGGTGAGGCCGAGTTCGTCGCGGCGTTCCTTGATGATTCGGCCGAAGCGCTTATGTCGCGACAGCTCCGAAGGGCTTTGCATAGTGAGCCTCATGGTAGAGCTCATCGCGGAAAAAGCCAACTTCATAGAAAACGATTGAAAAACTAATGACAAGATTGCTACTGTTTGTTCGCGCCGAGTGGTGTCGACGTCGACCTTGCCGGTTCCGGGACGAGCAGGGGCGTTCGCCGGGACGGGCGCCGCTCATCCGCCTGCCCGGGCCGTTCTCGGCCGCGGGTGCCCCGACAGCGTCGTCGTGGGCCGGCGGTTGAGTGCCGGGTCGCTTGCGGGCAGGCTCGGCGAGTTGCCCCGGTGCTTGCGATATCGGTTGATGCGCGGGCGCACCGGGTCGGCGGGAAGTGCCCGGCTCAGCGGCGATGGAGGGGATCGCTGAGCCGGGTATTCCGGAGGGTCTGTCATCGGATCCATAGGCGACAATCGATTTCGTGCTATCAGGGGTAATTCGACAGCTGCCTCGACGTTCGATACCGGCGTTCTCCGCCTGACCTACCGGCGTGATCACTGACGCCTTGTAGATGCCGCATCCCACTCCTATCCTTACAGGCGGAGGGGGCGAACCCTGCGGAGTAGAGATGATCTACGACAATCTGCTCACGCTGACAGCGCGGGCACCGATCACCAGCGGATTGCGGCAGGGCGAAGCGTTTACGCCCTATGCGGCTTTGGTCGAGCGGATCGACCGACTCGCCGCCGGCTTTATCGAACGTGGCATCGGGAGCGGCGATCCCGTTGCCTTGCTGATTCCGAACTCACCCGATCTTTTCGTAACCGCCCACGCGCTCTTCGCCATCGGCGCCATCGCGATGCCGCTGGGCGAGACGGCCACGCGATCCGAACTTGCTGTGGCCGCGCACAAGGCCGGACCCGAGGCCGTCATCTCAACTCCCGGCCTTGCCGCGGCTGCTGAGATGCTGATCACAGATGCAGCCCCCGGCATTCCCTTGTTCCTGACGAGTGCCCTGCCCGAAGGACGTGCAACCACCCAGCTGCCGAAACTGCCAGGCGACACAACGGCGCTCTACCTCTTCTCGTCCGGCTCGACCGGGACGCCCAAGGTGGTGCCGCACACCCATGCCGAGCTCATCGCTGATGGTGAACGAGCCAGCACAGCCTGGGACCTGCAGCCCGACGATATCGTCCTCGACATGCTGCCGAGCAACTTCTCGTTGGGCTTCATACTGGGCGCTACGGACGCCGTCGCCCGCGGTGCGACGACGCTCTACTGGAGCGATCCACTGCCGCTGGTGCTTTCGCGCAAGAAGCTGCTCGACACCATGGTCCGCGAGCGCGTCACCTTCATGGGTGCCGTTCCGGCAATGTACGAAATCATCGCCGGTCAGACCGGCAGTTTCGATCTCAGGCTGCGCTCGGCCTTCTCGGGCGGCGTCGCACTGAAGCGGCCGGTCTTCGAAGCGGTGCGCGAGCGCCTTGGTGTCACACTTCGTCAGGATTACGGCTCGACCGAGGCGAGCATGGTCTCGCACAATAACTCCGCCGATCCCGACGCGAGCTGGGCCTCGGCGGGCAAGCCGGCGGGCGACGCCGAGGTGCGCATCGTTCCGTTCGACACCGAATTCGGCCCATCCGTCGGCGAAATGGAACTGAGATCATCCTCGCTCATGCAGGGCTATCTCGGCGATGCCGTGGCCAATGCCCAGGCGTTCGATGAGGGCTGGTTCAGGACCGGCGATCTCGCCTCGCTCGATGAAGAAGGTCGCATCTTTATCCGTGGCCGCAGCAAGCTGCTGATCGAGGTATCCGGCTACAAGATCGACCCCATCGAGGTGGAGGAGACGCTCATGACTTCGCCCGCCGTCGCCGAAGCCGCAGTGGCGGGTCTCCCAGACACGCGCAACGGCAATCGGCTGATCGCGTTTGTCGTCAAACGGGCGGATGTGTCGGCCGATGAGCTGATCCGCTATGCCCGCGAAAGGCTGTCGGTTCAGAAAGTCCCGGCCGAGATCGCGTTCATCGACGCACTGCCGCGCGGCCCGGCCGGCAAGGTGCTCCGCGCGCGGCTGTGTCAGGCGGGCTGAGTCGCTCGCTGCGAAACATAGGCTGCTATGTTCGCAGGCGATTCGAACAGGTCCGCCCGTATCTCCGTGTCAGGGATACTGATCTTGAATCGCTCCTCGAGGAACTGCAAAAGTTTTACCAGATTGATCGAGTCCAGCAGGCCGATCTCTAGTAAAAGGGTCTCGCGATCGACCGGCGCTCCGCCGGTTTCAGCCACCATGGCGGAGATATACTCGATTATCGGTTGTTCGATATCGTTCATCGCTCGAGCCCCTTTTTGTAGTCAGCATACTAGCCAATTTCATCGCGACCTGAATTCGTACTCGAAAACATGGGAGGACGGTTTGGGTGAAACGCGCCCGCTGGGCGAAAAGGAACAACTGCTCAATCATTTGCATGCTCGTGGCGGGCTGATCGCCATGCAGGTGCTGCACGTGCGCGGCCGCCTCGATCCCGCGCTTGTGCAGCGCGCGCTCGCCTGGCTACAGACCCAGCACCCTATCCTGCGCGCTCATATCCGCTACGGCAAGATTGTCTGGCGACGTGTGCCGCCCTTCACCTATCGCCAGTCCTGGTTCGACACCGAGGGCACAACGGAGATCCCGTTGAAGGTGCTCGACGACACCGACCCAGACGCTTGGCGCAAAGTTTTTGCCTCTGACATTCGCACACCGATCCCGAACGGCAATCATCCGCGCCTGCGGATAACGCTAGTGCGGCAGTCGCCCGACGCCGACCTCAACCACATCGTCATCTGCGCCGATCACGCGACGCTCGACGCCCAGTCCGCCAACATGCTGGCTGGCGCGCTTCTCGAATTCCTTGCCGATCCCGAATCGGCGCAACTGAAACCGCCGCTCCACACCACCCTGCCCCCGCCGATCGAGGCCGGCCTGCCCAACAAGTCTGGTAGTGGCAAGAAGGCCACCTATACGTCAGCCATTCGGCTACCCAAGCAGACGGTCCCCGATTCGAAGAACGAAACGCGAGTACTGGCGCGTCACCTCAGGCCCGACATAACGGCAACGCTCAAGGATGCCATCAAAGCCAACAGAACGACGCTGCACGGTGCGGTGACGGCAGCCTTCCTGCTCGCCATCCGCGAGCGGTACAGGCTCGACGCCATGACCGTGTTGTCCACGGTCGACCTCCGCCGCTTCAGCAAACTCGCGCTGCCGCCCGAGACCTACGGTTGCTACGTCGACATCCTGCGTACCAAGCACTCGATAACCGACGACTTCTGGGCAACCGCCCGTGACGCCTCGTTCAAGCTGATCGCCGCGCTGGCCAAGTACCAGGAGTCCGCGTCGATCATGAAGTTTCCCGAATGGGAAGTGTATCGGCACGAAGTCGGTCCAACGATCCAGAACAACCGGCGTCTCGACGGACTTGCTGTTACCACGGTAGGCGATTCTGGCCTTCAGACCAGCTACGGCGCCTACACGCTCGAGGATGTCACCAGGGCCGTTTCGCTCGACATGTTCGGCCCGTCACTGTTTGTGATCGCCAACGAGCGGCTTGGTGACCTCGACCTCAGTGTCGGGTACCCGGCAATTGCAATGAGCGAGGATGAGGTGTGCTGGCTCACCGACAACGCGGTGGCCCGGCTCGAAAGTGCTGGATAAGAGCGTCGCGCCGATCGGAGCACGCCCCGCGTCGTGGACGAGGTTTCGGAGGCCGATCTCGCCGAACAATCCATCCCGGCGTGTCCGGATGATCCGAACGCGACACCGATATCGAGCAGGAGATCGGCGGCGCGGTCGATCGGGACGCCTTGGCAGCCAATGCTGCCGACGTCATCGAGCAGTCCGGCCCCTTGGACGACGACTTCGACGCGTGACCGCGCCCATCCGGACAGGGGCGAAGTAGCTCGAATCAGGACGCGATCTTGGCGTGCACCGTCGCGTGCAGCTCGCGCAGGCGCGACCGGTCGGTGACCACCTCGAGCACCCGAGTGCCGTGAGCGTGCCCGGCCAACTCGACGGCGAGCTGCTCCGGATCGACCTGGCTGTGCGGAATGTGGTAGGCGGCGCACAGCGCGGCCAGATCCACGCCGTGCGGGGTGCCGAACACCCGCTCGAATACTTCGGCATACTGCGGGTCACCCTGTTCCAGCAGCTCGAAGATGCCGCCGCCGTTGTCATTGGCGACCACGATGGTCAGATCGGCCGGGTGGGGTTCGCCGGGCTCGATCAGCAGGCCGGACGCGTCGTGCAGGAAGGTCAGATCACCTAGCAGCGCGACGGTGCGGCCGTCGTGGTACAGCGCCGCACCGACAGCCGTGGACACGGTGCCGTCGATGCCAGCCACACCGCGGTTGGACAGCACCACGATGCCCGGGCGCGGGAACGACACCAGGGCCGCGTCGCGCACCGGATTGGACGCGCCGAGCAGCAGCTGGTCGCCCTCGCGCAGCGAGTCCATCACCACCGCCGCCACGTGCAGGCCGGTCGGCTTCGGGTGCACGGCGAGTTCGGCCCGAACCACCTCGGTCGCCCTCGCGCTGAGTTCACGGCAATGCGTCAGCCATTCCGGGCGCGATGTGCCGGTGACAATCGCCCGAGTGCCGGTGCCGACCACATTGCCGGAGACATCGGGCCAGCGTGGCCCGGTGGTGACCGCGTAGACGGTGACATTCGGATCGGCCAGCACCTTGGCTACCGGACGGTGCAGGGTCGGACGGCCGGTGATGATGGCCTGGCGCGGCTTCAGCAGTGGCAGCGCCAATGGGTGCAGCGCGGGGCCGTGCATGGGGGCCGTGGGTTCAGCGACGGTTGGCAGCTCGGACAGTTCCGGCCGGAGCCCGGAACCGTGGCCGGAAATAACGACCGTGTCGGGGGTCAGGTCGATGTCGAGCGGTACATCGAGCGCTGCGTACGAGGTGAGCGTCCAGGCCCGTCCGCCCTCGCGTCCCTCGGGCGCGCATTCGCGGGGGGCGAGGTCGGGCACCAGCGGCTCGCGTAGCGGGGTATCGAAGTGCACCGGGCCCGCGTTGCCGGAGCGGGTGCCGCAGGCCGCGGCGAGCACCCGGCAGACCGCCGAGCGCCACACGCTGTTCTGGTGCCGGTAAGACGCGCAGTCGGCGGATGCGGACTCTTCGTCGGCGAGGCCGAGGCTGATGGTGGTGCGGACCTGACTGCCGAACAGACCGAGTTGCTCCACGGTCTGATTCGCGCCGGAGCCGAGCATCTCGTAGGGCCGATTGGCGGTGAGCACCACCAGCGGCACCCGTGCGTAGTTGGCCTCCAGCACCGCGGGACCGAGGTTGGCCACCTCGGTCCCCGAGGTCATCACGACCGGTACCGGTAGCCCACTGGCTACCGCCAGCCCAACCGCAAGGAAGCCCGCGGTCCGTTCGTCGATGCGCATGTGCAGCCGCAGTCGGCCCGCGGCATCGGCCTCCTGCACAGCGAAGGCCAGCGGCGCGTTCCGTGAGCCGGGACACACTACAACGTCCCGGACACCCCCACGCGCGAGTTCGTCGACGACCACGTGCGCCTGCGCTGCGGACGCATTCACCACTCCAGCCTCTCACAGCGAGCATGATTGCGCCCCCAGTCGTCCACATAGGCACGCGACCTGCGGGCGATAACCGCGTCAATTCGGCAACCGGCTCCATACGGTGTGCGAGGTAGTCGAAACCTTTGCGGCAGTGGCTCTTTTGCAGGGATCAGGCGTGAAAGGTTTCTTGGTGGACGGCTTCGGTCAGGGGGCGGCGGGTGCGCCAGCCGAAGCGTTCCAGGTCGGGGATGCGCTGGAATTCGTGGACTGGGCCGATGCACAGCCAGGCGACGGGGCGGATGTTTTCGGGTAAGCCGACCAGGTTGGCGAGGAATTCTGGGTTGTAGAACGAGACCCACCCGACGCCGATCTGTTCGGCGGTCGCGGCCAGCCAGAGGTTTTGGATGGCGAGGACTGCCGAGTAGATGCCGGTTTCGGGGACGGTGGCGCGGCCGAGGACCTGTGGGCCGCCGCGGTCGTGGTCATAGGTGACCACGATGCCGGTGCCACTCTCGGTAATGCCCTCGATCTTGATCGGTTCGAAGGTGGCTGCCCGCTCCGGCGGCAGTGCGTCCCGGAATTCGATCCGCTTCTGCGCGACATGCTCCGCGAACTTCCGCAGCGTCGCTTCCGCGCGCACCACCACGAAGTCCCACGGCTGCGAATTGCCGACACTGGGCGCGCAATGCGCGGCATCGAGTATCCGCCACAGCGTCGCATCATCGACGAGGTCACCGGTGAATTCGCCCCGCACATCCCGCCGCATCCGGATGGCCTCGTAAACGCTCAGATCGTCCGCGCACACGCCCTCAGTCAACCAGCCGCAACCCGCGCTCCTGGCCGAGGCCCGGGGGATACCGCGAGCGCAATGATCGCGATCGGATATACCCATCGAAACGCGAAGGCGCCCACGGACTTCCGTGGGCGCCTTCGTGACGACTGTGGGTCAGCCGACGGGCATGGCCCGCCGTGCGATCCGGCGACGGCCCTGCTTCAGCGCCGTGCGCAGCCCGCGACGTTTACCGGTGGCCGGGTCGAAGCTCGGCGTGGTGTCGCCGCCGAATTTGCGCTCCGAGGCGGTCTCGGGGGCATCGTCGGCGGTCGCGCGCAGGTACTTGTTCGGCAGTGCCAGCTTCAGAATGGTGCGCCAGGACTTGAAGTACTGCACCGGAAGCGAGCCGGTGGTGTAGGGCAGGTCGTACTTCTCGGCCAGGGCGCGCACCCGCACCGCGATTTCGGCGTAGCGGTTGCTCGGCAGATCCGGGAACAGGTGGTGTTCGATCTGGTGGCTCAGATTGCCGGTCATGAAGTGCATGACCGGACCGCCGGAGATATTGGCGCTGCCCAGCATCTGGCGCAGATACCACTGGGCCATGGATTCGCTGTCGATATCGGCCTTGGTGAATTTCTCCGCGCCGTCCGGGAAGTGGCCGCAGAAGATCACCGCATTGGTCCAGATATTGCGGATGATGTTGGCGGTCAGATTCGCGGTGAGCGTCGAGACGAAGGCGGGTCCGGTCAGCAGTGGGAACAGCAGGTAATCCTTGCCGACCTGCTTGCCGACCTTGACCAGCACTTCGCGGCGGTTGACCTCGAATTCGGCCCGCTCCGGCGAGCCCTCCTTGTACCGATGCACCTTGCCCAGCTCGAGATGCTGGATCGCGATCCCGTATTCGAATAACAGTTGCAACACCAGGTTGTAGACCGGATTGCCGATATTGAACGGCTTCCAGCGCTGATCCCGGGTGACGCGCAGCACGCCGTAGCCGATGTCGTCGTCCATGCCGAGCACATTGGTGTACTTGTGGTGCAGGTAGTTGTGCGTCTGCTTCCAGTGCTTGGACGGGCCGGTGTTATCCCATTCCCAGGTGCTGGAGTGGATTTCCGGATCGTTCATCCAGTCCCACTGCCCGTGCATGACGTTGTGCCCGATCTCCATATTCTCGATGATCTTGGCCGTGCTGAGCAGGGCCACACCAGCGAACCAGGCGGGCGGCAGGAAACTGGCGAACAGCACGGCGCGGCCGCTGATTTCGAGCACACGCTGCAGGCGGATGACATTGCGGATGTACCGCGCGTCCTGAGGACCGCGCGTCGCCTCGATATCGCGCCGGATCGCGTCGAACTCCGCCCCGAGCGCCTCCACATCGGCTTCGGTGAGGTGCGCATATTCCTTGACATCCGAGATCGCCATGGCGATTACAGTACCGTAAGTTACGAGACCGTAGGTTGCGGGCAGTGCCTCCGAACTGTGGCATATCCCCCATTGTGAACGCGACTGGGGGGATGCTACCTCACCCCCCGGCGTCGGCTGCGGCGCATCGCCCGCTCGCGCATGGCCTTTCGCTGCAATGTCGCCTTCTCTTGACGTGCCTTTTCCTGCAGCGCCAGCTTGGTCTCGCGCAGCATTTCCTTCTCATGCCGAGCCTTCTCCTGCAGCACCACCTTGGCCTCGTTCAGCGCCGATCGCAGGCCGCGTCGCTTACCGGTCTCAGGGTCGATGGGCAGCCAGTGCGTCTCGTTCCACTTGTCGGCCCAGCGCTCGGCATTCGGCAGGGCGGGCAGTGAGATGCCGGCGAACTTGCGCTCCGAGGAGGTCTCCGGTGCGTCATCGGCGGTGCGCTTGAGGAAACGGTCCGGCAGTGCGAGCTTGTGGATGGTCCGAAAGGCCAGCAGATATTGCTTGCCGAGGGAGCCGGTGGTGTAGGGCAGGTCGTACTTGTCACACAGTTCACGGACCCGCCCGGAGATTTCCGGATACCGATTGCTGGGCAGGTCGGGGAACAGATGATGTTCGATCTGGTAGCAGAGGTTGCCGCTCATGAAGGCCATCGCGGGTCCGGCCTTGAAGTTGGCGCTGCCGAGCATCTGGCGCAGATACCATTCGCCGCTGGTCTCGCCCTCTAGCTGTTCGATGGTGAATTTCTCGGCGCCGTCGGGAAAGTGGCCGCAGAAGATCACCGCGTAGGCCCACAGGTTGCGCACCAGGTTTGCGGTCGCATTCGCCTTCAGCGTCGATGTGAACGCCGGGCCGGTGAGCGCCGGGTAGATCAGAAAGTCCTTGGCCACTTGACGGCCGATCTTGCGGCCGAAGTCCTTATTCGGCTCCGACATCAGCTGGTCGCGCGGCGCGCCGGAGAGTTGCTTCTCGATGCTCCAGTCGTGCAGTGCGATACCCCATTCAAAGGTGGCCGCGAGCAGGATATTAGCCAGCGGCTGGACCAGATGGATCGGCCGCCACTGCTCGTCCCGGGTCATCCGCAGGATGCCGAAGCCGAGGTCCTCATCCTTGCCGAGCACGTTGGTATAGGTGTGGTGGGAGTAGTTGTGCGCCCGCCGCCATTGCGCGGACGGTCCGGTCATATCCCACTCCCAGGTGCTGGAATGGATCTCGGGATCGTTCATCCAATCCCATTGCCCGTGGCTGATGTTGTGCCCGAGCTCCATATTCTCGATGATCTTGGCGACCGACAGCAGTGCTGTACCGCTCAGCCAGGCCCAGCGGTTGCGGCTGCCGAAGAGCACCGCGCGCGCGAGCACTTCGAGGCCGCGCTGCGCGGCGATGGTGCGTCGGATGTACTTCGCGTCACGCTCGCCGCGCGACAATTCGACAGAGCGCCGAATGGAATCGAGTTCCTGCCCCAGTGCTTCGATGTCGGTCGCCGTGAGATGGGCGAACGCCTTGATATCGGTGATGGCCACCGGGGTCCTTTCCCCTGACTGGATGTACCTCGAGGGTACCTGTCGGATCCTCCCGATGGTGCGCTGCGGGTGTCGCTGTCTCAGACGTCGAGTGTGCAGTCGCCCGCCGCGGCCGAGATGCAGGTTTGCACCTTGTCGCCCTCGCGGCGCTCATCACCATTGCGCAGATCGCGGGTATGTCCGGAAGTCAGTGTCACGACACAGGTTTGGCAGATGCCCATCCGGCAGCCGAACGGCATCTGCACACCGGCGGACTCGCCCGCCTCCAGCAGACTGGTCGCACCGTCGACCGCCACGGTGCGCCCGGTCCTGCCGAAAGTCACGGTGCCGCCCTCGCCGATGGCGGAGCGCTCGATCTCGAAGCGCTCCACATGCAGCCGGTCGCTGATGCCTGCCGCATGCCAGTGTTGCTCGATCTCGTCGAGCATGGCGGCCGGACCGCAGGCCCAGGTCTGGCGCTCGCGCCAATCCGGGAAGTGTTCGTCCAGTGCGGTGAGGACGAACCGGCCCTGCTCGTCGGTGAAATGCAGATGCGAGGAGAAGCCGGGGTGCCGATCGTGCAGATCGCGCAGTTCGGCGCCGAACATCACATCGTCGCGGGTGCGCGCGGAGTGCAGATGCACAACGTCGGTGACCGCATCGCGGCGATCCAACGCGCGCAGCATCGCCATGACCGGGGTGATACCGCTGCCCGCGGTGAGGAACAGCACCTGTTCCGGCAGCGGTGACGGCAGCACGAACCCGCCCTGGGGTGCGGCCAACCGGACGATGGTGCCCGCGGCGACACCGCTGACAAGGTGGCTGGACAGGAAACCTTCGGGCATCGCCTTGACCGCGATGGAGATCAGGCGCTTGCTGTGCTGTCTCCCACCCTGCTCCCGCCCGCGTCGTTCCGGATCGGTCCAATTGGGCGGGCACGTCAGCGAGTACGAGCGCCAGTGCCAGCGGCCGTCGAGCAGAATGCCGATGCCGATGTACTGACCGGGCTCGTATTTCCAGTCGAAGCCCCAGCCCGGCTTGATGACCAGGGTGGCCGAATCGGTGGTTTCCTTGCGCACCTCGACGATGCGGCCGCGCAGCTCACGTGCCGACCACAGCGGATTCGCCAGGTGCAGATAGTCGTCGGGCAGCAGTGGCGTGGTGACGCGGGCGACGGCGCCGCGCACTACGTTCAGCCGTCCACCGCGTTCGGCGACCTCGGTCGCCGGAGCCTCCAGCCACTGCCGGACCGCACGCACCGAGAATGCCGCTTTTTTCAAGACCATTGCCGCCGTTCGTCTCCCGTCGTAGCGACCGGTGGGGCCGCCTCGCTGCCAGGTTACGGCATCGTAGGTTAGTCCGGGGTGCGCAGGTTCGGCGTCACGGCTTTACCTCGCTAGCGCTCGGTTCCACCGTGCCCCCGAAGGCGCCGTGTTCTCGGTTCACTCGCTGGCGCTCGCTCACAATAATTCGAGCAGGAACGGCAGTTCCTGGGCCGCGTACCAGGCCAGCTGATGGTCCTCGGCATCCCCGAGCACGAATTCGGCATCGGCATCGCCGAGGTCGGCGGCATCGACAACATCGACCGCCTTGGCCACCTCGGGTTCGGCCTCGGCCAGGTCGACGTGCACGCAGGCGATCCGGTCGTAGCCGATCGGTCCGGCCAAGCGCACCACCGCGTCGTCGAGGTCGGGGCGCAACTTCGCACCGGCCACATCGGCGGCGATGACCGCGCGTCGATAGACCGGGCTGTGATAGGTCGTGGCGGGGTCGTCGGCGTCGGTGTCCTCGGCATCGGACGCCTCGGTGGCCTCCTCGCGCTCGGCGGCCAGCAGACGCAGCGAGGCCCGCGCGGCCTCGGCCATCGCCACCTCCGCCAATTCGTCGTCGTCACCGGAGGCGTAGGCCTCGCGCAATGTCGGCGTGACCGCGAAGGCCGTGCCGCCGACTGGGCGCAGCTCCCGGTTCGCGACGAGCTCACGCAGCATCGGCACGGTGGCGGGGATATAGACCCGCATGGTGTTCTCAGATGCAGGCACCGAGCATCTCCTCCATGGACTCGTGCACCGACGCGGCCAGCACGCCGATATCGGCCATCGCGTCGCGGTCGGCGTTGAGCCCGTAGAAGACGCGTCCGTCATAGGACGTTATCCCGATGCTCGAGGCCTGGTTGCGCAGCAGCGGCGACACCGGATACATCTCCAGCATCCGCGCGCCGCCGATATACATCGGGGTCTGCGGACCCGGTGCGTTGGTGATCACCAGATTGAACGTGTGCTCTGCGAACGTACTCGCCGCCCGCACACTCATCGCATGCAGGCTCGCCGGAGCGAAGCCGGCCAGGTGCACCAGGGTGCGCGCCCGCACGCCACGCCGGTGCTTGGTGTTGGCCGCGGTGGCATGGGAGATGTGCGAAAGACGGATCACCGGATTCGGTTCGCCCACCGGCAGATCGATGAGGAACGAGGAGACCTCGCTGGCCGGTTTCAGCAGGTCGTCGATGCCTTCGACATAGACCGACATGGGCACTACCGCGCGCAGCACGGTCGATTCGGTGAGCGCCTCACCGCGGGAGAGCAGCCAATTGCGCAGCGCCCCGGTGACGACGGCCAGGATCGCGTCGTTGATCGAGCATTCGAAGCGATTGCGGATCTTGCGGTAGTCCTCCAGATCCGTGCGCACCACATCGAAGCGCCGATTGCGCGAGGTCTTGGCGTTCAGCGGGCTGTCCGGTGCGCCGATAGCGGCCGCGCGCACGGCCGACACCATCGAATCCACCGCCTTGCCCGCGGCCTCGACCACCGAGAATGCGTGTGCGCTCGCGTCGCGAGCCACCTCGAGCGCCTCGCGGGGCTGCGCGGCCAGGTGGGTCAGCGCGCCGATCAGCAGTTCCATCTCGTTGGGTTCGCGCGGCGCCACCCACGCGTCATCGGCGATATCGCGCGGGGACGGGCTGGTATCGAGGATGACATGCCCGATCTCGAGTGCGGTATCCCCATCGACGAGCGCCGAATGGGATTTGGTGAAAATCGCGGACCGGCCCTCCGTCAGGCCCTCGATCAAATACATCTCCCACAGCGGGCGAGTCTGATCGAGCGGTCGCGACGCCAATCGGGCCACCAGATCGTGCAGCTGGGAATCGGCGCCCGGGGCGGGCAGTGCCGAACGGCGGATGTGATAGGTGATATCGAAATGGCTGTCCTCGACCCAGACCGGGCGGCCGAGGGCGAACGGGATTTCGCGGACCTTCCTGCGGTAGCGGGGGACCAGCGAAAGCCTGCTCTCCACCAGATCGACCAGTCCGTCGTAGTCGAGCGCCGTTTCCCCCGGTGCGGAGTCGCTACCTCGGACGATCGCGAGAGAGCCGATATGGATCGGATTGCTGCTCGACTCGAGCCGATAGAACGACGTGTCCTGCGGCGTCAATCTCGTGATCACGCTGCCCGGTGCTCCTTCCGATGTGGCTCCCACCCGAACCGTCTCACCGCCCATTGTGGTCGCCCACAACGGTTCGTCCTCCCCCTGTGGCATATCCAGCGATATTCGCGCATCCCTTTACCCACGCCCGGTTCCGTGGAAGGCTGCCCTGATTCGAGACCGGCGGAACTCGATTCGCTCACATTAATCGGGGTGCAATGCAACAGATGCCTTTTGAGCCGCGCTGCCCCTTGGTGTCGTCACATGCCGTCGGAGAACAGTTCGTCCCTGGTGAACAGGGTTCTCGGCGTACGGAACGACAACGACTCACATCGTATGACACCCACGCTAAAACAGGTTCCGGTCCATCGGATTCGCACCCGCTCCGACGGCTGACACACGGGTACGGTGAGAAGAAACGGCTGCCGCCTCGGCGGTAGCGGCGGATGCGGCGCTATTTCTCTGGTCATCGGCACCGGCCCTTCGAGCGACCTGCGAGCAGTCGCTACGGCTAACATGGGTGCCGCATTACCATGAAGCGTGCTGCGGATTCCGCCATGCTCGGCGGGGGCCATTAGCACACCGCCCGCCCCGGGGGACGGCAGAACATTTGACACACCGACCAGAGGACTGACGAGACCCGTGCCTGCGCTGACACTGACGAGGTTGCTACGGATTGGTGAGGGACGCACGGTCAAGCGGCTCGCCCACCTCGCGGACGAGGTCCTCGCGCTCGGGCCCGAGTTCGAGAAGCTCACCAACCACGAGCTGCGTGCCAAGACCGACGAGTTCAAGGAGCGCTACGCGGACGGCGAAACGCTGGACGACCTGCTCCTGGAGGCATTCGCGGTGGCCCGCGAGGGGTCCTGGCGGGTGCTGAACCAGAAGCACTACAAGGTGCAGATCATGGGTGGCGCGGCGCTGCACCTCGGCAATATCGCCGAGATGAAGACCGGTGAGGGCAAGACCCTGACCTGTGTGCTGCCCGCCTACCTGAACGCGATCTCCGGTAACGGCGTGCACGTGGTCACGGTCAACGACTACCTGGCCAAGCGCGACGCCGAGTGGATGGGCCGCGTGCACCGCTTCCTCGGCCTGAGCGTCGGTGTGATCCTGTCCGGTATGACCCCGGCCGAGCGTCGCGAGTCCTACAACTCCGACATCACCTACGGCACCAACAACGAATTCGGCTTCGACTACCTGCGTGACAATATGACCCACTCGCTGGACGATCTGGTCCAGCGCGGGCACAACTTCGCCGTGGTCGACGAGGTCGACTCCATCCTCATCGACGAGGCCCGCACCCCGCTGATCATCTCGGGTCCGGCCGACGCCTCCTCGAAGTGGTACGCCGAATTCGCCCGCATCGCACCGCTGTTGAAGAAGGACCTGCACTATGAGGTCGATATCAAGAAGCGCACCATCGGTGTGCACGAGGCGGGTGTGGAGTTCGTCGAGGATCAGCTCGGCATCGACAACCTCTACGAGGCGGCCAATTCGCCGCTGGTCAGCTACCTGAACAATGCCGTCAAGGCCAAGGAGCTCTACCACCGGGACAAGGACTACATCGTCCGCGACGGCGAGGTCATCATCGTCGACGAATTCACCGGCCGCATCCTGGTCGGGCGCCGCTACAACGAGGGCATGCACCAGGCGATCGAGGCCAAGGAAAACGTCGAGATCCAGCCGGAGAACCAGACCCTGGCCACGATCACGTTGCAGAACTACTTCCGCCTTTACGACAAGCTTTCCGGGATGACCGGTACCGCCGAGACCGAGGCCGCCGAGCTGCACCAGATCTACAGCCTCGGCGTGGTCCCGATCCCGACGAATAGGCCGATGGTCCGCGCGGATCAGTCCGATCTGATCTACAAGACCGAAGAGGCCAAATTCGCGGCCGTGGTCGACGATGTCACCGAACGGCACGAGAAGGGCCAGCCGGTGCTGATCGGTACCACCAGCGTCGAGCGCTCGGAATACCTGTCCAAGCAGTTCACCAAGCGCGGCATCGCGCACAACGTGCTGAACGCGAAGTTCCACGAGAAGGAAGCCGAGATCATCGCCGAGGCCGGTCGGCCGGGCGCGGTCACGGTCGCGACGAATATGGCCGGTCGTGGTACCGACGTCGTGCTCGGCGGTAACCCGGACATCATCACCGATATCATCCTGCGCAGGGAGGGGCTGGATCCGGTGGAGACGCCGGAGGAGTACCAGGCCGCGTGGTTGCCGACGCTGGAGCGGGTCAAGGCGCAGACCGCCGAGGACGCCGACGCCGTCCGCGAGGCCGGTGGTCTGTACGTGCTCGGCACCGAGCGCCACGAATCGCGGCGAATCGATAACCAGCTGCGCGGTCGCTCCGGCCGTCAGGGCGACCCGGGTGAGTCCCGGTTCTACCTGTCGCTGGGCGACGAGTTGATGCGGCGGTTCAACGGCGCCGCGCTCGAGGCCATCATGACCAGGCTCAACCTGCCCGACGATGTGCCGATCGAGGCGAAGATGGTCTCCAAGGCCATCAAGAGCGCGCAGACCCAGGTCGAGCAGCAGAACTTCGAGATCCGCAAGAACGTGCTCAAGTACGACGAGGTGATGAACCAGCAGCGCACCGTCATCTACGGCGAGCGCAACCGGATCCTGCGCGGTGAGGATATGGAGGGGCAGGTCCAGGAGATGATCACCGATGTGGTCATCGCCTATGTGGACGGCGCCACCGCCGAGGGCTACGTCGAGGACTGGGATCTGGACAAGCTGTGGACCGCGCTGAAGACGCTGTACCCGGTGAGCCTGGACTACAAGGAGCTGACCGGTGAGACCGGTGTCGGCGAGGCGGGCGACCTGACCAAGGACGAACTGGTCGACTCCCTGCTCGATGACGCGCACGACGCCTACGAGAAGCGTGAACAGCAGATCGACGGTCTGGCCGGCGATGGTTCGATGCGCAATCTCGAACGCCAGGTGTTGCTTTCGGTGCTGGACCGCAAGTGGCGCGAGCACCTCTACGAGATGGACTACCTCAAGGAAGGCATCGGCCTGCGGGCCATGGCCCAGCGCGACCCGCTGGTCGAATACCAGCGCGAGGGCTTCGACATGTTCGCCGCGATGCTCGATGGCCTGAAGGAGGAGTCGGTCGGCTTCCTGTTCAACCTGCAAGTCGAGGTGCAGCAGCCGCAGCCCGAGGGGGTCGCGATCGATCCCGGTCTGCGCTCGCCGGTCGGCGCCACCTCGCCGCGTCCACTGCCCACCCAGGAGGCGCCGGTCGCCAATGGCGCACCGGCGGCGTTGCGTGCCAAGGGGATCGCCGATTCCCGGGCCAGTAACGGCTTCCACTATTCGGGTCCGGACGAGGGCGGCCACGCCGCGGTGCACAGTGACGCCGATGAGTACGGCGATGGCAGCACTCGCCGTGAGCGCCGTGAGGCCGCCCGCACGCAGGCCAAGCCGAAGCGCGCACCGAAGTCGCGTCGTCGCCACTGATTACCGAATTACGAAGGTGCCCATGAACTTTCATGGGCACCTTTCGTTGTGTCCGGCCCCGATGCCTAGCGCTCGTAGATGTCGCGACGGTGGCGGTTATGACGAGGATGATCAGCTTGCCGTCATCGGTTCGGATGCGCTTTCCGACGCGGAACTACCAGGCTTCGTTGGAGTTCAGCGCCGTCAGCAGGAGGCGGATGGCGGCGACGCGGCGTTCCTTGCCGGGCAAGGCATCCAGTGCGCATTCGGGATCCGCGGGCGGACCGAGATGGGTACAGCCGCGCGGACAATCTTCGATGGCGGCGGCCAGATCGGTGAAGGCCGCGATGACATCGTCGGGCGTGATGTGGGCCAGTCCGAAGGAACGGACACCGGGTGTGTCGATGACCCAGCCGCCGTTAGGTAGCGGCAGGGCGACGGATTGGGTGGAGGTGTGTTTGCCCTTGCCCACACCGGAGACCTCGCCGACGGCCCGATCCGCTTCGGGCACAAGACGATTCACCAGCGTGGATTTGCCTACGCCGGAGTGGCCGATGAAGGCGGTGAGCCGGTCGGCGAGCCGGTCCAGGACCGGTTCGAGGGGGTCGCCGATGCCGCCGTAGATGATGGTGAGGTCGAGATCGTCGAAGGCGGCGGCGAATTCGGATTCGGCGGCCAGATCGTGTTTGGTCAAACACAGGATCGGTTGCAGCCCACCGGCATACGCGGCGACCATTGCGCGTTCGACGAAACCGGTACGCGGCGGCGGATCGGCGAGGGCAACCACGATGAACAACTGTTCGGCATTGCCGACGACGATCCGTTCGAAGGGATCGGTGTCATCGGCGGTGCGTCGCAGGACGGTTCGCCGTTCGGTGACGCGGACGATGCGGGCGAGGGTATCGGGTTTGCCGGACAGATCGCCGACCACGTCGACCTGATCGCCGACGACGATCGGGGTGCGGCCCAGTTCCCTGGCCCGCATGGCGACGATCAGCTTGTTCGGATCGCCGCCGAGCACGCAACCCCAGCGTCCGCGGTCCACCGAGACGACCATGGCCGATTCCGCATCATTGTGCTGCGGACGGGTTTTCGTGCGTGGACGAGACGACTTGCCCGGGCGCACCCGGACATCGGACTCGTCGTAGCTGGCAACATTGCCTCTGGGGCGTCTCAGTGGGCCGCTCCCTGATCCGTTAGCGTGGGATCGAGCATCTGCTCCCACAGGCCGACGAAGCCGGGCAGCGTCTTGGCCGTGGTGCCGATATCCTCGATGGCCACGCCGGGCACCCGGAGACCGAGGATCGCACCGGCCGTTGCCATTCGGTGGTCGGCATAGGAATGCCAGTTGCCGCCGTGCAGTGGGGCCGGGGTGATCTCGAGTCCGTCCTCGGTTTCGGTGACATTGCCGCCGAGCCGGTTGATCTCAGTGGACAGGGCCGCGAGCCGATCGGTCTCGTGACCGCGCAGATGTCCGATACCGCGCAGCCGGGACGGCGAATCCGCAAGTGCCGCAAGGGCGGCCACGGTCGGGGTCAACTCGCCGACATCGTGCAGATCGATATCGATACCGGCCAGGCGCTCCGGGCCGTGCACGGTCAGCACACCATCGAATCGGGTGACCTCGGCGCCCATGCGCACCAGGATCTCCCGGATCACATCACCGGGCTGGGTGGTCAGGCGTGGCCAGTGCGGAATGCGGACCTCGCCGCCGGTAATGGCGGCCGCGGCCAGGAACGGTGTGGCATTGGAAAGATCCGGTTCCACATCCCAGTTCACCGCGCGGATCGGACCCGGTGCGACGGTCCAGGTCTGGGCCTTGCGGCTGTCGGCGGGAGCATCGATGACGACCTCGGCACGCCGCAGCATCTCCACCGTCATCTCGATATGCGGCATCGATGGCAGTGCCTTGCCGTCGTGATGCACCACGACGCCCTCGTCGAACCGGGCTGCCGACAACAGCAGTCCGGAGACGAACTGGGAGGAGCCGGAGGCATCGATGGTGACCGCGCCGCCGCGCAGCGCACCCTTGCCGTGCACCGTGAACGGCAGTGCGTTGCCCTCGATATCCGCGCCGAGCCGGCGCAGTGCCTCCAGGATGGTGCCGAGTGGGCGAACCCGGGCCTGCTCGTCGCCATCGAAGGCCACATCGCCGGTGGCGAGGGCCGCGACCGGCGGCAGGAAGCGCATGACGGTACCGGCCAAGCCGCAGTCGACGGTGCCGCCGTGCAGTGGGGTCGGTGTCACGGTCAGCGTTTCGGCGTCGCCCTCGATTCGCGCACCCAGTGCGCGCAGGGCGCCGATCATGAGTTCGGTATCGCGGCTGCGCAGCGCGCCGGAAATAGTCGAGGGGCCCTCGGCGAGCGCGGCCAGGATCAAGGCCCGATTCGTGATCGATTTCGATCCGGGCAGGGTCACGGTCGCGTGCACGGGGACATCGACATGGGGCGCTGGCCAGAAACTCACCCATCCATCTTCGCCCATCGCGCCCCCGGACACGCGAGGGGTGGCCCAACTCCGCCGGAAATCGCGCGCCTCACAGGTCACAGCCGCCGCATCGGTCGCGCGCGACCGATGCGGCGACCAGCGGCTTTACTTGTGGCGTCCGTGCAGGATGGGGACCAGGCGACGCAGCAGCTTCATGGTGAACTGGGTCCGCGAGTAGCTGAGCAGTACCATGCCGGGAATCGTGAAGCGCTGCACTGCGATCGAATGCGGCCGGGTGAATTCACGCAGACCGGGCTCGCCGTGGATGCGCCCGATTCCGGAATCGCCGACACCGCCGAAGGGCAGACCGGCGATGGCAGCGAAGGCCAGCACCGAATTCACCGAGGTGGCGCCGACGCGCAGCCTGCGCGCGATCTCCAGGCCGTTCTCCTTCGAGTAGACCGCAGAGGACAGCCCGTACTTGGACTTGTTCGCCAGTTCGACCGCCTCGTCGACGCTGTTCACCGTGCGAATAGTGACGGTCGGGCCGAAGGTCTCCTCGGCCACGGCCTCGGAGTTCTCGTCCACATCGACCAGCACGACCGGCTCGATGAACGGTCCCTTGACCGACTCCGGCCCGCCGAGCACCGCGGTGCCGCCGTTCTGCAGCGCGTCATCGATATGGCGGCGCACGATATCGATCTGGCTGGGCATGGTCATCGGACCGTAGGCCGCATCGGCGCCCGAGCCCGGCTTGACGTCCTTCAAGATGCGCTTGACCTCGGCAACGAAATCGTCGCGCACCGAGCGATCCACATAGACCCGCTCCACACCGGCGCAGGTCTGGCCGCTGTTCGCGGTGGCGCCCCAGGCAACCGCATCGGCGGCGGCCTTGACGTCGGCATCGCCCGCGACGATCACCGCATCCTTACCGCCGCATTCCAGCAGTACCGGCGTCAGCGATTCGGCGGCCGCGGCCATGATCTTCTTGCCGGTCGCGGTGGAGCCGGTGAACGCGATCTTGTCCACACCGGCCTGGACCAGCGCGGCCCCGGTCGCACCGTAACCATTGACGGTTTCGAAGACGCCTTCCGGCAGATCCGGATTGGCCTTCTTGAACACATCGGAGAGGAAATTGCCGATGCCGGTGGAAAATTCGCTCGGCTTGAAGACCACGGTATTGCCTGCGGCCAGCGCGTAGGCGATGGAGCCGTTCGGCGTGTAGACGGGGTAGTTCCACGGGCCGATCACACCGATGACGCCGAGCGGACGTTGCTCCAATCGCGCGGAGAAGTTCGCCATCAAGGCGCCGGGGCCGATCCGCTTCGGCGACAGCACCTTCTTGGCGTTCTTGGCCGCCCAGGCAATGTGTTCGAGCGCGAGCAGCAATTCCAGGAATGCGTCGTCGAGTGGTTTGCCGTTCTCCTTGTGGATCAGCGCGGTGAACTCTTCGGAGTCCGCGACCAACTGGCTCGACCAGCGCAGCAGATGTTTGCGCCGCTCGTCGAAGCTGAGCCCACCCCAAGTGCGGGCCGCGGCGCGGGCCTTGGCGACGGTGGCGCGCACAGTGTCGGCATCCGCGATCGCATGGGTGGCGATGACCTCTCCGGTGGCCGGATCGACCGATTTCAACGCCGTCTCCGGCGCCGCTGGGGTGGTCTCGATGGTTGTCACGGTTGGTCTCTCCTCATGCCGAGATAAGTTAACGACCATTCATTGAGATGGTGCTATGTCACAACTCTCACCAGGTCACCCCTGCTGTCGATTCTTCCCGAGTCTGTCGGCACCGCGTGGAAGTATCGAGATATGTGCGGCAGATATGCGACAACTACCGATCCCGGTCGGCTCGCCGCCGAACTGGACGCCATCGACGAGACGCCGACCGATGACAACGGCGGTTTCGCCAACTACAACGTCGCGCCGACCACCCAGGTGCTGACGGTGGTGGAGCGGCACGCGCACGATCACCCGGATGACGACCCCAAGCTGCGCATTCGGCGGATGCGTTGGGGCCTGATCCCGGTCTGGACCAAGGCCGCCGAACCGGGTGTGCCAGTCAAGGGCAAACCGCTGTTCAATGCCCGCGCCGATAAGGCGGCGACCACGCCATCGTTTCGCGATGCGGTGAAGTATCGCCGCTGTCTGGTCCCGATGGACGGCTGGTACGAGTGGTTGGTCGAACCGGATGCCGGGGCCAAGGGCAAGGTTGCGAAACATCCGTATTTCATGTCGAAAGCCGATGGCTCGCGGCTGTATATGGCCGGATTGTGGTCGGTGTGGCGGGACCGTTCGCAACAGGCGAGCGAACCGCTGCTGTCATGCACCATCCTGACGACCGACGCCGTCGGCGAACTCACCCGCATCCACGACCGGATGCCACTGCCCATGCCGCAGGAGCATTGGGCGGCCTGGCTGGATCCGGATCATTCGGCCCAGGCCACCCTGCTGGAGACACCGAGCGTCGAATCGGTCGCAGGCATTGTGGCGCGTCCGGTGTCGTCGCTGGTCAACAGCGTGCGCAATAACGGTCCGGAGTTGTTGGCGCCGTTGGATATTCCGGCCGATACGGAAAAGGCCGGGCAGATCAGCTTGCTGTAATCGCCCGGCCCGCCGTCGGATAACTCAGAGTTGGCACTTCACGCTGGGTGTCACGATATTCAGCACGCATTTGGCAATGCTGCCGGCCAGGTCGATGACCTTGCCCACGACACCGCCGCCCAACTTCTCGGCCTTGTCGGCCCTTTCATCCTTCTTCGGGGTGCCGTTCCGCTTCGGTGCATCGTCGCTGACCTGCGCGTTGAATGAGAAGTCGCCGACCTCGGTCGCCGGGGGACCGCTCGGTGCGGCGGTGGCCGTCGGTGCGAGCAGCAGTAGAGCTCCGAACGCAACGATGATCATGGTGCGCAAACGCTGACAAGCCGACATTTCGCATCACATCCTCGAGTCGGACGATCATGGCCCGTTCAGTAACGCACAAATGTTGCTGGTTTGGTGCGGAATTATACGGATGTGACTGGTGCGGTTACCGCGTTGGTGAGCCGGACCAGGTCCGCTGGTGCCAGTTCGATCTCCAGACCGCGCCGCCCCGCACTGCACAGCATGCGGTCCCAGACCAATGCCGACGCATCGACCACGGTGGGCAGCAGTTTGCGCTGGCCCAGCGGGGAGATGCCGCCGAGTACGTAACCGGTGATTCGCTCGGCCTTCGCCTTGTCCGCCATGGACGCCTTGGGCACACCGAGCGCCGCGGCGGCGGCCTTGAGCGACAAGGTATTCGGCACCGGCAGCACCGCGACCGCGAGCGCGCCGGTCGACAATTCGATCACCAGCGTCTTGAAGATCTGTGCCGCCGTCACCCCGACCTCGGCGGCGAGTGCGTCGACCGCCTCGGTGCCATAGGAGTCGGCGCGCGGATCGTGCTTGTACGCGTGGACGTGATGGGCCACACCGGCCTTGGCCAGGGTGCGGATCGCCGGGGTCGAGGCTCCTGCCATGCCGGTCACCCTAATGGCGATGCCGCTGACCTTTTCGAGCGACCTGCACCGGTCCATAGCGGTGCTCGGCACGGTGTTTTCGGGGTGGGGAGTTCGCTATGGGAACACAGTCGAGCCCGGACATGTTGCATGCGAATACAGAAAGCCGCACGGCTACAGGACGTAAAGGAGAGGTCGGTGCCTGTTCTGCTCCAAGAACGCCCGGTGGCGTCGACTGTGCCCGATTTGCGGCACGATCGGCGCCCTCCGTGGTTCCACTTCGATACCGCCCCTGGGCGCATCGAGAGCGCCGCGGGGGATGCTCAGTTCCCACTCGTTTCGACCGCGCCTGTAGATTTGGCAGGTACGGCGATCGAAGGGATTGGTGTGACGAGCGACGATGACGTGGTGACCGGCGGTGCGGTCGGCGCCGCGGTCGATGATGCCGAGCTGGTGCAGCGGTTCGAGCGCGATGCGCTCCCGTTGCTCGACCAGCTCTACGGTGCCGCGCTGCGCATGACCCGAAATCCGGCCGATGCCGAGGATTTGGTGCAGGAGACCTACGTCAAGGCGTTCCAGGGCTTCAAATCCTTCAAGGAGGGCACCAATCTGCGTGCCTGGCTCTACCGGATCCTGACCAACACCTACATCAACTCCTACCGCAAGAAGCAGCGCCAGCCCGCGCAGTATCCGACCGACGAGATCACCGACTGGCAGCTCGCCGCCACCGCCGAGCACACTTCGACCGGATTGCGTTCGGCCGAGGTCGAGGCATTGGACGCGCTGCCGGACGACGACATCAAGACCGCACTACAGGAGCTGCCGGAGGAGTTCCGGATGGCGGTGTACTACGCCGACGTCGAGGGCTTTCCATATAAGGAAATCGCCGACATCATGGGTACTCCCATCGGTACGGTGATGTCCCGGCTGCATCGCGGCCGCAAGCAGCTGAAGGGTTTGCTCGCCGATGTGGCGCGCGAACGTGGATTCAACCGCAACGGCGCGCAACGCCAGGAGGTCAAGCAGTGAGTACGGAGCGTGACCCCGATATGGAGTTGGACTGCACGGCTGTGCTCGCCGATGTTTGGCTCATGCTCGATGGTGAATGTGACGATGCCACCCGGGCTCGGCTGCAGCATCACATGGACCATTGCTCGCCGTGTATCGAGGCCTATGGCATCGAGGAGAAGATCAAGAGCCTGCTGAGCCGCAAGTGCGGCGGCGACCGGGCACCGGATTCGCTGCGCGATCGACTGACCCTGGAGATCCGCCGATCTGTCACAGTGACGCGGGTCGAGACCACCGAGTAGTTCCGGATACCGAAAACACGAGGGCCAGGTCTTCCTTACGGAAGATCCTGGCCCTCGGTGTTTTCGTGCTGCTACGGCTCAGGCGTTAGGACGCTTGCCGTGGTTGGCCGCGCTTCCCTTGCGGCTGCGCTTCTTACGGCCACGCTTACCCATCGGTATCCTCCTGGATCACCCCCGCGGTTGCGGGGAGCACTCTGATCGAAGGCCATTGTTTCATGTGTGGTTGGCTGTAGCTTCAGCGGATACGGGCCGAACGAGTGGATGGGGTGTCATGGCGGAGGAAGTGCTCTCGGAACTGGTGTCGGTCGTGCAGCAAGTCGTTGTTGCCAAGGGCGACGAGGTATACGAGGGCGACACCCTGGTTATTCTCGAGTCGATGAAAATGGAGATCCCGGTGCTGGCCGAAAGCGGTGGCACGGTGACCTCGATCGGCGTCAAAGAGGGCGATGCGATCAAGGCTGGGCACCTGATCGCCGTTATCTCTTAACTTCTGAAGCGGGTAGATCGAATATGGCGACACTGAGTGAGCTGCTGGCCGAACATACCGACCTACCCGGCGTCGCCGTGGACCATCTACAGCGGGTGGTCGGCGATTGGCAGTTACTCGCCGATCTGTCGTTCGCGGATCTGCTGCTGTGGGTCGGTGCGGGGCCGATCGCCGACGGCGCAGATATCGTCTGCGTCGCACAGTGCCGCCCGACCACCGCGCCGACGGTCCACCTGGAGGATCGGGTCGGCGGTATCGCCTCGCAGGCCGATCATCCGCAGGTCTTCGACGCGCTGATGACCGGCAAGATCGTGCGCGCGGACAGCGACATCGAGGCCGAGGGCGTCTACCATCCGCATCCGGTGCACGCCATCCGCGAGGCCATTCCGGTGCGTTGCGGCGACGATGTCATCGCGGTACTCAGCCGCGATACCGATCTACAGCGTTCGCGGGTGCGCAGCACGCTGGAGATCGCCTATGTCGCCTGCGCCGACGATCTGTGCCAGATGATCGCCGATGGCACCTTCCCGACCACCGAGGACCGCGCCGCGACCCACTCGAGCCCGCGCGCGGGCGACGGCTTCATCCGGCTCGATACCGACGGCATCGTCGTCTACGCCAGCCCGAACGCGCTGTCGGCGTATCACCGGATGGGGCTGCAGTCGGATCTGGCCGGTCAGGATCTGGCCGTCACCACCAGGTCGCTGATCACCGATCCGTTCGATGCCCAGGAGGTCGTTGGCGATATCCAGGCCGCTCTCGCCGGCCGGACCGGGCGTCGCATGGAGGTCGAGGCGCGCGGCGCCACCGTGCTGCTGCGCACTCTGGTGCTGCGCCCGCACGGGGAGCTGGCCGGGGCCGCGGTGCTGGTCCGTGACGTCACCGAGGTCAAGCGACGCGACCGCGCACTGCTCAGCAAGGATGCGACCATCCGGGAGATCCATCACCGGGTGAAGAACAATCTGCAGACCGTGGCCGCGCTGCTGCGGCTGCAGGCGCGGCGCACCGAGAACGAGGAGGCGCAGGTCGCACTGACCGAATCGGTGCGCCGGGTCACCTCGATCGCCTCGGTGCACGAAATGCTGTCCATGTCGGTGAACGAAGAGGTCGATCTCGACGAGGTGGTGGACCGGTTGCTGCCGATCATGGCCGATGTCGCGACCGTGCACACCGCGAGAATCAAAGTGCGCCGGGCTGGTTCGCTCGGTGTGTTCTCCGCCGAACGCGCGACCCCACTGGTGATGGTGCTGACCGAACTAGTGCAGAACGCCATCGAGCACGCCTTCGATTCCGGCGAAAACGGCACGGTGACAATCCGTTCCGAGCGTTCGGCGCGTTGGCTGGACGTGATCATCAGCGATGACGGCCGGGGCCTGCCACCGGGTTTCAGCCTGGAATCCTCCGACCGCCTCGGCCTGCAGATCGTGCGCACCCTGGTCACCGCGGAACTCGGCGGTTCCATCGGCCTGCACCCCGGCGCCGACATCGGCACCGACGCGGTATTACGCGTCCCCTTGGGGCGCCGCTCGGGACGCTGAGCCGAATTTGCTTGGCAAGCAATAAGACTCAGCTTCCACGCACAGATGACCACCACGAAGCGAGTCTCGACTGCTCGGAGGCGAGACAGAACGGGGCCGCGAACACGCAGCGCCGCAGGCGCTGCAAATCAAACACAGGCACAAAATAGCCCGGCACCTGAGTGCCGGGCCTTGATCGCGTTACCGGGCCGGGCTGATAGGTCCCGGTAACGCTGGTCGTCCGACTAGACGACGGTGCGGGTGCGCGTGCGGGCGTTGCGACGTTTGAGCGCCCGACGCTCGTCCTCGCTCATACCACCCCACACGCCGGCATCCTGCCCGGACTTCAGGGCCCAGGACAGGCAGTCAGCGGTAACGGGGCAGCGAGCGCAGACCAGCTTGGCATCGGCAATCTGCGCGAGCGCCGGACCACTGTTACCCACCGGGAAGAACAGCTCGGGGTCCTCATCGCGACAGATGGCCTTGTGGCGCCAGTCCATTCCTCTGCTCCTTTACTGGGCGCCGACAAAGGGCGCCGATGGTTTGTGGATCGTTCACTTGTGCGACTCGAATGTTTCCGCACGGTTGCTTGTGAATGCTTTCACGAACACCGTAGATGTCAATAGGTATCCGGTGCACCGTGGGGAAGCTCACGCTCTCACGGACCCCCAGGGGGAACCTGCCCGGTCCTTTGTACTCGCTCTACCTGGTTTTCGCAGCACAACATCGAGATTTTTCGCGCGTTTCGCGCTCATTCGGGGCGTGGAGCGACGACCTCGAGCACATCCGGCACGGCTGTGAAATCCACCATGTTGCGTTTTCCGATGAAATCGCCATCGATTTGCAGCCCGATGGGTTCGGTGGTCTCGATGTGCACAGACGGCACATCGTCTTCGCGAAATAGGTTGCGGGACTTGGGATTTCCATTGACCGCGAGCAACTGCCTGGCGAGCAGCAGGGTGGAGACCACCGACATCGACCGCACCGCAAACACGCCGAGACCCGTCTCGAAGGTCGTTCCCGGGTTCGTGTGCACCGGGGTGGCGTTCAGGTAGGTCCACGGACTCGCGTTTGTTACGAAGGCGTAATGGACCTCACCGATGGGGTCGAATCCGGGAATCTCGATCCGGATGCTCGGCTCCCTGCGCTTGGCCTTGAAAAATTGTCGCACAGTTGTTCGAACGTAGCGACCGGGGGTGGCGGCACGGCCATTGGCGCGGCTGTTGTCGATCGCCTCGCAGACATCGGCGTCCAGACCGACACCCGCGCTGAAGCCGAACCAGCGATCATCGGCGAGGCCGAGGCCGATTTTGCGGTCCCGGTTGAGGGTCAGCAGGTCGATGAGCTGGTTGGTCGCGGTCACCGGATCCGGGGATATGCCGAGGGCGCGCGCGAATACATTCGCCGAACCGCCCGGGATCACGCCGAGGCGCGGCAGCCATGCCTGCCCGTCGTCGACCTGGGGCAGCGGCAGAAACCCGTTGATGGTCTCGTTGACCGTCCCATCGCCGCCGTGCACCACGATCAGATCCATCTCGTTGGTCGCTGCCCACTGGGCCAATTCCGCCGCGTGGCCGCGGTGCTGGGTATGCGCGACGGTCAGCTGCGTGCGGCTCTCCAACGCGTGCGCCAGCAGGTCCCGCGTCGCCGGCGTAGTCGAGGTGGCATTCGGATTCACGATCAGCAGCGTCCGCACCCTCGGCAGCCTAATCGGCCGACGGCCCGGTCCGAAAAGCCGCCGAGTGGGTTCTAGGCTTGGCCACGTGGCGGACAGCGGCAAGGACGAGGTTTCGGCGGGTGTGCCCGCGACGGTGCGCGGTGCGGGCGGATTGGTCGCGCTGGAGGGTGCGGTGGCCGTGGTCGTGGCGATCGTGCTGGTCGTGCGCGGGCTGCTCGGACACGATCAGAGTGCCGTGAGCGGGTACGGCACGGCCGCGTGGTTCGGTGTTCTCGGCGGCGCGGTGCTCGCGGCCGGGATCGGACTCTTTCTCGGGCACCGCTGGGGGCGGGCCATCGCCGTGATCGCACAGGTGCTGCTGCTTCCGGTGACCTGGTCGCTGCTGACCGATTCGCATCAGCCCGTGCTCGGCGCGCTGCTCGGCATTGTCGTGGTCTCCGCACTGGTGCTGGTGTTCGCGCCCGCGTCGAATCGGTGGATGGCCGAGGTGTATGGGATCGAACCGGATCCGCCCGAATCGAAGTAGCCGGGTTCAGGCGGTGACGGCCCGCAGGGCCTGACGGCACAGGCGATCGGCTTGCCGGGTGGTTTCCGGCTGACGGTAGCGGGGGGTGAGTGCGAGCACCTGGGTACATGCGGTATCCAGGTCGATGAGATGGCCGACCGAGACGAAGACCGGTTTGACACCGCGTCGGGTGCGCAGCGCACGCCCGACGATTTCGCCGTCCATGGTGATATCGCTGACCGCGCCGCGCTCCGGACCGGGCTCCGGGTAGTCGCCCCACGGTGTCTTGGCTACGCCGATCGTCGGTGTGCCCGTGAGGATTCCGACATGGCAGGCCAAGCCGAAGCGGCGTGGATGGGCGACTCCCTGACCATCGCAGATCAGCAGATCCGGTGTGGTAATGAGCTTTTCGAGCGTGGCGAGGGTGGTGGGTAGTTCGCGGAAGGACAGTAGGCCAGGCACATAGGGAAAGGTGACGGTGCCGTGCGCTACCGCGGTATCGACGGGATCCAGTGTGGCACTGTCCAGTACGACGGCGGCCGTGGCAGCGATCCGGGTTGTGTCGTCGTAGGCGGAGTCGAGTCCGGCGGTGGTGCGGAATTGCGGTGGCCGCGGGTCGGCCGCAATCACCAATGGCCGCAGGGCATCCTGGATGGCCATCGCCTCGTCCGCGGTGGTCGGCCAATCCGTGGGTGCGGTAACCCTCACTTGCTCATGCCTCCGCCTCGCTGGCGCTCGGTTCCGGAACGAGCGAGTGCTCGGCTGTGTTGATGGTTCGCCCGCTACGCTCACTCACGACTGCGCGCTGTGCTGGTGGTTCACTCACTGGCGCTCACTCACCAGGCTTCGGCGGCGAGCTTATCGATGGCCGCGCCGGTGAGTCGGTAGCCGACCCACTCGTCCTGCGGGTTGGCGCCGATGGATTTGTAGAACTCGATGGCGGGCGTATTCCAGGTCAGCACGGCCCAGTCGACCCGGCTGTAGCCGTTCGTGGCGGCCTCCTCGGCGAGGGTGGCGAGCAGCGCCTTGCCGTAACCTTTGCCGCGGGTTTCCGGCTTGACGTACAGGTCCTCCAGATAGATGCCGTGTACGCCGGTCCAGGTGGAGTAGTTCAGGAACCAGATCGCACAGCCGACCACACCGGTCTCGTCCTCGACGACATGGGCGAAAACCGCGGGCGACGGCCCGAACAGCGCGGCGTCGAGTTGTTCGGCGGTGAGCGTGCACTCCGCGCGGGACTTTTCGTACTCGGCGAGGTCTTCGACGAGGCCAACCATGGCGGGTACGTCGGCGGGGGTGGCGCGGCGGATCGTGCCGGGGCGGGTCATAGTGCGGCTCCATGGTTTGCGGGAACTAGGTTGTGCGCCAGGATGGTTCGGTCGTCGTGTTCGTAACCGAGCACGGTGATCGCGGCGGTCGACATCGCGAAGCGACGCCCCTCCCTGATATCGAGTTCGGCCCAGCGGGCGATCAGCGTCCGAGAGAAATGACCGTGGCCGACCAGTACGATATCCCGGTCCGGCAGTGCGGGTTCGACCGATGCCAGCACCCGATCGGCGCGCGCGCTGACCTGAGCGGCCGTCTCGCCACCCGGCACGACTCCGGTCCAGATGGTCCAGCCCGGATCATGCTCGCGGATCTCGACGGAGGTCCACCCCTCGTAATCGCCGTAATCCCATTCGGCCAAATCGTCATCGACGACGGTATCGGTGAGCCCGGCGAGCGCCGCCGTGCGCACGGCGCGTTGCCGCGGACTGGTGAGCACCAGCGGGTCGTTCAGCTCCAGCTCCCTCAGCACCACGCCCGCGGCGCGCGCTTGTTCCTCGCCGTGCTCGGTGAGCGCCAGATCGGTACGGCCGGTATGGCGTCGCTGGCTCGACCAGGTGGTTTCGCCGTGCCGGAGCAGGACCAGCCGGGCATCGTCGCGTGCGGACATGACTAGGCCGCCTGCGCGAATCTTTGCCGGTCGGCGGGTGCCTCGATGCTCATTTCCCGGGCCGGCGGTAGGTGCGGGCCGGTCTTTGGGCGGTCCCGATGAGTTACCCATGTTCTTACTAAATCAGTCATCACGAGCCCAGTGCGAACATCTCGGCTTCCCGCCTTTCCAGCACCGTTGTGCCGAGGACGGCGAGCGAGATCGGGGAGCCGTCGTAGCCGGGGCGGGCGACCGGAATGCGTGACACTTCGGCGCCCGAGGTGGGATCGAGGACCGCGATCGCGCCGTCGACCGGCACGAGTAGTCGGCCCGCCATGAAGACCGGACTGCCGAGTGCGCCTGGTGCGGCCCAGATCGGATCGAAGGTGCCCGCGTTCAACGCGATCAGGCTGTTGCCGGTGAATACCAGGAACAGCGAACTGATCCGGGTGGTCGTCGACTTATCGCTCAGCGGTGCGGAAAGTTGGTGCACCACAAGCGCATTCCCGGTGCCGTCGAATACCGCGAGCCGCGGGGATATCGCTTCGGCGGTCGCCGTCGCGGGCACACCGGGTAGGTACAGCACGATTCGGTTGTCGGACACCGCGATTACCCGGGCGTCGGGTGCATCCGCACCGGATCCGTTGAGCACATGCGAGCCGTACTCCTCGGGCACCGTGTTGTCCTTCGGGGCCGGATTGAGCACGGTCAACCGATTGGCCGGGTCCTCGGGGCAGCGTTCCAGCACCGCGAGCCGGGTGGAGCTCGAACTCGACGAGATCAGCTTGCAACCCTTGCGCGGTTGGGTTTTCACGTTCACCGGTGCGTCGACGTAGCCGTATTCGAGGGTACGCACCAGATCCGAGCGCCACATCTCCAGCCGCCGCGGGCCCTGGGCCAGGACATAGGTGCCGTCGACCGATAGCTGCACGGCCGGATCCATATAGCTGCTGCGCGCGGTCCGGCGCGAGCCGTCCTCACCGGCCAGCAGCGTGGCCTGGCTGCAGCCGCGCTGATCCTTGTACACCGCGACCACCGTGCCGAACTGCGACTCCACGCCGCAGAGGGGGAGGTCGCGCCGGTAGTGCCACAGCGGCGCACCAGTGCGCGGATCGTGGCCCGTCACGGTACCGTCCGCGCCCGTGACGACCGTGCCAGCGGCCACCAGCGCCCGGCTCGCGGCCGGGTCGGGCGCATGCCACAGCTCATGCAGACTTGTCGGCACCTGATCGGCCGCGGCCGGGGTGGAAATCGGATGTTCCGCCGTGACCGACTCGGTGCCCCTGGCATCGCTGCGCGCCCACACCACCACCGCCGCGATCACAACGACCACGGCGATCGCGACTGCGGAGATGATGTCGGCGCGCGTTCGCCGCTCGGGTGCGAGCACGCTTGCGAGACTACAACGTATCGTCCGGTCGATGCGATCGGTCTCGCCGTGGATCTCCGCCGCCGCCCCAGCTGCGCAGACGGCACAGGCGCGCCTGTGGCATGACAGACGCGCCTGCGTATCGACTATGCCGAGGCGGTAACTGTCGCGGGAGCGGTGTCCGCGGCAGCTTCGTCAGCGGTCGCTTCGCCCGCGGGCTTGCGACGGCGGCGCCGACGACGCGCAGGCTGATCGGTGGTCTCGGCGTCATCGGCATCGCTGTCCGCGCCCGCCTCGGCGGTCACATCGGTGCCGTTGTCGCCGTTGCCATTCGACTCGATGCCGTTCGCGGTATCACCGGCGGACCTGCGGCGGCGGCGACGACGGGTGGGCTTATCCGCCGTCTCGTCGTCGCTCGCGTCGTCGAGTGGGGCTGCGGCGGTATCGGTTTCGGCTTCGCCGGTCTCGGTGTCGTTGGTCGCGCCGTCGATCGGCTGGCCCGCGCGGGTGCGGCGCCGAGTGCGCATGCGCGGCGTGCGAGCGGGGCGCTCGACCACCTCGGCGTCCTCGTCGCGTACCGGCCGCGGCTTGCGGACCGTGCCGGTGACACCCTCCGGAATGCCGAGGTCGGAGAACAGATGCGGGGAGCGCGAATAGGTTTCGACCGGGTCCGGGATGCCGAGGCCGAGGGCGCTGTCGATGGCGGCCCAGCGATTCAGTTCATCCCAGTCGATCAGCGTCACCGCGACGCCGGTGCGTCCGGCCCGGCCGGTGCGCCCGATCCGGTGCACGTAGGTCTTCTCGTCCTCCGGGCACTGGTAGTTGATGACGTGGGTGACATCGTCGATATCGATGCCGCGCGCCGCGACATCGGTCGCGACCAGCACATTGATGGTGCCCTTGCGGAACTTGGTGAGCGCCTTCTCCCGGGCGATCTGGCCGAGGTCACCGTGTACGGCCCCGACGGCGAAGCCGCGGTCGGCCAGCTCGTCGGCGACCTTCTGCGCGGTGCGCTTGGTCCGGGTGAAAATCATGGTCGCGCCGCGGTTCTCGGCCTGCAGCACCTTGGCGATCAGCTCGCTCTTGTCCAGTGCGTGCGCACGGTAGACGAACTGCGCGGTGCGATCGTGTACGGCGGAATCGTGGGGCTCCTCGGCGCGGATATGCGTCGGCTGGGTCAGGAAGGTGCGGGCCAGGGTGATGATCGGGCCCGGCATGGTGGCCGAGAAGAGCATGGTCTGGCGCTGCGTCGGGACCATGCCGAGAATGCGTTCGATATCGGGTAGGAAGCCCAGATCCAGCATTTCGTCGGCCTCGTCCAGCACGAGTACGCCGACCTTGCCGAGAATCAGATGGCCCTGATCGGCCAGATCCATGAGTCGGCCGGGGGTGCCGACGACCACGTCCACGCCGGAGCGCAGCGCGGCGATCTGCGATTCGTACGGGCGGCCGCCGTAGATCGAGAGCACGCGCAGTTTGCCCTTGCGGTTGCGCAGGTACTTGCTCGCGTTCTCCAGATCCGCGGTGACCTGGATGCAGAGTTCGCGCGTCGGCACGATGATCAGTGCCCGCGGGGTGCCGTCCAGCGGGGTCGTCCCGGTGTCGGCGGTCGCGATCCGGTGCAGCAGCGGCACACCGAATCCGAAGGTCTTACCCATACCTGTGCGGGCCTGACCGATCAGATCTTCACCGGCGAGAGCCAGCGGAAGGGTCAGTTCCTGAATTGCGAAGGTGCGTTCGATTCCGATCTCACCGAGGGCTCGCACGATTTCATCGCGAACCCCCAATTCGGCGAATGTCGGAGCGGTGTGGGTTTCGTCCAGTTCGGCGGTCAGTAGCGTATCCGCCAGACCAGGTTCCTGTTCGACAGTGATCTTGCTCAGGTCCGTGCCTTTCCTCGTTATCGCGTCACGCGCGCACGAGGTGTGGGGCGGACCGGCCGGCCCGCGACAACCACATATCCGCCTGTGATACTCACCTCGGCCACTGCCGGTGATGCCTGCGGGAGCTCGTCGTTTCGGCGGCTGACCTCGGCAGACATCGGCGCGGCGCAAGGGTGATGCGGATCTGGTGCGCGCACATATTCCCAGACTTCGAAAATCTCGTCGGCGACACTCTGGCGACCGTACGATCCGGCGACTCGACGGACGAAAATTTCCGTTGTCCGCAGAGATTGTAGCGTGATATTGTGCACGGCTCGAATTTGCGGTAGCAACTGCTTGCCGATCGCTCGAAACGGTCGCCGTAGCGACTGCTTGCAGGTCGCTCGAAATGGTCGGTCACCGTAGCGACTGCTTGCAGGTCGTTCGAAATGGTCGGCAATTTCGGGCGAAATACGCGGTTTCCATCCGTTGGCCGTCGACGTACGCTGCGCCACATGGCAATTCATCTGGCGCGTCGAATCTGGCATACTCTCGAACCCATCCACGATGTGGTGTATTTCGGCGCGGACGTCAAGCGGGCCGGAGTCGCGCTCGGACTACGCGGATTCTGGCAGACTTACTTCGCGTTCCGGGCCGCGCCGCTGGGGGCGGTTGGCGCGGGAGCCGTACTGGCGACCTTCGCCGGATTCCATCCGGACGTGGTGGCCAAGGCGGTGCCGGACGCCTGGGCCAGAACGACGCCGGCGGCATGCCTCGCGGCCCGGCTAGACTTTTCGGTCGGATTGTTGCGTGGAGCCGGAGCCGGTGATGCCGATTGTGCCCGTGCCGCCGAACTGCTCGAACCGGTGGCGCGCACGGCCGATGCGACCGGCCGCCCGCTGTACGCGGCGAATGCGGAATTGCCGCTGTCCGCCGATCCGGTGGCCGCGCTGTGGCAGCTCACCACCACCCTGCGCGAACATCGCGGTGACGGGCATGTGGCGGCCCTGATCGCCCACGGTCTGACCGGATCGCAGGCGCTGGTGCTGCAGGTCGCGGCCGGTAAGGCACCCGAATCGGTGATGCGACCCGCGCGCGGCTGGTCGGAGCGGGAATGGTCCGACATCGCCGACGAGTTGCGTGCAAGGGGATTGATCGCCGGCGAATCGAGCAGCCCCGAGTTGACCGGCGCGGGTGCCGAATTGCTCGAACGAGTGGAGGCCGACACCGACGAGGCGGCCTGGAACGGCGCCTTGGCGGCGCTGTCGCAGGACGCCATCGCCGAGCTGACCTATGTGCTCGATCCGTTGACGCGGCGCGTCCAGCAGAGCGTGGTGCCGCCGCTCAATCCGATCGGCATGCCTCGGAGTTGAGCGGTGCACGATTGCTCACAAATCGGAGTTGCCTGTTACCGTCGGTAACGTGATATGAAAGATTCATGGTGTGAGTCTCACCGATACCGTCACCATCGCCGCGCGCAATGCCTGGGCGCTGACCTTCGGCCAAGGTGTCGCGGCGCCCGATCCCGCCCCGTCGACGGTGCTGTGGGACGAACCACATCGGCAGTTGCGCCGCTTCGAAGCTACCGGATCCGTCGCTGCCGCAACGGATTCGGCGGTGCTGCTGGTGCCGCCGCTGGCCGCGCCCGCCAGTTGCTTCGATCTGCGGCCGGATCAGAGCGTGGCCCGGTTCCTGCTGGAGACGGGCCGGGCGCCCTACGTCATCGACTACGGCGCGATCACCTTCGCCGACCGACGGATGGGCTTCGAGACCTGGATCGATGACATCCTGCCCGAGGCGATTCGGCGCATCTGCGCCGACCGCGGCGGCCGTCCGGTCGATCTGGTCGGCTGGTCGATCGGTGGCACCCTCGCGCTGCTGACCGCGGCCGCGCACCCCGAACTGCCGATCCGCTCCATCACCGCGGTCGGTTCGCCGCTGGACTACGACAAGATGACCGGCATTCCCCAGGTGCGCGCGGTGGCCAAGCTGACCGGCGGCATCGCCACCTCGACGGCGGTACGCATGGTGGGCGGCATTCCGGCCACGCTGACCCGAATTGCCTACCGGGTCACCGCATGGGACCGCGAACTCACCCGTCCCTGGTTCGTCGCGAGCAATATCGCCCGCACCGAAAACCTGGCCAAAATGGAGTCCATCGACCGTTTCATGTCCGAAATGCCGGGCTATCCAGGGCGCTTCTACGGCCAGCTGTGGGGCCGCCTGATCCTGCACAACGACATCGGCCGCGGTGTCGTCGAACTCGGCAAGCGCCGCATCGAGTTAGCCGAGGTGACCGCGCCCGTGCTGCTGGTCGGTGGACCCGCCGATGTCATCACCCCAGCCGCCGCGGTGGCCGCCGGACAACGCACCCTCACCGGCGCTCGGTCCGTTCGCTATGAAACCGCACCCGGCAGTCACCTCGGCATCCTCACCGCCGAAACCGCGCGCGACACCACCTGGACCTATCTCGATAAGTTCCTATCCGAGCTGTCCTGAGCGATCACCTCCCGATGTTCGCCGCGATGACAGCGACACGTACCGGGATGACGGTGACACGTAACGGACCCGGACTACGCTGTGTCGACATGGGAGCACAGTCACCTGCAACGGTAGGGGTTTCGTTGTCCGGCTCGTTCATTTCCGCCGACGACACGGGCGTGACCGACCTGTTCGCGGTGCTCGCCTACGGTGAGATCTCCGCGTTCTACCGGCTGGCCGAGGAGGCCAAGCTGTCGCCGACACTGCGCGGCAAGGTGGCCGTCGCGAAGATGGCCGCCGCCGAGATGCGGCACTTCGGAACCCTGGAGTCCGCGCTGGCCGAACGCGGTGTGGACGTCTTCGATGCGATGGCGCCGTTCGTGCGTGCCCTGGACGCCTACCACGACTCCACCGATCCCTCGACCTGGCTCGAGTCGATGGTCAAGTTCTATGTCGGTGACGGTATAGCCGCCGACTTCTACACCGAGATCGCCGGCGCCCTGTCTCCCGAGGTCGCCGCCGTGGTCCGCGATGTGCTCGCTGAGACCAGTCACTCCGAATTCGTGGTGGAGGAGGTGCGCCGCGCGGTCGCGACGAGCCGCTCCGTGCGCGACCGGCTGACGCTGTGGGGTCGGCGCCTGCTCGGTGAGGCGATCACCCAGGCGCAGTACGTCATGGCCCAGCGCGACGAACTCACCGAGCTGGTGCTCACCGCGACCGGTGACCTCAACGGCATTGCCGCGCTGTTCGAGCGCATGCAGGCCAGTCACGCCGAGCGCATGGCCGTCCTGGGCATCTGATTACTCGTTGACCGCGCCGACCAGTCGCAAGCCCGGCGATTGCGCCTGGGCCTGGTCGGTAAGCCAGACGACGACGCACTGATCCCTATCGGCGTTCAGGGCCTCGAATGCGATATCGATATGGCCGTATTCGGGGTGGTCGAACCGCATCGTGCCGGAGGTCAGGTCGTCGATATGTTGTGGCTGCCAACGGCTTTCGAACTCCGGATAGGCCAGCAGCGCGTCGATCAGCTCGACCAGGCTGTCCTCGCCCGGCCAGCGGATCGTCGCGCGCCGCAGTGCGGCCGAGAAAATATCGGCCACCTCGTCCCAGTTCCGCAACACCTGCTTGGCGCGCGAATGCGCGAAGGTGAACCAGGCCAGATTCACGACCTCCGGATTATCGAGCAGCCCAACGGGTTTCGCGATGTTCTCCCATGCCGGATTCCAGCCGAGCACATTGAACCGCCGCCCGATCACGAAGGCCGGAGTGGGATGTAGCGCGCGCAGGATGGTCTCGATCGCGGGCGTCGGGTGTTCTGCGACGGATTCGGTGGTGGGGCAACGGGATTCGTTATTCGAGGTGATGGCGAGCCAACCGAAGTGGTGTCGGTCCCTACCTTCGAGTAGCAGCGCCTGTGCCAGCGCATCGATGACCGCCGGCGACGGATTGGTATCGCGGCCCTGCTCGAGCCGGGCCAAATAGTCGGCGCTCACCCCGGCGCGCACCGCGACCTCTTCGCGGCGCAATCCCGGAGTGCGGCGGCGACCGCCTTCGGGAAGTCCCACATCCGCGGGCCGCAATTGGGCCCGGCGGGCGATGAGATATTCCGCGAAGGGATTGGGTGCCATACGTTTCATCGTGTCCCGTCCTGGGATGGTTATCCGCGCCCTGACGGGTCCAGGATAACGGCGGTGTGGCTAGCGGACCGCGGTCCGGTCATGGTCTATGGCATGACATCTTCCGCTGAATCCGCCACTGCCACCGCGCTCACCCCAGGCTCCTGGACCCTTGACACGATGCACTCCCAGGTCGAATTCACCATCCGCCACCTCGGCATCTCCAAGGTCCGCGGCCGCTTCACCAAGTTCGAGACCGAATGCGTGGTCGACGACAAGGGCTTCGCCACCCTCAGCGCCACCATCTACCTCGACTCCTTCGATACCGGCAATGTCGCGCGCGACAACCACGTGCGCACCGCCGACTTCCTCGATGTCGCCAACCGCCCCACCCTGAGCTTCCGCGCCGTCGAGCCGGTCCTGATCGCGGAATCGTTCGAGGTCGAGGGCGAGGCCACGCTCGGCGAGATCACCAAGCCGGTCACCCTCGATGTCGAGTGGGGCGGCGTCCAGGAGTTCGCCGGGACCGGCGACCGGCATGCCGGATTCTCCGCGACCGGCACCATCAAGCGCACCGAATTCGGCGTCGGCGGCCCGCTGCCCGGCATGCTGAGCGACGCGGTCAAGGTCGAGCTGGAGATCCAGCTCATCGAGCCCAAGTAGGCATATCCATGCGCGCGGGCTGGCGTTCGCGACAGGCGAACGCCAGCCGCCTGGTCGGTCGACGGTGCTGTCGGATCCCCGATGTGACCACTGATTTCCCAGGTACATGGGTAACTCCCCGGGTACGCCCAGAATTGGGGGGTTGTCCGGCCGCCGGTCGCCGACGTGGATTCCGTGGCTCTTAGTGGGGCGCCTGAATACCCCGGGAGGCAGGGGAGCATTAGCCTTGATTTCGACAGCACACAGGACTCTAGGTTCGGAGGTTGGCCGTGGAGGTCAAGATCGGTATTTCGGATAGCCCGCGCGAGCTCGTGATCAATAGCGGGCAGACCCCGGATGAGGTCGAGGCGCTGGTGTCCGGTGCGCTGAGCGGCGAGGGCGGCGTCGTCGCGCTCACCGACGAGAAGGGCCGCAAGTTCCTGATCCAGGCCGCGAAGGTCGCTTACGTCGAGATCGGCGCCGCCACCAGCGGCCGCGTCGGCTTCGCATCGGTCTGAGCCGAACCGCGACGCAACAGCCGAGAGCCCCCGCATTCGCTGGAATGCGGGGGCTCCGTTGTCTGCTCGGTCAGTGGATCGGATGCAGCGGCACGTGCGACAGACCGCCCCACGCCAGGGCGACAGTGGTGTCGACCGCCTCTTCCTTCGGAATCGGCCGATCCGCCTCCAGCCAATACCGGGCGGTGAACTGGCTGGTGCCGACCAGTCCGACCGCGAGGATCCTGGCCCGGTAGGGGTCCAGACCGGAATCGTGGGCGACCAGATCGAAGACCGCGTCCACACACGCCTCGGTGGCCTGCTCGACCCGGCGCTGCACCTGCGGCTCGCTGATCAGATCGGATTCGAAAACCAGTCGGAAGCCCTGCATTTCGTTGTCGACGAAATCAAAATAGGCCTGTACCGCGGCCCGCACGCGCTGGCGGTTGTCGGTGGTCGAGCGCAGCGCCTGACGCACACTCGACACCAGCATGTCGACGTAGTTCTGCAGCACCGCCAAATAGAGTTCGAGCTTGCTGGCGAAGTGCTGATAGAGCACCGGCTTGCTGACTCCGGCGCACTGTGAGATCTCGTCCATACCGGCAGCGTGGTAGCCGCGTTGAACGAATACCTCACTGGCGGCCAAGAGTAGCTGTTGACGACGCTCGTCGCGCGGAAGCCGGGTACCGCGCTTGGTCGGCGCCATGGCATCGGACGACGTTCTGCGCGACGTCATCCGGTCCACGAGGTCAGTCATTTTCGGCTCTCCCAGTCGATGCCCCGGCAAATTGGGGTGTACACCGGGTATCCCATGAACGATACCCGGTTGTACAACGTCTGCGGATCTGGGCCGCAGATGCAGTCCAGTCGGTGAGATATGTCGCATTATCAGCGACTGCTTGCAGGTCGCTCGAAAGGATCGGCATCGGGCACGGTGGCGAGGCTGGGCGGGGGTATTGCGCCTTGTGAGACGCTGGTTGACGTGACCGACCGACCGGAAAGATCCTCCGGCGGCGGGCGCAGCACGCACCGCCGGACTGGCTCCGCCGCGTCCGGGTCCGTAGTCTCGGGCCCTGTGGAAAGGCCAGGCCCCGAGGTGCGTACGGGCGCAGCCACTCGAAACGGTGTCGCTGCCCGGGACGGCGCCAAGGGTGAGATCGAATGGAGATCCGGTTCGCCAGCGAGCGCTACGAACGGTGTCGAGATCTATGACCCCCCCGGCTTGTCCGAATCACCCGTCGATCGTTCCTATCAACCGCTGCGGGCCCGCTGGGATCCCACCGAAGAACAGCGCTCCAGGCGGTCCAGACCCGAGCGCGATACCAAGAAGCAGAGCGCACTCGGTCGTTTCATCCGCACCTATGGCTGGCGTGCTTACGCACTTCCCGTACTTTTCGTGGTGACCGTGCTGGTGATCGTGGACGCGGTGCGCGAGGTCAGCGATCCGGCGGATATGGCAGGCGGGGCACCGGGATTCGGACGATTGAGCCCGCGCGCGGCAACAGCGGGAATCATCGGCGCACCACCCGGCGACGGCCACTTCCCGACGAATCTGCCGACCGGCGCGCTGCCCGACGGCGGACCGTTCACCGAAACCGGTATGGGCGCATGGCATATGGTGCCGGGGACCACCGTGCAGGTGGGTACCGGATCGGAGTACCAGTTCAAGTACACCATCGAAATCGAGGACGGCGTAGACACTTCCGGATTCGGCGGGGACGAATCCGTTGCCAAGATGATCGACAGCACCTTGAACAATCCCAAGAGTTGGACGCACGACACCAAATTCGCCTTCCGGCGCATCGATCACGGGGTACCGGACTTCCGCATTTCGCTGGCCTCCCGCGAATCCTCGCGCAAGGCATGCGGTTTCGATATTCCGATCGACTCCTCCTGCTTCAATGCCGATCTGCGCCGGGTGGTGCTTTCGGAGGTGCGCTGGGTCCGCGGTGCGCTGGCCTTCGAGGGTGATATCGGTTCCTATCGGCAGTACCTGGTCAACCACGAGGTCGGCCATGCCATCGGCTATCACCAGCATCAGCCGTGCGAAACCGATGGCGGGCTCGCGCCGGTGATGATGCAGCAGACCTTCGGCACCAAGAACAACGACATCGCGGTCCTTGATCCCGATGGTGTGGTCCCGATGGACGGTAAGCGCTGTCGCTTCAACCCTTGGCCGTATCCACGCGGTTGAGCTGTATTTTTGGCCGCGCGGGCGCGGCGTGTTCGCGGCCCCCCTGGTGTCTCGCGTCCGACCCTTTCGAGCGACCTGCAAGCAGTCGCTAGCCGAGACTCGCGACTTCGTCGCATGCGCTTCGACGACTCGGACGCGAGACGGGCCGCGAACTCCTCGTTCGTAAGACTCGCTCCGTGGGGGTCGGCGATGTGCGGATGGTTCAGCACCAAGTGCACGCGCGCCGGATGGTCGAGTCCCGTGCGTGTACGTCGGATGGTTGAGTTCCATGCGTGTGGCGTATGCGCTTTGACGATTCGGACGCGAGACGGGTGCCGCGAACTCCTCGCTCGTAAGGCTCGCTCCGTGGTGGTCGAGTTGTACGGGTCGAGTTATGCGGGTCGGTTACGAGGCTCAGTCGTGGATGCGAGACCATGGTCGGGAAGAACGGCCCGATTGTCGGTGTTGATTATTTAGGCGCTGAGCCACCACAGTGCGATCGGCCAATTGATTCGAGGAGCCCTGGACGTGTCATCACCGAAGTCCCTGCCGCCGCTGGTCGAACCGGCCGCGGAGCTGACCAAGGACGAGATCGCCCGCTACAGCCGTCATCTGATCATCCCGGACCTGGGGGTGGATGGGCAGAAGCGGCTGAAGAACGCCAAGGTGCTGGTGATCGGCGCAGGCGGGCTCGGCTCGCCCGCGCTGCTGTATCTGGCCGCCGCCGGTGTCGGCACGCTCGGCATTGTCGAATTCGACGAGGTCGACGCCTCCAATCTGCAGCGCCAGATCATCCACGGGGAATCCGATATCGGCCGCCCGAAGGCCGATAGCGCGCGCGATTCCATTCTCGAGATCAACTCCGGCATCGATGTGCGGCTGCACAAGATCCGCCTGGAGCCCGACAACGCCGTTGAACTGTTCGGTGAATACGACCTGATCGTCGACGGCACCGATAACTTCGCCACGCGCTACCTGGTCAACGATGCCGCGGTGCTGGCGGGCAAGCCGTACGTCTGGGGCTCGATCTACCGCTTCGAAGGGCAGGTCTCGATCTTCTGGGAGGACGCACCGGACGGCCGCGGCATCAACTACCGCGACCTCTACCCGGAAGCCCCGCCGCCCGGCATGGTGCCCTCGTGCGCCGAGGGCGGTGTGCTCGGTGTGCTGTGCGCGTCCATCGGTTCGATCATGGTGACCGAGGCGATCAAGCTGATCACCGGCGTCGGTGAGCCGCTGCTCGGCCGTCTCATGGTCTACGACGCATTGGATATGAACTATCGGACCATCAAGCTACGCCGCGATCCGGAGCGTCAGCAGATCACCGAAATGATCGATTACGAGGCGTTCTGCGGTGTGGTGTCCGAGGAGGGCCAAGCCGCCGCCGCGGGCTCGACCATCACCGCGCGCGAGCTCAAAGAGCTGCTCGACGCGGGCAAGGAAATCGAGCTCATCGACGTGCGCGAGCCGGTCGAATGGGACATCGTGCACATCAAGGGCGCCAAACTCATTCCGAAGGATCGCTTCCTCTCCGGTGAGGCGCTGTCGGATCTGCCGCAGAACCGGCCGATCGTATTGCACTGCAAGACTGGTATCCGCTCGGCCGAGGTGCTCGCGGTCCTGAAGAACGCCGGTTTCTCCGACGCCTCGCACATGCAGGGCGGCATCGTCGCCTGGGCGAATCAGGTCGACAAGTCACTGCCGGTGTACTAGACCGGGTACTCGGCCAAGAGGTTGCTTCGCGGCGTAACCACCACGGAGCGAGTCTTACGAGCGACCCGCTCGCGGCCCGTCTCGCGTCCGCGCCGAAGGCGCGGCCGTCGAACACAGCCGAGTCGTCGAAGCGCATACGACGCAGTCGTATGTCTCGACGGCTCGGACGCGAGACTGCAGGGGGCCGCGAACACGCAGCGCCGAAGGCGCTGCCAACGACAGAGCACACGGCGCGCCGCAGGCGTGCCAAATTCAACACAGGTACCGTACGGCCGTGACTTCTGTGGAACCCCCCGAGCACGTGCGCGCCACGTTCGGTCTGCGCGAAGTGACGCCGGTTTCGCTGGGAGACTGGGACGGCGGCTGGCGGCTCGGTGACGTCGTGCTGAGCCCGGTGGCCGATCATGCCAGGGCGGCATGGTCGGCGAAGGTCCGCGAAACCCTGCAGGTGGACGGCCTACGTCTGGCCCGCCCCGTGCGGGCCACCGACGGCCGCTATGTGGTATCCGGTTGGCGCGCCGACACCTACCTGGAAGGTGTGCCCGAGCCGCGCTACGACGAGGTCGTTTCGGTATCGCTGCGATTACATCAGGCCACGGCACAGCTCGAACGACCGCGTTTCCTGGTCCAGCCGCCGGTGGCCCCCTGGGTCGATGTCGACGTCTTCGTCGCCGCTGACCGCGCCGCCTGGGAGCCGGTACCGCTGCGAAGTCTGCGCACCGGTGGCATCACTCCGGCAACCTCCCCCGACGGCCAACGCAGTATGGAACTGATCGGCCAACTGGCCACCTTGCGCAAACCGGTCCAGACCCCCGCGCAACTGGTGCACGGAGACCTGTTCGGAACGGTACTTTTCGCCGGAGTCTTCACCCCGGGCCTGACCGACATCACTCCGTATTGGCGCCCCGCACCATGGGCCGCCGGTGTCATCGTCGTCGACGCACTCGCCTGGGGCGGCGCCGACGACGGCCTGCTCGACCGCTGGTCCGATTTGGCCGAGTGGCCGCAAATGTTGTTGCGCGCGGTCATGTTTCGGCTTGCTGTGCATGCGCTGCACCCCCGCTCGACCCCCGAAGCGTTTCCCGGATTGGCGCGGACCGCGGATATGGTTCGCCTGATGCTCTGAGTTTCGTCCCGACCGTGTGATCGCCCGGTTATCTGATCCGGCGCCGTGTGCTGCGTCGATTGTTCTATGCTCGGACGACCGCCGTCAGGCGGCGATTGCTCTACCTGCTTTGCGGGCTGCTGGATGCTCTGCGGTTGCCCGTGTTCGGACGGCCCGCGACCGGTTCCACCGATGCCGGAATGGAACCAGATCGGACCCTCGTGGAGCCAGCGTAAGCGTTGTGCCCGTGCTAATTTGACGTTCGTGGACGCGGTGAGGACCGGCGCGCCTGCGACATGGGGTGAGGACGGCAGCAGGTGAGAATCCAACCGAGACAACAGATTCTGGATGTGTGGCGCGCGATGCTCGCCGCGTGCTGGGATGGTACGGACTGGCGCTGGGACGGGCTGATGGACGCCAACTCCATCAGCGACTCCGAGCAGTTGCTTTGCCTGCTGTATCCGGCCACCGAGATCGATACCTTCGCACTGGACAATCCGGATCGCATGGAGGACGACGTCAGTTCGGTCCTCGAACCGCTCGGCGGTCCGACGCAGATCGGCAGCTTCATGGTCTGGCTGCTCGAACGGTATATCGAGCGGAACACGCGAAACGACGGGCAGCCGAATTTCTCCGCGGACAGCTATCTGCGCTCTACCGATGAGCGCGAACCCAATGCGGCGCAGCGCGGCATCGAAGTCGTCGACTCGTACTCGATGTCGCTGACCGTCTGTATGGCCGGCCTGCGTTTCTTGCGTGCGTTCCGCGGCTGGGCGCGACCGGGGGAGCTGACGCAGCGGATCGATGGTCTCACCGAGCAGCTCAGCGCGCGGCTCACCGCGGCAATGACCGGACTGGTTCGCAGCTTCGTCGTCAATACTGTGAAGCCGAAATCCCGTGAGGGACAGGCGATTCTGGAAATGCTGAACCAGACCGGCGAGCCCGAGCAGGCCATGGTCGATGGTGTGCGGCGCAGTCTGGAACGGGTGCGGGCGCGGTTGCGTAGCGATGTCACCCTCGGCCAGGAGGAAACGGTCAAGGAACTCGAGAACGAGAATCTGCTGTTCGAATGCGGGTGGAGTTGGGGTGTGGTGCGCGACGCCACCGAGGTCGACTTCGTCGAGGCGCAGATCGCGAGTCAGAAGGGCATCGCCGATCCGCGCCCATACCTCTATTTCACGGTCGTCGCGCTGGACGGCATCAACGACCTGGTCTCCCCGCGCACCGGTGAGCTCGGTCTGCTCGACGAGAAGCAGCACCGGCTGGCCCAGGCGCTGCGTACCCGCTGGGAGCTGACCCAGCGCTATTGGTCGACGGTCGCGCGCTTCGGCTCCGGCAGTTGGCCGCTGGAGGATATTCCGTGGCGTACCTCCGATGGCGAGCAGTCGGACTACTTCAGTCTCATCGTATCCGCGGTACTGATCCAGGATCTGGTCGCGCGCACCGCTTCCGATGATGATTTGACAAGGGCCGTGGCCATTTTCGACGAATTGGCCGGCCGAGGCCGGATCATTCGGCGGACCATGCGCGAGGATCCTGCGGTTGCGATGCACACTCCCGGCGTGCGGCTGACCCTGCGGGGCAGTGAGGTCGTCGATGACGGACCGACGCTGCAGTGGGAGGTTTCGGACTTCTCGGCGGTGCTGCTCAAGCGAATGCTGCAGACGGCCAGGCTGTCCAACAATGTCGCGGCCCGCGACAAGCTGATGGAATTGGCAAAATCGGTGATGGAGCATCTGGATCGGCGCATGTTGCGCGTCGGAGCACCCGGGCTGTGGGATGACCCGGCGGGTGCGTTCGGGGAGAACGGCGCAGTCGAGGTCACAAAACCGTCCTGGTACATGACCGAACGCGTCATCGAATGTCTGGTGGTCGCCGACCGGACCTACCGCGAACCGCCGCCCAACTGGCCGGATCTTCAGGAGATCGCGCGGCTCATGCTGAATACCGCCGAGCATCGGTTCGATCAGGAGATGCTCGGCGTGAGCATCGATGACACCTCGGGCAATCGGACCACGCTCGATCGCGTGGAGGACCATATCGACCAGGCCAGGCGGTTGGTGCGCAACGATTCCGCAACCACCTTCGTGCACGCCTTCGCCGCGCTGCGTGAGCTCGACCGACTGGCCACCGGCCGCCGCGACGCGACAAGGAACCCATAGCGCATGATCGTGTTCGCGACCTCAGACAAGGGCGGCACCGGCCGCTCGGTGACCAGCTGCAATCTCGCCTATCGAATGTGTGTGCGGGGTAAGCGGGTCGCCTATCTCGATTTCGATTTCGGTTCCCCCACCGCGGGTGCGCTTTTCGAGATCAGCGGTGCCGAGCGCGGTATCTCCGGTGGCGACGGGCTGCACTCCTATCTGCTCGGTAAGGCGGGCGTGCCGGCCCGAATCGACGTGCGGGACAACACCGATCGACGCGAATTGCGTAAGATGCGCACGCGAACCGGCAAACTGTTCTTGTTGCCGGGCGATGCCGGTGGCGCGGAGTTCGCCAAGATCGATGACCGCGCCCTCGACAACTGCGCCAAGTTGCTGTTAGAGCTCGATCAGGACTTCGACGTCTGCATTGTCGATCTCAGCGCGGGGCGCTCGGTGGCGATGGAAATCGCGCTCAAGGCAACGGCTTTGCCGCAGTTGGCCGGGCGAACAGTGCGCTGGTTGGTATTTCATCGCTGGACCCGTCAGCACATCATCGCCGCACACGGTCTGGTGCGCGGCGGGTATGGACTGCTCGATTGTGGCGAGGGCGCGGGCCACGATCGCGAGGTGCTGCTGGACAACATCCGATACGTGCGCACCGCAGTGCCGCAATTGAACGAGGCGACCGAATCCCCTGGGCCGCAGGCGGCTTGGTTGCACCAGCAGGACTCCATGTTGAAACGGCTGGCATCGACGAACAAGGTCGGTGCGAGCGCGATGCTCGGCGAGACCCCGGTCGAGCCGGTTTTGCAGTGGCGCGAACAGCTGATCCTGGATATCGATGTGCAGAAGGAAATTGCCAACAAGGCAACCGTCGAGGCCTTCGACACGCTCGCCGATCGCGTGCTCGATCCAGCCACCTGGCGCCGAATCTGAATCGATCGAACTCGAGAACACCATCCTGGAAAGGGATTTCGAGCACATGGAGCATGCAGCAGGGTACAGCGAAGCCACCGAGCACTCGCGCGTCGCCAGGGTGCCACTGTCCCATGTGTCGATCGAGGTCGGACATTTCTATATGCACGATCTGGCCAATGGTCAGGAGAAGATTCGCGCGCAGTTTCGTCGGATCGTGCCACTGGTCGCGGCATTCACCGAGGCCGCGAAAATCGAATTCGGTCCCCGTGCCAGGGTGAGCACCTGCTTTCTGGTCGACGACTATTTTCGGTCCGATACCAATCCCGGCGAAATCCTCGACGCATTGCTGCACAATGCCGACGAATGCGGTTTGGCCATCGACTATTTGGCGCGCGAGGCCGGCTGTTGGGAGGTTCCGGCAGCCGAATACGGCGCGGTGAGTGCGCCGCGTATCGAGTTGGCCGAGTTGGTTCGCGCCCGCATCGTGGCCGAACCGCCCGAGGGTGCGAACGGCCGCAGGCCACCGACCGCCGAATCCGGCTGGCTGTGCAATGGCCGACGTGCTTCCGATGATCCCTCGGAACAGGCCATGCACGACGAGCCGTACGAACCGGCCGAGGAGTTCGGGCGGCGTGAGCATTCGATTTTTCTCGATGTCGAAATGTGGACTAAGCAGACCCGAAAGGTAAACGGGCGCAAGGAAGTATTCACCAAATGGTCCTGCCCGTATCTGGCCTCCGTCTGGCAGTTGCTGCGACTGGGCATGCTGCGTTTCGACGGTATGCCGGTGGTCGAGCCGCAGCCGTGGGAGCCGGGTATACCATGGCCCGGCAGTTGGTGGGAGATGCCCGCGGTGGTGCAGCTGAATCCACGGGCCAAACCATTTGCCGCATATCGGTCACTTTCGCTGCTGCCGCAGCGATATCTGGGTATCGAGCACGCGGTGCGAGTAATACTCGATCACATCCAACTCGACGATGAAGTGGTCGATCAGATCGTCGCCCGAGGTAACGAGGAGGGGATCGCCGTATCGCGCAAGGTGACCGAACGCCTCACCCATTTCCTGCTGGACGGATCCTGACGTGAACGAACCGAACGATGCGGCCGCGCGCCGGGTGCGCACGGCCCGCTCGACGCCGCACCTGCGGCAGCTGCGCCGCGGCCGAGCCGTGCGCCTGCTGGAGCGCGCGGGTGCGGCGCAGACCAGGACACCTGTCGGCCCGCTGATCGTATTCGGTGAGGTGGACACCTGCCTGCTGCCCGCGGCGACGCCGCTGTCGCGCGGTGATCTCGAGGAACTGCTCGAGCTGGTGCCGGGCCGTCCGATGTTATGGCGGGAGCGGCCGATGTCGCTTGCGGTGTCGCCGACCATCGCCGAGGGGGTGGATTGTCGGTTGGCTGCTCCGTCGCATACCGATGTGCGGGCGATCGGCACGGTGGCAATGCATGCGGTCGTGGTCGGTGGGCGGGTGCTGCAGAGTTCGGCGCAGACCAGAGTCGTTCGAGCCGTTGGCGATCAGCGCCGTACGTGGTCGCACTATTTGAGCCAGGTCGGCATATCCGAGGTGATCACCAAGGTCACCGCGGAAACCGGCGCCCGGCTGGTCGAGGGCTTCCTGGCCGCCGGCCCGCCGCCGGTGGGCACCCTCGACCTCGCGTCGATCGCCAATCGGCTGCTCGGCCGCATCCGGATGGATCATCGCCTGGACCAGAACACGCCGGTGCAATCGGGGACGACCAGGCTGCGCTGGGCGGCGCGGATCGGCGATCCGGCGCAGCCGGTGGTGTGGTTCCGGATGCAGAACGATACGGTTCGCACCGCGCTGATCACCGTGCGCACCGAGGCGGAACTGGCCGACGTGCAGCGGTTCTGTGAGGATCTCGCGGTGCACGATTGGCTGCTGTCGATCACCGCCGCGGCGCTGGAGCAGTCCGATCTGTTCGCACCGGGCAGTGCGGAATCGGTGGCGGTGCTGGCCCCGGTGCTGCACCACCTGGCACATCTGTGGGTGCCCGGCGCGCATACGCCACCGGCGCTGCGCGGACTCTGGACGCAGCTGAACACCGATCCGGATTTCACCGCGGGACGGCGGGCCTTGATCGATCAACTACGCAATCGGGTGCTGGTGGCGACGCTGGATGCGGTGCGGCACACCAGGATCGGCACCGAGGACTACAGCGCGGATTAGCCGCCGCGGCGGCATCAGATTCGAAACCATCGCCGGACCAGCAGTGCGAAGAACAGCGAGTTGAGCACGAGTCCGGCGTAGGCCTCGATGGTCAGAAGTGTCCGTCCGGCGCCCCTGATGTCCTCCAGATCGCCGAGGCCGAGTGGATTCAGGTAGTTGATCAGGCACATGTGTAGCGCGGTCGGGATGGGCTGGCCGTCGGTGGCCCACAGCACGACGGTGCTGATGAGCAGGACGGCGGCGATCCAGCAGAGCAGGCGGAACGGCCGAAAACCATAGCCGCACAACCCTTCCAGGGTCCAATGCGGGATCCGCTTCCAGGCCGGATCGACGGCGCGGCAGCGAGCCTGTGCCAAGGCGTGTCCGCAGCGGTCCTGCGCATCGAAATCCTCCTCGACACGGTGCAGTCCCACCGCGCGTTTGAAAGCCAGTACGGCATGTTGGGGCAGGTCGACGGCGATCAGCGCGCGGCCGAGATGCTCATAGGTTTGGGCGATCCGGTTGTTCTGAGTGCGGCTCAGCCGTCGTGGGCCGCGGAATTCGACCTCGGCGGCGAGCAGAGCTGTCAACGCGGGCAGGGGTCCGTCACCGTCCCCGGCGGGTTCCTCCGCCACCTCGTAGATATGGGAGAAGACCAGGCTGTCGCCGGGCTGGGAAATCTTTACCGGGTCGTAGTCGAGCTCCAATGTCTCGACGTGGGTGTTGAAGGTGTCGAGTAGCCGCTGTTCGGATCCGGCGCCGGCCTGTTGGAAGTATTCGGCGATCTCACCGGCATACCGGTCGGCATGCCGATCGATCAGCATCGTCATCGAATTCACCGCAGGTGGTAGTTGGGATAAGCCCGCGTATTCGGTCATCGTGTGTTCCCCGTGCAGCCGTCACGTTCGATGTGATATCCACCATACCAACGTGATTCGACTATCAATCCGGTGCTCGACCGCCCTTGAGCCACCGCTTGTCATTCGGTCCGGGGAGCTGCGAGGTGGTCGGCCAGTGATCGATGCGGTGCACCAGAACATCTCGCGGTTCGTTCGCGCCGAAGTAGCGCTGTTCGTGTCCGGCCCAATGGAATCCGGCGTTCTTGTACAGCTTGACCGTGCGCTGATCGGTTGGTCGCACCGTGAGGTACACCGAATCTGCCTGTGCAGTGCGGCAACTCGTCACAGCCTGGTCCAGCAGCGCCCGGCCGAGGCCGCGGTTGCGGTACTTCAGTGCGACCGCGAGACCCATCACCCAGCCGCGTCGGCGGGTACCGACGCCGACGAGTGCGTAGCCGCGCACTCTGCCGCCGATTTCGGCCACCACCCAATCGGGTCCGTGCAGGTCGAACAGTTGTCGCAGCGTTACATACGGGTAGCACAGATCGCCGAAGTGCTCCCGCTCCAGCGCGGCGATATCGTCGAGATCCGCCAATCGTGCGGTCCGGAATACCGGTTCCCCCGCCCCCTTGGAGTTATCCAATGCTCACCTCTCCCGGTGTGAGTCTGCTGTCCAGCGTAAAGCCCCGACGCGCTCGCGGGGCCGAGACCGCCGAAGCTCAGTCGCGGGATCGCTTCCTCGGCCGCCGTCGCTCACCGATGGGCTCGGACAGATGACTGATCGACCCGGGAAAAAACTTGGGTCGATAGGCGGTTTCCCATTGCCGGAACGCCGTAGCAGCGATATCAGGTGGTCGAGCAGGGTGGTGTCGACTGGGAAGCATTGTGCATCAGGCGAATTCAGCTCGTCGAGATCGGATGCCTTGGTGTTGCGGACGTGTGCCATCTCGCCGGGGCCCCCTCGTGCTGCCTACTGACTCGGCGTGATATCCACCATAGCAATGTGATTCGACTCGTGGACGGCCGAATGCCGCGCTGGGGACCTCTTGCGGCGCGGCGTTCGGGACTACCGGGTGCGGTGGTTAGACGTTGGCGTAGGCCAGTGAGGGGACGCGGGTCACGGCGAACGAGGAGCGCAGGTAGAAGAACCAGGTGACCGCAGCCATGACCAGGAAGGTTCCCGAGTAGGCCCAGAAGGCCGGGTTCATGCTGTGGAAGTTGATGTTGGACAGGCGAAGTGCCTGCTGGAGCAGGTAGCCGCCGATCGCGCCGATCGCGGCACCGGCCTGACGCTTGGCCGAGGCCGAGGCGTCGGTGCGGTCGAGTCCGTGTTCGGCGGCGTATTTCTTTCACACCGTGGTGAGCCGATTGGTGACCTGTTGGTTACCTGGTCGGGCGCAAGGGTTTCGGTCGTTCGACCAGAACTACCTATCCGGGTATTCGGCGATCAGCGAGGCGAGGAAACAGCGTGCGGCCTGAGCCGCTCGTTCCGGATCGCCATCGATGACGGCCTGCACCAATTCATTGTGCTCCGCATCGTAGGCATCGTCGGATTTCGCGGATCGCGCCCGGATCACCTGTTCGATAATCGGCAGCAGTGAATCGTAGAACTCCAGATATACCGCGTTATGGCTGGCTACGACGATCGCGCGATGCAGTTCCACATCGGCTTCGATCGCCGCGACGTTCTGTTCGTCCCAGTGCTGCCGGCTGCGTTCCTCCAGCAGTCGCCGCAGATTCGCGACATCGGTCTCGTCGCGTCGGCGCGCCGCCAATGCCGCGGCATTGGTATCCATGGCCATCCGCAGTTCGAGCACATCGCGTTCCTCCGCGTCGGCGAAGTACTTGGCGAGTGTGCCGCCGACCTCCGAGGCCGCGATGACATAGGTGCCCGAGCCTTGGCGTCGCTCCAGCATCCCGGCGTGGACGAGCGCTTGCACCGCCTCGCGTACCGTATTTCTCCCGGTTCCGCTGAGCTCGGTCAGCTCTGGTTCGGTGGGGATTCGGGAGCCGATAGGCCAACGGCCGGAACGAATTTCGGCACGCAGCTGCTCGGTTACCTGGGCGATGAGGCTGGTCCGCCGGACGGGTTGCACGGCATCAGAGTACCGCTCATCACAAATCCTTGCCCCCTGTCATCGGGTCATCCTATGATTTCGCAAGTGTCTGCAACTCTCCCGGAAACCACGGTTCGCCCGGAATGCGTCCGGGTCGAGCGGCGCAAACGTGCACTGACCGAAGGCCGGCTGCTTGTCCTCGCCGCCATTGTGATGTCCGCGCTCACCCTCCGGGTCGCCGTCACCGCATTCACGCCGCTGGCCGAGCGCATCGGCGCCGATATCGGTTACTCGACGGCCGTCGTCGGTGTCTTCGGCATGATCCCGACGCTGATGTTCGCGGTTTCGGGTCTGCTCACCCCGCTTTTCGCGCGTCGAATCGGGCTGGAGCGCACCGCGCTGGTCGCGATGCTGATGGCCGGACTCGGCATGCTGATCCGGGCGGTGGTCGGCGGCACGGCCGAACTGCTGATCTTCTCCGCACTGGCGCTCGGCGGTATGGGCATCGGCAATGTGGTGATTCCGCCGGTGGTCAAACGGTATTTCCCGGACCGGCTCGCGATGGTCAGCTCGCTGTATATCACCATGGTCCAAATCGGCACCGTGGTGCCCGCGCTGCTCGCGGTGCCCGTCGCCGACACGCACGGCTGGCGGATCTCCTTGGGACTGTGGGCAATTCTCGGGTTCGCGGCCGCACTGCCGTGGCTCGGTGTGCTGCGCGATCGCCGCGGCCACGATCGGGTCGACAGCACCGCGCTGCCGCCGCGGACGCAGGAGCCCAAGGGCAAGGTGTGGCGTTCGCCGGTGGCCTGGGGCATGGCGGGCATGTTCGGCATGACCTCGCTGACCACCTACGCCATATTCACCTGGCTGCCCAAGATCTTGTCCGAGGCGGGTGCGAGTGCCGGATTCGGCGGAACCATGGTCGGTCTGTTCGCGCTGATGGGTCTGGTGCCGGCGTTCGCCGCACCGACGGTGGTCGCGCGGTTCCGCAATCCGTTCCCGTTCGTAGTGGGTTGTGCCGTCTTCTTTTTCACCGCATTCGCCGGACTGCTGATCGCGCCGATGAGTGTGCCGCTGCTGTGGGTCGTGCTGTTGGGCCTGGGCCCGAGCACCTTCCCGATGGCATTGACACTGATCAATATGCGCACCAGGACCCCGCAGGGTTCGGCGGCGCTGTCGGGCTTCACTCAGGGGGTCGGCTATGCGGTGGCGTGCGTCGGTCCGGTGCTGTTCGGCATGTTGCGCGGTGCGACCGACGGCTGGGCCGCGCCGTTCGCGATGCTGGTCATCGCGGTGCTGGTGCTGCTCACCGGCGCGTGGCAGGCGTGCAAACCACGCATGCTCGAAGACACCTGGAATTGATACAGGCGCGTCCGCCGCTCCCCGTATTCAGGCTAGACAGGCAAGAGCCGCACGGCTTGCGCTCAGGTCCTGCGCGGCTGGTTTTGGGGCGTACCCGATGAGTTACCCATGTGCCTGCGAGATCAGTTCGCTCGGCGAGCGTTCACACCGTTCGAATTGCGAGGGTGTGCGGAGGCGAGCATGCTCTGCGCGGCACACCTCACCGGCCATTACTTCGAAGATCGGCTGTTCGTGATGCGCGGAAATCGGTGTGTCACATGCCCGAAATATTTCGTTGAAACTCACCCGGCTTACCCGGTAATCGTGAGCAACCGTTGATTTGACGGTCGTTTGGGGCAGCATTTCGGCAATACCCGTTTCCTACCTTGGGGCTAACCGATTTTGGGAGGCCCCTGTTGAGCACGCTGACGTGTAACCACAACATCGAGCACTGGGATGCGGCGGCCATCGCGTTGGCCGAGGTGCCGGTGTTGCTCGGCATGCCGGAAATCCCGGTTGCCATACGCGGGAAATAGCCGCTTAACCCCGAAGAAACAGAACGCCGGTACCAATGGGTAAGGCGTTTGGAGGATGACACCGATGACCGTGATGGATACTCCCGGCATTGCCACAGCTACCACCACGGGCTGGACGCGGGCGTGCCGACTCGACTACCTGATTCCCGGCCGCGGCGTCGCGGTGTTGCTGAAGGGTGGCCGTCAGGCCGCTCTGTTCCTGATGACCGACGGCACCCTCGCCGCCGTCGGCAATATCGATCCGATCGGCCGGGCGGCAGTGCTGTCGCGCGGGATCGTCGGTGACCGGGGCGGTATTCCGGTCGTGGCCTCGCCGCTGCTGAAGCAGGCGTTCTCGCTGCTGGACGGGCACTGCCTGGACGACGATTTGGTGACGCTGCCGGTGTACGCGGTGCGCGTCGACGATCGCATCGTTTCGGTTTCCAATGAGCCGGTCGATGCCGCGCTCGTCGCCACGGATGGTGGATCGGCATGACGACAATCGATACGGGTGCCTGTCTGGCCGGTTTCACGGTGGGTGTCACGGCCGCCAGGCGGGCCGATGAGTTCGCCACGCTGCTCACCCGAAGGGGCGCCGGTATCCTCGTCGCTCCCGCCATCCGGATCATCCCACTGGCCGACGACAACGAGCTGGAGCGGGTGACCCGAGTGCTCATGGCCGATCCGCCGCGGATCGTGGTGGCCACCACCGGCATCGGATTCCGCGGCTGGATGGAAGCGGCCGAAGGGTGGGGCATTGCCGAGGATCTGCGGCAAACGCTGTCGTCCACCAGGATGCTGGCGCGTGGGCCGAAGGCCAAGGGCGCCATCCGCGCCGCCGAACTGCGTGAGGAATGGTCGCCCGCGTCCGAATCCTCGGCCGAGGTGCTCGATCACTTGCTCGCCGAGGGCGTGGCGGGTGTGCGGATCGCCGTCCAATTGCACGGCGCGACGACCGAATGGGAGCCGGTACCCGACTTCTGTGAGGTATTGCGTTGTGCCGGTGCGGATGTCGTTCCAGTGCCGGTGTATCGGTGGGTGCCACCGGATGATCAGAGCCCGATGGATCACCTGATCGAGGCCATCGTCACCGCCAGCCTGGACTGCGTGACCTTCACCAGTGCGCCCGCCGTGGCGTCGATGTTGATGCGCGCCAAGGAAACCGGACTGCTCGAGGGGGTGCTGCACGCGCTGCGCGGCCAGGTGCTGCCCGCTTGCGTCGGACCGATCACCGCGGCTCCGCTGGAGGAGCTGGGGGTGGCCACCTCGATGCCCGGACGGGCGCGCCTCGGTGCGCTAGCCCGACACGTCGCCGAGGAATTGCCGCGGCGCGCCAATCGGATTCAGGCCGCTGGACACACCATCAGTGTGCGCGGGACGTGTGTGGTGGTCGACGGTTCGGTGCGTCAGCTCGCGCCCGCGCCGATGACCTTGATGCGATCGCTGGCGCGGCAGCCCGGCCGGGTGGTGTCCCGGGAGGATCTGCTCGCGGCGCTGCCCGGTGGCGGTGACGACACTCATGCCGTGGAGACCGCGATCGCGCGGCTGCGCGCCGGGCTCGGCACCCCGAAAGCTATTCAGACCGTGGTCAAACGGGGCTACCGACTGGCGCTGGACGCCGCTGATTGCGCCGCTGATTCTGCACGCACCGCCGCTGATGGCCGTGCGTCGGTCGCGGGCATCGCCACTCCGGCCCGCGCACCGAGGTACGTACAGACCGCGGGGAGCTGGTGACGGCTCCGGCCCTGGTCTTGGTCGCACATGGCACCAGGGGTACCAGGGGTGTGCGGATGATCGCCGCGCTCGCCGAGGCGGTGACACGAGAGCTCGCGGGGATGACAGGTGGCGCGGGGGAGTACGGCGTCGCGGGTTCGGCGCGCGACGCCGAGCTGACCGGGCACCCCGTGTGTCGGCGGGTGCCCGGCCATCAGACAGGGTGCCCGGTCTCAGGCATTCTCGTACGCGTCCTGCAGAACCTTGATATCGAGCTTGGTCATGGACCGCAGCGTGATCGCGACCGCGCCGGCCTTGGTCGGGTCGGCAGCATTCAGCAGGGCGGGCAGGGCGGCCGGGACGATCTGCCAGGACAGGCCGTAGCGATCGGTGAGCCAGCCGCACGGGCCGGGCGCACCACCGTCGACCAGGGCGTCCCACAGGCGATCGACCTCGGCCTGGGTATCGACGTTGACCTGGATCGACGCGGCGTCGGTGAATGGATGCCCTGGACCGCCGTTCATCAGGGTGTACGGGTGACCGTCGAGTTCGATGGCGACGAAGAACGCCGTGCCATCGGGGTGGCGAGTGACCTCGACGATGCGGGAGTTGGGGATCAGTGCGGTGTAGCGGGTGGCGGCTTCCTCGGCGTCGCTGTCGAACCAGAAGAATGTGTTGACCGACATAGTGGGCTCCTTGGCTTGGTGATGACCAACTGTCACCCTTCGGTCGGAGCCACCCCGATGCCTACGACATATCTCCGCGAATTTCCGCAGGAAATTTTCGGGCAGGTCAGACGCTCGCGATGGCGAGGAAGCGATCGGGGATAAGCGTGATGAGCACCCGCGCGCGTTCCACCTCACCCAGCGCCGGCCCACTGCCGTACCACTCCCAGATGTGCTGGGTCCACACGCCATCCGCGTCGATGGTCAGTTCGGCATCCCCAGATCACCCGCACCTGCCGATTCGGCCGCCGCCCACCGGCCCGCGACCCCACAACCTCTCGATCGATCAACGATCCGATCCACGGATTCGCCAGGATTCGCCGCACGGAATGTGTCGGTGGGTGCGTGCATACTGGCTCGCGTGAGTAACACTGAACCGGGTGCGCCCGAAGCGAATACGCGTGAAATAGCCTCCTACGACGATCCAGACGCCCCGTGGAACCAGAAGTTCTCCGATGCGGAGATGGCGAATTGGAACGACGACGTCATCAGCGAATTCCGTGCGAATGCCGGCAAGGTGAGCGGCGCCTACGACGGTGCGACGCTGCTGCTGCTCACTACCACCGGCGCCAGAAGCGGTAAGCCGCATGTGGTTCCGCTTGGCGCGCTCTACCGCGACGATACCTTGTATATCAGTTCGTTCATCGAGGATCGCTACCCGGCCTGGTACCACAATGTCAAAGCCACTCCGCAGGTGGCGGTGGAACTGGGTGGCAAGTCCTACCGTGCCACCGGTCGTGCGCTGGAGGGTGCAGACTACGACGAATTCGCGGCATGGGCGCTTGCCAACAACCCCTTGTTGGCCGACTACCAGTCGAAGGTCGACCGGCCGCTGCCGCTGGTCGTGCTGACCCTCGACAACGAAGTCTGATGCCGGTCTGATATCTCCCAGGAATCCAGGCAGGGCGCAGGGGCGCTGAAGCGTGGTCGCCGACCGTGGCAATCGTCTTGTTGCGCAACGAATTCGTGCTGCGTGGGGTCCCCGCCGCACCCGATGATGTGCTCATCGAGATCGTCGACGAGGTGTACCTGCCGCTGGTGCGGCGGTGCGCGCCGAGCTGACTAGGCGCAGTCGGGGCGTCGGCGTCTTCGAAGAGCGGCTTACCAGTGGGCGGTGCGTAGACCACGTCGAGGACGAGCGGGTCGGGGCCGAGATTGCGGCCGATTTTGGAAAAGGGGGAGAATGCCGCTGCCACTGGGGCATTCGTACGTTTTGGGCGAATTTCGAAACAATCGCGTTGCGAGGGCGGAGGTTCGGCTCAGAGTTCACCAATTGTTCGTGCCTGGGAAGCGGTGTCGAGTTGCGTAATGCGCTGGGGCCGTAGAGCATCGGATGCTGTGCCGACGAATCCGTTGAACCCCGCTGGCGATCTGCCGGATACCGGAATTCCCGCCGCCGAGGCCGCCCATATGACCATGGCCGAGCAGCACGAGTGGCATCGGAATTACCTACGTCGGCACGTGGTCTCCCGGCGCAATGTGCTGCGCGGTGCGGCTGCGGCCACCGCGGTCGCGGCCGTCGGAACCTCACCGTTCGGCAGGCGCGCCTACGCCGAGGACGTGCAGCTCGCGGTCGGCGGTCGACGTGTCGGGTATGGGCCGGATTCGACGAGTCAGCTCCGGTTCGCCGGTCAGCTCTCCCGGCCACCGGCGGGCACCAAGGTCTTCCTGGACCACGGCCCCACGCCCGCGCTCGGCAGCACCATCGAGGCCGAGGTGCGCAACCTGCTGACCCAGGTCCCCTCCGCCGACGGCGGTGTCCTGGCGGCCGAACAGTTCTATGTGCACGCTCCGGTCGACGGCTTGCCCGGACGCGTGCCGCACTTCTATCGCTGGCGTACCTCCGACGGATTCACCGGTGATATCCGCGCCGCCGCACCCGCGATGCCGAGTGCGCGCAGTGCGATTCTGCCCTTCCGGTTCACCATGATGGGCGATCAGGGCACCGACGAGACTCCGGCGCTGCCACCAGGCACCGTGCCCGGCGATTACGACGACAAGTACTACAAGCCCGATAACGATCCAACCGCACCGCACGCGAGTAATGTGCTGCGCCAAATCGCCGCCGCCAAACCGGATTTCCACATTCTCGCCGGTGATATCGCCTATGCCGACCCGTCCGGCGGGGGCAAACCGAACGAATTCGTCGCCAACGGCGCGAAGCTCGGTTCCGGTTTCGACAAGTACAACCCCTACGTCTGGGATGTCTACTTCGGGGCGATCGAACGCAGTGCCGCCGAGACACCGTGGATGTTCGCCACCGGCAACCACGATATGGAAGCGACCTACGGCCAGCACGGGTACGGCGGACATCTGGCACGACTGGACTTTCCCGGCAACGGCCCCGCGGGCTGTCCGTCGGCGTATTCGTTCACCTACGGCAATGTCGCGGTGCTCTCGCTCGACGCCAATGACGTCAGCTATGAGATCAAGGCCAATTCCGGGTATTCCGATGGGGCGCAGACGAGTTGGGTGGAGCGCACCCTCGCCGCCTATCGCGCGGACCCGAATATCGACTTCCTGGTCTGCTTCTTCCACCACTGCGCGTACTCGACCACCGATGCCCATGCCAGCGACGGCGGCGTGCGCGATGCGTGGGCCGGACTGTTCGACCGGTATCAGGTGGATCTGGTGCTGCAGGGCCACAATCACGTCTACGAGCGCACGGATCCGATCCGTGCCGGCGCCGCGACCAGGATCGCCGCGGATAATTCCATCGTCTACCCGGATACCGACGGCACGGTCTACTACACCGTCGGCGGCGGTGGCCGACCGCGCTACGACTTCCGACCCGGATCGCAGGAAACGTTCCGGGGTCACGAATTACCGGACACCACGGTCCCGAACAGCTATGTCTGGACCGCATCCGGCGACAAACAGGATGAGGCGGCCCCTTGGTCGCGGGTGCGGTTCCGCAACTATTCGTTCCTGCGCGTCGATGTCCGCCCCGGCATCTTCGCCAGTGAAATGGATGTGGTCGCGGTGGACGAATACGGCCGGGAATTCGACAAACTCACCTTCCGCCGTCTGGTCCGCTGAACCGCTACTTCTCCTTCGGCGGCAGCGAACGCGCATAGCTCACGCCGCGGTCGATCCATTCATCGAGCGCTGCATCGCCGGCGACGGCCGCGCCGTCGACCAGCAGCCAGTTGTCGGTTATTTCGCGACCGCCCATCACCATCGCGCCGACATAGTCGCGAGCCAGCAGGGTGGTGCTCTCCTACGGGTCGACGCGGACGAGGAGACCGCCATTCCGACTCGCCGCGACCGCCATATTGCCGTTGGGTCATACCGCATTGTCGACCAGGCACCGACAAGTTCGTAGCGGAGCGGTTATGCGCCCAAGGCGGCGGCGAACAGCGGCCAGGACTCGTGGAGATCGTCCTGCCAGTACGACCAAGCATGCACACCTGCCGGACGGAGAATCACGGTGGCGGGTACACCCGCCGTGGCCAGCCGGTCTACAAAGGGGCGGGTGCAGCCATTGATGACGGTCTCCATGACACCGCCGACCACCATGCGCTCCAGCAGCCGGACCGGATTGCCGTCGATGCCGGCATCGCCGAGGTACTCGTGCGGTCCGGCGGTGCCATCGCCGGACGATATGTAGAGCGCCAATCCGCGCAGTTGGTCCACGTGCAGCATCGGATCGTGTTCGGCCCAAGCCGGATTGTCCGGGGCACCCCACATATTGTCCGCATTCGCGCCGAAGACCGCGAGCTCGGCGTGCACATAGGCATTGGCGGCGGGGTCACTGGTGCGCGGGCAGCCGCTGTAGGCACCGACCGCCTGATACAGGCCGGGTGCGCCGATGGCCAGATTCAGTGCCGAGGTCGCCGACATCGACAGGCCCGCAACGGCATTGCGCCCGGACATCGCGAAACGCGAACCCAGCAGCAGGGGCAGCTCCTGGGTCAGGAAGGTCGTCCATTTATTGCGGCCAAGGGCCGGATCGTCATTGAGCCAATCGGTGTAGTAGCTCGCGCGCCCACTCATCGGCATGATCACATTGACGTTCTTATCCGCGAAGAAGTCCGCGACATCCGTGCGGGTCGTCCACGGCCCGCCGCTTTCGCCGCCGTCGACCGCATTGAGCAGATACAGCGCGGGCGCACCCGGACCGGGATGCGACATCCACAACGTGATAGGCCGATTCATCGCCGCCGAATGGACCACGACCTCGAATTGCCGCCCGCCCAGCGGCCGGACGTCGAGAATCTCGGAGCCGGGATCGGCTCCAGCGGTTACGGGGACGGTCGCGGTGCAGACCGCGAGGAGGAAAACCAGGCAGCGCGCCAGCCGGTACATGGGTCGAATTCCTATCATGGCCGCGCGCGCGTCGTCGGGATTTGCCGGGCGTGTTTGCTGGAAAATAACTTTCCCGTCCGCTCGAGCTTGCGGGCTAGGAGTCGTCGCAACACCCCAGTTCAGGGGAGATTGCGATGGACTGCAGAATTCGGGCGGACCGGAAGACGGGACCTTGTGGGGGCGCGCGAGGATGCCGAGGAATTGCTGGGCCGCCTCGACGTCGCCTGGCCGCTCGCGGCTCGGGACGGCGAAAGGTCGCCTGGCTGCGGGTGATGTGCCCGCACCGTCCCGGCGCGGACTCAGGGCAGCGTCAGTTCCGCGAACGAGGAGATCCAATGATGCGGGGGGCGTGCGGGATTCGGTTCACCGGAACGGTGGACACCGGTCACCGACCAGCCCGCGGTGACCGCGGCATCGAGTTCGTCGGGATGGTCGGACAGGAACAGGATGTGATCGGCGGGGGTGCCGATGCTGCTCGCGATCTTCTCGTAGGACGCGGGTTCGCGTTTCGGCCCCGCGCTGGATAGATCGAAGTAGCCGCTGAGGAGTGCGGCCAGATCGCCGTCGCGGGCGAAGGTGAACCAATCCTGTTGGTTGCGTACCGATCCCGAGGAGTAGATGTAGAGCCGCAGACCAGCGGCGTGCCAGGCGGCGAGGGCGGGCGGGACGTCCGGGAAGAACTCCCCGTGCAGTGCGCCGTTGCGGAAGCCCTCGGCGCAGATGATGCCCTGCGCGGCCTTGAGCGGTTCGGCCTTCACATCGGAGCCGAGCCAGTCGCGCAGGATCGCGGCGACCTCGTCGGTGTCGGCATCGGGGCGGCCGGCGAGTTCGCGGGTGGCCGCGATAATGGGCGCGGCCGCATCCGTGCGGTTTTCGGCCAGCCATTCGGGCAGGCGGGCGCGGGTGTAGCCGTAGAGGTCCTCGCGCACCGAACTCGTCGGGCTGGTGGTGCCCTCGATATCGACGACGACGGTGGCGATCACGGGGCCGTCAGCAGCTGATCGAGGGTCGGGAAACCCGAGCTGATGGGATCGCCGGTGAAATCGCCGACCCAGCCGTCGGCCTCCTCGAAGAAGCGGATGGCGATGAAGTCCGGGCGGGTGCCCATATCGAACCAGTGCAGGGTGCCAGCGGGGACCGAAAGCAGGTCCCCGCCTTCGCATACCGCCGCCACGACCTCGTCACCGAGATGCAGATAGAAGCAGCCGCGTCCGGCCGCGAAGAACCGCACCTCGTCCTCGGCGTGCCGATGCTCGTCGAGGAACTTCGCACGCGCGCCCTCGGCGATCTTCGGCCACTCCGGATTCGCGTCGTCGGGGTGGATGCGGGCGATATCGATATGCTGGTAGCGGCCGGAACCATTGAGTTCGGCCACCCGGTCGTCGTATTCGGCGAGCAGTTCGCCCGATGCGGTCGCGGTCGCATTGTCCAGCACCGGCCAGCGGTTGAAAGTAATACCGCGGGCGGCCAATTCGGCGCCGATCACCGCCTCGTCGGTGGTACGCAGCAGTACCTCGGCGGCATCGTCGGCGGCCATAACCTGCAACAGCGTCATGATGTCAGTCCAATCTCGAGGATCTCGTTCGGATTGCGCCCTGGTCGTTTCGAGCGACCTGCAAGCAATCGCTAGCGGTGAAGGCCTCTGGGCGGCCGGCGCGGACCACCAGTTCGCATAGGGCCTCGAGGCATTCGGCGCGGTCGCGTGCCTGCGAAAGATTGTCTCCCCATGTCGTGATCCCGTGTCCCGCGATCGCCAATATCGGTGCCGCGGTGGGATTCTCGAGCAGATAAGCCTCGATATCAGCGCCGATGCGCGCGACGTCGGGCCAATTCGGGAAGACGGGCAGGTCCAGGACGCTCGGATAGGTGCCGTCCGGCTGCTTGGCCACCAGACCCTTGATGAGTTCGTAGTCGGCGATCCGCAGGGTGGTCGGTGCGTCGGGCGAGCCGGCGCGCGTCGCGGTGGTCGTCGCGTAGGGCGGATGGATATGGACAACGGCCGCGGCATCGGTGGTTCGGTACACCGCCGTGTGAATTGTGGTCTCCGCCGAAGGTTTCCGCTGCTGATTCGGTATCGGCGCGGAGTCGGCGATGCGGACGGTCACCATATCCGTGCCGGTCAATTCGCCCTTGGACAAACCACTCCCGGTGATCACCGCGGTATCGCCGGTGCGCACCGAGATATTGCCCGCCGTGCCCGGCATCCAGCCCCGCCCGTACAACTCGCGGGCGATATCGGCGATGGCCGCCCCGGGATCACCTTCGGCCCGTTCGGCATTCGTGCCGTAGACGACACCCAGCTCGGTGACGACGGCCGTCACCAGCTCCGCGGGCGTCACGTCGAACGCCGGATTGAACACCTCGGTGTCGACGGGAGCCGTTGTGGCACCGCCGAATCCGGTCACTTCGGCCGCGGCCCGCTGTTCGACGACGATATCGGCGCCGGTTGCCATCTTCGGATCACGCGTCGATTCCGGCGCGACCACGATGAACGGAATGCCATGGTGGTGGGCCGCGATCGCGAGCCCATAGGTGCCGATCTTGTTCGCGACATCGCCATTGGCGGTCACCCGGTCCGCTCCGACCAGTACGCAGTCGACCTGGCCGGTCGCCATCGCCCAGGCCGCCGCCGAATCGATGGTGAGCCGATACGGTATGCCCGCCTCGGCCAGTTCCCAGGCCGTCAGCCGGGCGCCTTGTAGCAGCGGTCGGGTCTCATCGACCAGGACGTTCTCGATCGCGCCGCGCTCTGACAGCACCCGCATCGCCCCGATCGCGGTGCCGAAGGCGCTTGTCGCCAGTCGCCCGGTATTGCAGTGCGTGAGCACCCGCAGCGGCCGGTCCGGGCACAGCCGCTGCACGAGATCGGCGGCGTGGGTCGCTGCGGCCCGATTGACCCGGCCGTCCTCGGCCAGCATTGTCAGGGTTTCGGCGAGTACCGCCTCCGCACCGAGCGGCACCTTGGTCAGCACCCGCCGCACCGCCCAGGCCAGATTGACCGCGGTGGGCCGGGCGTCCGCGATCCGCGCGGCATCCGCCTCGGCCCGCGCCACATCGACGACACCGTCGGTGGTGTGCGCGGCGGTGGCGATGACCACGCCGAACGCACCGGCGATGCCGATCGCGGGTGCACCACGGATGGCCAGCGTCTTGATGGCGTCGATTACCTGCTCGACCGTGCTGAGCCGCAGTTCAAGCGCCTCGTGCGGCAGTTCGCGCTGGTCGATGGTGACCAGCGCACCGTCGTCCCAGATCAGGGAACTGTCGTCCATCAGGTACATCCTTCGGTCGGGCACGGTCGGGGTGTTGTCCCTGGTCAACGGTATCGGACGGGCGGTGTCGCCGGAAACCCGCACCGGACCGGGCAGCGGCGCATCGTGCGCGCCGTGATCATCCTGCCCACTGGACCGACCCGGCCGCTACCCGCCGGATGTGCCTGGCCGCAACGCATCACTGTGATTACCGATGGGAGTTGCTGTCCGCCAACGACTTCGGTGCACCGGTCGCGCCGATCGTCGTCAGCAGCCGCCGATCTCGGTGAGTCCTCGGTCGAGGAAGCGGATCATCCAATCGAAGAGTTTGTCGGTCGATCCGCCGGTCGATCCACGTCACCGGAGATATGCGGGGCCCCGGCGGCGGCCGCACTGCGTCCTGGTCTGCGGAGGGTGATCAGCATGTGCCCGCTGTCCTCGTCCGGATGACGACCTTCCTCGGCGAAGCCCATGGCGGTGTAGAAACCGCGGGCCTCGTGGTTGTTCTCGTAGACGTCGAGCGTGATGCTGTCGTGACGTGCCGCGGCAAACTCCACGAGGACTCGGCCGATGCCGGCGCCCTGTGCGTCCGGATGTACGAACAGTCCGCCGATTTCCGAACCGAGCATGCCGAGCAGCGCGACAACCCGGCCGTCGGCGTCCTCGGCTACCCAGTTGTCGGCCTGGACGAGGTATATCTCACGCATCTTGCGCTCCCGCTCGCCACCGCCCTCACCGGGCACGAACGGGTGCGCGATCCGCGATGCGCGCGCCCACAGGTCTACCACCACATCCTCGTCGGCAGGCCGGTACGGGCGTATACGCCCGACTGTGGCCGCTTGATAATCGGGTCCTGAGAGCACCACCGAATGGTATGCCGTGCCCCCAGGCGACCACGATCGCCTCCAGTACCGCGCCCAGCCGCGCCCACACCCGACCCCGCCAACAGCGGATACACCACCACCCGCGAGGGCAGCGTCCCCCGCCTGCACGGCGGTGGTCTGACCGTCGTCTGGCGGCAAGAACTTCCACGCCTTGCGCGGTGTTCCCCTCAGCGTCACACCGCGCGAGGTGATCGATCCGGTCGGCGAAATCCGGTTCCGGTAAAGGCGCATTCGGCCGACCGTGGTCGGTCTGGTGCCCGCATATGCGGGACAGATAGAGCGGCAAGGATTTTCGCTGACCCGCCTGCCGAACCGGGAGCCGGGTGCCCTACGCGAGAACGTCGCGTTGGTGCACCAGGATCTCACCGCGTCACTCGGCCCGCGGCACAGCATCGAAGACACCATCGGCGAACCAGATGCACCGAGTCGCGTCCTGCGCCCCAAGGTGGCGATCTCCTCGAATTCTGCCGTCTACCACGCGATTACGCGGCGTGGCGACCCGGCGAACTCTCCGGTGGCCAACGCCGGCGGGTAGCCCAAGCCCGTGCACTTGCTCCGGCACCCCGACCGCTCGTCGCCGACGAACCGACCAGCGCCCTCGATGTCCAGGCCCTGGACCTGTTCGCCGACCTGCGCGCAGAATACGGCTTCACCTGCCTGTTCATCAGCCACGACCTCGCGGTGGTCCACCAGGTGGCCGACCCTGTCGTGGTGCTGTGCCAGGGCACCGTCGTCGAAACCGGACCTGTCGCCGAGGTATTCGCCTCCCTGCGCGCCGACTACACACACGACCTCCTGGAAGTAGTTCCACTCCCGATCCCACTCGCCGCATTCCCGACAGCCGAGCGCTACTGCGCCGCGGCGCCTGATCTGCCACCGCCATCGAATGATTGCCGCGCCGTTCGACTCGCTTCGATGGGTACGCAGAATTTCTGCGGCAAAAGGCAACTCGCTGAGGCGTGGCCATCAGCGGTGAAATTCGAACAGTGCGACGCGTTCGAAAGAGTGCGTCGAATTTTGCGGATTGATCGGCCGGAATGTATTGCCGTGAATAGTTTCCCAACGGCTCCGAATCGGGGCGACAGGAGCGAAACGAACCGGGCCGTGCGCAACCGGGCCGCCGGTTCGCGCATGGGAACCGGCGGCCCGTTTCAGATCAGTGCTGTCCGCTTCGGCGCTGGTCAGCGCCTCGTCGCTCCGAGCCCTGGCCGCGCTGATCACTGTCCATGCGGTCGCGGTCGCTGGTCGGGCCGGATCGGTTCATGCCCTGGTCCTGGCGCTGCTGTTGCTGCTGCCGTTCCATCGGTTTGGGCATTTTCTTAGGCGTTTTCTTCGACTTTTCAGCCATCTCCACTCGGTCCTTTCCGAAGTGTTGTTGTATTCGCCTAACCATCACACAATAGCGAGCGGGCATCATCAGTGGAAGAAGAATTTCGATTATTTACATCTGGAGCGGGAGGAATTCGACGAGGTCGTCGTCGGTGGCCTCGGCGGGGACGACGACCAGACCATCACGGTCGACCAGGCCGCCCAGATGGGTGGTGCGGACCTGTGGATCGCCCAGCCAACCGCCGTAGGGGGCGAGCCGGGCCGCGACGATGCGGGGCACGGGCCCGGAGATCGTGCTCGCATTGCGCAATGGCCCGATCATCGGTCGAAGTGGATGGCTGCCGGTTCGGCCCTCGATGAGTGCCGGGGACAGGGCCATCAGCACCGCAACGGCCGCGAACGGGTTTCCCGGTAGGCCGAGAATGGTGGTACCGCTGGATAATTCGGCAACAATGGTGGAGCCTCCCGGGCGCAATTTCAAGCGGTGCACCAGGACTCGGGCCTCGGCACGGGCGATCGCGGCACGCAACTGGTCCGCGGCGCCGCCGCCGGTAGCGCCGACGATCACCAGCAGATCGCAATCGTGCGCCGCACCGAGCACCTCGTCGAAGCCGCGCGGAGTATCGCGCAGGTGGACCCGATCGATCGCGCGAATTCCGTACCAGGACAGTACATCTGGCAGAATTGGTCCGATCGAGTCGCGGGTCTGACTGGTCTGTAGCGGGCCGGTGCTGCGGATCTCGTCGCCGGTCATGACGATGCGGGCCCGCACTGGGCCGCGGACCACCGCCTCGGTCACCTCCACACTGGCCGCGGCGGAGATCAGCGCCGCCGTGACCGGGGTGCCCTCGGGCGCAACGAGATCGCCCGGATTCCGGTCCTCCCCGCGACGGCGAATATCCACGCGCACGGGGGAATCCTCGTGCTGGTACAGCATTTCGTCATCGATCCGCGCGAATTCGTCACGAAGCACCCGCGTGGTGCCGTCGGGCACATGTGCGCCGGTGGCGATCCGCACCGCTTCACCTGGCAGCAGCCCGACCGGCCGCCGACCGCCCGCGAAGCCGATATCGCGCCGCAATCGCCACGGTCCGGCACCGGCGACCGCGTATCCGTCCATCGCGGAGACATCGAAGCGCGGCAGTGATCCGACCGCCGTCAGCGGTGCGGCGAGCGCGGCACCGCGCACCGAACTCAATTCGGTCCGATACTCGGTGAGTCGAGAGATGTTGGTACGCAGGATATCCCGTGCCTCGTCGAGCAGCAGCGGCGTTGCGGTAGCCGGCACCGTCGGTGCGTGACGAGCCGCTCCGACGGTGCCGGCATCCCAAGCCATCCTGGCCCGACGCACCTGCTCCTCGGTATCGCAGTCGGCGATACCGGCCATGGTGACGGTGACCGTATCGGCCGGGATCAGCGCCTTCATCGGCTGATTGATCAGCGAATCCAGCCGCTGCAACGCCTCCGCCAGTGCTTTGCGCCGCCACACGCCGATCAGATACTGCGGCCGACCGGATTCGTCGGCCGCGAACACCGCGTCCGCACCGGATTCGGTGGCGTGCCGAATCAACTCCCGCACGGTCGTCTGCGACAGGAACGGCAGATCTGCCGCGAGCACCACCACCAGCGGGGCGGCGGTCGGTCCGAGCGCGCGCAATCCGGTCCCCACCGCGGCGACCGGACCCGAACCCGGCGGCACCTCCCGCACCTGCACGATCCGCGCGTCCAATTCGGGCCGCTGCGGTCCAACCACCACGGTGCGCACACACGACGCCACCGCGGCCAAGGCCGCCTCCAGCATGGATCGACCGCCGATGACGATGGCGGGCTTATCGACGCCCCCCATGCGGCTGGCGCGTCCGCCCGCGAGCACGATCGCGTCGGCGGTGATCACCGGGCAGCGCTTGGTGCGAGAGAGGGCATGGCCGACATGCTAATTCGTCGGCTGTACAGATCCGGGGATGGCGGTCGGTTCCAGCGGTCGAATGGACTAGATCGTCGAATAGTCCGAGGCTGTTCGGAGCAGACAGAACTCATTGGTCTCCGGATCGGCGAACACCAGACCGAGCGTGCCGCCGACACCGTTCGTGTCGACCTGGGTCGCGCCCGCCGCGCGTAGTCTGGCTACCTCGGCGGCCGGATCATCGGCGGGGAAGGACGCCAGGTCCAGGTGCACCCGGTTGCGGCCGCGCTTGACATCCGGCGTGCGGACGAACTCCAGCCAGGAACCGAGCCCCGTCGCCGAACGGAGCCCGGCCACCTGCGCGCTGCCATGGGCGATCGGCCAGCCGGAGGCGGTGGACCAGAACTCGGCCAGGCGTACCGGATCGTGTGTATCGATCACGATGGCGGCGACCGCGCCGGTGTCCACGTACTCCTCGCGCGGTTCCAGCACGCAGAACTCGTTGCCCTCCGGATCGGCGAGCACCACCCACGGCACCGTGCCCTGGCCGATATCGATGTGCCGGGCGCCGAGCGTCAGTGCGCGGTCGACCAGCACTCGCTGATGATCGAGCGAGCGACTGGCCAGATCCAGATGTATCCGGTTTTTGCTGTCCTTGGCGCGCTTCGCGGACAGAAAGGTCAGGGCCAGCTCGAGACCGTCCGGATCGGGCGCCGCCACATCGACCTCGTCGGTGCGGTCGATCGTCACCGCCCAGCCCAGCAACTCGGCCCAGAAATCCGCGACGATCCGGGGCCGGTCTGCATCGAAGACGACACATGCCAGGCGGGTGGACATAATTCAACGTTAACCGTCGATCGACGGTGGCGGGGCCGTTTACGAGAGCGGAAAACGCGCGGCGCGCAGGTCGACTCGGCCGTCGCGGATCGGCACGCCCTCGGCGGCCAGCAGGCGCAACTGACGCTCGGCCAGATGCGCGGCGGGCTTACCGCCCGCACCGATCACCCGATGCCACGGCAGATCGGCGGCGTCGGTGCGCATGATCCAGCCGACCGTGCGCGGGGTGGACAATCCGGCCGCCGCGGCGATATCGCCGTAGGTGACGACCCGGCCCGCCGGCACGGTCGCGACCAGCGCGCGCACCCGCTCGACCTCGGCATCGGTGGTGGCCATCCGACTACAGCACCGATCGGATCAGCGACGCGGTCTCGGCCGGCCGGGCCTGGGCGACCATATGGTCGCAGTCCCACTCGAGCATGGTCAGATTCTCGCCGAGGTGCGCGGTGAGCGCGGCGCGGAACTCCGGGGTGACGAACGGCGGCACGACCTTCATCGCTTGCACCAGGATCGTCGGCAGGTCCGCGGGCGGCAGTACATAGTGCCGGGCCAGCTGACCCCAATAGGAATTGACGGCGGGCAGGCTGATCCGCCAGCCGACCCGGCCGTCGGCGGTGGGCATCAGATGTTCGGTGAGCTCAGCCTCGAGCAGGCGCGGCTCCACCTCGCCCCAGCCGGTCGCGATCTTGTCCTGGCGCGCGTGTTCGACCGTGTCGTAGTCCGGTGAGGCCAGGCTGGACAGTGCGATATCCACTAGGCGCTCCGGCTCCAGCGCGATCGCCGAATCGAGCAGGATCAGCTTGCGCACCAGGTCTGGATGCTGACGCACCAGGTGCAGCGCACAGGCACCGCCGAAGGAGTGCGCGACGACGACCACCGGTTCATCGGTCTCCGCGGCGAGCAGTTCGACCAGATCCGCGACAATGGTCTCGAAGTTCCATGGCGGCAACGAGGTCGAGCGACCGTGTCCGCGCAGGTCGGGGGCGATTATCCGGACATCGGGCAGATATCGGGTGGCCAGTTCCTCCCAGCGTTTGCCGTGCCCGGTGACACCGTGCAGGGCCAGGACTTTCGGCCCGTCGGCAGGTCCGAACCGATACACATGCAGAGACGACACAGGTCTCATATTGACGTATATCGAAATCCGTCGCAGATCGAGGCGTGTGTCGGACCTCACCGATCGGTGAATCGCCCGCGTGCGGTGTCGGACGTGTCTGTTGCAATAGCCCGCGTGGTGCGATCGGATAGCGCGGTGCGACTTGTTCGCCGGAACGTGGCGGCGCCCCCGGCTCGGACCTGGGGTGCCGATGTCCGCATGCTGTTCGATGCCGTGGCGACGGTCGGCTCGCTCCGGCCGGACTGGCGGCCCTGGCAGGTGCTCGGCGGACCGGGAACCGGCAAGACCGCACTGCTCATCGAGCTGGCCGCCGAGCGCATCGCCGCGGGTGCCGATCCGGAATCGGTGCTGGTACTGACCCATTCGAAGCAGGCGGCGAGTACGGTCCGCGATGCCATTACCGCCCGGCTGACCGCTCCCGACACTGCCGAGGGCGGGGTACCCGGTGCCACCAGGGAACCGCTGGTGCGCACCCTGCATTCCTACGCGTTCTCGGTATTGCGCAGACATGCGAGCGCGCACGGCAATCCGCCGCCGCGATTGCTGACCGGTGCCGAGCAGGATGCCGTGCTGCGCGAAATGCTGCGTGGCGACCTGATCGATATCGCGGCCGGGGCGAGTGACCTGTGGCCGGAACGGCTGCAACCCGCGCTCGGCCTCGGTGGATTCGCCGAGCAGTTGCGCGATCTCATGCTGCGGGCCACCGAACGCGGTCTCGGACCCGAGGATCTGGTGCGGCTCGGCCGCCAGCACGGTCGGCCGGAGTGGGTGGCGGCGGGCAAATTCGCGGTCCGGTACGAGCAGTCGATGCTGCTGCGCTGGTCGGTCGGGGTGGAGGCGCCCGAGGCGACCGCACCCGCGCTGGATGCGGCCGAACTCGTCGGAGCCGCCCTGGACGCGCTGGCCGGTGATGCCGATCTGCTCGCCGCGGAACGGAATCGGATCCGATACCTCTTGGTCGACGACGCCCAGCACCTGGATCCGCAGGCCGCGCTGCTGGTGCGAGTGCTGGGTACGGCCGCACATACGGCGGTCGTCGCGGGCGATCCGGATCAGGGCGTATTCGCCTTCCGTGGTGCGGATTCCCGCTTTGTCGCGGAACTGACCGGCTCGGATGGACAGCGAATCGTCCTGCGGAACAACCACCGATCGGGTGGCGCGGTGGAACTGGCCATCGCACGGATCGCGGCCAAGTTGCCAGGCAGTGCGCCACAACGCTTTTCGGCACCCGATCACACCGTGGCGCCGAAGGACGACGACACCGAGGTGCGCGTGCGGGTGCTGGCCACCCCGGCGAAGGAGGCGGCCCTGATCGCCGACCATTTGCGCCGCGCTCACCTCACCGATGGTGTGCCGTGGTCGCGAATGGCGGTGATCGTCCGCTCGGTGCCGTTGTCACTGGCTCCACTGCGCCGCGCCCTCTTGGCGGCCGGAGTGCCTGTGCAACAGCCCGCGCTCGATGCGCCATTGGCTCGACGGCGCGGTGCGGCCTGGATGCTGCTCGCGTTGCGGGCGCTGCTCGCGGAGGACGCGCAGCGGCATGGGCGGCGGCGTTCAGCCGAGGCGATGTTCTCGGCCGAGGACGCATTGGATCTGCTGGCCGGACCGCTCGGTGGCGCGGATCAGATCACCCTGCGGCGGTTGCGTCGCGGTATCCGGCGCAGTGTGCTGGAGTCCGCACGCCGCGAAATCAAGGCCGAACGAGCCCGCGCGAGTTCCGCGTCTGGTGCTGAATTGGATTGGTCCGCTGAGGGTTTCCCCACGGATGAGGGGGTGTTCGCGCCGGACGAGGAAGACTTCGAGCTCGGCGCGGACCGCTCCGAACGGAATGTGACGACGGCCGAGCGGAATATCAGCCAGGTCGAACGGATCACCGACGATGCCGATTGGTACGGCATCGAGCCGGAGTTCAATAGTCGAGATTTGGAATGGCAGCGCGACCCTGCCGAATCGGCCGTCGACGATTCCGAGCCGGATAGCGCTGACTCCGAACACGGGAGTGCGGCACGTCGACGTGCAGACGCCGCCGAGCGGGGGCGGGGCGATGCCGGGCCGGCCGCCGCGGATGCCGCACTGGCCGCAGCTGAGTGGGGTGCGGACGATGACGCCGACCGAGGCGGTGGTGACGGTGAACGGGGCGCAGACCAGGCCGAACTGGTCGCACATGCCTCGAAACGCGACACCGACCAAGCCCGGCGGAGTGTGGGCGGCCCCGAGCGGAACTCGCTGCGAACCGATCAAGGTGGCGCGGATATTTCCGAGCGGAGCAGCGACGATCCGGAAGGGGACTCATCGGCACCCGAACCAGACGACAGCGATGCCCAATGGCGCGCGTATGTCGACAAATCCTCTGCGGAGGTGCTGCGTGATCTGCTGGTCGGCGCTATCGATCGGGGAATCATGGAGCGGCTCACCGATGTCGAAGCGGCGCCGCTGAAGCGGGTGTTCGACGCGCTCGGTCGAGCCGGCAAGGCTCGGCGGCGCGGTGCCGGTCTCGAGGATGTGCTGTGGGCGCTGTGGACCGGGTCGCGGCTGGAGCGGCGGTGGGTGGCGCAGTCCGAACGCGGTGGGGCGGCAGGCATGCAGGCCGATCGTGATCTCGATGCCGCCGTCGGATTATTCGATGCCGCGGCCGCCTATGTGGATCGGCTGCCACGCGCGAGCATCGAAGGATTTGTCGAATTCCTTGTGCAGCAAGAGATTCCGCATGACACCAGATCGCTGACCGCGGCCGGGGAGGCGGTCGCGCTGCTCAGCGCGCACGCGTCCGCGGGCCGGGAGTGGGATGTGGTCGCAGTTGCCGCTGTGCAGGAAGGCATTTGGCCGAATCCGCGCCCGCGCGGCACCCTGCTGCAGACCGAGGATCTGGTCGATCTCACCGCGGGCATCGTCGACGCGGGCGAGGTGGTGAGCCGTGCGGCCCCGATCATGGCCGAGGAACGCAGACTGCTGTTGGTTGCGTGCAGCCGGGCCCGGCGCTCGCTGCTGGTCACCGCCGTGGAATCGGTATCGGGCGAACGCGATCTCGTACCCTCCCGGTTCCTGGCCGAACTCCTCGGCCACGATGGCGACAGCGAACCCGGCGCGCTCCCGGTCGCCGATCCGGGCCGCGCCCTGGTCATGCATGCGCTGGTGGCCGAATTGCGCGGTGTGGTCTGCGATTCCGAGGCCGAACCGGAGCGCCGACGTCGCGCCGCCCACCAACTCGCCCGTTTGGCACATGCCGGGGTGCCCGGTACCCATCCCGACGAGTGGTATGGCACGGCCGATCTCAGCTCGTCGCGTTCACTCTGGGATGACGACGACACCGCGGTTGCCCTGTCCCCATCCACGGTCGAGTTGCTGCGCACCTGCCCGCTGCGCTGGGCGCTGGAACGACATGGCGGCACCGACGGCGACAACCCGCACGCCGTCAAGGGCAATCTGGTCCACACGCTCGTCCAGGCCCTGGCGGGCAAGGTGCCGGAATCGCAGGTCCACACGGCATTGAACAAGGCATGGCGGGCCATCGATCCCGGCACCGGCTGGCATTCCCGTCAAGAATTGCGTCGCACCGAGGCCATGCTGGAGACCTTCATGGCCTGGGTGCGCAATACCCGCGGTGAATTGACCCAGGCCGGGGTGGAGGTCCCGGTCGACTGCGTACTGCCGCCGCGGACGGAAGACGAACGCGCCGTGCGGATTCGCGGCCGGGTCGATCGACTGGAGCGCGATGTCTTCGGCCGGTTCGTCATTGTCGATGTGAAGACCGGGAAGTCGCCGGTCACCAAACAGGCCGCCGCCGACCACGCTCAGCTCGCGACCTACCAGGTGGCCGCCGCCGCGGGCGCGCTCGCCAGCACCGTGGACGACGTCGCGGAATCCGACCCCGCCGCCAGGGAATCCGCCGAACCCGGTGGCGCGCGACTGGTCTATGTCGCCAAGCCGAGCAGCAAGGAAGGCGCCACCCAGCGCATGCAGCCCGCGCTCGACGCCGAGGCCCTCGATAAATGGCGTGGCACGATTCATGATGCCGCGGCCGCCACCCAGGGCCCTAGCTACCTCGCCATGCGCAACGATGGCTGCAGGCACTGTTCGGTTGCGGGCAGCTGCCCCGTCCAGGACACCGGAAGGCAGGTGACCGACGAATGAGCGGCACCGTATCGCCGAACCGGCTCGCGGAGGCGCTGGGCCTCCCACCCCCCACCGCGGAGCAGGCCGCGGTCATTGCGGCCCCACCTGGACCGACCCTGGTGGTAGCCGGTGCCGGCGCGGGCAAAACGGAGACCATGGCCGCCCGCGTGGTGTGGATGGTCGCGAATCGTCTCATCCTGCCCGATGAGGTACTCGGCCTGACCTTCACTCGAAAAGCCGCCCAGCAGTTGACCTCCCGCATCCGCACCCGGCTGGCCCGACTGGCAGGTTCGCCGCTGCTGCGCGACCTCGACACCGGCGGTGAGTTGCGCGCCCAACTCTCCGGCGCCGAACCCGAGATCAGCACCTACCATTCGTACGCGGGCCGCCTGCTCACCCAGCACGGCCTGCTGCTGCCCGTGGAACCCGCCGCGACACTGCTGACCGAAACCCAGCTGTGGCAGCTCGCCCACCAGGTGGTCCGAAACTGGGACGGCGACCTCGACACCGACCGCACTCCGGTCTCGGTCACCGAGGCCGTCCTCGCGCTGTCCGGCCAACTCGCCGAACATCTGGTGGAACCCGAACAACTCGCCGAGGCCCACACCGAGCTCGAAAAACTGGTGCACACTCTGCCCGCGGGCCCACGCCAACGCGGCGGGCCGAGCCAGGCTCTGCAGAATATCGTCCAGGTGCAACGCGAACGTGTCGCGCTGCTGCCCCTGGTCAAACAGCTCGCCGAGGCGTTACGCCGCCGAGGCGCACTGGATTTCGGCGCCCAGATGTCGCTGGCCGCCCGCCTCGCCGCCGAACATCCCGAGGTCGCCGCCGCCGAACGTGCCCGCTTCCGCCTGGTCCTGCTCGACGAGTACCAGGACACTGGCCACGCCCAACGCATCCTGCTCGCCGCGCTATTCGGCGGATTGCCCCCGCAACCGCACGTCAAGCGATCACGAGAACCCGCCGAGACACCGAAGTCGAGTGAACATGTTGGGGAATCGGGCGGGCTGGATCGCGACGCTCAGGGGATTCAGTCGGATGCCGAGCACAGCACAGCCAGCCACGCCGGACAGCGTTTGGCGGTCACCGCGGTCGGTGACCCGATGCAATCGATCTATGGCTGGCGCGGCGCATCCGCCGCCAACCTGCCCAGATTCGCCACCGATTTCCCCAGCGCTCCAGGCATTCCCGCGCCGATCCTGCCGCTGCTGACCAGCTGGCGCAACCCGCCGGAGGCGCTCGCCCTGGCGAATCTCGTCGCCGAACCATTGCGTCGCAATGCTATCGACAGCGGCGGCGTAACCGTCGACGCCCTACGCGCAAAACCCGATGCCGAACCCGGCATCGTCGCGCTGGCCCTCACCGAAACCGTTGCCGACGAACGGGATTGGGTGGCGGACCGGATCGCGGCGGAATGGGCGACCAAACGCGAGGCAGCGGAGCCGCCACCGACCTCGGCCGTATTGGTGCGACGCAATGCCGATGCCGCTCCGCTCGCGGAAGCCTTACGCGAACAAGGACTTCCGGTGGAAATCGTCGGCCTCGGCGGTCTGCTTGCCACCCCGGAGGTCGCCGATATCGTCGCGACGCTGCGGCTCATCGCCGAACCCGGTGCGGGCAGCGCGGCCATGCGGATTCTCACCGGTGCCCGCTGGCGCATCGGTGTCGCGGACCTCGCCGCGCTCGCCCGCCGCGCCCGGGATTTGTCGATCAGCCGTCTGCACGGCAATGAAGTCGATGAAATCACCGATTCGACCGCACTGGCCGAGGCGCTGCGCGAGGTGGCGCCCGAACCGGCCGAACAGGCGGGGCTAGCCGACGCGATCGCCGATCCTGGTCCGCCGGAACAGTATTCGGAGTCGGGATGCAAGCGCATCGTCGCCTTGGGCCGGGAACTGGCCGCATTGCGTGAGCGCAGTGGTCAACCGCTCGCCGAACTGGTCGCGGATGTGGAACGCACCATCGGCGTCGGTGTGGAAACTCAGGCCCGCCGCGCCATGCTCGGCGCCGGTGCCGGACGCGAACATCTGGATGCCTTCGCCGAGGTGGTCGCCGGTTACGCCAGCGATCCCGGCGCCTCGCTCGGCGGTCTGCTCGCCTTCCTGGCCGCCGCCGAATCTGTCGAAAACGGCCTGGAACCGGGCGAAGTCGAAGTCGCGCGGGACCGTGTCCAGGTGCTGACCGTACACGCGGCCAAGGGTCTGGAGTGGGAGATCGTCGCGGTACCACACGTGACCCGCGGCGTCTTCCCGTCCGGCGCGGCCTCGGGCACCTGGCTCGGTGCGCTGGCCGAACTCCCGACCTCCCTGCGCGGTGACCGTAGACAGGAGGATGCCGCCGAGGGCGTCCCCGTACTCGACCTCGCCGACCTCTACGATCGCGCCGATCTGGAGCGGGCGATCAAGTCCCATAAGGAATCCCTGGACCGCCGCCGCATCGACGAAGATCGCCGCCTGTTCTATGTCGCCCTCACCAGAACCGAACGCGTCCTGTTCGTTTCCGCCCACCACTGGGCCGAAACCGGCACCGCGCCGAAGGGACCATCGGATTTCCTCCTGGAACTCAAACACGCCAGCGAGGCCCCCGACAGCTCGGCCAATGGCGCGGTCACCTTCGACCGCTGGGACGACGCCCCCGATGTCGATGCCGTCAACCCCTTCACCGATAACCCCGCAACCGCCGAGTGGCCCCGCGACCCCCTCGGCAACCGCCGCCACCCGATTGAACAGGGGGCGTCCCTGGTCCGCGCCGCCCTCGTCGAACTTGCCGCACAACTTGGCACTGGCGGCACTGCGATGGACCGCATGGCCCGAGCGGAACCCAACGACAAAGCAACTGCCCCAGTCGATTTCGTGGATCGCGCGCCCCATGACATCGACATGACACCGACTGTAGACCCTGCCACCGACAACTTTGCCGACCCGAAATCAACAGCCGCTCGGTCCGCTGAGCGCGCTGCGGTCGCGCTCTCGGCCGACCCGTATGCGGATGTCCCTCCACCCGGTCTTCCCGATGTGCCCGGACCGTCTGACGATTTCTACGAACCGCCCGCGCGCCTCCCGGATGTGCCGGATCCGCAGGGCCCGGATAACTTTTCGCGGCCTCGACGCGGCTTCGACTCGAATCTCGACGAGTTCGAGCCGCACTTCGACCACTTCGAACCACCCCCGGACGAGCACGGCGCATCGATCTCCGAACCCACGCCGCCCCACGATCATTCCCCCGACCCTGACGACCCCGACGGCTGGGCCGCCGATGTCGACGCCCTCCTCGCCGAATTCGAAGCCGACCAAGCCATTGCCGAGGAAGTCGAACTCCCCGGCCAGATCGCCGCGACCGCCCTCGTCGAAATGCGCGCCGACCCAGCCGAACTCGCCGCCCGCCTGCGCCGCCCATTGCCCTTCCCGCCGAATCCACTGGCCCGCCGCGGCACCGCCTTCCACGCCTGGGTGCAGCGCTGGTTCGCCGCCGATCGGCTGCTCGGCTTCGACGAACTTCCGGGCGCGGCCGACAGCTCGGCCGCCGACGCGGGCCTGGATACCGAGCTGGTCGCCATGCAGGAGTCCTTTCTCAACTCACCGTGGGCCCATCGCAGCCCGCTCGAGGTGGAGATCCCCTTCGAAACCTCCATCGCGGGCACGGTGATCCGCGGCCGGATGGACGCGGTCTTCGCCGAACCCGGCGGCGGTTGGATCGTGGTCGACTGGAAAACCGGTGCCGAACCCGCACCCGCCGACGAGCCCGCGGTCGCCATGCAGCTGGCTGTCTACCGACTGGCCTGGGCCAGATTGATGGCGGCGCGCGACCACGGCACCGAGGCGGAAATGCTCGAACGCATCGGCGCCGCATTCCATTACGTGCGCACCGGACGCACCATCGCGCCTGCCGAATTACCCGGCCCGGACGAATTGGCCGAACTCATCCGGAATGCGGCCCCGACACCCCTGGAATGATCCAGAGATTCACCAACCGTTCGCCTCGGGGCCGAGCGCCGCAGGCGGAACCCGGTAGGCTGCCGTGCGTGCCCGAGGGACAAGCAACGCCGGAGACCGCCGACGCCGTGGGATCGGCGAGCACACGGGCGGCGGGTGCGTCCGGTGTTCGGTGATCGCGCGCGCAGTGTCGGACTGTCCAGTCGGCCGGATTTCGCATTGGTCGGGGTGCTGCGCATCCCCGAAATCCAGACCAGCCCATGGGCTTCGCTGGTGCGCCGGGTGCTCTTCGCGATCAGCCTGCTGTTCACCGCGACGCTGGTGGTGTACTTCGGGCGCGATGGGTACCACGACAATTCCGGTGACGAGCTGTCGTTCCTCGACGCCTTCTACTACGCGACGGTATCGCTGTCGACCACCGGCTACGGCGATATCACGCCGGTGACCCCGGAGGCCAGGCTGGCCAATATCGTCATCATCACCCCGTTGCGCGTGCTTTTTCTCATCGTGCTCGTCGGCACCACCATCAGCGTGCTCACCGAGCGCTCCCGGCAGGCATTCAAGATTCAGCGTTGGAGGCGCAGCGTGCGTAATCACACCGTGGTCGTCGGGTACGGGACGAAGGGCCGCACCGCGATCGATGCGATGCTCGGCGACGGCATACAGCCCGCCGATATCGTCGTGGTCGATACCGATGCGGTGACGCTGGAGGCGGCGGCGAATGTGGGCCTGGTGACGGTGCACGGTTCGGCCACCCAGTCCGATGTGCTCCGGTTGGCCGGCGTGCAGCGGGCCGCCTCGATCGTGGTCGCCACCAACCGCGACGACACGGCCGTCCTGGTGAGTCTCACGGCGCGCGAACTCAATAAGAGCGCCAAGATCGTGGTCGCCATTCGCGAGGCCGAGAACACCCACCTGCTGCGCCAGTCCGGTGCCGATTCGGTGGTCGTCTCCTCCGAGACCGCGGGCCGGCTGCTCGGCATCGCAACCACTACCCCGACCGTCGTGGAGATGATCGAGGATCTGCTGACTCCCGAAGAGGGCTTCGCGGTCGCCGAACGCGATGTGGAACCGTCCGAGGTGGGCGGTTCCCCACGCCATCTCGGCGATATCGTGCTCGGCGTGGTGCGCGGCGGTGAGTTGATCCGGGTGGGGCAGGCCGAGGTGGACGCGCTGGAAGCCACCGACAAGCTGCTCTACATCCGGCACGCACGCCGGTGATCATGGCGCGATAGTCTCGAAACGTGGCCTCTGGATTTCAGCTCAATGGTGTTCCACTGCTTTCACGTTCAGTGCTCGACCGGGCCGAGGAGATCCGGGCCGACGAACAGGCGCTGAAGGAGGGCTGGGCCGAGGCCGAGTTGCTCCGCATCAATAAGCGCGGGCAGTTCCGCTTCGAAGACGGTGCGCTGGTGCTGGCACCGGCGATCGACCTGTCCGCCGAGCCGAATCCGGCCGCGGTATTTCTCGGCATCCACGGCGGCAAACATGTCTGGGCGGTGCGGGATGTCGAACTGCAGGGCACGCTGACCGATCTGCGCGCCATGGCGGGCGGTCTCGATGACCTCACCGCCGACCTGCTCACCTCCGCCATGGCCCTGCTGAACTGGCACGACAAGGCCGGATTCAATGCTGCCGACGGCACCGCGTCCGTGGCGACCAAGGGTGGTTGGTCACGGGTCACCGAGAACGGCCACGAAGAGTTCCCGCGGCTCGATCCGGCCGTCATCTGCCTGATCCACGATGGCGGCGACCGGGTGCTGCTGGCCCGCCAGCACACCTGGCCGAAGACGCTGTTCTCGCTGCTCGCCGGATTCGTGGAGGCGGGGGAGTCGCTGGAGCGGTGCGTCGAGCGCGAGATGCGCGAAGAGGTCGGCCTCGACGTGCGCGACATCGCCTACCTGGGCAGCCAGCCATGGCCATTCCCACGCTCGCTCATGCTCGGCTTCGCCGCCATCGCGGATCCCGATCAGCCGCTGTTCTTTTCGGATGGCGAGATCGCCGAGGCCTACTGGTTCACTCGGGCCGAGGTGCGCGAAGCCCTGGCCGCCGGTGACTGGTCCGCGCAGAACCAGGGCGCGCGGCTATTGCTGCCGGGTTCGATCTCCATCGCGCGCACCATCGTGGAGTCCTGGGCCGCGCTCTGATCGAAGAGATGCGAGAGTTCCGTGCGGGATTGATCGGTCCGCACGGAACTTTCCCAGTCTGATCAGGCCAGCGCGGCCAACGTCTGCTTGACCGTGGCCAGCGACGGATTCGTCGCCGTGGACCCGTCTGCGAACTTCACTGTCGGCACCACATGGTTGCCGCCGTTCACACTGCCGACGAACTCGGCCGATGCGGGATCCTCTTCGATATCGATCTCGACATAGCTGATACCGGACTCGTCCAACTGCTTCTTCAGTCGTCGGCAGTAGCCGCACCAAGTGGTCGAGTACATCGTCAAGGCGGGGGTCACGTCACTCACGGACCGTTCAACATTTGACGGCCTGATCCTGTTCCATCGGACTTGCGCGGAATTTAATAAGCGCGCATACTAAATCCATGACAACGATCGCCACCGCACAAGCCATCTCGACCGCGGCGCCCGCCGCCTTCTTCGCCAAGTGGGCCGATATGGCCACCTGGCCGGAATGGAACAATGACACCGAATGGGTCCGGCTGGACGGCCCGTTCACGCAAGGTGCCTCCGGCACCTTGAAGCCGAAGGGTGGTCCCGAGGTGCCGTTCATTGTGGAGCGGCTCTCCGATCGCGAATTCGTCGACGTCTCCAAGCTCATCGGCGCCCGCCTGATCTTCGACCACCAGGTCGCTAGCGACACGGAGGGCACAACGGTGACGGTGACCGTCTCGATCGAGGGACCGCTGCGCTGGTTCTGGACCAGGGTGCTCGGCGCGGACCTGGCCAAGTCGGTCGAGCCCGATCTGCGTGCGCTCGTTGCCGCGGCCGAGGCGGTGCTCGTATGAAGTACTGGCTGGGTGTGGTTTCCCTGGAGCATGTGCGTCGCGGTGTCGAACTCGGCATCGCCCAGGTCAACCACGGTAAGCGGACCCCGCTCGAGCGCATGCGTCCCGGCGACGGGTTCCTTTATTACTCGCCGCGCGCGGGCATGCGCAGCGGTGCGCCGATCCGCTCCTTCACCGCCATCGGCACCATCGACGACCGGCCGGTCTGGCAGGCGGATCCACAGGACGGCGGCTGCTTCCAGCCGTGGCGGCGCGCGGTGCACTATCGGACCGATGCTCGCGAGATCCCCATCGACGACCTGCGCGACCAACTGGATCTCACCAACATGTCGAATTGGGGCATGGTGCTGCGCCGCGGGCTGGTCGAACTGACCGCGCATGATTTCGCCGTGATCGCACAAGCAATGATCGACGAACCAGTGGTAAGGGGGGCAGATGAGTGAGGACAGTGGCCTGCGCAGCCGATTCGCCGAGACGGACGAAAGTCCGGGCCTGTTGCTCTGGCAGGTGACCAATCGCTGGCAGGCCGCTCAGCGGGCGGCACTTGCCGCCTTCGATCTCACCCACGTGCAGTTCGTCCTCTTGGCCGCGCTGACCTACCTCGCTGCCGGCCGGGACGAACCGGTCATGCAACGCGATCTGGCCGCCCACGCCGCCACCGACCCGATGATGACCTCCCAGGTGCTGCGCGCGCTCGAGCAGAAGGGGCTGCTCGAGCGCCGCGACCATCCACACGACCGCAGGGCCAAGGCCCTCGTCCCCACCGAAGACGGTGTGGCACTGGCGAATCGGGCGATAGTTGCGGTCGAGAACTGCGATCACGAATTCTTCGCCCCGCTCGACGGCGATACGCGTGCATTCACCGGCGCGCTGCGCCGGCTGCGCGATCGCTAGTCGCGCGACCGAGCCCGCGAACGGTACAAATCCGATCCGAACCGGATCCCTTGGGGTCCGACTTGTCAGCGGACACTGCCATGATGTGTGTCGTGTCGGCAACCAGTACGAGCGAGCCCACCCGCCCGGAGTTGGCTGACGCTTCAGCCGGGGGGCTGGACCCCGAACAAGCCGCGGCAGTCCGCGCGCCCCGGGGTCCGGTCTGTGTGCTCGCGGGTGCCGGTACCGGTAAAACCAGGACCATCACCCATCGCATCGCGCACTTGGTTTCCGCCGGACACGTCAAGGCCGACCAAGTGCTCGCAGTGACGTTCACAGCACGCGCGGCAGGGGAGATGCGCGGGCGCCTGCGTGCACTCGGACTCGGCGGCGCGGCCAACCAGGTGCAGGCTCGCACCTTCCACGCGGCCGCGCTGCGCCAGCTCAAGTACTTCTGGCCGCAGATCGTCGGCGATGTGGCATGGCAGTTGCTCGATCGCAAATACCCGATCGTGGCGCAGGCCGCTCATCAGGCCGGATTGCCTTCGCGCACCGAGGCCGTCCGCGATCTGCTTACCGAAATCGAATGGGCGAAGGCCACTCTCATCGCGCCGGAGGACTATCCGGCGGCCATGGCCGAACACCGCCGCGAGCCGCCCTATGACCCGATGCGGGTCGCGGCGGCCTACAGCGGCTACGAAAAGTTGAAGGCCACACCGGACGGTCTGCTGCTCGACTTCGACGATCTACTGCTGCACACCGCCGCCGCGTTGGAGGACTATCCGTCCGTGGCCGACGAATTCCGCGGGCGCTACCGCAGTTTCGTGGTCGACGAATATCAGGACGTCACGCCATTGCAGCAGCGGGTGCTCGATGCCTGGCTCGGCGACCGTGACGATCTGACGGTGGTCGGCGATGCGAACCAGACGATCTACTCGTTCACCGGTGCCACCCCGAGCTATCTGCTCGACTTTTCCCGCCGCTTTCCGGAGGCGACGGTGGTCCGGCTGGAACGCGACTATCGCTCGACACCACAGGTGGTCTCGTTGGCCAACCGGGTGATCGGCGCCGCGCGGGGGCGCATCGCGGGCACCCGGCTGCAACTGGTCGGCCAGCGCGACGACGGCCCGGAACCGATTTTCGCCGAATTCGACGACGGCCCGGCCGAGGCCGATGCGGTCGCACGGTCGATCAAGAAGCTGATCGCCGCGGGCACACCGGCCGCCGAGATCGCGGTGCTCTATCGGATCAATGCGCAGTCCGAGGCCTATGAACAGGCGCTAACCGAACTCGGCCTTCCCTATCAGGTCCGCGGTGGCGAGGGGTTTTTTACGCGAACTGAGGTTAGGCAAGCCATATTTGCATTGCGTCAGGTGGCCGCCCGCGAGGATCTGCCCGACCAGTCCCGCAGTGGTAAGGCCCTGGTTACCTTGGTGCGCGCCGCGCTCGCGCCAGTCGGTCTCACCGCAACCGAGCCCGCGGGCGCCCAGGCCCGTGAGCGCCGGGAATCGTTGCTGGCGCTGGTGCGGCTGACCGAAGAGCTGGTCGACCATGACGACGCACTCGACCTGATCGGCCTGCTGCGCGAGTTGGCCGCGCGTGCCGAGGCCAGGCACCCACCGACCATCCAGGGCGTGACCCTCGCATCGCTGCACGCGGCGAAGGGGCTGGAGTGGGATGCGGTATTCCTCGTCGGCGTCGCCGACGGAACGCTGCCGATCGCGCATGTGCTCGGCGACGACGGTTCGGTCGCCGATCAGGCCGCGCTCGAAGAGGAACGGCGACTGCTCTACGTCGGTGTGACCAGGGCCCGCGAATATCTGCAACTGTCGTGGGCGCTCTCCCGCGAGGGTAGTAGGCGCACACGGCGGCGCTCTCGATTCCTGAACGGCCTGGTGCCCGATGACTCGCCGGCGTCGCGAATCGCCGCACCGATTTCCGATACCGCCTCGAACGGTGTGCGCCCAACCTGCCGGGTATGTGCTAAACCATTGATCGGCACCTACGCCACCATGCTGGGTCGCTGCCGCCGCTGTCCGGCCGAACTCGACGCCGAGCTACTCGCGGCGCTACAGGCGTGGCGCGCGGAGAAGGCGCAGGATCTGCGGGTGCGTGAGTTCGTGATCTTCACCGACACCACACTCACCGCGATCGCCGAGCAACTGCCCGACGTTGACAACGCACTCGCCGCGATTCCGGGAATCGGGGCGAAGAAGCTAGAGCAATACGGTGCCGAGGTGTTGGCGATAGTGGCGTCACGGCTGCGGTCAAGCCCACAAAACCGCAGGTAGAAAATAGGTTGTCGCGATGCGTGGCAACACATATGGTGGGAACACGCACCGGGAGGGCATCTCGGCGCGCACAGTTACCGACACGAGTACAGGAGGGAGGCAGACCTATGAATAGCAATACGAATTTCAACGCCAATGGCGTTGCGGTGAATGCTGCGTCCGTCATGTCTGTCTCCCGGGGGATCCTCGCTGCTTTGCAGGGGATCGGTCTGTCCGGTGTCGACGTACGCGGGGATCAGGGCAAAGCCATGAGCATGCATTCCCCGAGTTGCGTCGTCATCAAGGACAAGCCCAGCGCGGGCTGGCACCCAGCTTTTGCCATTACGGCAGAAGCTGGCGTCTTCGCAGTGGAGGCCGGATATGCACCGGCAGATCTGCGGGCAGCACGCCTCCGCCGCACCGCACACCCAGCGACCGTGATCAGGATTCGACACAGATGTCGAACTAGGTAGGGAACACTCCCGGACCTCCTGGCCACGGATCGCCCGACGCGAAACCGTGGCCAGTATTTTTTACCGGCCCTTCAGCCAGCACCGGCCTCGGTTTCGCGGAACGAACGAACGTACCGCTGCAAACGAGCTGAAGGAGAACGACGTGTTCACCGCAGAGAGGCCACAAGCCACTACTGACGTGACATGCCGAACCGTGGCACTGCCCACCCGCCCCCGGGAGGTCGCAAAGGTCCTGCCTTGTCGAGCCGGAGACCCCGATCTGTGGTTCGCCGAGAGCCCGGTCCAGTTGGAACAGGCCAAGGCGCTGTGCGCGTCTTGCCCCATCCAGAAGGGCTGCCTGACCGCGGCCATGGATCGGCGCGAGCCGTGGGGTGTCTGGGGCGGTGAGATCTTCGACCAGGGTGTCGTGATCGCCCGCAAGCGCCCCCGTGGTCGCCCGCGCAAGGTCGCGATCTCGGCATGAGATCCGTGCCTGCCTTTCCCCCAGTAGACGGGGCCCTCCCTCCGGTCGCTGAGGCCGCCTGTCCGGTCGGTTCGGATTCGGTCGAATCCGATCGGCCCGAATCCGATCGGTACAGGGCCCAGGAACGAGAAAGCAAACAAGCCGCTCACCGTGAGATCCGGTGGGCGGCTCGTTTGCGTTCTCGGCCAATCTATTTCGGCTTCGTTCAGCTCGCGGAGCGCTCCTCGTAGAAGCCGGGCATCCAGGTCCGCACCAGTTGCATGAACGGCAGTTCCGCATCGAGCTGGGCCAGGATGCCGACCGAACCGCCGAGCACGCGGAAGATCATCACGTACTGCGCGGGCAGTTGCAGTGCCCGCGCGGTCTTCATATTCGGACTGCTGATGTCGGAGGCCTTACCCGCTACCCGCTGCATCCACTTGCGGGTGAAGTGAAACGAATCGGTCTGGATCGGGTCGGTGAACGGCCGCAGGTAGTCGGCGATTTCCTCATCGGTAATGGTCCGGCCCGGAATCACCCAGCCGTTGTCGTACATGAGCTCGATCAGTTCATCGAAGCGTTCGTCGACTTCGAGCGCCAGCATCCGGCCGAGGACGTCAGGGAAACCGTCCGGCATGGGCGCGCAGGCGCCGAAATCGATGACGGCCAGTTTGCCGTCGGGCAGCATCATGAAGTTGCCGGGATGCGGATCTGCGTGCAGCAGACCGACGGTCTCCGGTGAGGAGAAGTGGAATTTGCCCATCAGTGCCGCTGCCCGGTTGCGCAGCGTGCGCGTGCCCTCCGGATCCTCGGCCCCCTGCTTGATGATCTGCGAGACCGGGGTGCCGTCCAGCCACTCGGTCACGATCACCTTCGGCGCGCTGGCCACCACCTTCGGCACCACGATCTCTGGATGTCCGTCGAAAGCCTTGGCGAAGGCGCGCTGGTTGGCGGCCTCATTGCGGTAGTCGAGTTCCTCCTCGGTGCGCTCGGTGATCTCGGCCAGCAGCGGCTTCACGTCCGCGCCCGGAATCACCGAGGTGATCAGACCGGTCATCCGCGACAGTGTCTTGAGGTCGGCGCGCAGCGCCTCGTCGGCGCCCGGATACTGCACCTTTACCGCGACGGCCCGGCCGTCCGACCACACTGCCTTGTGCACCTGGCCGATGCTCGCCGATGCGGCGGGAATGTCGTCGAAGGACTGAAAGCGGTGCCGCCACTGGGTGCCGAGCTGCTGGTCCAGAACCCGGTGCACGATCTCGGCGGGCATCGGCGGCGCGGCGGCCTGTAGTTTGGTGAGTGCCTCGCGATAGTGCTCGCCGAATTCCTCGGGAACCGCGGCCTCCATGACGCTCAGCGCCTGGCCGAACTTCATCGCACCGCCCTTGAGCTCACCGAGCACGGTGAACAATTGCTCGGCGGCCTTCTGATTCAACTCGGCGTTGATCTCCCCTTTATCGCCACCGGCAAGCCGCTTACCTAACCCGACGGCGGCTCGTCCGGCGATACCCAGCGGAATCTTGGCCAACTTCGCATTGCGGGACGAGCGACGGCGCACGATCTCAGACACGTAACCCATCATGGCGGAAGAACCCGGACAATCGCCACGCCAATCTTTGATGTCTTTGCCTTGCGGACTGTAAGAATCGACACCCTCATCCGGCGGGACCAGAGAAAATTCGGCGGCATCCACAGCCGTCGTGCTGCGGCCATTCCCGGCGCGAGATCCGGTGCGTATCGAGTTCGAGTTCGATCGTGGTGTTCATCGTGTCGAGCCGGCGCTCAGGAGAACAGTGCATGATCGCCTCGAGTTCGCCGAGCAGCAAAGCCGCCGTCGCCAGAATCCCGGCCGGTGAGGCGTGTCCTACCCGACCGAGCAATTGGCTCGCCAGTTGCGGCCACTCCGGGTCGTATTCACAGCGGGTCAGATCGAGGCAGCGCAGGCAGCTCGTCAGGCCGGGAAAGACCAGCGGACCGACCACGCCCTTGCCATCGCGAATACGGACCGGCAGATGTGGAATCCCGTGCAGCACCAGCTCATTGGCCAGGCGCGGTTCGATGACGAGCGCATCGGCCAGCACTACGAGTTCGCCGTGCCAATCCAGCACCGAACCGTCGGGGCAGTACCCACGCGAACGGATCGGCCGCTGCCCGAGTCGCCGCAAACCGGTCGCGACCGCGTCCGAGAGCGGACCGAGCCCGTGCACCCGCACCGAACGCACTCGTCCCAGCCGCGGATCCGGATGCAGCAACAGCCCCGCGTCAGCGATGCGATCCAGCAGCTCCGTTGCGTCCTCGGGTTCGATGCCGCACTCCCCAGCCCGCCAGATAACCTGTGGGCGACTGTGCATGCCATCCAGCAAGCGCAGAAAAGCCAGCACGGTATCGGTATCCAATGCGGTCCGATCCAGTAGCAACGCCCGCTCCGGGTCCCACCCCAACTGCACGACCCCGGACGGCCGCACCAGTACCGTCACCCGCGGCGCCAGCATCGGCCCGCACATCCGCCTCGTCGTCATGGCAGCAGTATGCGGATCAGGTCATCGGCGAACAGCGCGAATCCTGTGGTAATCCACAGGAATTCGCGTCTATCAACAGGACACGTCTCAGGACGCGTCGGTGTCCTTGCCGAGGTTCGGGCCGGATTCGCTGTCCCCGTTGGCGGCCTCGCGTTCGGCTCTTTCCCGTGCCTCGGTTTCGGCCAATTGGGCCAGCGGATCGTCGAAGGCATTCGCGCCGCCGCCGATCACCGAATCGATGAAGCCTGCGGGGGAGTCCAGATCATTCGAGTCCGGCAGCAGATCCGGATGCGCCCAGATGGCGTCCCTACCGTCGATGCCCGCATCGGCGGTAAGCCGTCGCCACAGCGCCGCCGCCTCGCGCAACTTCCGGGGCCGCAGCTCGAGTCCGACCAGCGTCGCGAAGGTCTGCTCGGCCGGACCGCCGGTGGCGCGGCGGCGGATCAGGGTTTCGGCGAGCGCACCGGCACCCGGCAGGCGATCACCGATCGCCTCGGTGACGACGACCTGCACCCAACCCTCGATCAGGGCGAGCAGCGTCTCCAGCCGCTCCAGGGCGTGCTTCTGTTCCGGGGTGGTCTGCGGTTCGAACGTGCCTTGGGACAGGATCTCCTCGAGTTTCGACGGATCGGTCAGCGACATCGGGTCGATATTCTGAGCTGCCGACTCCAGCGCGGAGAAGTCCATCTTGATGCCGCGCGCATAATCCTCGACCGCGCCGAGTACCTGCTGACGCAGCCACGGCACATGTCCGAACAGGCGCTGATGGGCGGCCTCGCGGGCCGCGAGGAAGACCAGGATCTCGCTTTCCGGCTGCTCGAGTCCGGCGCTGAACTCCGAGATTGCCGCCGGCAGCAGCGCCGCGGTGCCGGTCGGACCGAGCGGCAGCCCGATATCGGTGGAGGTCAGCACCTCCCCGGCGAGTTGGCCGAGTGCCTGCCCGAGCTGCGAGCCGAAGGCGAGTCCGCCCATCTGCCCGAGCATGCCCACCATAGGACCGGCGAATTCCCGTGCCTCCTCCGGTAACTGCGCGGTCCACATGCCGGAGATCTGTTCGGCCACCGGATCACACAGCCGCTTCCAGGTCGGCAGCGTTTCCTCGATCCAGTCGTTGGCGGTCCAGGCCGCGGTCCTGTTGGCGCCTGCGGGCAGTGTGGTCGCGCCATCCAGCCACAGTTCGGCCAGGTGCGCGGCATCTGCCACGGCCTTGGCCGTGCCTTCGGAGACCGGCATCATGCTCGCGCCGAGCTGCTGGCGGGCCAATCGCTTGGCCACGTCGTAGTTGACCGGGCCTGATTGCGCCGAACCGGGCTGCCCCATGCCGCTGAGCATCTGGCCGATCGAGGTGAGCATCTGTCCGAGCTGTGCGGGATCGAAACCGCCCGCGCCTGCCCCGCCGAAGCCGAACGGATCGTTGGCCCCGGCACCACTCGGCTCGTCGCCGCGCTTGCGGTCGTCGTCGTCGCGGTTCGAGAATCCGAAGGGGAGGTTGCTCATACCCCAAACACTACGCGTGTGGTGTGGGGCTTCGATGTTCGCGCGGCGCGAAATCGCAGGCACGCATACGGCGGTAAATACGCGCCTCGCACAACCTGGCGCGGCGGCGATCACTACTGTGGTCCAGGTGAATCGTCGGATCCTGACCCTGGTGGCCGCCCTGATCCCGGTGCTCGTCCTCGGTGTGGTGGGCAGCCTACTCACCGTGCCGTTCGTTGCACTCGGGCCGGGACCCACGTTCGACACCCTCGGCTCGGTCGATGGTAAGCAGGTCGTCGACGTCCGCGGCGCCGAAGTCGACCCGGTGACCGGTCATCTGAATATGACAACGGTCTCGGTGCGCGACGGGCTGAATATCTTCGAGGCGTTCGGGTTCTGGCTCAGCGGTCAGCACGGACTGGTCCCCCGCGCCGAGGTATACCCGCCCGGTGTCCCGCGCGAGGAGATAGATAAGTCCAACCAGCAGGACTTCAAGGATTCCGAGGGCAATGCCGAGGTGGCGGCGCTGCACTTCCTGAACCTGCCGACGGTGGTGCTGGTGCGCAAGGTCTCCGACGACGGCCCGGCGAAGGAGATGCTGAAGGCTGGTGACGAACTGGTCAGCGTCAACGGTGCACCGATCGCCGCACCCAAGGATGTCGTCGCCGCGGTGTCCTCGCAGGCGCCCGGCAGTCAGGTCACCGTGACGTACCGGCGGGAGAACACTGAACACACCGCGACGATCACCTTGGCTGCCCGCCCCGACGATGCGAGCAAGGGCTACCTCGGCCTGACCCCGACCGAGGGGGCACGCCCGCCGATGCAGGTCACGTTCAACCTCGCCGACATCGGTGGACCGTCGGCCGGTCTCATGTTCAGCCTCGCGCTGATCGATAAGCTCACGCCCGGTGAACTCGACGGCGGCAAATTCGTCGCCGGCACCGGAACCATCGATCAGGACGGCAAGGTCGGCCCGATCGGTGGCATCCAGTACAAGATGATTGCCGCACACGATGCCGGTGCGGAGACCTTTCTGGTCCCGGCCGCCAACTGCAATGAGGCCAAGCAGCGCACACCGGACGGCCTGCGCCTGGTGAAGGTCGAAAACCTCAGCGGCGCAGTGCAATCCCTCAATGATCTGAACGCGGGTCGGGAAACCGTCTCCTGCGGCTGAGCCTTACTCCAGCGTGTGGTGCAGTGCCTCGATGAGGTTGGGCGCCAGATTCGGATAGGTGCGCAGGTCGAGATCGCCGAAGTCGTCGATATCGTCCTCGGGCTTGACCTGTAGTAGGCACAATTCCGCGCCCGTGCGCAGCACCGCGGCGAACAGTCGGGCCGTGCGCCGCCCCGGATGCGTCTCGGCCGCGGCGCGCGCGGCCGCATCAGCGGCCTCGTGATCGGCGAGCAGCGGTGTGAGCGCATCGTCGAGGGTGCTCTCGGCATCCGGCGGCAGCACCACGATCTCCTGGACCAGCAGACAGCCGCTCACGGCGTCGGGCCAGCTGGTGGTCGCGAGGAATTCGTCCAGCGCCATCGATCCGCCGGTGATGTCGTCCGGGAACGACTCCTGCGCAATGGCAGTCAGCTCGCTACCCTGATCGAGCTCATCGAGCAATCCGGGCTCGGCCGCGACCAGATCCGCTGTCGGCACCAGCGCGAACATCTGCGGAGGTCTGCCCCAACCCTCGGCATCGACGAATTCCGCCACGTCACGGACGGAACGGGCGAGGACGAGTTCGGCGTGCAGGTCTGCGGTCACACTGGACATCCTTCCACCAGCAACCCCGTGTACGTATCCAGGGCGGCGTCATCTCGGAACCATGACGGAGCGAGTTTTACCAGCGAGGAGTTCACCGCCCGTCGCGCGTCTGCGCGAAGGCACGGCCACCGCACATCATGGGCCGCGAACACTGCAGCTGCCGAAGGCGCTGCCACTGTCAAAGCCCGATTCCGTAGAGTGGGCGCGAGACGGTCCGCTCGAGGACCACCTGCAATATTGGACTGCGGTGTGATTGCCGAGAACATCGGTGCGAGCGCCGCCAGACCTTGGAGAGTGGCATCGTGGGCATGCGGCCCCCCACCGGCTTACCTTCGTTGTCCCGACGCAGCCGAGTGCTGCTGGTGGCGGCCATCATCCTGGCGGCCTTGCTGCTGCTGGGACCGCGGCTGACCGACACCTACACGAACTGGTTGTGGTTCGGCGAGGTCGGTTTCCGCAGCGTTTATCTCACCGTATTGCGCACGCGGATCCTGTTGTTCATTGTCGTAACGCTGTTCGTCGGTCTGGTCGTCTGGTTGGCGCTGTTGCTGGCCTACCGGACCAGACCGGTATTCGTGCCGGTAGCGGGGCCGAACGATCCGATCGCGCGCTATCGCACCACCGTGATGAGTCGGCTCAAGCTGTTCGGCATCGGTATCCCGCTGCTGCTCGGCGTGCTGTCCGGCCTGGTAGCGCAGTCGAATTGGGTCACCGTGCAGCTGTTCCTCAATGGCGGTTCGTTCGGCCAGAAAGATCCGCAGTTCGGTCTCGACGTCGGGTTCTACGCCTTCGATCTGCCGTTCTATCGGATGGTGCTGAACTGGCTGTTCGTCGCGGTGGTCATCGCATTCTTCGCGAGCCTGGTGACGCACTATGTCTTCGGGGGCCTGCGCCTGACCGGCCGCGAGGGCGCGCTGACCAAGCCGGCCCGCATCCAGCTGGCGGTGATCGCCGGCATCTTCGTGTTGCTCAAGGCGATTGCCTACTGGTTCGACCGCTACGAGCTGCTGTCGAGCAGTCGTAAGGAGCCGACCTTCACGGGTGGTTCCTACACCGATATCAATGCCGTACTGCCCGCGAAGCTGATCCTGCTGTCCATCGCGGTGATCTGCGCGATCGCCTTCTTCGCCGGTATCGTGCTGCGCGATCTGCGGGTGCCCGCGATGGCGGCCGCACTGCTCCTGCTCTCCTCGGTCCTGGTCGGCGCGGTATGGCCGCTGGTGGTCGAGCAGTTCTCGGTGCGGCCGAACGCCGCCGACAAGGAGAGCGAATACATCGAACGCAATATCGCTGCGACCAGGCAGGCGTTCGGCATCACTTCGGACAAGATCGAGTACAAGGACTACAAGGGCGACAGTTCGAAGAGTCCGCTGGAGGTTCCGGTCGATGCGGCGACGATCGCTAATGCCCGCCTGCTCGATCCGAATATCCTGTCGCCGACCTTCACTCAGCTCAAGCAGTTGAAGAATTTCTACGGCTTCCCGGAGTCGCTGGATATCGACCGCTACACCCTCAACGGCGATACCCAGGACTACATCGTGGCCGCCCGCGAACTGCACCCGTCGGCGCTGAGCGGTAATCAGACCGACTGGATCAACAAGCACACCGTCTACACGCACGGCAACGGCTTCGTGGCGGCGCCCGCCAACCGGGTCAACCGGCCGCAGTACGAGGACCCCAACGCCAATACCGGCGGCAGCAGCGACAGCGGCTATCCCATCTTCCTGGTCAGCGACCTGTTCAACTCGACCGACCAGCAGCAGATCAAGGTCGACCAGCCACGCATCTACTACGGCGAGCTGATCTCGCAGTCCAGCCCGGACTACGCGATCGTTGGCGCGGCCAACGGTCAGCGCCCGCGCGAATACGATACCGACTTAGCGCAGTTCACCTATGACGGCAAGGGTGGCGTGTCGATCGGGAACTGGTTCAATCGGTTGGCCTTCGCGGCCAAGTACACCGAGCGGAATCTGCTGTTCTCCTCGGCCATCGGGGAAAACTCCAAGATCATCTTCAACCGCAGTCCGCGCGAGCGGGTGCAGAAGGTGGCGCCCTGGCTGACCACCGATGGCAATGCCTATCCGGCGGTCGTCAACGGCCGGATCCAGTGGATCGTCGACGCGTACACCACGCTGGACAACTACCCGTACGCGCAGACCACCTCGCTGGAGGGCGCGGTCGAGGACAGCATCGATAAGAAGACCGGAAGGCTGTTGCCGCGCAAGGAGGTCAGCTACATCCGCAACTCGGTGAAGGCCACCGTCGACGCCTACGACGGCACGGTGACCCTCTACGAGGTGGACCCCACCGACCCGGTACTCAAGGCCTGGCGCGGTGTGTTCCCGGGTGCGGTCAAGCCGGAGAGCGAGATCTCGCCGGAACTGCGCGCGCACTTCCGCTATCCCGAGGATCTGTTCAAGGTGCAGCGCGAAATGCTGACCAAATACCACGTGGACAATCCGCGAGAGTTCTTCACCAACAACGCTTTCTGGTCGGTGCCGAGCGATCCGACCACCGAGGGCGGCACCTTCAATCAGCCGCCGTACTACGTGCTGCTCGGTGATGCGTCGGCGAACAATAAGCCGGTATTCAATCTGACCAGCGCGATGGTCGGCTACAACCGGCAGTTCCTGTCCGCCTACATCTCGGTACGCTCCGATCCGGACGGTTACGGCAAATTCACGATCTTGCAATTGCCGACCGATACCCAGACGCAGGGTCCGCAGCAAACGCAGAACAGTATGACGACGGCGCCGGAAGTCTCCAGTCAGAAAACACTGCTGTCGAACTCGAACAAGATCAGATATGGCAATCTGCTGACATTGCCGATCGCCGACGGCGGAATCCTTTATGTGGAGCCGTTCTACAACGAGCGAAATACCGGGGCGGGCACCGCCACCTTCCCGCAGCTGCTGCGAGTACTGGTGAGCTATCGCGATGTGGCGGGCAGTGTGAAGGTCGGCTTCGCCTCCACCCTGGCCGATGCGCTGAATCAGGTGCTGCCGGGGACGGGGTCGCTGGCCACGCCGTTCGGCGGTGATCCGACGAGCAGGCCGAAACCGGGTACCACCCCGCCGTCGGACCGCGGCACTACGCCGCCGACACAGGGCGCTACACCGCCGACTCAGGGCGCCACGCCGCCACCGGCGACCGGGTCCACCGGTAAGGATGCCGCGGCCGTGGAGCTGAACAAGAAGATCGAGAATGTGCGAAATGCCATGAAGTCCGGGAACTTCCAGGACTTCGGCAAGGCGCTGGAGGAACTGGACGCCGCAGTGAAGGCGTATCAGGACGCCGGTCGCTGATCGAACGAGAACGGCCCCGCCACCCGGCTTCTCCTCGAGTTCGGGTGACGGGGCCGTTCTTGTTGACGTCGAAACGACGTCGATCTCGGCGCCGTTGCCGAGAGACGTCCGATTCGTACGTCAGCGGCCGAACGAGTCGATCAGCGCGCCGTTCTGGTCCAGCAGCTGCTGGTACGGGCCCTCGAGGCCGCTCCGCTTGGCCAGCTCGTAGACAGCGGACTTGGCCTGCTCGATGGCGGACTCGGCGTTGGGGACCGGGGCAGGGGCAGGCGCGGCGGGCTCCGGCTCAGCGACGGCCGGACTCGGCTCCGACTCACCGGCACGCAGATACTGACCGCAGACCGGCCAGGCGCCCCGCCCCTGGGTGGCGAGCACATTCTCGGCCACGCGGATCTGCTCTTCCTTGCTGGCATTATTGGCGGAACCGGCGCCACCGTTGGCCGCCCAGGTGCTCTGCGAGAACTGCAGACCGCCGTAATAGCCATTCCCGGTGTTGATACCCCAGTTGCCACCGCTTTCGCACTGCGCGACGCCATCCCAATTGTGGGTCGGGGCGGCCGCGGCGGTGCCGGCGGAAAGACCGAACGGGACGGCAACGATTGCGCCGGTGACAGCGGCATAGCCGAGGGCGCGGGTGCTGAGCTTTCGGTGCTTCGACATGATGTATTCCCTCCCTGCGCCCACCGCCCCCGGCAATGAAAATGCCGGGTCCCTGCCCCCAGGTGTGTCGGGGATCCTCGAACCACGGGACAGGGTCGCCGGTGTTCGGCGGTTCGAGTTCGAGCCCATCACGTTTGATCCGGGCCGTGGCTCGACGGTAACGAAGAAATCTCAGCAGATCACATCTTGATAACTTCTCAATTGCATGATGCGAATAACACGTATATCGATGTTTACCCTGGTCGCAAATGTCGCCGGCATGGATTCCGAATGTTCGGTAATGGCACCGTTATGTGCTCGGGATCACTGTAAAATAGTGGCCCGAGTCACGTTTGAAGCCATTGAGCGATTGCTCACTTGCGTTCTGATCGACTTTCGTCGCCACGCTCGCTCGGTTGTGGGCAGTACGGATTCGGCGCATGCCCGCCGAAGCCCCTAGGTGCCGTCTGTGTGCAACCGCACCCGCCTGTCGCCGCCTGTCGATCGGCCCGCTGACCAGGGAAAACCCCCTGGAAGATGAGCGATTTGCCTTCCGTGTGTAGACGTGTGTAATGTTGTGTTCACCGACGCGGGGTGGAGCAGCTCGGTAGCTCGCTGGGCTCATAACCCAGAGGTCGCAGGTTCAAATCCTGTCCCCGCTACTAGGGAAACGGCCCGGAACTCAATGTTCCGGGCCGTTTTTCGTTTGGTGCGTGTGAACCGCATTCGGGAACGTCAGCTAGAGACGGGAGTGGACGGGCGCTTTCATTTCCACGACGATGCGTGGTGGGTAGCTCTGAGTCCGACCGCACCCACGCCGCCGATATCGTCAGCGCGATGCACGCGCATTGTCGATCGCGTCGCCGGGCGTCCTCCAGCGGGTCACGGTGTGGTTCACCGTGACCCGCCGACAGCTGTGGTGATCAGGAGCGGACGAAGCTCAGCAACGCCTCGTTGACCTCGGCGGCGTGGGTCCACAGGAGTCCGTGTGGGGCTCCGTCGATCTCGACGTAGTCGGCTTCGGGGAAGGCCGCGTGGAAGGGGCGTCCGGTCGCGTCGATCGGCAGGATGTTGTCTTTGGTGCCGTGCAGGATGAGCGCGGGCTTGCCGGATGTGCGGACCGCGGCGACGTCGTCGCGGAAGTCCTCGGTCCAGGTGGGGACGACCGCGTAGGCGGCCACCGGTGCCGAGCCGGTCGCGGTGTTCCAGCTGGCGGTGACGGCCTGCTGGCTGATCCTGCTGCCGAGCGTCTCGCCGAGGTTGTAGAAGTCCTCATAGAACTTGGTGAACCAGGCGAACCGGTCGGCGCGGGCCGCCTCCGCGATGCCGTCGAAGACCTCCTGCGGCACACCGGTCGGGTTGTCGTCGCGACGCACCAGGAACGGTTCCAGTGACGCGAGGAAGGCGAGCTTGGCGACCCGCTCGTGGCCATACCTATTGACGTAGCGGGCGAGTTCGCCGGTGCCCATGGAGAAGCCGACAAGGATCACCTCGCGCAGGTCGAGGGTCTCGAGCAGCGTGTTGAGGTCGGCGGCGAAGGTGTCGTAGTCGTAGCCGGTGCCGACCTTGCTCGACTGTCCGAAGCCGCGGCGGTCGTAGGTGATGACGCGGTAGCCGGCGGCGATCAGCTCGCGGCTCTGTCGCTCCCAACTGTGACCGTCGAGTGGGTAGCCGTGGATGAGGACGATCGGCTGACCGGTCCCGTGGTCTTCGTAGTAGAGCTCGATCGGTGTGCTGTTCTCGGTTCCGACGGCGATGGTGGCCATTTCCATACTCCTCAGATCAGCTGGAGAACGGTCGTTCTCTGGACTGTGCACTACGCTAGAGAACGAACGTTCTCGGCGCAAGGGGAAAAGACCATGATCGACGACACAGCGGCTCGCGAGCGGGTGTTGGCAGCGGCCGATCGACTCTTCTATGCGCACGGAGTCCAGTCCGTGGGCATGGACGCGGTGCGCAGCGAGGCCGGGATATCCCTGAAACGGATCTACTTTCTGTTCCCGTCCAAGGACGACCTGATCGTCGCAGTCCTGCACCGCCGCAGGGCCCAATGGAACGCCGGTATCGCCGCGAGCGCCGAGCACGCGGTCACCGCACGGGAGAAGGTCCTGTCCGTCTTCGACTTCCTCGACGACTGGTTCCGCCAGCCGGACTTCCACGGCTGTGCGTTCATCAACGTTTTCGGTGAACTGAGCGCCGGGTCGGTGAACGTCAGCCGCGTCGTGCGTGAACAAAAGGACGTCTTCCAGCGATACCTCGCCGAACTGGTACACGAGGCCGGCGCCGCCGAGGTCGTCGCGGCGCAGATCGCGATCCTGGTCGAAGGGGCCCAGACCACCGCCGCTATCGCGGGGCGGCCCGACGCCGCCGCCAACGCCCGCGCCGCCGCGACAACCCTTCTCGACGCCGCGTGCGGCTCCACCCCACCGCCTGGAGCTGAGCCCGCCGAACTTTCGCCCCAGACCACGTAGCTATCGGGTCTGCGTTGCTCCTCGAGTTGGTGCCGGTGAGCTGGACGCATCGGGAGTGGCAGCTGACCACCACACGATCCTAGCTGGAATATCAAGGGCTGCTACATAACTCAGATCGAGGGCGATCCGTGCAGCTACAACAAGCACATGATCTTCCCGAAGCCTGGAGCGATCGCTCCAACCCGGATAGCTTCGCGTCTGTCGGCATGACCGTCCGGGTCTGCCCGCATATATGCGATCGTCTCCGTGGTCGTGGCTCCGCCGGGACTGCTGACCAGTACGAACTACCGCTGTGTTGATTCGCCGGTCGGTTCAAATCCGCTCCCGCTGGGGATAACGGGGCGCACCCACTCATTTCCCTTCTCGAGATATAACGCACCCGGGGACTTGCGGCAAGACCCGGGTCGTACCGCAGAATCGCTGGCCGAGGCCAGAACCTGCGGAGATGGGAAGTAACCGAATGCATGTGACCGACACCGATGTGATCATCGTGGGTGCGGGTCCGACCGGGCTGATGCTGGCCGCCGAGCTGCGTCTTGCGGGTGAGCGACCGCTGATATTGGAGCGGCACCCGCAGCCCCGTGACATCCCGAAGGCCGGTGGTATCGGCGGGCAGATTCTGCAACTGCTGCGCTACCGCGGCCTGCTCGAGCGATTCGAAGCAGCGAATACCGACCCCATTCCGGCGCCCCGCTTCCCGTTCGGCGGTGTGCACGTGGACCTCGCACATCTGACGGATCCACCGCTGCACGCGCTGCCGCTCGCACAGCATCGACTCGAGCGTGTGCTCGCCGAACGGGTCCGTGAACTGGGCACCGAGATCCGCCGTGGACACGAGGTGGTCGGGGTGAGCCAGGACGATGCGCTGGTGACCGCGGACGTACGCGGGCCGGACGGGCGGTACCAGGTGACCGCCCGATACCTGGTGGGCTGCGACGGCGGACGCAGCCGGATCCGCGAGATGGCGGGTATCGCATTTCCCGGCACCACGTATCCGGAGGTCAACCGGCTGGCCCAGGTCACCGTGGCCGATTCGGTGACCGTGCTCGACAACGGCGACCTCGTTGTCCCAGGGGGCAACACGATCCGCGCGGGATTCACGCGAACAGAGCGCGGGTTGTTCGCGAACGGGTCGACCACGCCCGGAGTTCTCGGCCTTTTCACCACCGAAGACGAGTCCGGCGAATACGACGATGACGAACCGCTGACCCTGACCGAGTTCCAGGACAGTGTCCATCGCGTGCTCGGCGTGGATCTGCCACTGGGCGAACCGATTCGGCTGTCGCGCTTCACCTTCCAGGATCGGCTGGCCGAACGATACCGCGCCGGTCGGATCCTGCTGGCCGGTGATGCGGCCCACCTGTTTCCCGCCACGGGGGTGGCGATCAATGCGGGCATGCTCGACACGGTCAACCTTGCCTGGAAGCTGGCCGCCGATATCGACGGCTGGGCGCCGGACGGCCTGTTGGACACTTATCACGACGAACGCCACCTGGCGGGCGCCCGCGTCCGGCTACATACACGGGCCCAGGTGGCGTTGCGACGCGGACAGGACCCGGCGGCCGAAGCACTGCGGGAGGTCTTCCAGGAACTGCTCGTCGACGAGCAGCCGCTGCGCCGCGTCGGAGCACTCATCGCTGGCTCCGACATTCGCTACCCGCTGCCCAACCCCAACGAACACGCCTTGACCGGCACCTTCGCACCCGACCTCAGCCTGCATACCGACCAGGGCGCCACCAGCGTCGCGGAACTCACGCACACCGCGCGGCCCATACTGCTCGTTCTCGCCGACCGACCGGAGCTGCGCGAGATCGCCCGAGACTGGCAGCATCGCATCGAAATCCATACCGCCGAAACCGATTACCGACCAGCCGACGCCCTGCTGATTCGCCCCGACGCTCACATTGCCTGGGCGGCAACCGTCGACGAACTCACCGACACCGCCGCGCCCGCGTTGCGCGCTGCGCTCGCCGATTGGTTCGGTGCACCCCGGCAAGCGCCGGTGCCCGTCGATCAGCCCGGCTGATCGGCCGGTGTCCAGTGGTCGGTGTCCAGTGGCACTGCTTCCGCCATTTCCCACTAGCGGGGGCAATGCCGATGCGCCGTTGGTATCGACGAGGACCAATCCGATACTCGTGCATGCGTTTATCGGCGATCCGGCGGCGGGCAATGGCGATGAGATACTCGATCCCGATCGTTCGATGTTGAGTGCAGTGTTCGAAGGCACGCTCGCCGAACGGATCTTGTGGAAGGCGGGCGGGGCCGCGACGGTATCGCGCCTGCTGGTCATTCAGCGGGCGAGGGTGGCGGTGTCCCAGTCGCCGTCGCTGAGGGTTTGATCGGCTGCGAAGGCCGCGGCGGCGAAAAGGGGTGCGCTCAGCGCGATTACGGCCGCCAAGCGGCGGATGAGTGCTCGATTGTGGAGATTTCGGCGAGACTGCATCGGCGCCGCACCGGTGTGTCGTTGGGAATCGCCGGAAGTGGACGCTAGGTGAACAACTGGTTTCTCAGAAGTATTGCCCCGCAACAATAGTTGCGTCATGCTGAGGGTGTGGCCAGACGGTCGAAGAGGCGGCCGATCCGGCCGAGGTCGGGATCCGAGGATCCGAAGGGGTGCTGTCCGCACCCCGTTACGTTGTTGCATCGATTCCGTACCAGCCGTTGGCCGCGGCGCGTCGGTTGGCTGCTTGCCGTCATTTTCGTGTTGTTCGTCTTTCCCGGACTTGTCGGCGCGGTGGCCAGTGCGCAGTACCAGGCCGCGGCGACCGGCGGCGCTGTCTCCGAAATCGACGGTCTCAGTTGGATGCACATTCGCGATTCGTCCGGGGTTCCGCTGGCCAACTACACCTTCGCCACCGACCACGGCGGGTTGCTGGATCCGGGCTCGACGATTCTCTGGGCGATCCTCGGTTTCGAATTCATCGGCTATATCGCCATCGTGACGACCGCGATCTGGTTGATCGGCAATGCACTGAGCTTCCAGTGGCTCAACATGTTCGGCTCGGCACTGACCGGCGTCGCGGACCGGCTGACCGGTACGATCGCGACGCCGATGCTGCTGATCACCGCCGCGACGATCGGCGCATTTTGCGTCGCCTGGTTCTGGATGCGTGGTTATCACGCCAAGGCGGTGCTGCAGATCGTCACGATGCTCGGTGTCGCGGTGCTCGGTCCGTTATTCCTGGCCGAACCGCTCGGCGATGTGCTGTCCTCGGACGGATTGCTCGCCAAGGGGCGGGATTTGGGAATTTCGGTGGCGGCCGGGCTGAACGGCAACAACAATCCGAATCCGAATAATCTGGTGGCGACCATGCAGCAGGATCTGGCGGACAGTTTCGCCCGCCGCCCGGTGCAGGTGTGGAATTTCGGACATGTGGTCGACGAGCAACCGGCTTGCCGGTCGGCCTGGACTGCCGGTATGGCCGCGGGCGATGACGAGCGGGTCCGCAAGGGCATGTTGAGCTGCGGCGACTCCGCCGCCCACGCCAAGGCTGAGAATCCGACCATGGGTCAGGTCGGTACCGGTCTGATGCTGTTGATCTGCGGCGGCATCCTGTTGGCCTTCGCGGTGGTGCTCGGCATCCGGGTCATCAAGGCCGCCCTGGACACGATCTACCACGGGTTCATGTCGATATTCGGTTTCGCCGCAGGCGGATTCGTCTACGGACCGACGCAGACCTTTCTGGTCCGCAATATCGTCGACGGCTTTGTCGCGGCGGGCCGGATGACCGCCTACACCATCTTCCTCGGCATCTACGTGCTGTTCATGGGCAACCTGTTCGCGCAGGCGAAGGGGCAGACCATGGCGGTGATCGTCATCGCGGGCACCGTCGAGATCATCGCCATTTCCCAGCTCAAACGTCTGAACCGCGGCCTCAGTCGAGGCAACGACTGGATCGCCAACCGGTTCGCGCTGGCGATACAGGGGCGCCCGGCTGGCGGAGGCGGTGGCGGCACCGCTTTGGGGATGGGGACCTCGCGTGCCGGGGGGAGTCTGGGACGCAGGATCATGACCGGCTTGGGCAATATCAATACGGCCAATACCGACCCGGTAGTCGCCTGGCTGGCGATGAAGACACCCAGACCGCTGGATCCCTATGCGAGACTGCGGAAGAGGGCCGACCTGAACAATATGTTCGTCGCGGCCGCGGGCATGTCACGCGAGGCCGCGGAAGAGGGACAGGCGGCGCGCGCTGTGTACGATGCCAAGGCGCTGGCGCGCGCGGACGCCTTCGGCGGCATCCTCGATCACGTGGGCGCGGCCCACGCGCGCGATGGTCTCGGCGATATGGGTGCCGGTTCCTCGAACATCATCGGCTCGCTGACCCGTCTCGGTCTCGACAAGGACCGGATCGGCAGGATCCAGTCTGCAATAGCTATTCAGAAGGCGACCACGCCGCCGAACGCGTTCGAGTTCGCGCCGCGGGCCAAGGCGGAGGCCGCCTTGCACGCGGCGGCGAACCGTCCCGGCTCAGGCATGGCCAAAGAATTGGCTGGCCAGGCGCATGTCGCGGCCGACAACTTCAAGAACAACGTCCCACGGCCCATACCGAATGCACTCGTCGACGACGACTTCGTGAAGCACGTCGACAGGGTCGTGCGGAGTGGTCAGTCGCTCGATACGATCGGTCCGGATGTTTGGAGCAGGGCGGACAAGGCGACGTTGCAAAAAGTCGGACAGAATCTCGCGGAAGACTACTTCAAGTCCGTCGACAAGTGGGCGTACAACATGACCGACGAAAATCTCGCCGAAGCCATGACCAAGATGGAGCATGCGCGCATGTTCGATGGCCTCACCGACGGCCTTGTGAACGATCCGTGGTCGGGCCTGCGGATGCGGAACCTGAACATCCAACCGGATGATCCATTCGCGCAGAGAAGCTGGCGAAGTATTCAGCCACCGCCACCGCCACCGCCACCGCCACCGCGACAGCGACAGCGACGGCGCCCCTGAGGGTTGGAGGCGGTTGCCCTGGGGCACTAGAATCTTACGGCCCGTCAGTTATGGTGTGGGCCTATCGTTCGAGTACCCGAATGATCGTGAGGCTCACTGTGCGCGACAGGGCACCAACCACCTTTCAGGAATTACGTGCCCTTTTGCAGCAGCGCTTGCCCGAACTAGCCGACGGTCAACAGCGAATAGCCAGGCTGATACTGGATGATCCGGAGGGCACCGCCTTCCGCAGTATCGGCCGCAGCGCCGAACTGGCGGGCGTACATCGTTCCTCGCTGGTGCGATTCGCGACCATGCTCGGGCTGCCCGGTTATCCGGCCGTGGTCGAGCTGTGCCGAAGACAACTGGCCGCCGAGGCGTATCTGGTACGAAGACCACCCGATGCGCCGTCGCCGACATCGAACGACGAATTCTTCACCGCGATAACCGAATACGATACGAACAATATGTCGCGTACCTTCGCGCGCATCGATCGTGGTGACTGGGACCGGGCGGTCGAGACGCTGGCCCATGCGGCGACTGTGCACGTCATCGGGCTGCGGCGCTGCCTCGCCATCGCCTATGCCGCCACCTACCAGCTGCAGCTGGTGCGCCATCGGGTCCGGCAGCTCGGGGCGACCGCCCGCCTACTGACCGATGAACTGCGCGATATCGAACCCGGCGACGCCCTCATCGCGGTATCGATCCGCCGCTATAGCAGTGACACCGTGCGCGCGGTCGAGTCGGCGCGCCGCCGTGGTGCCACCACCATCGCCCTGACCGATGACGCGTCCTCCCCGCTGGCTCGCATCGCCGATGTGACCTTCTATGTCGGAACCGGCTCGCTCACCGTCCTGCGTTCCCTCACCGCCTTCACCGGACTGGTCCACGCCCTGGTCACCGCCATCGCACTGCGCCTGGAATCCGTCGGCACCGATACCGACATCCTCGACGACCAGTTGCTCGAATAGTCACGAACACGCGCTGTTTGCCGCCGCCATCCTCGGGTACCGCTGGGTTATGACGCCCAGTCATGATCTCCAGGGGCTCGGATTGCCCGAAACGATCTCGGTGGCGCTGTTCGACCTCGATGGTGTGTTGACCGATACCGCGGCGGTGCACCGGCGGGCGTGGAAAGCGGTCTTCGACGAGTTTCTGGCCGGCCGAAGCCCCGGCCCGTTCCGGCCGTTCAGCGATGCGGACTATCTGGGCTATGTGGATGGCCGGTCGCGGGCCGACGGTATCCGGGAGTTCCTGAAATCGCGGGGGATCGCGCTGCCGGAGGAGGAAACCGATGCGGCGGCGGGCGAGCCGACCGTGCATGGGCTCGGCGATCGGAAGAATCGGCTGTTCCTGTCATTCCTCGCCCGCGACGGCGTACACGTCTATCCGGGATCGCTGGCCTATCTGACCGCGGTGCGCACCGCCGGGTTGCGGACCGGTGTGGTGACCGCATCGGCGAATGCCCATGAGGTACTGACGGTCGCGGATATGGCCCGGTTCGTCGATGTGCGTATCGACGGACTCGAGATCGCCCGCCGCGGCCTGCGCGGCAAACCCGCGCCGGACGCATTTCTCGCGGCCGCACAGGCGCTGGACGCCGAGCCGAAACAGGCCGCGGCGTTCGAGGATGCCATTGCCGGGGTGACGGCCGGGCGGTCCGCGGAATTCGGATATGTGGTCGGCGTCGATCGCGTGCGCGATGGCACGCAGGCCGAGGCATTGCGTCGGGCCGGGGCGGATGTGGTTGTCACCGATCTGGCCGAGCTCGGGTCACAGCAATGACTACCGATTGCCGTGGCTTCGAGATCGCGCCATGGCAATTACGTTGGTGCGGACTGGAGCTCGACGCATTACCCCGAAGCGAATCGATCTTCGCGCTCGCCAATGGACATCTCGGGCTGCGCGGCACGCTGGAGGAGGGGGAGCCGGTCGGCAAGCCGGGGACCTACCTCAACGGGTTCTACGAGAAGCGCCGATTACCTTATGCCGAAGCGGGATACGGCTATCCCGAGGTGGGGCAGACCGTTGTCAATGTGACCGACGGGAAGATCATCCGGCTGCTCGTCGAGGACGAGCCGATGGATATGCGCTACGGCAGGGCTGTCGAACACGAACGGGTGCTGGACTTTCGGTCCGGTACGTTGCGGCGCACCACGGTATGGACCTCACCGACGGGTCGCTGCGTGCGCATCCGCTCGGAGCGGCTGGTGTCGTTCACCGAACGCGCGCTGGCCGCGATCCGCTATGAGGTCGAACCGCTCGATGACGATCTCGAGCTGGTCATCCAATCGGATCTGCTCGCCAATGAACCGGTTCCGATCGCGCACGGCGATCCCCGGCTCGCCGCGGCGCTGGACCATCCTTTGGTCGCGGACTTCTGCACCGCCCGTGACTTCGCTGCGGTGCTCGTCCACCACACCCGGCGCTCCGGGTTGCGCATGGCCGCGGCCATGGACCACGAACTCGAGGTCGACGCGACCCCGCGCTGCAGTGTGCACGCCGAGGAGGATCTGGCGCGCTTGACGATCGCGGTCGATGCCGCGAAGGGCCAGCGCGTGCGATTGACGAAGTATCTCGGCTACGGATGGTCGAGCCGGCGTTCGGTTCCAGCGCTGCGGGCCCAGGTGGATGCGGCATTGGCCGCGGGCCTCGAGACCGGCTGGGATACCTTGCTCGCCCGGCAGCGCGCGTATCTGGACCACTTCTGGTCCACCGCCGATATCGAGATCGACGGGGATCCGGAACTCCAGCAGGCCGTCCGATTCGCGCTGTGCCGTCGAGATCACCGGCGATTCCGCGACTTATCAACTGCTGTCCGGGGATTCGTTCATCATGCGCCACCACGGTCGCAGTACAACGCTCGGCACTGTCGCGGTGACGCTGTCGATCCCCCGGCAATCCAACCGACCCGAGCCGCTGCTACCCGAGGGACGGGCGCCATATCGGCGGCGGTAGCGGTACGAAGGAGCGGGCATGCCATCGTTCACCGAATCCGAGTACTGGTTGGGCAGGCTGGTTTTCCAGCGCGGTCTGGCCGTCATCTATCTGATCGCCTTTGTGGCGGCGGCGCGGCAATTCCGAGCGCTCATCGGCGCGCAGGGGATGTTGCCGGTGCCGCGATTCATCCGTCGGGTCGCGTTTCGGCGGGCCCCCAGCATCTTTCATATCCACTACTCGGACCGGTTCTTCGCCCTCGTCACCTGGTCCGGTGCGGCGCTGTCGGCCGCGGTGGCGGCGGGTGCGTTGCATCTGGTGCCGCTGTGGGCGGCGATGCTGGTGTGGGCGGTGCTGTGGGCGCTGTACCTGTCGATCGTGAATGTGGGACAGGCGTGGTACGCGTTCGGGTGGGAGTCGCTGCTGCTGGAGGCAGGATTCCTGGCGATCTTCCTCGGCAATGATCGGGTCGCGCCGCCGGTGCTGGTGTTGTGGTTGGCGCGGTGGCTGCTGTTCCGGGTGGAGTTCGGCGCCGGCCTGATCAAGATACGTGGCGATTCCTGCTGGCGCGATCTGACCTGCTTGTACTACCACCACGAGACCCAACCGATGCCCGGCCCGCTGAGCTGGTTCTTCCATCGCCTGCCCAAACCGCTGCATCGAGTGGAGGTGGCGGCCAACCATTTCGCCCAACTCGTGGTGCCCTGGGGACTTTTCGCGCCGCAGCCGGTGGCGAGCGTGGCCGCCACGTTCATCATTGTCACGCAGCTGTGGCTGGTGCTCTCGGGCAACTTCGCCTGGTTGAACTGGGTAACGATCCTCTTGGCCACCACCGCGATCGATGCGTCCTCGGCGAAAGCGATACTGCCCGTGCCAGATCCGCCGTCGATGTCCGCGGCACCGCCGTGGTTCGTCGGTCTGGTGCTCGCGTGCACCGTCGTGGTGGTATTCCTCAGCTACTGGCCCGCCCGCAATCTGCTTTCGCGCCAGCAGCGAATGAATGCGTCGTTCAACCCGTTACACCTGGTCAATACCTACGGTGCCTTCGGCAGTATCGGTCGTACCCGCGAGGAGGTGGTGTTCGAGGGCACCGACGAGCCGGATATCACCGACGAGACGCTGTGGCGGGAGTACGAGTTCAAGGGTAAGCCGGGAGATCCGCGGCGATGGCCACGGCAATGGGCCCCGTACCACCTCAGGTTGGACTGGCTGATGTGGTTCGCCGCGATCTCCCCGTCCTACGCCCGCGGTTGGCTGCTCGGCTTCGTCGAACGGCTGCTGCGCAACGACCCCGCGACCCTGCGGCTACTGCGCCGCTGCCCCTTCCCCGACTCACCGCCGATATATGTGCGAGCGCGAATATACCTGTACCGCTTCGCAACTCGCGCCGAACTCCAGCACGAGCGGATATTGTGGCACCGCACTCTGGTCGGTGAGTATCTCCCGCCGATGGCGCTGAGTCAGTAGAAGCTGCGCCCGGCGGGGCCGCCGGAGACCGACCAGACCTCGGTGATCTGCCCGGCGGTGACGCGCAAGATATCGGTGCCGCTCACATCGATCTGCTTGCCATCCGGTTCGGTGCGTACCGCACCGTACGGCCTGGCCACGAATCCCGTTCGGGTGTCATCCATTTCGATGACCGGCTCGCCCTGGGGTGTGAATCGGATTCCGGGACGCTGCTCGCGGAATTCGGCGACCTTGGTGGCCAAGGTCTGCGGGTCGCGGATGGTGTCGTACTCGCTCGCGCCCGGTTGGGCATAGCGGAGGGTGAATTCGGGGGCCATGATCTTTTCCGCGAGCGGCAGGTCGCCGTTCCACATCGCGGTCCATTCGTCGAACAGGGTGATGCCGAAGGCGCGCACCATAACTCCTCAATAGTACCATTGATATGGTCTCGATGGCACTAACATATAGTCTCAGTGAGACGGTGTCAATGAGATGGAGGAGGCATGGCGGATCTCGGGCCGCAGGACCACATCGTGCTGGGGCTCATCGCCCGGCACGGACCGCTCACACCCTATGAGTTGAAGGCTCTACTCGAGGAAAGCGTCGACTACTTCTGGCCGGTACCGCACGCGCAGCTCTACCGGATTCCCGTGCGCCTGGCCGAACAGGGCCTGCTCGACGAGGAGGCCGAGCAGGGTGGACGTCGTCGTCGTCTCTTCCATCTGACCGGCAAGGGCCGGGCCGAACTGAAGCGCTGGCTCGCCGATCCGCAGAGCCCGCCCGCCGAGACCCGGGATCCGGCACAGCTCAAGCTCTTCTTCGCGGATCTGGGTGCACCGGGCGATGTGGTCGCCCTGGCGAACAGCGAGGCCGCGGAACACCGCCGCCTGCTAGGGCTGTATCGATCGCTGCACGCCGAGATCGACCCGGGCGACGAGGTGCGCGCGGTCTCGCGTGCGCGCATTCTGCGGCTCGGCATCCGGCACGAACAGGCCTATGTCGAGTTCTGGGAAGACCTCGCCGCCGACCCCGAATACCGGGAACGGCGGCGGAAGTAGTGGAAGTCAGGCGCGGCGGGCGCGCTCGACGAAGCGGACGCTCAGAGCGATCAGCGGGGTGAAGAAGACGATCGACAAGACGGGCACGCGCCGGGATGAACCACGTGCCGCGCTGAATCGTGAGGTGAGGGAGATGCTTGGGCCGCGACCGCGGCGCGGTCACGAAATTCAGGAGTGCCTCATGTCGACAATCAACGGACTACCCGCCCACGTACTGCTGGTGCACATCATCGTCGTCTTCGTACCGCTGACCGCGACGCTACTTATCTTGTCAGCGGTCTGGTCCGCGGCCCGTCGCCGACTGATCTGGCTGGTCACGGCGCTGGCCGCGATCACCGTAGCCCTGACCCCGGTGACGACCGAGGCGGGAGAGTGGCTCCGGCACAAGCTCGGCGGATCCCCCGCCATCGATAAGCACGCAAATCTCGGCAACACGATGATCTACTTCGCGGTGCCCCTAGTGCTCGTCACCGCCCTGCTCATCATCATCCACCTGCGCGACGAGCGCGGACGCCCAGTAACTCGCGTGGTCACCGTACTGGCTGTGGTGCTGGCCATCGCCGCAGGCGTCGCGGCGACCACCCAGGTCTACCGCGTAGGAGACTCGGGCTCCCACGCGGTGTGGAGTGCCCACGGGGCGGACTAGGTTCTGCTCCCCATAGGTTTCGGAACCGGCCTGCTGATTTATATGGCTGCCTTGTCGGCGAGGCGTACCCGGTAGGCGGCGAATTTGCGGCGGTTGCGTTCGGTCCAGGACACGCTTCGTCACGATGACCACGTCTGCTCGCGGCCCACCGCGGACCAGCTAGATCGAGTGAATGAATACGCGGATAGCGGTGATTTGTCGACTGTCGGGGGCGAACTCGACGAAGGCGACACCCTGGGCCGAGTCCAGTCGGACGCTGGCACTCACCATGCGACCGGCGGCGATCAGCTTGTCCCACTGCATATTTCGCGCTCGATTGGTGAACTCCTCCAGCGAGATCCTGGTTCCGGCCGGGAGTTCGATCATCGTGCGCTCGTCGAGCAGGCGACGAACTCGCGAGATATCTGTGGCCGCCGCAGCCGAGAACACCTGGACCACAGCGCGTTTGCCCGCTCGGCCGATACTGCGCATGGCCTGCATCATGCCGAACATGCCGTCGAAGCCCTGATTGGCGATCAGCTGCGGACCCAATTTCAATGCGGCGCCGAGTCCGGGCAGTCCGGTGCGCAGTAACTGCACGATCATCGCGGCCAGTTCCCAATGGGCGGCCAGCCGGCTGATCTTCCAGGCGCCGTCTTCCTCGACGAGGTCGTAGCGCAGGTGCATGGGTACCGCGACGGTGGCGCCGGTCGACATGGTTGTGCGGATCAGTAGGTCACGGACCACGGTGGCCGAGCCGATGAAGTCGTGGTCGATCTCGAAGGCGATGATGTTGGGGCCGATGAAGGTGTCGTAGAACCGTTCGATCGCCGCGCGGCCGATATGCGGGCGGGAACCGACCGGATCGTTGACGGTGGCATCGGCGGCGAACAGGTCGACCCAGGCCGTCTTGTCGTGTGCCGCGACCGCACGCGGTGATGCCTGGACGGCCGCGATCAGTTCTTTGGCTGTGGAATCCAGCGGCATGACGGTTCCCTAAGTTTGTAGTGTCTGGGGTTGATGCCCTGGATGCCCAGGGCGGTGGGGTGTAGCTGATGACTGTTTGCCTCTGTTGTGGCTCGGGAGG